>NZ_JBYFBY010000004.1:0-369933 GCF_057652195.1 Pedobacter sp. T50_32 | reverse complement strand
CAGGTGACCATTTTGGAGCGTAACAGGTGGCCACTTTGATGTAAAAAAAGGTGGCCACTTTCAGTATAACCCCCAACATATGAGTAGCGTATTTTGTCCAAGATACAAATTTACCTGAAATGTATTTGAACTTTCCATGCAGTAATTTAGACACTCGGAGGTTTCGCTTTTTGAGAAATTTCCTCTCCACTATGTAGTACTCGATATCTTATTGCAATATGTTTTGGATACCCATCCCTACTGTGCTTGTCAACATATCCGAATTGGACGTTATAAATTTATGAAATGGATAAGTTGAGATTCGAAGACCTGCCCGAGGCAATAAGCAGGCTACTGGTGTGCATGGAAAAGATAGAGAAGCTATTGGAGGGAACTGTAACCAAAGAAGAGACCGAAGATCTGCTGGATGTTAGACAGGCAGCTGAATTTCTGAAACTTTCCATCCCAACCATCTATAGCAAGGTCTGTAGGGGTGAAATTCCTGCCTACAAACCTGGAAGGCGGCTATATTTTGACCGAAAGGCTTTGATTGAAAATGTACGCAGCGTCTCCAGACAACCGTCTTCCATCAGGCTATTGGATAACGAAAGCTTGGATAGAGAAAAGAAAAAGGCAAAACGCTGGAGTAGATAGCCTATCCCTAAAGACCAAGGGTAATACGACGGGCGGCCTCCCTTTTTCTACCGTCACGGACTTTCGTGTAGATTTCTGTGGTCTTTACGCTTTTATGTCCCAGCATTTTCGATATGGTATAGATATCCGTTCCCAGTTCGAGCTGGAGGGTGGCAAATGTATGTCTAAAACCATGGAAGGTTACATCCCTATCAATTCCCGCTTTGGCCAACCACTGAACCATGAAGGTCTTCACCTGTGAGTACCTCATGCCATGGAAAACCTTGGTATCAGGGGCATCCCTCTCTCCCAAAAGTGCATATGCTTCATCCGAGATCGGCAGCGTGGTTGCTCCTTCGGTCTTCTGTTGCCAGAACTGGATATAATACTCCCCGCTACTTCCTCGGACTTCTTTCCAAGTCATGTTCTGCAGGTCGGAATAGCGCAGGCCTGTCAAACCCGAAAACAATGCTGCCCTTTTCAAAACTGGATTTTTGGATTCGGTCTTGGCCAGCAACTGGAATTCGGCCAGATCAAAGCACTCCCGATGTGTTTCCGCTTCCTTGATCGGATCGGTAAGCTCATAGAGGTTATCCCTGATCAGCTTTTCCTTATAGGCCTGTTTGAGCGTAGTACGAAACTTTGCATAGTAACTGACTGCCGTGTTCTTCTTGATCCTGATCTTCCTCCGGCCGACCGAGGGACCGCTCAACAGATAATCCCTGTAATCTTCACAGAATTTTTCGTCCAGGTCACTCAGCAACAGGTCGTGTCCAGCATAGCTGATCAGATACCTTAGCGACATGCCCCAGTTGTCGAACAGCCCCTCCTGTTTCTTGCTGGATATTGACCGATAGTAGGCAATGAAATTGCCATTCCTTTTCTCATTGGAAATGAAATCGTAGTTCCTTTCCTGTATATCCAATAGCCGTTTGGCCCTGATGTTCTCGGCAAGTTCCAAGGTACGGAGGTTCACCTTTTTATCGATTTGGTTTTGGGGTTCGGAAATAAGGTAGAGTTTCAGCGTTTCATAACGCTTAGGTTCTCCCGTCACTGGATTAGTCACTGGTGGCCAGTAATCCAGGTACAGGGAAGTCCTTTTTTTGAGCGTTTTTTTCCTTAGCGTTACAGTTGTCATATCAGCTTGATTTTAAGTTAAACAGGATATCAATATCTCTTTTGGGCACATATACATACCAGCCCTTTGCCACCTTTGGAATCTCGAACCGTTTGATCAGATCGTAAAGCGCCTTTTCCGATACCCCATATTTTTCCTGTACTTCGGCCATATGGTAGGCATCCGATAGGCTAAACTTACGCTGCTGCAGTAACGGCCGCATATCGATCAATGGTTCTTTGGCGTCAAAGAAGGCGTCAATCTCCGCCCTTCTGATCAGGGTCTTCCTGGCCGAAAGCCTGATGGAGACCAACCTTCCGCTTTCCACCATATTATAGATCGCCTTGGGTGAACAGCTGAGCAATTGCGCCGCCTGCCTTACCGTCAGAAATTCCCGACCTGTCAAATCTACAACAGGAGCCGATTTCACCTTGACCATCTCTATACGGCTTGCCTCTACTTTTTCCACCCTGGCCCTTAGCTTGTGCGCACGCGAACTGCACTTATGGCTACAGTATTTGGTAACTGTGGTACGAGCTACGAATTCCTTCTGGCAATAGTTGCAGATCCTTGCGACCCTAATATTTGAACTCATAAAATTTTATTTATAAATTGGCAAAATATTGGTCCGAATATCATCGGTGGTGAAATCACCGGTAATTTCGCCAGCCCTGTTCCACAAGCGGCGCCAAAAATGGTTAAGCGGAAATAAGGGTAAATAAGTGAAGTTATTTCGCCGATCAAAAATGGCGAGAAACAAATTGCACTTTCTGGCAACGAACCAGAAACAAAACTATGCAAAACAGTGCAAAATGAAGAAAGGCGGGCGCAAACAGAAAACCACCTAAAATATTGATTTTAAGCGGTTTATTTATTTTAATTTTGTGGTGTTTTGGGCGGTTTTACCTATTTATTTGCCGATACAGAATTTAGTAAAGATATTCTCTAACAAATCATCGGTAGTAACCGTGCCTGTAATTTCACCGAGGTAATGTAAAGCCTGCTTGATATCCATCGCCAAGAAATCGGAGGTTAATGGATTATCGATGTTTCCAAGTACGTTGTTTAGTGAGTTCTGAGTTTGCGTTAAGGCTTCCACGTGACGAATGTTAGTCACCAAAGTTTCGCTAGTATTAATGTTGCTAAGGTGTACTTTCTCTAACAGCGAATGTTCCAAAAGATCCATCCCTACTTTTTCTTTGGCAGAAATGAGTAAGGCTTCGTGTTCGTTAAAGAACGCTTTCTGTTCAGCATTAAGCAATTCGGCTTTGTTAACGATGAAGAGGTAAGGTATCAACTGTTTTTCTAATCCTTCTAATTGGAGTAAAATTTCTGTTTGATCTTCCTGCGCATCTACCATGTAAATAATCAGCTTTGCTTGCTTCATTTTATCTAGGGTACGCTCCACTCCTTTTGCCTCGATAATGTCAGCAGTTTCACGAATACCCGCAGTATCGATAAACCTAAATGTTACGCCGTTGATGTTAATTTCATCTTCGATGGTATCTCTTGTGGTACCTGCAATATCACTTACAATGGCACGCTCTTCATTTAGCAAAGCATTTAACAAAGTTGATTTACCTACATTTGGTTTCCCTGCAATTACCACCGGAACACCATTTTTAATCACATTACCAACTTCGAAAGAATGAATTAACCTTTGCAATACCTTATTGATACGCTGTACCAAATCACGCAGTTGATCGCGGTTGGCAAATTCCACATCTTCTTCTGCAAAATCGAGCTCTAGCTCTATCATACTGGCAAAATGGATCAGTTGTTCACGTAGATCTTTCAGTTCGTTAGAGAAACCACCACGCATTTGCTGCATAGCTACTTCATGAGAAGCTTTGCTGTCTGAGGCAATTAGATCAGCAACGGCTTCTGCCTGACTTAAATCTAAACCACCATTTAGAAACGCTCGCAAGGTAAATTCGCCGGGTTTGGCTGCTCTTGCACCTTTGCTGATTAACAAGCTGATGATTTGTTGAATGATGTAATTAGACCCATGACAAGAAATCTCTACCACATTTTCTTTAGTGTATGATTTAGGGCCTACAAATAACGACGCCACCACTTCATCGATAATGATGTGGTCATTTTTAATTAGACCGAAGTGTAAAGTGTGGGTAGCTTGCTTTTCTAAATCTTTCCCTGCAAAAACTTGGTTGGTTAAGCTAATGGCATCTGGACCTGAAAGACGGATTACCCCAATGGCACCGCTTCCTGGAGGTGTAGATAAAGCAATAATGGTATCGTTAGTTAACATGATGCAAAAGTACTTATTATTGTTGGAACGTTGGAAAGTTAAAATATTGGAAAGTTCTACTCTTAGATGCCTAATAATGATAGTTGAATAACCAAGATCCAATTATCAATTTCCAAAAGACAACAGAATGCAAACTATTGAATGACCAAGATCCAATCATCAATTTCCACAAGACAAAGAACTATAGATAATATTTAGTTTTCAGTGGACAGTTGACAACCTGAAGTCGGCAGTTTACAACTAAACAGTTAACCGATTAACCAATTCTACAGTTAACCTAACCAAACAGCAAACAATTTACCTACTTTAGTGTTAGGGTTTAAAATTTATCCCATCTTAATATGACTGATATGCCACTTACGGTAAAACGCTCGATCGAATTAATTGGTCTATGCCTGTGTTTCGCCATTTTCGCTATTGCTAGCGACATTATTATGCCAGTAATTATGGCATTTTTTATTGCCATTTTACTACTCCCTGTTTATCGTTTTTTGAGGAAATATAAATTCCCAGAAGCACTGGCAATCATACTACCCATTCTAATGGTTTTCATTTTTATTGCTGGTATTGTTTGGTTTTTTTCTGCGCAGATAGGCGTTTTAGTAAATGATTTCCCTCAGATTAAGCAGAATGTTGCCAAGCATTTGCAGTCGTTACAGGAATGGATTAGCAGTTTCACCGATTTTTCTATCTCTAAACAAAAGAAATTTATTACCGAAAAAAGTGACGACTTGTTAAACATGGCTGGAAAAGCAGCAAGTGGTGCAGCAGTTACCCTAAGCAGTGTTTTCATTTTCCTTGGTTTAATTCCTATCTACATCTATTTAATTCTGTTCTATAAAGATATTTTACTTCGCTTTGTGTTTATGTGGTTTAAAACAGACCACCACCCTAAAGTGAAAGAAGCAGCTTACGAAGCCGAAGCAATCATTAAAAATTACCTAGTTGGATTGCTTATCCAAATCACTTACATGACCATTATGTTGGGTGGGGTTTTAATGCTTTTTGGTATTAAACACGCTTTATTAATTGGGGTAATCTTCGCGATTTTAAATCTTATCCCTTATGTTGGTGCTTTACTTGGCAATATTTTAGGCGTGCTGATTACCTTGACATCTTCTCCAGAATTAGGCCCTGTGATTACTGTTTTATTGGTAATTGCGGTAGTTCAATTCTTTGATAATAATATCTTAATGCCTCGTATTGTAGGTTCTAAGGTCAAGATAAATGCACTGGTCTCCATTTTAGGTGTGGTTATTGGAGGAACCCTGGCGGGTATATCAGGTATGTTCCTATCTATGCCAATTATAGCTGTACTGAAGGTGATTTTCGACCGCAGCGATGCCTTTAAGCAATGGGGTGTTTTACTGGGTGATGAAAGACCTGCAAAAAGTCCGATGAGCTTTGCGATTTATCGTAGAAAAGGTGATATAAAAACTAAGTCTGGGGTGGTTAAGGATAAGAATAAGTAGTGAGGTAAGGGATAGGAATTAGGTTTTATTTTTGTATTCTTAGTTAGACATTCAACTTTTGAAGCATCAAAAGTTTACAAAAATGCTTATCAATCTCGCTATGTTCCTCCTCACAGTCTCCCCTTCATCAAAAAAACATTGGCACTTCGTTTTGTTTGGCTACTGCTAAATCAAGGTTATTGCAATTTGGACACAAAACCACTGCGTTTAAGGTTTGGGATTGCAACTTGCTATTTTATGCTACTGTTTTTTTGATTTGGCTGGAACTGGAGATTGACGATCGTTCTTGGCTGAAAGTTGTGCTTTTTGAACGATAATTAACAAACTGCATAAACAAAGACGTATAGTCGTCGTAACCTACTTCAAAAACACATCGTAGGCAAACCTTAATATCGTACCAAAAACAACGATCAAGAAGAAGATACGGATAAATTTATTGCCTTTGAGCAGTGCTAATTTTGCGCCCAAGAAAGAGCCTAAAACATTAAAAATGGCCATTGGTATTGCGTACTCGAAAAGTACATGACCCGTTGAACTGAAATAAACCAATGCGGCTAGGTTTGTGCCTACGTTTACAATTTTGGCATGTGCGCTAGCGCCGATAAAATCGAAACCAAGAATACCGACAAAGGCAAGGATTAGGAATGAACCTGTTCCTGGGCCGATCAGACCATCGTAAAAACCGATAATTAAACCAAACAGACAAGCTAATAAAAGTTGCTTTTGGGCTGTTTGGTTTTTCTCTTGTTGTACCCCAAAGTTTTTATTGAAATAGGTATACAAAGCCACTATTACTAACACCACCAATATGATCGGTTTAATGTGCTGGTTGTCTATGGTACTCACTAAATAAGCTCCAGAAAGAGATGCGATAAATGCCGCAATTGTACAGCCCGCTAAGATCAATCCGTTAAACTTTACCTGCTTGGCATATTTGACCGCAGCTACTGCCGTACCCGCCAACGATGGAATTTTCACTGTACCTAGTAACGTTGCTACCGGATATTGCGGCAAAATTAATAAGGTTGCCGGGGTTTGCAACAAACCTCCACCACCTACAATGGCATCTATGAAACCTGCACCGAAGGCTGCCAAGCAAAGTAAAATAAGTTCTGTAGTCAATATTTATAGATAAAGAAAGCAAAATAGCGAATTATTTATTAGTTCAACTGTTCGCGAACAGGTCAAATAACTACAAAACCTAAAAAGTTAACTAATTATTCAATACGTATTTTTTATCCATCGGTTCGTAATAAGGCTCATTTTTACTAGTACCAATCAATTTACCATCCTCATCGTAAAGCTTAAAACCAGTTGATACACCATCAACATACTTACCTTCAAAGATTAATTGTCCGTTCTCGTAATATGCTCTCGAAAACCTTTCCTTACGTTTGCTATCGTAATCACTGGCAATATGTATTAACCCTGTCGGATAATAGCTGATATAAATACCATTCTGTTCACCATCCACATAGTTTGTCAATATCGAAGGTCTGAAAGTTCCTTCATAATAACTGATATACTCGCCATGAAGCTGACCTTTTTTGTAATTGGTTATTAACGATGGCTTGTTACTATAGTTATCTTTAATGATAGTTGCATTCTTAGCAACAAATGCATTAATCTTCAAATTTTTCTCTACCAAAGTAGTATCGATATACGTTACCCATTGGCCATCTTTTTCTCCGTTAATGTAAGTTCCCTCTTGTAGCAAAGCGCCACTGGCACTAAAATATTTCCATTTACCTTCTGGGATGTTATTTTTCAATAGGCCTTCACCTCTTTTAACACCTTTAATTAAGAAAGCCTTTTTGTTAGGTTGGTTTGAAAACGAACGCAGGAGCGCAATGTCTTCCTTTTTAGTTGAGCTGACATAGCTACTTCTAGAACATGCACCGGTCATTAAAATCTTGTTGTAATGATTGGCGTAGATTATCCAATTTTCATTTTTTTTGAAATAGATACCACAGGCAGCCGAACTAGATGCGGTTTGTAAAGTTACTTCCTTTTTTATTTGAGCGCCCTTAAAAAGCTCACTCACTTCAAAAACAACCTCAATATTATGACCTACATCTCTGTCGCTTATATTTTTAATTGTTTTTACCTTACCTATAAAAACAACCGAAGTTTCGTTGAAATCTTTAATGGTTAAAGGACCAAGCGGCATACAGCTGCAAGCATAAGTGATCTGCAAGCTTGCAAGCAATACAACAAATACGAGCGCTAACTTTTTCATTTTTTGAATTTCTACTTTGAGTTAATTTTTACATCCTTTCAGGAACCTTAATACCTAAAATACCCATCCCAGACTTAATCACATCGGCAGCAATTTTACAGATGTTTAAACGATGTTGCTTCACCGCAGCGTCTTCCTCTTTAATAATTGGAGGTACTTCATGGTAAAACTTGTTAAACAACTTCGCTACTTCGTATAAATAGTTCGCAATAAATGCCGGACTATAAGCCTTCGCCGCTTCTGAAATTTCTGTTGGATATTTAGCCAACAACATCACCATTTCCAGCTCTGTGGGTGTTAATTTGATATTGCCATAATCCGCCACTGCATACTGGTAATCAGCTCTGCTTAACAAAGATTTGATACGAGCATGTGTGTACTGAATAAACGGACCTGTGTTACCTTGGAAATCAATACTCTCCGCAGGATCAAACAGCAAACGTTTCTTAGGTTCAACCTTCAACAAGAAATACTTCAACGCACCTAAACCAATGGTAGTATATAGTTCTTCTTTATCTGCTTCCGAGAAATCGTTGGTTTTACCCAATTCTTCCGTTTTCTGCTTGGCAGTTTCTACCATTTCGTTCACCAAATCATCAGCATCTACCACCGTTCCCTCACGACTTTTCATCTTTCCACTAGGTAAATCTACCATTCCGTAAGACAAGTGGTATAATCCTTTAGCCCAGCTTTTACCTAGTTTTTCTAAAATCAAGAACAACACTTTGAAGTGATAATCTTGCTCGTTACCCACTACATAAATCGACTTATCCATACCGAAATCGTCATATTTCATTTGGGCAGTACCTAAATCTTGCGTAATGTAAACCGAAGTACCGTCAGCACGTAACACCAATTTTTGGTCTAAGCCATCGGCAGTTAAATCAATCCACACCGAACCATCTTCTTTTTTAAAGAAAACGCCTTTAGCCAAGCCTTCTTCAACTGTATCTTTTCCAAGCAAATAAGTGTTGCTTTCGTAATAGTATTTATCAAAATCTACACCTAGCTTTTTGTAGGTCACATCAAAACCAGCGTAAACCCAGCCGTTCATTTTTTCCCACAAACCCACTACTTCGGCATCTCCCTGCTCCCATTGCAACAGCATTTGCTGTGCTGCTTTAATTAATGGTGCATTTTTCTTAGCTTCATCTTCAGTTTGCCCTTCGGCAACCAAAGCTTCTATTTCCTTCTTATATTCTTTATCGAAAACCACGTAGTATTTACCTACCAAATGGTCGCCTTTTAAGCCCGAACTTTCAGGAGTTTCGCCATTGCCCCAGTTTTGCCAAGCCAACATCGATTTACAGATATGGATACCCCTATCGTTCACCAAATTCACTTTAATTACATCGTAACCATCGGCTTTTAACAACTCAGAAACCGAGTAACCCAATAAGTTGTTACGTACGTGCCCCAAGTGCAAAGGCTTGTTGGTATTTGGCGATGAATATTCTACCATTACTTTTTCGCCACGAGGTTTTATAGCAAGGAAGTCTGGCTGCAATAAGGTGTTATTGAATAAATCTACCCAATAGCTTTCGGCAATTACCAAGTTTAAGAAACCTTTTACCACGTTAAAGCCGGTAACTTCTGCTAAATTTTCTTGCAAATAAGTACCTATGGCATTAGCCGTTTCTTCTGGAGATTTTTTAGAAAACCGTACAATAGGAAACACCACAATCGTTACCTGTCCTTCAAATTCCTTACGTGTTTCTTGCAGATTGATTACATTTTCTGCAACTTCTTCCTGATATAGCTCCTTAATAGCCTTAACTGCGCCTGCGATGATAAAATTCATAGCGCCAAAAATACATTAATTGTTGAATTGTTAGATTGTTTTATTGTGATAAAGTTAGAGGATTAGAAAATCTCGGAAGTTGGAAAGTTGAATATCTCATAAACTTACGGAAGCACTTTTCTACCGATGAAAACCTTTGGTAAAAACTCATCACTTTTTTGAGTAGTTTTGTACCCTTCGAAAGTCTTGCTTTAAATGCTAAAACTAAATATTTTTAATTTCATTATACTTTCAGTATTACTTAACGCTAGCAATTTAAGTTGTAAGAAAAACAACGATGTTAACGTTGATGACAAGCCTAAAAATCAATCTAATGATGTTGTTAACCATATCCTTTTAGGTAATCCTAGCAACGCAACGTACGATATCGTTAACGCCGAAAATTATTTACTAGAGCAATCTTACTTTATCAGTTCGTACAGCAGGAATAAAGGAATAGCTAATTGGGTTAGCTGGCACCTTGAGCAGGCAGATTTAGGTGAGGCAAAGCGACAAGATGACTTTAGGGCGAACGTCACTTTGCCAAATGGTTGGTTCATGGTACAAAGCAACAGTTACCAAAACTCGGGCTTCGATAGAGGTCATATGTGCCCTTCTGCAGATCGAACTTCGAGTGTAGAGGCCAATTCAGCAACTTTTTTGATGACCAATATGATACCGCAGGCACCGAGAAACAACCAGGGTCCGTGGGCACAACTAGAAGAGTATACACGTACACAAGTTAGAGCTGGAAACGAAGCTTATGTCATTTCTGGCACTTACGGTTCGGGTGGTATCGGAAGCCAAGGCAATATTACTTATACCTTAGCTGCTGGTAAAATTAATGTACCTACCCACGTTTGGAAAATTATCTTGATTATACCTTATGGTGATAATGATTTAGCTAGAATTAAAAGTGATACCAGGGTTATTGCGGTAATTATGCCAAATGAAAATACCATTGGCAGCAATTGGAAAGATTACAGAAGTAACATTAAAAGTATTGAGACTAATACTGGCTACAACTTTTTATCGGCACTAAGTGCAGAACTTAAAAATAGTTTAGCACAGAAAATAGATAACCTTTAAGTATTATTAGCATCGTTATTTAGGGCGCATCAATTGAGCTATAAAAATAACTATCTTTCTAACACGAGTTCGAAACCTGCACCTCATAGATTCCTCGAAACTCGGAATGACAGGGGCTTACATCGGTTTTACAAACTAAGTAACGAAACTCTAATTCTTCTTCACGTATTTCCTTTCTACAGTTCCCATTGTGATGAGAAACTGAGCAGCCATATACGTAGACATTACTAACAAATCGCCAATTTCCATTCGCTCTACAAATTTGTTATAAGCTAGAATAGAATCGGAAATTATGAAGAAAATAGCGCCCAGCAATATCCAGGCGAAGCTTTTGAAATTGGTTTTTCCATATCTTAAGGCCGCCATTATTCCCATCATTGTAATTACAAAAGAATACACTAATACTGGAATGTTCATATCACCAAGATAAGGGCGCAGCATGTAATAATAAGCTAAACAGAAAAAGCCGAATACCAAAAAAATGGGCAGCACGTACCTTTTTTCCACTTCCATTTTATTGGTACTATCTAAATAAAAGGCAGCAATATAAAAAAGATGGGCAATTAAAAACGCACCTAAACCCAACATAAAAAATAGTTGGTTGCTATGCACAAACATCAGAAAAACATCACCCAACAAAGAAAAAAACAAACCTATAATTACCTTCTTCGTAAACCTACTTTCTCGTTTGATGGTAAAGTAAAGGAATAACATCAATGAAATTGTAATTATTGGCTTGGTAAACAATCTAACTACAGTTAAATTATTCGTTACGGCTATCAGCTCTGCAAAAAAGATAATAGCAAAAGCAAAGGTAAATTGGGGATATTTTTTAAGCATTGCGGTATTTAGATTTGATGAGAAAAAAATAGATCATCATAGCCAGATGTACGACTAGCAAACCTAAAAGCCAAGCCAATTCAAAATCTATACGGTATAGAAAATACAAGGTTGCTAAGCCCAATAAATACCTTAAATACTCGGCACCTACAAACCATCGCTTCTTTTCCAATAACGCCCCACAGGTTAACATACTTAAAACCGTAAAAGAAGCAATTAGAATATTCGTCAATAATGTCAGTTTATCGAAATAGAATAACTGATATGAACCAAGAGCCAACGCTACGAGAAATAACAGCACCGCATAAATCATTACCTTAATAGCAGTTTCTGTATGAAATTTGCGATAATTTACCACATCTATCTCGGGTGCATACTGAAAGCCTCCCAACTTTTCAGGAAACCACCCTGGAGGTTTAACAAAGACCCTAATTTTATCACTGATATTGTCCGATTTCTTTGCGGTTTCTATCAAATCCTTCCAGTAGTGGATATTTGCCCAAACCGGGTTCCAACTTGCTAAAGGTTTGGTAATACCGTAGTAAACCTCTTCTTCTTCTTTTTGAAAGGTACCGAATAACCTATCCCAAATAATTAAAGTGCCCGCATGGTTTTTATCGATGTATTTCGGATTAGAGCCGTGGTGCACGCGATGATGCGAGGGTGTATTAAGGATATATTCTAAGAAACCCATGCTTTTTATGGTACGTGTATGTATCCAAAACTGATAAAGCGTATTGAAAGAACTTAAGGTTAAAAAGATAATTGGATCGAACCCTATTAACGCAAGCGGCAGGTAGAAAACCCAAGAAAACCATCCCTGAAACCACGATTGGCGCAAAGCTACCGTTAAATTATACTCTTCAGATTGATGATGTACAATATGGGCAGCCCATAACGCATTAATTTGATGGCTCATTCGATGAAACCAGTAATAGAAAAAATCAACACCAATGAAGAGTACAATCCAAGTCCAGATGGTGTTTGGAATTTCGAACAAGCGCCAATGCTTAAATATATACAGATAACCTAAAAAAAGCACCGACTTTCCGAACAAGCCTACCAATTGCGAACCAATGCCTTGGTGAAGGTTGGCTATCGAATCATTTAAACGATAATATTTGAGTTTTTTGTAGAAGGTGTAGGCCAATTCAATCCCAATAAGGATAAAGAAAATTGGTACCGACAAGGCTATATAATTGGTTTTCATTACCCTAATTTAATTATTTATTAGAAAATTAAGGTATAAAATGAAATTTGCAATTGCTTGTTATTTTGTGAGCAACTTCAATAACCTAATTGCTGGTGCGTTGGTAATGTACTCGCTTACATTGGGATGGGTGCAGCTCTCCAATTCATTAATTGTACTTAGAGAAACTTCGTTAAAATCCATATCCCAATCTTTAAAATGACGTTTTTCAACCACTCCAGTTGTCACAATTTTCGTCGCAGTTAGTCGCTTATCATTCTTTACAGACCCATAGATATCTAAAACATTTTTCTCACTTCCTTCTAGCACTTGAATAAAAGTTCCCTCGCAGTAAATCAATTTGCCAGTAACTTCTAAACTTTCGTTCCGTTCCCTAGCCTGCTTTAACAATTCATCAAAATCCTTTTGATTGAACTTAAAACTCTCGACACCGTAATACAACAAATAAAAAATCATAACCTCACTAATAACGCTGCAAGGTAATGTATTTTTAATTGAAAGAGATTAATTTACGACAGCATTGTTACGCTTAAGTTACCCTTAAAATATTGATTGACTTAACCCATTTATCTTTTTTACAGCATTTACATATTTGCTTTGCAGTTGGCTCGGATAATTGGGTAAGTCCGCAAAAACTGCAAGAATAATAATCTTTGTATTTAATTTCTTGTTTTTTATTGGTGAATAAAGCTGGGAGAATTGGCAAACCATACTTCACATCATCATCTTTATAATAAAATACAGATATACTACCGTTGGTTTCTAAGATAGCCAATTTCACTTGCCCTAAATGAGCAACATTCTTTAATCTCAACTCTGCGAAAAACTCATCCTGAGCTAAATCTTCCTTCTCAAAGTTCTCAATAGCAAATCGTCCATTCTCTATTACGCAAGTGCAATGTCCCTCTAATAAAATCTCAAATTTCTTGTTTTTATTAACGAAATAAGCTGTTACCCTGTACGAAACAATGACGACTACAAAAACCGCAACTGCGGATAAAATACCCACCTCCTTGTAAAACATAGGATCTCCAGCAGCAGAGCCTAAGCTGATAATAACGACCAATTCGAAAATGGACAGCTGCCTCACTCCTCTTTTACCAAGCACACGCAAGCCAACCAGCACTACTAAATACATGATTAAAGTACGAAACATGATTTCTGGAATAAAACTCCAGTCTTGTTCACCTAATAAAATTTTTTCGAAATCTGCCATTCTACATTTTTCGTATAAAACGCAAAGGCTGATGTTTTGTTTAGAGTTGGGTATCTGATAGATATTTTTTCAACAATTTCTTGATAGTGCGTTGTTTCCAAGCAGTTACCAACAATTCTTTCAAATCCGTTGGCTGTACAGCATCTAGGTTAACTAGCATGTACTTGTACTTCAAAAAATGAGGGGTAATAAAGAACGTTTTAGGTGCTTTTTGCATCCACTTTTCTCTTTCTTCGGTGTAAACAACAAGATTTTCCTCATCTTCTTTTAAACGGGCGAAGATATTTTTACCAGCGTAAAAAGCAGGAGTTTCGAAAAGGAGACGTTCTTCTGCTTCGGGTAAATCGGCTATTACACTTCGGATAAAAGCTAGTGCTAAAATGGTTTTCTCTTGCATGAGCTATCCCCTTGCAGCCATTTTCACCATCCTACTTGATAAGTCTTTACCTAGATATTTATCAATAATAGCATGCACTACATATAAAATTGGTGTCATCAGCAATGCTACAACAAACTTATAAGTGTAACCTACCAAACCAATAGCGGCAACCATTTGCCAGCTCCAATGGTAAGCCGGATTTAAATAGAAAGCGATGAAAATAACTACAAAGCTGTCAATCAATTGAGAAACTAGGGTCGAACCTGTTGCTCGCAACCAAAGTGCTTTTTCGCCAGTAAACTTCTTAATGCGATGGAAAATCAACACATCTACCATTTGACCAATTAAAAACGCAGTAATAGAACCAACAATAATCCACATCCCTTGACCAAAAATCGCATCGAAAGCACGTGGCATACTCAATTTCTGCCCATCAACTTCTTGCACCAACCAAAAATCTGCCGGCTCTAACTTAATCGCCATCCAAACCACAAAAAAAGCAAAGCAAATTAATATAGATGTTAAGATGGAAAGGAAACGTACCTGTTTTACGCCAAAATACTCGTTGATAATGTCTGTCATAATGAAAACAATTGGCCAAGTAAGCACACCTGCAGACATATTATAAGACAAGTTGGGTACACCAAACAAATTGATATCAAACTTTTTTATCCCGAGCACGCCTTCTACCGAAAATATTTTTACGCCAATAAACTCTGACATTAAGGTATTTGCCACGAAAAAGGAACCTAATATCAATAACAGTCTGCTTTCTTTGGTTTTAAAAGTCATGTTAGCTAAAGTACAATTATTTTGATATAAAATAAACAGGCCTTTTTTTACTGAAATCAGCTTTCTATTTTACAAAACGCAGACGACTAGCAATTGATAAATACCCATCTTTGCGCCTTCGAAAAATCATCATGGCAAAATCTAAATCATTCGGTTTAATATTAATTCTAGGTAGCTTGGCAGCGTTGGCTCCGTTTTCTATAGATATGTACTTGCCAGGATTTAAGGCCATAGCCAAAGATTTAAATACCGATGTGCCAAACGTCTCTCTATCCCTAGCAACCTTCTTTATTGGTATTTCTGCGGGCCAATTACTTTACGGACCATTATTAGATAAATTCGGGAGGAAAAAACCGCTATACTTCGGTTTGTCTCTTTTTATTTTATCGTCTGTGAGTTGTCTTTTTGTCACCTCAATCGACCAGCTAATCATTTTGAGATTTGTACAAGCAATTGGCTGCTGTTCGGCTTCGGTTGCGGCTATAGCAATGGTTAGAGATTTATTCACGGTAGAAGAAAGTCCGAAAGTTTTTGCTTCTTTAATGTTGGTTATTGCGGTTTCGCCAATGCTTGCTCCTACCGCTGGCGGATATTTGATTACAGCTTTAGGTTGGAAATCTGTATTTGTATTTTTAGGATTAATGGCTGGTTTAATGCTATTGGCTAGCATGTGGAAATTACCCGAAAGCTACAAACCAGACCCCAATTATTCGCTAAAACCAAAACCTATTTTAAGCAATTTCCTCATCGTATTAAAAGAACCGAGCTTTTATACTTACGCTTTGGTAAGTGCCATCACTTTTAGTGGCTTATTTGCATACGTGTCTTCATCACCTGTGGTATTTATGGATTTATATAAAGTTACAGAAACTGGATACGGATGGATATTCGCCTTGCTATCAGTATTTTTTATTGGATTTAGTCAGGTAAACAGCTTCATATTAAGATGGTTTAGCAGCAAGAAAATTGTTTTTTGGGCATTGTTAGCGCAGTGTGCATTTAGTGTGTTATTTCTAATTGCTGCTGTTTACAACCTCTTAAACTTATACACAACCATCGCATTTATTGCGTTATTTTTAGGCTGCTTAGGTTTCATCAATCCAAATGCCTCAGCACTTTCTTTAGCGCCTTTTTCAAAAAATGCAGGAAGCGCTTCTGCCTTAATGGGTGCATTGCAAATGGGTTTAGGTGCTTTAGCTTCAGCTGCAATTAGCATGTTTGCCGCAGATGTAGTTTGGCCAATGCCAGCGGTAATGACCGTTGCAGCATTAACGGCCCTGTTTTGCTTATTTGTAGGAAGAAGGAAAATTAATAGCACAGACAGCAATTCTTAGGTTTATATCTTGAAGCAGCTGCGATAAGTAAAAATCATTCAGATTATTACTATTTTCGTATCAGATGATAAATTTTAATTCTAAACTACCTACTGTAGGCACCACCATTTTCTCGGTGATGTCTAAACTTGCCGCAGACCACCAAGCTATCAACTTATCACAGGGTTTCCCAGACTACGGCACAGATGAAAAACTAACTGCTGCCATCAACCAAGCCATGAAAGACGGGTTTAACCAGTATGCGCCTATGGCTGGTTACCTTCCGTTGAGAGAAGAAATTGCAGAAAAGATGGAACGTTTTTACAAGGCAAAATATCATCCCGAAACAGAAATTACAATAACTGCTGGCGGCACACAAGCTATATTTACTGCAATTAATACTTTTATAACTGCTGGCGATGAGGTTATTATTTTCGAACCAGCGTACGATTGTTACGGCCCAACCATTAAATTACTAGGTGGATTGGTAAAACCTTTCGAACTGCAAGCACCAGATTACAAGATCGATTGGGAAATGGTGAAAAAGCTTTTCAGCGCCAACACCAAAATGATCATCATCAATTCGCCGCATAATCCAACGGGAAGCATTTTGCGAAAAGAAGATATTGATGCGCTGATTAAACTCACTAAAGAAACCGATATCATTATTTTGAGTGATGAAGTTTACGAGCATATTATTTTCGATGGCGAGCAACATCAAAGTGTAGCTTTATATCCAGAATTAGCCGAAAGAAGCTTTATTGTAGCCTCTTTTGGAAAACTTTTACACACCACCGGATGGAAAGTCGGTTACTGTTTAGCACCAGCTAAATTGATGACAGAATTTAGGAAAGTACACCAATTTAATGTTTTCAGCGTTAATACCCCTATGCAAGTAGGCATCACCAATTATTTAAAATCGAGCAACATCTATCATGAAATACCTGTCTTTTTTCAGCAGAAAAGAGATTTTTTCCAACAACTACTTAGCGAAACCAAATTCGAACTCTTGCCTTGTAAGGGATCTTATTTCCAATGTGTAAGCTACCAAAACATCAGTACTGAAAAAGATACCGACTTTGCAGAGAAACTAGTTACTGAATTTGGCGTAGCTACCATTCCTGTTTCGGCATTTTATACCAAAAACGTAGACCACAAAGTGTTACGTTTCTGTTTTGCGAAAGAGGATAACACATTGGAAAAAGCGGTAGAAAAATTAACAAAATTATAGATAGATATATCACTCGCTCATGGAACCACAATACCTCAACATCCCAAACCTAAAAGTTACCGTTTTTCAGGCCTACCTTTTCTGGGAAAACATAGAAAAAAACTTGCAAAATATTGGCTTACGATTATCGGGCGGAGTTCGAGAAAAAACCGATTTAATTGTATTACCAGAAATGTTTAACACTGGCTTTACGATGAGAGCCGAAGATTTGGCGGAAGAAATGGATGGTAAAACCATGCAGTGGATTAAAAAAACCGCAAAAGATTATGATTGCGTAGTTACCGGAAGTTTAATTATCAAAGAGCAGGGCAAATATTACAACCGCATGGTTTGGGTAAAACCCGATGGAGATTGCCAACATTATGATAAGCACCATCTTTTTGGTTTAGGTGATGAAGACAAGCACTTTTCTCCTGGTACAGAACCTGTAATAGTAGAATTAAAAGGCTGGAAAATTAGATTAGCAATTTGCTATGATTTACGTTTCCCTGTGTGGTTGCGCAATAAAAACGCAGCTTATGATATTCTGCTACTTGTTGCTAGTTGGCCAGATAAACGTTCTTCGCACTGGAGAACTTTAATACACGCAAGAGCAATTGAAAACCAAAGCTACGTAATTGGAGTAAACCGTGTTGGGCACGATGGAAACCAGATTTATCATAGTGGTCATTCGATGTGTATTGATCCTTTGGGCAATACAATTTATTACAAACCTGAGGACGAAGACCTTTACACTTTCAGTATTAATTACCCTGAGTTAGAAAAAGTTAGACGACAATTTCCATTTTTAAAAGATTCTGACGATTTTGACATCAACTAACTCGTTATGTATAATCGGAGGAAATTTATCCAAACCACTGCGCTCTCTGCGGCGGCTGTAGCATTTAGCAAAGCTTGCACTACTAAAAACAGCAGTATAAACAAACCAATCGTTATCTCTACATGGGATTTTGGCGTTGCAGCAAACGCTGATGCCTGGAAAGTTCTCAACGCCAACGGCAAAGCTTTGGATGCTGTAGAAAACGGTGTTAAAGTGCCAGAGGCTGATATTAAAAACCAGACCGTTGGTTATGGCGGCTTACCAGATAGAGATGGTATAGTTACACTTGATGCTTGCATAATGGACCATTTGGGAAACTGTGGTGCTGTGCTTGCATTAGAGCAAATTAAACATCCTATTGCTGTAGCTCGTTTGGTAATGGAAAAAACACCACACGTAATGCTTGCAGGCGATGGTGCGCTTCAATTTGCCATTGAGCAAGGCTTTAAGGAAGAAAACCTACTCACAGAAAACAGCAAAAAAGATTGGGAAAAATGGCTAAAAACTGCAAAATATGCTCCAGTAAGTAATATTGAGAATACGTTATACGAAAAAGCTGCACCAGAAAAATTACCAGGCAATCAGTATAATCATGACACCATTGGCATGTTAGCTTTAGATGCCCACGGCAATTTAGCGGGAGCCTGCACAACTAGCGGTATGGCTTACAAAATGCATGGTCGTATCGGCGATAGCCCAATTATTGGAGCTGGTTTATATATCGATAACGAGGTTGGCGGTGCTACTGCGACTGGTGTTGGTGAAGAAGTGGTACGTAATGTGGGGTCGTTTTTGGTAGTAGAACTGATGCGCCAAGGATATTCGCCAGAAGAAGCTTGCAAAGAAGCTGTAATGCGTATCATTAAAAAGAAAAAAGATAGCACTAAAGATTTACAAGTTGGCTTTTTAGCACTCAATAAAAACGGCGAATACGGCGCCTATGCCATTCAGCAAGGTTTTACATTTGCAGTTTGCGATAAAACAAAACAAGATTTAATTGTTAAAGGAAAAAGTCATTATTAACACCTAACCTACCTAAAAAAGAAAAACAAATGGGATTATTATCTAAAATTTTCGGGAAGAAAAAAGTTGTAGACCGCGAAGGCGAGCCAAGCATGGTCTACATTGCAAACGAAGACGAAAGAATGAATTGGGCTATTGAAAAAGCCAATTTAACGTTATGGTACTTCGAAGAAAGCTTAAAAAATCCAAAACCTTATCAAGTGTATTTCTCCGTAAAGGTCCGTATTATGGATGGCGAAACTGGGGAACATATTTGGTTAACAGAACCGCATTTTGACGAAGATGGAAACTTGTTCGGCACCGTTGGAAATGAACCTGTTGATGTTAAAACCGTAAAACTAGACCAAAAAATAGGTATCGATAGAGATTTCATCTCCGATTGGATGATTATTGAAGGTGGTAGATTAGTTGGTGGCTACACACTGAGAGTTATTAGAGATGGTATTCCTGATGACAAAAAACATGAGTTTGACCAAAGTGTAGGAATGCATATCGATGAAGGAATTGACTATTTTAAAGCTGATTTTGATACACCTGAAGGCGCAATCTTGTCTTTAGAAAATGCTTTCGACGAGCAAAATATAGACAAGGCTGTTGCTTGCAAGGATTTTTATACTGAAGCAAAGCTGATGCTGAGTGGTATGGATAGCGCCATTATTGATGAGGATATCGTTAAACAAACAGCAGAAGTTTTAGAACTGAGTTTTGTTAAACATACTTCAGAAGGCGAATGGCCAAATTTTAGCGATTTAAAACGTGCCTTCACTAACAGAGAGAAAGTGAATGAAAATTATTGGATAATCACTGAAGTTTGCTGGTTCCCAGATGGTGGAAAATCTGTACAACGATTAGGCACTTCCAAAACCGCTGATGGTTGGAGAGTTGTTGGTCTGGTTGATGATGCAGAATAAATAAATTTCAAATGGCAATGGCAGAAGATAATTCGAAACCGTTTACACTAGAAATTTGTGCGAACTCTGTAGCTTCTGCTATTGCCGCAGAAAAAGGTGGTGCACAGCGTATAGAGCTTTGCACTAATTTAGCTGAAGGCGGTACCACACCAAGCTACGGTCAAATCAAATGGTGCGTAGAAAATCTGAAGCTAGAGGTTTGGCCTTTAATTCGTCCAAGAGGTGGGGATTTTTTGTACAACGATGCAGAATTTGAAAGCATTTTAGAAGATATATCTTTCTGTAAGCAAATTGGTTGCAGTGGTGTGGTTACAGGTCTACTAAATACAGATGGCAGCATTGACGAAGAGCGCTGTGCTAAAATTATTGCTACCGCCTCTCCTATGCCAGTTGCATTTCATCGAGCATTTGATATGAGTAATAATTTAAGTGCATCCTTGGAAAGCGTTATTAAACTAGGCTTTGTGAGGGTTTTAACTTCTGGCGGAAAAGAGAATGCTTTTATTGGTGCAAGGGAATTGGCAAAGTTGGTTGTGCAAGCCAACGGCAGAATTGAAATAATGCCTGGTGCTGGGGTTAATGCTGGAAATATTACTGAGATTGCTCGAATTATAGGGGCCAAAAGTTTCCATACTACAGCTAAATCGATTGTAGTAAGTAAAATGCAATTTAGAAACGAAGCTAGTAAAATGGGTAGTGATAACGCTGATGAATTTAGCTATGAAGAAACAGATGTGATGAAGGTAAAGGAGTTATCAAAACTGTTGAAAGGGCTATGAAATAGTTTTTGATTGTAGAAGGTATACTGATATTTCACTTTGATTAGCAAACTAAGAACTCCGTCATGCTGAATTTATTTTACTACGTAGCTTTCCGCTTCGCCACAGGTCAGCATCAGTTTGAAGGATTATAAGATTTTAAAATATTTAGCAGCCATATTTATACTTTCCAAAACCTAAACAACATGAGATTACTTTTAATATTCCTATTATTTCCAATCGCAGCTTGGTCGCAAACTAAGGCGCCGAGTTTTACAAAAGGCAATTTTACTGACGATTACGGCATTAAATATTCTATCAACGATACGCTTTGGATACAACATCCAAATATCAAATACCATATTATTAAATGGAACGAAAAGGAACAATATCTGATTGCTAAAAATGGCTCTGGTCATAAAGCAGATGAAAATAAATACACCCGTATAGATTTCATGGCTTTCGAGGGAATGGCACCTTGGAATTGGGGTTTCTGTCTAACATCTTACAAAGCATTAACTGATACAGAAGCAGAACAAACCGCTGCTGCCGATAGGAAAAATCCGAGAAAGGGTTGCAATGGCTATCCGTTTTCGAGGATGAAAGTGGTTGGTAAGCAGTAAAAAGTTTTACAAGGCATTCATAACCCCCGGTTTTAACTGGGGGAAAATATAGCATCATTTATTGGTTTTAACCACCCGTTAAGCTACTTGGTTTATGAACTTTAAATAGCAGCACAGGCTTTTGTGCAATAAACCGGATTGAAGTGGTTATACTTTTTTGATGCGTCATTTCGACGAGGAACGAGGAGAAATCTGTTTAATAGAAGCATAGTTGTTAGATTTCTCACTATGTTCTAAATAAAGGAAACAGCATCCAAAAAAGATAAAAATGAAAAGCCGGACTTTCGTACCAAAAGAGCCACAGAAAACTGCTTTTCTAATTAATCGGCTTATGCAAAAGTTTCAAAACTTTGTACTCATTATGCGACATAATGATATTGTAACCTAGCAATGCAATAACCAGTGGATTAAAATCGTCTACGAATTTTAAACCCATTATTGCTGATGGTAGAAAAATGAGGACTACCGTACCAAGCATCACGAAAAATGTGGTTTTAATGGAATTGAATAGCACGGTAAGTCTGAGCATATTGCTTTTCCTAAACTGCCATGGGTTACGAAAAAGCTGTACTAAATTATTGAACAGGTAAAAGAAAATCAGGAAAATAGCCAAACCAGAAGACAGACTATCATTTAGATTAGGTAGTACGATATATTTGTTGTACACAAAGTAAAAAACGACCGCAATACAAGCAACAATCTTTACCAAACGTAAATTATTGCCTTCGGTAAACCATTTTAAAGCAGGATTATCGGTGGTGCTTGATAAACTTTGCAATTTCTCGGCAGTCTCTGGTCGTAGTTTCGTGAACGGGCTTATTAGACCGATAATTACTAACAACAATGTAGCATAAAACTGAAACGAAATGTCGGCAATTAATATATCTACCCTTTCCTCACTAAGTAATTCGTAGGAAAACAGTGTTGTAACTACAAGCAATGCTATAACCACATGAAAAACAAAGGGTAAATAATTTGGTAAGGCTTTGGCGTTTTTTACTTCGGATAGCGTAGTTATTGATGTGTCTTTCTCTACGTAATTATTTGCCTTACTGACGAAAAAAATGATGAAGAAAATGAAAAACATACCTTAAAAATTTCGATAAGTAGATAGCTTCAAAGATATATTTTATGGGTAAAAACAAAGAAATATGACAGCGATTTTCAGTCAATTTTTTTCGCTTAAAAAACATATCTTTGCACAAAGATGAAGAATATACGTAATTTTTGCATAATTGCACATATTGACCACGGTAAGAGCACTTTGGCTGACCGTTTATTAGAATATACCAACACTATTTCGCAGCGTGAAGCGCAGGCGCAATTGCTGGACAACATGGATTTGGAGCGTGAGCGTGGCATTACCATTAAAAGTCATGCGATACAAATGAATTATAAATTAGGTGACCAAGAATTTGTTTTTAACCTAATTGATACCCCTGGACACGTAGATTTTTCTTACGAAGTTTCGCGTTCTATTGCTGCTTGCGAAGGTGCTTTGCTAATTGTAGATGCATCGCAAGGGATACAGGCACAAACCATTTCTAACCTTTATTTGGCTTTAGAGCACGATTTGGAGATTATTCCAATTTTAAATAAAATGGATTTACCTGGTGCAATGCCAGAGGAAGTAAAAGACCAAATTATTGATTTAATTGGCTGTAAACGTGAAGATATTATCCCTGCATCTGGTAAAACGGGTATGGGTATTCCTGATATTTTACAAGCAATTGTTGACCGTGTACCTGCACCAGTTGGCGAGCCTGATGCACCTTTACAAGCTTTAATTTTTGATAGTGTTTTTAACTCTTTCAGAGGAATTATTGCTTATTACAAGGTTGTAAATGGCGAAATTAAAAAAGGTGATAAAGTTAAGTTTATCAATACTGGTAAAGAATATTTAGCTGATGAAGTTGGTATTCTGAAACTAGATATGTCGCCAAGACCATCAGTTAAAACTGGTGATGTAGGTTACATTATTTCGGGTATTAAAGAAGCCAGAGAAGTAAAAGTTGGTGATACGATTACTACCGTTGGCAGACCTGCTTTAGAGGCTATTCAAGGCTTTGAAGAGGTAAAACCGATGGTATTTGCCGGTATTTATCCGGTAGATACCGATGAGTACGAAGAATTGAGAGAGGCAATGCACAAATTACAGTTGAACGATGCTTCTATTGTTTTTGAGCCAGAAAGTTCTGCAGCTTTAGGTTTTGGTTTCCGTTGTGGTTTCTTAGGAATGCTACACATGGAGATTATCCAAGAGCGTTTAGAGCGTGAGTTCGATATGACGGTAATTACTACAGTTCCCAACGTATCTTACAAAGCGTACACCACCAAAGACGATGAGATTATTGTAAATAACCCGTCAGATTTACCAGACCCAAGTAAATTAGATAGAGTTGAAGAACCTTTTATCAAGGCAAATATCATTACCAAAGCTGAGTTTGTTGGACCTGTAATGTCGCTTTGTATCCAAAAACGAGGTATCATTGTTAACCAATCTTATTTAACTTCTGATAGAGTTGAATTAGTTTTTGAAATGCCAATGGGCGAAATTGTATTTGATTTCTATGATAAATTAAAGACCATTTCTAAAGGCTATGCATCTTTCGATTATCACCAAACTGGCTATAAAAAATCTGATTTGGTACGTTTAGATATGCTTTTAAACGAAGAACCTGTAGATGCTTTATCTTCTTTAATTCACCGTAGCAATGCTTACGATTTCGGTAAGAAGATTTGCGAGAAATTGAGAGAACTAATCCCTCGCCAACAATTCGAGATTAAAATACAGGCTTCTATCGGAGCTAAAGTTATTGCTAGAGAAACTTTAAGTGCTTTACGTAAAGATGTAACTGCCAAGTGTTATGGTGGTGATATTTCTCGTAAGCGTAAATTATTAGAGAAACAGAAAAAAGGTAAAAAACGTATGCGTCAGGTGGGTAACGTAGAAATTCCACAGACGGCGTTTATGGCTGTTTTAAAATTAGATTAACTTAGTATTGCGTATTGCGATAAGCGTATTGCGATTTGCAATAAGCCGTTATGTCTCAATACTCAATACGCTATACTCAATATTACATGCAATTATTAGACGGAAAATACGTATCAGAAAAAGTTAAAGTAGAAATAGCCGAAGAAGCAGCTCAATTTTTAGCAGAAACAGGTAGAAAACCTCATTTGGTTGCCATTTTAGTTGGTAACGATGGTGGTAGCGAAACCTATGTTGCTAGTAAGATGAAGAACTGCGAGAAGGTTGGCTTTAAATCTTCTTTATACCGTTATGATAATTCTGTAACCGAAGCTGAGCTTTTAGAAAAGGTTAGAGAAATTAACGCTGATGCGGATGTTGACGGTCTGATTGTTCAATTGCCTTTACCTAGGCACATAGACCCTGAGAAGGTTACCGAAGCTATTGACCCGATGAAAGATGTAGATGGCTTCCACCCTATTAACTTGGGTAGAATGATGCGTAATTTACCTTGCTATATTCCTGCAACGCCTTATGGTATTTTGCTGATGTTACAAGCTTACAATATTGATACTACTGGAATGCATTGCGTTGTGGTTGGCAGAAGTAATATTGTGGGTAGTCCGATGAGTGTTTTAATGGCTCGTAACGCTAACCCTGGAAACTGTACAGTTACTTTAACGCATAGCAGAACCAAAGATTTAAAAGAGCAGGTTTTACAGGCTGATATTATCATCGCAGCTATCGGTAAAAAGAACTTTATTACTGCTGATATGGTTAAAGCTGGAGCTATTGTAATTGATGTGGGTATCAACAGAGAAACTTCTACTGAGACTAAATCTGGTTTTAAGTTGTATGGTGATGTAGATTTCGAAAATGTAGCACCTAAGTCTTCGTTCATCACTCCTGTTCCCGGTGGTGTAGGTTTAATGACTATTGTTGGTTTGTTGAAGAACACTTTAGCATCGGCTAGAAAAGAGATATATTAATATTCTTTTAACCACCTAAGACTCCTTAGGACATTTTAATTTCTATTGATTGCATACTTAGGTGAGCTAAGGTTTCTTAGGTGGTTAGAATAAAAAATTCCTTATTCGTTTCAAGAATAAAATACGTATAACTATTTTTATTCATACGTATAATATTTATCTTTGTTTTGTAATTTAGAAACGGAGGTAAATATGGATACCAAACTAACTTTAAGTTTTAACCAAGATGTTGTAGAAAAAGCGAAGAAATACGCTGCTGCAAACAACATTAGCTTATCTCGTTTAATCGAATATTTACTTACGCAGGTAACCTCTAAACAATATAAATCACTAGAAGATTTTCCAATTAGTGATTGGGTTAGCATGGTAGCCGAGGGCGAAGTAGAATACAAGCGTACGCCAAAATCATCCAGAAAAGATTTAAAAGACGAGTTCTTCAGTTCTAAAAAATCTAAGTAAATGACCAGGATTTTCTTAGATGCCAATGTCTTGGTTTCTGTCCTAAATAAAGAATTTCCTTTGTTTAATTACTCATCAAGGATATTAAGTTTAGCTAGCAACCCAAAATTTGAAGTTTACACCTCTCCTATGTGTTTGGCCATTGCTTTCTATTTCGCAGAAAAGAAAAACAAAGCTACTGCTAAACAAAAGATATCCATTTTATGTGAACATATTAAAGTTGCAGATAATACTGGCAATGGCGTTTTAGAAACTATTTCAAACAAGAAAATCAATGATTTTGAAGATGGTTTAGAATATTATGCTGCAAAATCTGTGAGGTGCAGTTGCATTGTAACTGAAGATATTGAAGACTTTTACTTTTCTGAAATTGAAGTACTGTCTTGCAAAAGTTTCTTCGATAAGCATTTGCTTAACTAAACAATCGCTTCCAAAATCCTTCTGGCAAACCTACATAAAAACCGTCTTCCCGCTCTTCTATCGGATAAATATCCACATAATCATTTTGACCAGCTAAGCCTTTTCCGGTTTCTAAGTTGTACTCGTAACGATGAAGTGGACAAACAATATTTCCATTTTTACACCAACCACCACTTAAAATACCACCTGCATGC
The DNA here is from genome assembly GCF_057652195.1 of Pedobacter sp. T50_32. Lineage (NCBI taxonomy): Bacteria > Pseudomonadati > Bacteroidota > Sphingobacteriia > Sphingobacteriales > Sphingobacteriaceae > Pedobacter > Pedobacter sp. T50_32. Next base: position 343,206 of record NZ_JBYFBY010000004.1, on the reverse strand, counting down.
GGGCAACTATTTTGCAAAGCATGAAGTTTATTTTGATGTTTAACTAGACATAATTTCTTGCCATCTACCTTAATCATCCTAACAAAATCATCTTCAGGCAATTCTACATCTAGTTTTATCCACTTCATATTGCTGTCATATTAATAAGGCAAGATACAGAGATTACTATATTCTGCCATAATTAATTAACTTTGCGACCTTAAATTTCTATGGCACATCACATTCCCGAAGACGGCACGCTACTTCCTTTAATGGAAGAATTTTACACCATTCAAGGCGAAGGATATAATACAGGTAAGGCTGCTTATTTCATTCGTTTAGGAGGTTGTGACGTAGGCTGCCATTGGTGCGATGTAAAAGAGAGTTGGGATGCAGAATTACACCCACTTACTTTAAGTGACGATATTGCTACAAAAGCAGATACTTTTCCTGGTAAGGCTGTGGTAGTTACCGGCGGAGAACCTTTGATTTACAACTTAGATTATCTCACAAAACAACTCCAAGACCGCGGTATTTTAACTTTCATTGAAACTTCTGGCGCTTATCCCCTTTCTGGTTCTTGGGATTGGATTTGTCTTTCTCCAAAGAAATTCAAAGCACCTCGTCCAGATATCACTCCTTTTGCTAACGAGCTAAAGGTTATTGTTTTTAACAAGAGTGATTTTGAATGGGCGGAGAAATATGCAGAAATGGTTGGTCCAAACTGTAAACTTTACCTGCAGCCAGAATGGTCTAAATCGAAAGAAATAACGCCATTAATTATCGACTATGTAATGGCTAATCCAAAATGGGAAATTTCATTGCAAACGCACAAATATCTGAATATACCGTAATTTGGTTAATCGCTTAATTGGTTAATTGTTCGTAACTTGCTTAGCAGTTTTCCGGCTTTCGGACAATTCACTTTTAACTTATGTGCAGATACATTGTTTTAATATTACTCTTTCTATACAATGCAGTTGTGTTTGGTCAATCTACGATTAAAAAAGCGCAAAATAGCTTTGAAGATGCTCAGCAGTACGTAAGGCAAAACGTTTTTGATGAAGCGATAAAGCACCTAAATGAAGCAATTAAAGCTGATCCTAAATTTCAAACAGCATATTTACAACTCGGCGACATCTACAAAAGGCTCAGGAACACCCAAAAAGCGAAAGAAAACTACAGACTTGCCGTAAATTCCGCTCCTGTAGAAAACCCAAACACGTACTTCATTTTAGCAGAAACGGAATTACAAACCGGCGATTATGCACAAGCGAAGCAGAATTTTGAGAATTTCTTAAGCAAAGCCACTAACGTAGATGTTAAGTTTACAGACAAAGCTAAAAAGTATATACTAGATTGTAATTTTTCTATAAATGCGATAAAAAAACCAGTTCCCTACGAGCCATTTAATATGGGATTTTATGTGAACAGCGAATACCGCGACTATTTCCCTGCTTTAACTGCCGATGGACAGACCATCATTTTTACTAGAAATGTAAAAGGGAATGAAGATTTCTACACTTCAGTAAAAAAGAATGGAGAATGGCAACAAGCAAAGTCGTTGAGTGACAATATCAATACCGTGAATTTTAACGAAGGTGCACAATCAATATCGCCCGATGGCAGGTATTTATTTTTTACGGGCTGCAACAGACCAGACGGATTGGGTAGATGTGATATTTACGTATGCAGACGAGAAGGGAATGATTGGAGCAAGCCGATTAATTTAGGTCAATCTATAAACACAGGTGAGTGGGAATCGCAGCCTTCGATTAGTGCAGATGGAAGTATACTCTACTTTTTGAGCAACAGACCTGGTGGTTTTGGTGGTTACGATATCTGGAAATCTGTAATGAACGATGAAGGCTATTGGACGACCCCAACTAATTTAGGTCCGAATGTGAACACCCCCTATGACGAGGCTACCCCATTTATCCATCCTGATGGGAAAACACTGTATTTTTCTTCTGATGGCTGGCCTGGATTGGGACAAAAAGACATCTTTTACAGCAAGCTACAGGCTGACGGGACGTTTTCGAAAGCTACAAACTTGGGCTACCCTATCAATACCTTTAATGATGAATTTGGCTTTATCGTTAGTGCTGATGGAAAAGAAGGTTTGTTCTCTTCGAATTTAGATGGAGGTTTTGGTGATGTAGATATCTATCGTTTTAAACTTCCAGAAAATCTTAAACCTGATCCTGTAACCTATGTAAAAGGAGTTGTAAGAGATAGCGAGACTAAGGAAACCTTAGAAGCTTCTGTTTTGGTGATTAATCTTAAAAACAACGCAGCGGCTTACAACGAAATAACGGATAAGGTAACTGGTGATTTTATGGCTGTGATGCCTGCAAACGAAAGCTATTCTTTTAGTGCTTTTTCTGATGGATACCTACTTTATTCGAAACATTTTGATATTAAACCTGCTGATGCGAATAAGCCCTTCGAGTTGGAAATTCTACTAGATAAAATTAAAGTAGGCAGTAAGGTTTTGCTTAACAACATCTTTTTCGACACCAACAAGTTTGATCTTCTCCCGTCATCTTTAGTAGAACTAAACATCCTTTCAGATCTTTTGAAGAATAACACCAATATGGTAATTGAAATTCAAGGCCATACGGACAATGTTGGAGAAATAAAATCTAACCAAAAACTTTCTGAAAACAGAGCAAAAGCAGTTTACGATTACCTAGTTAGCAACGGCGTTGATAAAAAACAGCTCAACTATAAAGGTTATGGCGAAGCTCAACCTGCATTTGAAAACACAACGGAAGAGGGAAGGCAGAGAAATAGAAGAACCGAGTTTTTGGTAGTGAAGATAAATTAACCTCTAATCTTCTTACCTTTTAAAACCCTAATTGGTGAGCCTTCTGCTAGCATCACCGAAACAGGTTTTTCGTTATTCAGAAAAGCAAAATCTTTACCATAATTTGCTCCAAAATCTACAGCTATATCGTATTCCCTAACAGGATAAACTTCCCAGCGGGGATGTTGCACTTCGTATTCTGATGTCAAATTCGGCGCTAATTTAGTATAACCCCAAAAATGTTCAGTAATAAATTCTTCTTTGCTACCAATCGCCATTACCTCTGGCTCGGAATTAGTAGTCACAGAAAATTTATTCCAATTTCTAGTTTTCCAAAGGTATTCTACCAACAAACTATCATCTTTTATTTCCCATTTATGTTTCATGGGTAAAGTTTGATAGTTTTCTTTGTAAACAGTATTAGCCACGAAGGTAATAGCGGGTTTGGGTACAATTTCCTTAACGAAAACTACGCCTCTTTTCCAAGTGCCAGCTTCGTTATACTTTACATAGAAACGTAAATTAACTTCTTCGAAATTGATATGAAAAGGAATGCCAAAACCGCGAAGTTTAGTATCCATGAACATAAATCCTACTAAACTCACATAATATTTACCTTGCCAATCATCTAATTCGGTGAACGGTGGCAAATATTTTAGCAGCACTTCTTTATCAACTTCGTAATTGGCCAGCGCAAGTTTTCGCCACTCGGCGGATAGGAAGACAGGATTTCTAATCATAGATAGATTTATACACCATCGACAGGCCTAATTCCCCAATTCGCTCATAAATTTGATACGCATCAATTGAATCTCTTCCCTCGTGTAATCTGTTTCGCCAAGATCTTTAATGGCAGCATCTATAGAATCTGTATCTGCAGCCTGAAAATAATCAAAAACCTCATCTTGTCTATCTTCATCAATCATTTCATCGATGTAGTAAGTCAAATTTAACTTGGTACCCGAGTTTACAATTGCCTCAACTTCTTTTAGTACGTCTGTATAAGTGATACCTTTAGAACGAGCAATATCTTCTAAACCTATCTGTCTATCAATATTTTGGATAATTGACACTTTTAGGGCAGATTTATTAGCTTGAGTTTTAATCACCATATCAACTGGTCTGTCGATATCATTATCTTCAACATACTTTTTAATCAGCTCTATGAATGGACCTCCAAATTTTAATGCCTTACCATTTCCTACACCTGAGATCTGTTTCAATTCATCATTAGTAATCGGATAATGTGTGCACATTTCTTCTAACGATGGATCTTGGAAAACTACAAATGGCGGCACATTTTTCTGCTTCGCAATTTTCTTCCTTAAATCTTTCAGCAGTTGTAGCAATTGCGTATCTAAAGCACCGGTAGCTTGTTTTACTTCATCTTCATCTTCATCACTTGCATCCTCCAGTACTTCATTGATAATAAACTTTAAGCTATAAGGATTTTCAATAAAATCTCTGCCAATCTTGGTTAACTTCAGTAAACCATAGTTATCTATGTCTTTAGCTAAGAAATTATTTAATATCGATTGTCTTAAAAGAGATTTCCAGAGTATTTCGCCATCAGCTTTGCCAGAACCGAATTCTGGTAATTTACTTTGTTCGTAAGCAATAGTTTGTGCCGTTTCGTAACCCATAAAAACGTTAATTAAATGGGTATCGTCAAATTTCTCACCACTGCTTTCAACCAATTTCAATAAAGTAAGCAATTGTGCTTCTGCATCGAATTGTTGTTTAGGCTTTTTACAATTATCGCACATGCAATTACAACCAGTTTCGTTGAAATTTTCACCAAAATAGTGTAAAATCTGCTTTCTTCTACAAACCGACGACTCGGCATAATCGATAACTTCTTTTAAGATTTGGGTACCTATTTCACGCTCAGAAACAGGTTTATCTTTCATAAATTTAGCTAACTTTTCTACATCCTTTTGAGAATAGAAAGCTACACAAACACCTTCGCCACCATCACGACCAGCTCTACCAGTTTCCTGATAGTATCCTTCCATACTTTTCGGAATATCATGATGAATTACGAAACGAACATCTGGCTTATCAATCCCCATACCAAAAGCAATAGTTGCCACAATTACTTCCACATCTTCCATGAGGAATTTATCCTGAGTTTCGGCTCTAACTTTTGGCTCTAAACCAGCATGATAAGGCAATGCCTTAATGCCATTTATATTTAAAGTTTCGGCAACTTCTTCTACCTTTTTACGGCTCAAACAGTAAATAATTCCAGATTTACCTGGATTATACTTCACATATCTGATAATTTCCTTATTAATGTTCTTTTTAGGGCGGATTTCGTAGAAAAGGTTAGGTCTGTTAAATGACGATTTGAACAAAGTCGCATCTGTCATGCCTAAATTTTTAACAATATCTTGTTGAACCTTTGGAGTAGCAGTTGCCGTTAACGCGATAATTGGAATATGTTCTCCCAAGCCTGCAATCACTTGTCTTATTTTACGATATTCAGGTCTAAAATCATGTCCCCACTCAGAAATACAGTGGGCTTCATCTACTGCTACGAATGATATTTTAAGCAAACGCAAAAACTCGATGTTTTCTGCCTTCGCTAACGACTCTGGTGCAACATACAATAATTTAGTCTGGCCGCTTAACAAATCAGTTTTTACCTGCGTAATTTCCGATTTATTTAAAGAAGAATTCAAGAAATGAGCTACGCTATCACTTCCTCCAAAAGCCCTAATCTGGTCAACTTGGTTCTTCATCAGCGCTATTAAAGGAGAAATTACAATTGCTGTTCCTTCGCTCATTAAAGCTGGCAACTGATAACAGATAGACTTTCCGCCACCCGTTGGCATAATTACGAAAGTGTTCTTCCCCTCTAATATGTTGGTAATAATCGATTCTTGATCACCTTTAAAATTATCGAAACCGAAAAACGTTTGAAGGTTATCAAATAAAGATTTCTTTACATCCATTTCCTGTACTAAATATTGTGTGCTATTATTCTTCAAAATAACATAATTTTACAGTAATTAAAGCATCAATTTACTAATAAATTCTCTTAGAAAAGTAAAAAATAGAGAATAGATTTTGTAAGCTCTACAACCGTTAACCTACAATCCATAGCTTTTATCCCAATTGATGTAAGCAATCACATTTTTTTTGTACTTACTACTACGCTGTACTCAGCTATCCCTTTTTTGTTTAATTCGATAGATCTACACTATCTTAATTGTTAATCGTTTAGCCTCTTACTCCAATAATTAATAAAACTTGTAAAACTGTTTTCGAACTGCTTTGTTACTGTTAGCGAACATAAATAAGTCTATACCGACAAAAAACCTTTTACATAAGGTATGATATAAAAGTATATATTTGCTTTACGCATGGACAAAAACAGATACGCATTAATTATGGCTGGCGGCGTTGGAAGTCGCTTTTGGCCAGTAAGCAGAACAGAATTCCCTAAGCAGTTTATCGATTTTTTTGGCGTTGGCAAAACGCTTATCCAAAGTACTTACGAACGCTTCTTACAAATTTGTCTTCCCGAAAACATTTTCATCGTTACCAATGAGAGCTATGTAGATTTGATCAAGGAACAGCTTCCCAATTTGGTGGAAAATCAAATTTTGGCAGAACCTTTAATGCGTAATACCGCTCCCTGCATAGCTTACGGAGCAGCAAAAATTGCAGAACTAAATACAGATGCCGTAATTGTAGTTGCGCCATCAGATCATACTATTGGCAATCAAAAAGCTTTTATTGCTGCAATAGACCAAGCGATGGCTGCTGCCACCAATTGCGATTGTCTAATCACTTTGGGCATAAAACCTAATAGACCCGATACAGGCTACGGCTACATTCAATATAATGACGAAATATTAGGCGCACACGAAGAGATACACAAAGTTAAAACGTTTACAGAAAAACCTAATTTAGACCTAGCCAAATCATTTCTACAAAGTGGTGATTTCCTTTGGAATGCTGGTATTTTCATTTGGTCGGCAAGCGCAATCAATAAAGCTTTACAAAAACATTTACCAGATATATACGATATTTTTGCTGGTGGACGTTCTGCTTTCAACACTACGAACGAAAAGACGTTCATATCAAGCGCATACCAGCTGTGCACTAATATTTCTATCGATTTTGGCATCATGGAAAAAGCCGACAATGTGTATGTTTTACCTTCGGATTTTGGCTGGTCTGATTTAGGTACCTGGGCTTCCATTTACGAAATGGCAGAAAAAGATTATGTGGGCAATGCAGTAATTCCTTCAGAACAAGTGATGATGTTCGATTCTTCAAACTGCATGGTAAACGTACCGGAAGAGAAATTGGTAATCCTTCAAGGCTTACACGACTATATTGTTGTAGAATCTAACAATACTTTACTGATCTGTCCTAGAGCAGAAGAACAGCTCGTAAAACACATTGTAGCCGATGTAAAAGCTAAATTTGGAGGGAAGTTTATTTAATTAAAAACCAATTCTTACACCCATAGTAAAATTAACTCCAGAGATATTACCGACTTCATTACTGTAATCGTAAATGTTTGGGTGACGCGACCTCATAAAACGCACCCTCAAATTAGGATCATTATTTAATATCGTTTTTTTGTTTCTTATTCCTAAACCAGATATTAAGTCGAAGTACATCTTGCCTTTTTTAAATTGATAACCAAACTTGGCAGAATAATTAACTACTCTTTTATTAAAAAGAAAAATATCGTTTTCGTACTGTCTTTCATAATAATCCTTCTCTACATCATTATCTAAAGAGTAACTCAGCTCTTTAGTATATTTTGTTTTAAAATAATCTATTTCGACACCTACGTATGTACCGTTAAAAACAATATTCCTTAAGTATTTTCTTTGTTCAATTGAAAAACGAAAATTTTGATAGTCATCAACATTTGGAAGCAAACCATCAAAACCGTACCCTATATAAAAATTGGTACTAAAAGATGAATTGTTTTTAACCTCTGCTCCCACCATCATAGAAGGATTTGTGAAGTTTGTAACCATGTTTAGTGGAGCAATTTTTAATAAGAACTTATTCTTTTCGGGAAGTTCAATATTGTCAGGTCTTGCGTAAACGAATTTCAGTTTCTCATTGTCAAAAAATTGATATGCAGGATAAGAAAACATTTTAGGTTTATTATAATCGATAAAACCTCCAATTAAGCCATATGCTACCAAAAAATTCAGATAAAATGTTTTTGAAATATTTGAATTTATCGTAGTTGTTTTTAAAAGTGTATCATTCCTTAAAACACTAACAACCAATGGCTTTTTATTTCTTTCTACCAAAAACTCATGAATATTATTTACAGAACTGTCTGTAGCTACGACGAACCGAGTTGCCTTATCTCCAACCAATGTAATATTGGTGTGCTTGGTGTTAAAAATTGTTGCACATGAACAAAGTGAACTTACAGCAATCAGTATTAGTATGTTAAGGAACGTTAATTTCATCGGCGATTACATTAAGATCGCTGCCTAATTGCCTCGTACAAAATAACCCCAGCAGCTACAGAAACATTTAACGACTCTATTTTACCTGCCATTGGTATTTTTGCCAAGTGATCCGCAACCCTCAGCAACTCATTTGAGATACCTTCGTCTTCAGACCCCATTACAATAGCTGTTGGCAAAGTATAGTCTGGTTTATAAATTAGGTCGTCAGTTTTTTCTGTACATGCAACAATCTGCAAGCCACTTTCCTGTAGAAACAAACAAGTTTTATGCAAATTCGCATGTCTACAAACAGGAATAGAAAACAAAGCACCAGCTGACGTTTTGATAGCATCGGCGTTTACTTGCGCTGCATTTTTTAAAGGCACCACAATGGCATGTACACCAACACATGCAGCTGTACGAGCAATTGCCCCCATGTTACGTACATCAGTTACACTGTCTAAAACTAATATTAAAGGTGTCTCCCCTTTTTCATAAATAGCAGGAACAATATCTTCAATGTTTTGATAAGTAATTGGAGAAATAACCGCAATCACACCTTGGTGATTTTTTTGGGTCATTCTATTCAATTTCTCAATAGGAACAACACTTAATGGAATTAATGATCCCGATAATAAGGCTTTTAATTCTAGAAAAAGATCTCCAGATAAACCTCTTTGCAAATAAATAGTTTCAATATCTCTGGCAGCTTTAATTGCTTCAATTACAGCTCTAATACCAAACACAAATTCATTATTTTCTTTTACACGCTCTCTACCTCGTTCTCTATTACGATCATTACCTTGCGGCCTTCTAAAATTGTCCATGCACAAAAATAAGAAAATGATTGAATGAGGAAGGAACGAACGAATGATAAAATGACTAAATGAGAAAGTGAGTAATGAACGTTAGAGTAAACAATTATCACTAATCGGCAATTGAACTTTAACAACCTAGCCATTGAACAATCTCTATCCCCTTATCCACATCCAATTGTGCAGAACTAAAACTTCCCTATAATATATCAAAAAATCCATCATTTTAGAAATCAACTTGTTGACAAACGCCTAATAACTTGTGCAAACAAAAACCTCCCTTTTTGTTTACTTTTGTTTCATGAGTATGGATAACGAACAAAAGGGACAGGGCAAATTTTCAGTATCAGCAAGAAAGAATAGACTAGCCAACACCATTAGTACAGTAGACAAAATACAGCCACAAGCTACTGATTTAGAGGAAGCTGTATTAGGTGCTTTGATGCTAGAAAAAGATGCCCTATCTGCAGTTATCGACGTACTTAAGCCCGAACTTTTCTACGACGAAAGACACAAACGAATTTTCGAGGCTATCCAAGCATTATTCCAAAAATCTAAACCTGTAGATATTTTAACCGTTACTTCAGAGTTACGTACTACGGGTAATTTAGAGATGATTGGTGGCGCTTATTTCGTTACTTATTTAACTAACAGAGTAACATCTGCCGCCAACATTGAGTACCATGCTCGTATCATTTCACAAAAATATATTCAGCGTGAGTTAATTAGAATTTCTACGGATATTATTAAAAATGCTTACGAAGACACTACAGATATCTTCGACCTTTTAGATATGGCCGAAAAAAACTTGTTTGATATTGCCCAAAACAACTTACGTAGAGATACGCAGAAAATGGACGATATCATCAAACAATCTTTGGCATCATTAGAAGAATTAAGAACTAAAACTGATGGTTTAACTGGTGTACCTTCTGGATTTACAGATTTAGATCGTATTACTGGCGGATGGCAAAAATCCGATTTAGTGATTATTGCTGCTCGTCCAGCGATGGGTAAAACAGCCTTTGTACTTACTGCAGCCCGTAACGCAGCTGTAGATTTCAACAAACCAACCGTAGTTTTCTCACTGGAGATGTCTTCTGTTCAGTTGGTAAATCGTTTGATTTCTGGTGAAGCTGAAATTGAGCAAGAGAAAATTAGAAAAGGTAACCTTGCGGAATGGGAATGGCAACAATTGCACAGTAAAATCGGTAGACTGTCAGAAGCAACTTTACTAATTGATGATACGCCTGCATTAAATATTTTCGAGTTCAGAGCGAAATGTCGTAGGCTAAAATCGCAGTACGATATTCAAATGATCATCATCGATTACTTGCAGTTAATGCATGGTAAAGGTGAAGGCGGGGGTAACCGTGAGCAAGAAATTGGTAGTATCTCAAGAGCTTTAAAATCTGTAGCGAAGGAATTAGAAGTTCCAGTTTTAGCACTTTCGCAGTTAAGTCGTGCGGTAGAAAGTAGACCAGGACAAAACGGTAAAAGGCCAATGTTATCCGATCTACGTGAATCTGGATCTATTGAGCAAGATGCCGATATGGTGCTTTTCTTGTACCGTCCAGAATATTACGGCATTATGGAAGATGAAAGTGGTCGTTCAAATGCTGGTGTTGGTGAGGTAATTATTGGTAAAAACCGTCACGGTGAAACGGGAATTGTACCACTAAGATTTATCGGTAAATATGTGAAGTTTGGTGATTTGGAAGATAGTTTTATGCCTCCTTCTAGCTTCTCAGCAGGTAGCGATAGTGCAATGATGCCGTCAGAAAACTTTGGTAATCCTGGAAATATCATCATCAGGCCTTCAAGTATGAATGATATGATGGATGATGATCCACCGTTTTAAGAGATATTTTTCAGCTAAATTTTCGTCATTGCGAGGCACGAAGCAATCTTAAAGTGATAAATCAACTATATTTGTAGGATTTCTTCGTGCCTTGCAATGACGATTTTTCAATATTACAATATTTCAAAAACTAACTCGCTTTTGCCTCAGGCTTTTCCTCTCCAAAAATCCACCAAGCTTTTTTAGGAGATTGCGTTTTAAATATTGCCGCATCGTCTTTGTATTTTCTGATGTGCGCAACCACTTCATCGACATCATCAGTAAAGAGCAATAAATCCATATCTTCTGGACTAATTGTTTTTTGTTCCATCATCAATTGTACGTGTTCGTAAACATGCTGATGAAACTCCTTACCCATTATCACAATCGGAAACTTTTCTACTTTACCCGTCTGAATTAACGTTAGCGTTTCAAAAAATTCGTCCAACGTTCCAAATCCGCCAGGTAAAACCACAAATGCGTACGAGTACTTTCTTAGCAACTCTTTTCTTACAAAGAAATATTCGATATTAACAAAGGTATCTAAATAAGGATTTTCATGTTGCTCGTGCGGTAAAACAATGTTACATCCTACCGATAAGCCTCCAGCATCTTTAGCTCCCCTATTTCCCGCTTCCATAATGCCAGGTCCACCACCAGTCATAATTGCAAAACCCAACTTAGAAATTTCAGCAGAAACTTTTCTCGCCATCTCATAATATGGATGATCTTCCTTAAACCTAGCAGAGCCAAAAACGGTAACACAAGGACCTACAAAATGCAATTTTCTAAATCCCTTATAAAACTGATAGATTACCCCCAAAACATATTTTAATTCTTGCCAACGGGTTCTTGCACCTTTAAAAAAACTTACTTCTTCTCTAACAAACTTATTCATCTCAAAAATTAATTTGCACTAAACTATATAACCTAAAACCACTCCTGCAACAATTACTAAAGCAGGGCTGATTTTTGTAAAATTCAATATTAAAAAGGTAGCTAAAACGATAGCCAAGAAAACCCAATTTAAGCCAACCGGAGCTATTAACATAAAAAAGGCGGCAATAATAAAACCAACACTTACCGCATTTATCCCCGAAAGTGAATACTTAATTCGGCTTATCTTTTTCAAATCATTCCAAAAAGGCACAATAAAAAGCACCAAAATCAAGCCTGGCAAGTTGATTCCTAAAACAGCTAAAAAACCACCTATCGCTTGCCCCAAAATACCGTAGCCACCATATTTCATACCTAAAGCACCAATATAGCTGGTAAATGAAAATGTAGGACCAGGCAAAACCTGTTGAAAAGCATATCCCGACATAAAATCAGACTGGCTTAAGTATTGCTTTACCTGCACAAACTCCGTCAGCATCATAGGCACTAAAACTTGTCCGCCTCCGAAAATAAAGATACCGTTACGATAAAAATTTTCAAATAATCTGATTGGCAAACTAAACGGCGATGTTCTGTTAATCAATGCGCCAAGCATAGCCATAAATAACAATACGCCAATAAAATAGCCTAGTTTTTTGGGGTTGATATTAGCGAAAAGTCGAACTCTTAATTCGGTTTCTTCTGTAGGTGTTCCAATTGCTGAAGAAACCATCCCTCCAATTAATATAGCTAAAGGAAAAACATAAGCCTCCTTCAAAACCAAAGTACCCACTAAGGCACCAACTGCTAAGAAAATAGAAACCTGATCAGTTAACACCCTTTTACCAAGTTTGAAAGCCCCGTAGGCTACAATTCCTAAAACTATAGGATGCACATATTCTAAAACCGAAGCTAGTTTGTCTTTCTGCCCTAAAACCGAATACCAAATAGCAGCCAATGTCATAATAGCAGCCGATGGCAAAATCCAAATTAAAAAGGTGATGATGGCTAATTTTAAGCCGCCAACTTTATATGCAATTCCTACCAAAGTTTGTGTAGAAGCTGGTCCTGGTAAAACTTGTGCTAACGCATTCAATTCTAACAACTCTTCTTCGCTAACAAAGTTGATATTGGTAACAAAATAGCGTAACAATAACGACAAATGCGCCTGAGCCCCACCAAAAGCAGTGAAGGTGAAGTAAATCACATTCCTGATAAAGAAGATTTGTCGTTTAGATATCAATAGATTTACGATTGAAAATGTTCATTAGCTCATTTGTTCACAAGTTCATTAGGCTTTGCAATAATTTGTTACCTATCTGATCGTTGTGATTTGGTTACTGATAATTGTGACTTGATTATTGGTCATTGAAAAATTAGTCATCTTCATAATCTAACCCTGCGGCACTGTTATAAGCACCTTGAAGCTCAGACAAAGCATGCATATCACGTTTTTGTCTAGCGGCGTTCATTCCTGTCTGATATACTTTAATCCCTTCTTCTTTTTGTCCCAGTTTTTCGTACAACTTGCCCAAATGGTAATACGTTCCCACATAATCTGGATGTTTTTCTGTTAACTGAAGGTAATATTTAAGTGCCTTCTCCAAATCGTTTTGTACATTATATTCAGTGGCAATAGCATATAGTATGAAACTGTCGTTTGGATCGGCTTCCAAAAATTCAAACAATTTGGTTAATCGCTGGTTTTCCATTTTAAATCCCTGCTTTTTTAATTAAGTTTGTGTAATTTATAAGTACCACAAATGTGGTCGCTAATTGTTCTTTTCCAATAAAAAACTTACTTGTTTATATAAATTCTAAATTATTTTATGAAAATAGATTTAGATTGTATAACATTGTAATATTATGCAAGCATAACAATTTTAAATTAAAGCAATTGTGAAACTGTCATGATTTCAAAAATAACAAATGATTAAATCGTGGCGGATTCATCATCGATGAACAACAAAAATTTAAACAGATGAAAATATTAGTTTGTATCAGTAACGTTCCAGACACGACGACAAAAATAACTTTTACAGCCGATAATACCCAATTCAATACTGCCGGCGTACAATATATTGTTAATCCTTACGACGAGATTGCACTTTCTCGTGCTATTGAGCTTTGCGAAGGCGGAAAAGGGACGGTTACCGTTATTAATGTTGGCGAGGCAGCTACAGAGCCAACAATTAGAAAAGCATTAGCCATTGGTGCAGACGATGCTGTAAGAATTAACGCAGCACCGAGAGATGCTTATTTTGTGGCTACTCAAATTGCTGAGTATGCTAAATCTAATGATGTCGATATCATTTTATGTGGAAGAGAATCTATTGATTACAACGGTTCTCAAGTTGCTGCAATGGTTGGCGAATTGTTGGATATCCCATCTATTTCTATCATTAAAAAATTAGACTACGATGGCTCTACCGCAACTATTGAGCGTGAAATTGAGGGTGGTAAAGAAGTTGTAAGTGTAAGCGGAAAATTTGTAGCGAGTTGTGCCGAAGGTACTGCAGAGGCGAAAATCCCTAATATGAGAGGTATCATGTCGGCAAGAACTAAACCATTGCAAGTAGTTGAAGCTGTAGCAGTAGAAGAAGTGGGGAAAATCAGCAAATTTGAAACTCCTGCTCCTCGTGGTTCGGTTAAGTTAGTTCCTGCGGAGAGTGCAGAAGAGTTGATCGGTTTATTGCATAGCGAAGCAAAAGTAATATAACCCCTACATCCCCTAAAGGGGACTTTTAGTTAATTAGATTATCATCAAATATTCTCCCATTGGAGATTTCAAATAGATTAATATGTCAGTATTAGTATATGTAGAACAAGTTGAAGGCAAGTTCAAAAAATCAGTTTTTGAAGCAGTATCTTATGCAAAAGCAATTGCCGATCAGCAAGGAACTAGTTTAAGTGCCATTTCAATTGGCAATGTTGCAGATAGCGAGCTAAATGAACTTGGAAAATATGGTGCAAGTAAGGTTTTAAAAGTTGAGGCAGATCAGCTAAAAAACTTTGTAAATCAAGCTTATGCCTCTGTTATTGCAGAAGCAGCAAAAAAAGAAGGTGCAAATATCGTAGTGCTTTCTAACTCTTTCTCTGGAAAAGGTTTGGCACCTCGTTTAGCGGTAAAACTTAAAGCAGGTTTAGTAGATGGTGCGGTAGATTTACCTACTTCAGAAGGTGGTTTTTCAGTCAAAAAAACAGCTTTTTCAGGTAAGGCTTTTGCTATTGCCACTTTAACCTCAGAAAACAAGGTTATCGCCTTAAATCCAAACTCTTTTGGTGTTAAAGAAAATGCTGCTAGCGTAGCTATTGAGGCTTTCAGCCCTGAAGTAAAATCTAGCGACTTAACTGCAATTGTAAAAGACATCGTTCGTGCAACCAATAAAGTTTCTTTACCAGATGCAGAAATTGTAGTTTCTGGAGGTAGAGGCTTAAAAGGTCCAGAAAACTGGGGAATGGTAGAAGAATTGGCAGACTTATTAGGTGCAGCTACAGCTTGTTCAAAACCAGTTTCTGATGCAGATTGGAGACCACATTCAGAGCACGTTGGCCAAACTGGTATTGCCATTAGTCCTAACTTATACATTGCTATTGGTATTTCTGGTGCAATCCAACATTTGGCAGGTGTTAGTTCATCAAAAGTAATTGTGGTAATTAACAAAGATGCCGAAGCTCCTTTCTTTAAAGTTGCTGATTATGGTATTGTTGGCGATGCTTTTGAAGTGGTTCCTAAAATAATTAGTGCATTAAAGGCACATAAAGCGTAACTTTGTACAAGAACCCTTATCGCTCACAAAACGATAAGGGTTAATTTTGTGTATGAAGAAAGTAAAACTCGACATTGTAGGATTATCATATAGCCAAACACAATCTGGCGCTTACGCTCTAGTTCTTGGCGAAGTTAACGGAAGAAGAAGGTTACCTATCATTATTGGAGCATTCGAAGCGCAGGCCATTGCCATCGAAATTGAAAAAATGTCTCCTACTCGACCGCTTACTCACGATTTGTTCAAATCATTTGCCCAAGCATATCAAGTAGAAGTTACCGAAGTACTTATTTACAATTTAGTAGATGGTGTATTCTTTGCAAAGCTGATGTGCAGTAAAGATGGAGAACAGGTAGAAATTGATGCCCGTACCTCTGACGCCATTGCCATTGCAGTAAGATTTAATGCTACAATTTATACTTACGAGTTTATTCTATCCTCAGCAGGCATTGTCATTGAAGGTAATGATTTCCTTTTCCTAGAGAATATGGATAGCTTAACTGGCAATACCGCTACTCCTGAAGAAGTTCACAAAAGTCCGGAAACCACATCAGGTTTTCAAAGTTTTTCTTTAGAAGAATTACAGGAAAAACTGGAGAAAGCTTTAGCCGAAGAGGCTTATGAAAAAGCTGCTCGAATTAGAGATGAAATTAATAGACGAAATGCAGGCTAATAGCCCGCATTTTTTGTTTTTAAGTGAACAACAGAAGCTTTTATTTTTTCTGCATTCGAAGTAGTAAAAGATTATTTAGGATTTAGATAAATTAACATTTTGTATTTGTACCAAAATTTAATATCTGTCAAAAAAATCCTATCTTCAAACCTTTCAAAACAAACTAAACAAAAGATAAAATACTTATGAATATTAAGCTACGCTTAACCATAATGAGTTTCATGCAGTTTTTTGTATGGGCTGCTTGGTTAATTACCATCGCTAACTATTGGTTTGGCACTAAACGTTGGGATGGTGCACATTTTGGTATCATATTCTCTACAATGGGAATAGCGTCGCTATTTATGCCCACACTCACTGGTATTTTAGCCGATAAATGGATTAATGCCGAAAAACTCTACGCTATACTACACCTTTTATATGCCGGGGTAATGTTTTATTTACCACAAGTAGACAGTCCGCATACTTTTTTTTGGATTATTTTATTGGCGATGTGTTTTTACATGCCTACCATTGCATTGAGCAACTCTATAAGTTACACTACTTTAAAAAATAGTGAGTTTGACGTTGTTAAAAGTTTTCCTCCTATACGAGTATGGGGAACGGTTGGTTTTATAGTAGCCATGTGGGTAACCAATTTAACAGGTAGCAAAGCAAGTGCTAACCAATTTTATATCGCTGGCGTGGGCGCTATTCTTTTGGGACTTTATTCCTTTACACTACCGAAATGTTTACCTTCAAAATCTGTATCGGAAAAAGCAACTTTTGTAGAAAGCTTAGGCTTAGAGTCATTTAAGTTATTTGCAAATTATAAAATGGCTTTATTCTTTATTTTCTCTATGTTTTTGGGTGGCGCATTACAGTTAACCAATGCATATGGCGACGTTTTTTTAGACGAATTCAAGTTATTCCCTATTTACGCTAACTCGCTGGTTGTAAAATACTCTACGTTAATCATTTCTATATCGCAAGTCTCAGAAACCTTATTTATTTTGGCTATACCGTTCTTTTTAAAACGCTTCGGTATTAAGAAGGTAATTGTGATTTCTATGCTAGCTTGGGTATTTCGCTTTGGATTATTTGCTTACGGCGATCCCGCTGGTGGCCTATGGATGATTATCTTGTCATGCATAGTGTATGGTATGGCATTCGATTTCTTTAATATTTCGGGATCTTTGTTTGTAGAAACATCAACTACAGCTAAAATACGTTCATCTGCGCAAGGTTTGTTTATGATGATGACCAACGGTTTTGGTGCTATCTTAGGAAGTTTATTATCTGGATGGATGATTGACAAATATTTTACTAAATTTTATACAAATATTAAGTCTACCGCCGACTTAGTAAGTTCTGATATTAATAATGAGCACTTACATAAATTTTTGGGTGATAAAGGCATTAGTGTTTTAGCCGATGGAAGTTTAAGTCGTGCATTAGACGTAAAAGATTGGCACAACATCTGGCTAAGTTTTGCGATTTACGCTTTAATAATTACCGTACTTTTTGCGCTAATGTTTAAACACAAACACACACGAGCGGAAGAAGAAGCTATCAATAAAATCAGTCACTAATTTATTCCAACCCGATGTCATCCGTTAAGCTTAGAAAAGAGAAAGATTGTTTAAACTGCGGTCACCATGTAGAAGAAACTTATTGCCCGCATTGCGGACAAGAAAATATAGAGCTAAAAGAAGATGCATGGCATATGATTACCCATGCTATTGCAGATTATTTTCACTTTGAGCATAAGTTTTTTGGTACGATTAAACCTCTGCTTTTTAAGCCAGGCAAACTAACCGTAGAGTATGTTGCTGGAAAACGAGCTTCTTTCTTACATCCCATTAAGCTTTATATTTTTGTAAGTATTGTGGCTTTTATCATTTTACTTGGTGGCGATAAAAAACACAAGAAGAATGAAGTAGTTGGCACGAAAAAACCTGTAGATACTGAAAAAATAGATACCGCTACTATTTCTGAGATTGAAGAGGTTAAGCAGATTATTAGGTACATTCCAATTCCTAAATCGCAAAAAGATAGCATTATTAAGGTTGCAGAGAAAGATATTAAAGAAAAAGGCTCTACTTCTTTTGTACAAATAGATAATAGCATTGGTGGCAAAGGTATTTTTAAAGGACTTGCAGCTGCACAAAGTTCTGTAGAGGAATATGAGAAAGCCCAGTTAGCTTTGCCAAAAGAAGAACGCGACAATTTTATTCAAAACTACTTCAGTAAAAAATCAATAGAGTTTAACAATTATGAAAACCCAAGAGAGAAATTAGAACAGGATATTTTTAAGTTTATTCCTAAAATGATGTTTGTTTTATTACCGCTTTTTGCACTGATTTTGAAATTGGTTTATATAAGGAAGAAGCGCTTTTACTACGAGCACCTCATCTATTCTTTCCACACGCATTCGGCTATTTTCTTAGTTATTATTTTAGCTACGCTGATTAATTGGCTGACACATTTTGTTTTCGACGTGAGCAATTGGGTTAACTTTTTAGCCTGCATTTATGTGATTTGGTATATTTATAGATCGTTAAGAACCTTCTACGGAAGTTCAAGATGGGTTACAGTGTTGAAGTTCTTTTTCTTAAACTTCTGTTATAGTATATTATTAACTATCTGCTTCTTGATAATTATCGCAATTAGTTTTATTGGCGGATAATTAAAACTTTGTCAATCTTAATTTGCAACATTGCCAGCAAGATTGAGCTATTAGAACAGGCTTTTGTTAATTAAACGCGATTGAAGTGAAAATACTTTTTGTCGTGTCATCCTGAGCTTGCCGAAGGATTGTGTGTTAATAGATGCTTCTATAAACTCAGCATGACAATTATTAATGGCAGTGACTACAAAAAGATTGGAACGGAAAGCGGGACTGATGTTTCCGATGAAAATGTGCTATTACTTTTCTTATAATTAATCTATGCAAACTGATGCTGAACCCGTACGTACGGGACAGCATGACGAGGCAGCTATTTCAGCATCGGTTATATAAAACCTTTAAACGCAAAAAAGCCGGCAATCCACCGGCTTAGCATTAACATATTTGGTTGTAAAGAGAGTACTTGGTTACATGTGCTTATCTACATCGCCAACGTAAACTTGACGTGGACGGCCGATAGGCTCTTTATTTTCCCTCATTTCTTTCCACTGAGCGATCCATCCTGGTAGACGACCTAATGCGAAAAGAACGGTAAACATTTCTGAAGGGAAACCTAAGGCTCTGTAAATGATACCCGAGTAAAAATCTACGTTTGGATATAATTTACGATCGATGAAATATTGATCTGTTAAAGCTGCTTGCTCTAACTTCTTTGCAATTTCTAAAACTGGATCGTTAATACCTAAGCTTTCTAAGATATCATCGCAAGCTTTTTTGATGATTTTAGCTCTTGGATCGAAGTTTTTATAAACGCGGTGACCAAAGCCCATCATACGGAAAGGATCGTTTTTATCCTTAGCTTTCGCAATCCATTTGTCGGTATCGCCACCATCTTCTTTAATTCTTTCTAACATTTCGATAACCGCTTGGTTAGCACCACCGTGTAACGGGCCCCAAAGCGCAGAAATACCTGCAGAAATAGATGCGTAAAGGTTACAATCTGATGAACCTACAATTCTCACCGTAGAAGTAGAACAGTTTTGCTCGTGATCTGCATGAAGAATTAATAGCTTGTTCATTGCACTTACTACCACTGGGTTCGGTTCGAAATCTTCGGTACGTTGACCGAAAGTCATCCAAAGGTAGTTAGTGATATAATCGTATTTGTTTTTAGGATAGATGAGTGGGTGTCCTAAAGATTTCTTATAAATGAAAGCCACAATGGTTGTCATTTTGGCCAACATTTTAATGATGGTTTCGTTCTTTTGTTCTTCTGATTGATTAGGCTGTAAACTTTCTGGATAGAAGGTAGAAAGTGAGCAAACTAAAGAAGATAATTGAGCCATTGGATGAGATTTTGACGGATAACCATCAAAAAACTTCTTCATATCCTCATGGATCAAGGTATGCATACTGATATCCTTTTGGAATTTCTCTACGGTTTCTTTCGAAGGTAATTCTCCGTAGATCAATAAATAAGCAACTTCTAAAAATGATGCTTTTTCAGCTAGTTCTTCGATTGGATAGCCACGATATTTTAAAATACCTTCTTCTCCATCTAAAAACGTGATGGCACTTTTAGTAGCACCTGTATTCTTATATCCAAAATCTAAAGTAATGTGACCCGTAAGATCTCTCAATTTTGAAATATCGATAGCCTTCTCGCCTTCTGTCCCAGTAATTACTGGGAATTCGTAGGTCTGTCCATCTATCTTAATTTCTGCAGTAGTTGACATATATCTAAAATTTATATAATTATAAGTAGTTATTTTCGTTTATAAAAATTTAAGCCCAAACAATTATAGACTTGTTACAATTTTTTGGATTTTCTAATTTCGTTTTAATTTTTTGGGTTATTTTGCTTTAATTTCTTCTGCAATTCTGCCACATTCCATCATTTCATCTCCGTAATACGGATTCTGAATTTTCTTTTCTGATGAAAGCCAATCACCACCATCGCCGTTATTTGCCATTGGACAGTGCTGTACGTAAATTGTACCAGAAGTTAATGCCGCATGTTTAAATATCGGAATTAGTTCCACATTTAAATCTGTAAATGCTGCACGCTGTGCTTTAATATCTTTAGCATCGGCAATTTTGCCAGCAATTTTAGCTGCATTTTCACATCCTTCAAAACCTTTTAAAGCTGTAGATAAGTTGCTAGCAGCTGGTTTTGCTGTTTCATATTTAGTGCTAACCAACTCGTCCTTTAATTTAATGTAAGCAGTATAGATCTGCTGCAATTTCTCGTCGCTAAAGTTAAGTGTGTTTACAACCGTTGTATCTGCTACGGCTAAAGTAGTAGTATCTTTGGTTTCGGTAGATTGTTGATTGCTATTACAAGCCATTAATGCCGATAAAGCTATGGTTACCAAACCAATGTATTTTTTCCCTTGCATACGTGTTTTTATTTTAGATTGCTATTTGGAAACAATCAGCTATAGGTATGTTCTGTTTTGTGCTCAAAATAGCATTTATTATTCTAAAAACACAAAAAAGCCCCGATAAATTTACCGAGGCTTAATAATATTATATTGTGATTATAATTTGTTAACGCAACAATTATAGTTTAAAACCATAAGCTAAACGTAAACCTACATAACCGTTGCTCATACCGTCTCTGCTTAAGCCTTCATATTTTACACCTAAGTCTAAACCGTTATCCCAAGCGTAACCAACCGCAGGCGAGTACACAAACGAAGTTTTAGAACCTTCTTTGGTACCAAATGCAGCACCAGCTTCTGCTAAGGCATATGCGCCAGCTCCAGATGGGCTAAAGAAATATTTTAAACCTGCCTTTGCTGGAATATAACCAACGCTTCCTCCACCCCATTCATCTTTAATTTTTAAATTAGTGTATCCAGCAGTAATTGGAATAGATAATTGTCTGTCTAAGTCAACTTGGTAACGTAAATCACCACCAATTGCGAAACTAAAACCATCTTCTGTGGGCACGCCTACGCTTAATCCGATACCTAGTTTTTGTCTAGAAGGATTAGTTGGTTCAGAAGCAGTTTGAGCGTTAGCGTTTGTAGTTACGAAGATGGCTAATGCAGCTACTGCGCTTGCCATAAATTTTGTATACTTTTTCATTGTGTTTTCTATTTGTTTTCATTTGTAATGAAGCTATCACTAGAGGATGGTTTCATTATGTTTCTGTTAATGTAATGAGCTATCAACAAGTGGTAGCGTCATTATGTTTTTAATTTTATTTTAATTTTTTCGACTAATATTTTCACATCATTAGTCGTCAAAAAACATTCAAACAGCGTGCCACTCCGCACTAAAAAAACATCAAAAAACAAATTCAAATAACTGAAATACAACATCTTAAAAATATTAAACTTTGTAAAAAAGATGATATAATCTACAACCTAAAGGTGTACTAAATAACAAACACTTTGCCTACGCAAGTTCGTTATTCCAAACTTTAAGTTCGTTTAGGCTGAAGTGATAGTTTACGGTAACGCCCAAATGCTTTCCATCAACTTCATCTCCTTCGCCACTTTTTCTACGAAATTTTCTCTTATCTTTTTCGCTCTGCCAAATGGGCTTAAGTTCAGATGCTAGTCTGTAATAGAACTGACTTTCCTTTTCTCCTAACACACAGGGTCTATTGAGCAATACCCAAAAGATAAAAACATGGATTTTCTTTTCTTGTTGTAACTCGAAATAGCGATTGAGATCGCTCAGGTTTAACGCAACAGTTTCTGAAGGCTTTAAACCACTTTGTGGAAGTGCTTTTTCAACACTCATGAAAGTGCGTCGTTGCACTTTTACTTCAATATAGAAATGTGCCCCAGCCTTGTTTTGTACTTTAATATCAGGGTATCCTTTTTCGTCAGCTTTTACAGCTTTAAATGGTGTAAACTGATTGATATGCTGGATGAGAAGTTGTTCGTAATGCTCAGAAAATGCTGCATCATCAGCAAATTGATAGTTCATTTTGCTAACGCCATCGCAAGGAGTTGGACAAACCTTGCAATTGAACACGTTGGGTGCTATTTGCAAGTACTTATTCATAGGTTTAGTAGTTGGTAATGATAAGGTGCGTTACTTTCCTATCATTACGCCCACGTACATTATAGGTGTAATTCTTTCCAAAAGTTACGATTTTTATTTGAGGATGTGTATAAATCTCTCGGATAAATTTAGTTTCCTTAATTACAACCATCCATTTTGCAGGGCAATTTATTAGGAAATTAGCTAACCTAGTTTGATCTGATTGCGTAAAAGCATTTTGGTCATATTCAGAAAATTCGCTATCGTACGGAGGATCTAAAAAGATAAAATCCGTAGGCTTCAACTTATGATTGTTCAGTAGCACCTCAAAATCTAAATTAAAAATTTCGGCTTTGCTGAAAAGTTGTTGAGTAGGTGCTGCAAATATGAGATCGACTTTTTGTCTAAAATTTTTCTTGTTATAAGCAATACCTCCGTATGGAATATTAAATTCACCTTTTGCATTAAACCTAAACATAGATGCATAGCAAAATTCCCTTACAAAATACCAGTTTGCAGCGCTTTGCGCATCCGAAAATAGTTGCTGATTTGCATTTTTATTCATCAACATCCTAAAAAACAGATACATACCGCTTTTAATTCCAGTTTCAAAATGGTCTTTTAACTCAGCATCATTAAATATTCTATTTTCTTTTTTACAGATGCGCTGGATGCGTGTTGCCTTATCTAATAGGCTATCTTTTAAATATGTGATGAATTTATTCGGCTCTACAACGAAAGTTTCTTTTTTTAAAACATCTTGTGTATTGACTAGTTTGGGTAACTCGAATTCGACCGCTTCATGTAATGATTGCATATCTG
This sequence comes from Pedobacter sp. T50_32, assembly GCF_057652195.1. Lineage (NCBI taxonomy): Bacteria > Pseudomonadati > Bacteroidota > Sphingobacteriia > Sphingobacteriales > Sphingobacteriaceae > Pedobacter > Pedobacter sp. T50_32. Next base: position 319,571 of record NZ_JBYFBY010000004.1, on the reverse strand, counting down.
CCTCTTGATTTACCAACTCAACAAATAAGGAACCTGTTGTTTCCCACAGCTGCTTAGCAAGCGTTGTAATTTCTTCCCAAGCACTGGCGTACTGATAAAGACATGTTTTGAATTGAGGTTGTTTAACCTGCTGATAAAACCGAATAAGGTCGGTGCTTTTATCGTTGATGATCACAGGTGTTTTTGGTTGCAGGGCGAAAAAAACACCTCCACCACCAAAAAAAGGTTCAATATAACGTTCAAAAACAGGGATATGATCTTTAAATAAAGCGAACTCTCGATACTTCCCTCCCGTCCATTTAATGATTGGCTTTATTTTTTGATCCATAGAACGAAGATGCAATTATTTTAGAAATTCTTCCTTACCAAATCTATCGCCTCTTCTTTCAACGCCTGCCTGTCGTCACCCGCTAACAACCAATGAATTTTAACGCCATCCTTTTCCATCTTTCTAAAAAAAGTCATTTGACGTTTTGCAAATTGACAAATTGCGATGCCCAAGCGATCTTTCAGCGTTTCAAAATCAATTTCATTTTCTAGATAAGCGACAATAAACTTATACTCCAAGCCATAAAAAATCAACATCTCTTTGCTTACACCTTTGGCGAGTAATACTTCCACTTCTTCTATTAACCCGTTAGATAGACGAGTATCTAGCCTGTTGAGAATTTTATTCCGTCGGGTTTCTACTTCATTATACAAACCAACTACAAATGGATTTATAACAGATTTTTTTTCAGGTCGATAATCGTTTTTACTTAAGAATTCAGCAATTTCAATAGCCCTAACTAAACGTTTTGAAGAGCTATAATCTGCATTTTTACGTAGCTCTTGAGAATAAGTATCCAGTTTCTGTTGAAGTTGAGCCTTATCCAAAACCAACAATCGTTCCCTTAAACCCGCATCGACTGGGATGGAAGTTAGGTCGTGGTTTTGCAACAGGCTATGAATATACATGCCCGTACCACCGCACAAGATCGGCAACTTGGCTCTGTTGCTTATGTCTTCGAAAGCCTGATAAAAATCGTCCTTGAAAGCATTTACGTTATAATGTTCGCCAGCATTTCTAACATCAATTAGGTGATATGGAATTTTGATGCCATCAATTGAATATTCAGAGAGGTCTTTACCAGTGCCGATATCCATCCCTTTAAATATTTGTCGGCTATCTGCGCTGATTACCTCACCGTCGAAAGATTTTGCCAATTGTACTGCCAGCTGAGTTTTTCCAACTGCTGTTGCGCCAAGTACAATGAGCAAATTGTTTTCAGACATTTGTGTAGAGTAGATATTTGAGGTTTCCTGTATTAAACGTTTTTACAAAGCCCTGCTGGTTCATAAAATCGTCCAAATTTAATACATTTTGTTCGGCAAAAGCCGATGATATTTTTTTTGGCAAACGGTGCGCCTGTTGTCGCTGCATAGATTTTTCGTCTACATAGAAGAACAAGGGCTTAGTTTGTCCTATCGCAGTAAAACCAAGCTTATCGTAACCCTTCCCTAAAGACCAATCTCTATCTGCGTAAGTCATTAAGTCGTTAACTGTAACTTCTTCCGAAAAAGCTTTGATCAACTTACCTAAGCCACCAACTATGGTGAAACCACTTTTTGTGGCGAACCTCACCAACTCTGCAGATTTGTAATTTGCACCTTTACTTTTCATTTGTCTAGGTGCTGCAAAACATGCCGCAGCCACCAATTCATCACCTAAAAAAAGTCCGTAATTGTGTTTGGTTTTAATATAACCTTGCAAGTGGTTAACATCTAAAAAAGTCCGAGTTTCGCTTAAATCTAAGGAGGTTACTTTAGTTTTCCTACCGTGCAAGGACTGATTTAAGCCGCAGAATGAATGTAGCCTGCTCATTATTTGATTTCTTCTCGTGGCCCAAACATCTTCCCATAAATGAACTAAAAAAATACCCTGCTGCTGATAAGCTATCTGTAAAGAGAGCAATTGTTGAGGAGTAAAATTACTGTTTAAAGGCACCAAATGTACATAGACCTTTTGCTGCAAAGCAACAATATAAAATGGATTTGCGCTAATGGTCTCTACCGCATGATATTTATCCTGAATAGTTAAAAAGAAATCTTCCTGAAATAACGGATTTATACCCATTCGTTTTGTTTATATGCCTTATAACCCACTTCCAAGGCTACGGCAATGTGGTCCATTAAAGTTTCGTCTAATTTTTTAAAATGAAAACATGACTTGCCTTTCAATAATTTCAACAGGTCTGGATGCAAGAGTTCTTTCACCTCTGGATTGGTATAAATGAGCATAAAATGAAGTGTAACACTGCTCTTCATTATCTTTAAGCCCGCAAAGTAGATCTCGTTTCTTTGTTTACCTAACAAGGTTACGTTTTTATCACTCCAAAGATCATATTCCGTATCCGAGTTTATCCGCGAATTAAACCCCAACGTTTCGTAAGGTTGCATTGCTGCCCTAACCGTTTGAAAAATTTCAATTAAATCTGTTTTCATCTTTTTATATTTAGATGTATTGCTATTACAAAGTAAATGCTTTTGTTATGGAAACAAACCTTAAACTTAAAATGTTCGATTTTTTCAAAGAAAAACGCCCAAACTCTTAAGCTTGGGCGTTTACGAATATATGATGGAGTTTATTATTGTTTTGGTTGTACCCTACCACTTTTTCTATCTTCTGCTCTACCAATAGCATAACCAGCACCAGCACCAGCTAAACCACCAATAACAGCACCTCTTCCTTTCTTTTTATCAATTAAAGCGCCACCTATTGCGCCTACTCCGGCACCAATTACAGTACCTTTTGCAGCATCGCTCCAACCTTTTTTCTGAGCCTGAGTACTTGTAACACCGGCAGATGAGGTAGTAACGGTACCACCACCAGAACTATAGCTTCTTGTTGCACTACGTCTTGCAGCAGCCAATTCTGCTTGGTGTCTTTCTTCTACCCTACGTTTTTCGGCTTCTACTTCTGCACGTCTAAAACTATCTAACTTGATACTATCTCTATAGGCAGCTAATGCTTGTTGTTTTTCTAAAGCTACTTGCTTTTCGCTTTTACCGCAAGATGCCAAAACTGTTGCACCAATTGCAGCTATCATTAATATCTTTTTCATTGCTTTTAGTTTTAATTATGTAGCAACACCAATTTCTTTAAATAGTTTTCTAAAAGATGTTGCCAAGTTTTTAATATCTCAACGACGGGATAATTGAAAAAACTGTGCCAAACGAATTATCAAAAGATGTGAAAATATCAATCTACTTATCTTCTTTTTTTCACAATAAGAAAGCAAAAACATACTTTTCTTGAAAAAAACCGACTTTTATTAGGTTTTTATTGTTGTGGATAAAATTTTTAAACGGCATTTATAATTGACCAAAAAAATGGTTTGTATTGTCGGGTATTGGATACAAAAACATATATTGTGCACTTATTTTTGATAAGAATAAATGAAACTAACGATATGGGGTGCAGCCCAACAAGTTACAGGAAGCATGCACCTTTTGCAGACTGACAACTACAATATACTTATAGATTGCGGGATAGATTATGAGAAAGGAACTTACCAAGAAGACAATTTAGCATTTCCTTTTAATCCGGCTGAGATAGATTTGGTGATATTGACGCATGCCCATATCGATCACTCTGGTAATTTACCTACGTTAATAAGGATGGGATATAGCGGTCAGATCCTTTGTACTGGTCCCACAGCTGATCTTACAGAGATATTGCTTTACGACTCGGTAAATATTTTTCTGAGTAAACAGAACAAACGCCCTAAAGGTAGAAGAAAACATTACAGCGGCCCGCAGCCGTTATATCTGCAAAAACATGTAATGGAAACTACTGAAAGGTTTGTTACCATTGGTTTTGACAAGCCTTTCAAAATTACAGGAGCTATTGAGCTTACCTTTGTTCCGGTTGGTCATTTATTGGGTGCCGCAGCAGCTGTGCTAAAAATTAACGATAATGGCGTAGAAAAGAAAATTGCATTTACTGGCGATATTGGGCGAAAAAACTATCCAGTGCTAGTTAATCCGCAAAGCCTACCAGCAGTTGATTATTTGGTTTGTGAAGCTACTTATGGTGGTCGTTTGCATAGCAAAGATGCTTCCTTAGATGAAACGCTAATTAAAGTAATTGAAGAAACTTGCATCAAGAATTCTGGAAGGCTGATTATTCCTGCATTCAGTATTGGCAGAACACAGTCGTTAATTTTTAAGCTGAACCAAATTTTCAGCAAAGGCTTATTACCTCCTGTAGAAATATTCGTTGATAGCCCCCTGGCTAACCATGCTACTGATATTTATCGAAGACATCATCAATATGTAAATGAGGAAGCCAAAAGTTTCTATGAAACCAAAGGCGATGAATTTGAGTTCGACAATCTCACTTACCTGCAAAGCCAGAAAGAAAGTTTAGCGGTAAGCAATTACTTAGAACCGTGTATCATTATTTCTTCTGCTGGAATGTTGGAAGGAGGAAGAATTCAAGATCATATTTACTACAACATTCAAAATTACTACGCTACGATATTGTTTATTGGCTATTGTGCAAAAGGTACTTTAGGTGATAGGCTTTTACGCGGCGATCCGATTATCCGTTTGAGAAATCGAGATTTAATGGTTTATGCAAAAATCTTAAAAACGGATTTACTGAGTGGTCACGGCGATCATGAAGATTTGATGGACTATGTAAGACATCAGGATAAAACTACCTTAAAGAAAATTTTCCTTGTTCACGGAGAAACTAATAGCCTAAATGCGTTGAAAGATGCTTTGGAAGCCGAGACATATAAAGCAGAAATAGCTGAACGAGGCGTGAGCTACGAATTATAATTCCCTTGCCCTTTGATGAGATTTTTTTTACGAAGTGCCTATAAACGTACTTTTCTGGGGATTTAGGTTTAAAAATAACAGAAATTCACCCGACGTTCTCGTTCATTCATAAAATTCCAGCTGATGGATATTTCGTGTGTAGAACCGCCGTAACCAGCCAAACCGCCAGTAGCATGATCGTAAGAATAGCCTAGACGTAACTTATCACTAACGAAAAACTCGGCCATGCCAATAAGTCCGTTCCTATTATTAACATTACCAACTAAAGCCGGCTTGTTATAGAGTTTAATGCCTGTTCTGTAGCCCGCACCTATCCATACTTTTTGCTTAAACAGAAAAAACGCATTCAAATCTAAAACAGTTGGCCCAGAAATATCATCCTTAATTAAAAAGAAAGGCTTAAAGTCTATTTCATATTCAACCAAAGGGATTAACACGCCACCAGTTAGATAGTAATGTGGCTCTGGTGTAGGAAAGTTAAAATTTAGCTTAGCCTTGTCGAGAATGTATTTACCAATTAGGTTATTTACCGATGCGCCTATGTACATCTTTTGTGTAGAAAAAAACACGCCCGCACGAATATCGGGAATGATTGTTTTTTCCATCCCAATTGGAACATACTCATCATTTGCATCGCTGGCATCTAACATGGTGCCGTCTATGCCAGATTGCATAATGCCTGCCCCCAAACCAAAAGCCAGCTTAGAGGTTTCGTCTTCATTTACAGGGAAACGATAGGCATAATTTGCATAAGCAGAAAGATTTTTTTGTGCTCCGAGCTGATCGGAACCTACAATTAATGAAAGTCCAACCCTTTCATTAGGCATTAACGCATCAGCTGCAAAAGAAAAACTTTTTGGCGATCCGTTAATGCCTGTCCACTGATTTCTATAAGTTAAATTGAGGTTTACCCGCTCCCGATAACCCGCATATGCAGGATTGATGTAAACCGCATTAAAAATATATTGACTATACTGTGCGTCTTGTTGGGCAAAGCCTCCAAAACTGATGAGCGTTAATAAAAAGATAAGATACCACCTTCTTCTTTCCATCCTATTTATCTCTTAATAAAGTGATCCAACCGGTTACACTACTATCCACACCTTCTTTAGATACTAACTTGAGTACATAGTAATAGGTTCCCTCGCTTAACCCGTCGCCGTTCCAGTTGTTTTTGTACCCACCAGCACTTCTAAATACTTCATTACCCCATCTGTTAAATATGGATAGCGTGTTTTCTCTGTAGAGTTCGATCCCATCAATTTTAAACACGTCATTCTTACCATCGCCATTTGGCGTAATTACGTTTGGCGTTCTAATGTTGCCGATGATCTTTTTCGTATCAGTAGAGGTATTGTTGCTCATGTCTGGATCGATCAAGGTAAGATCGCCACCATTTACGTCTGCTCTATTTATTACCGTCCCAGCCACTTTAGCCATTACTCTCATTCTTAACTCAGCCGATTGCTGATCGGCCAATAGTGGCATAGTCCATATTACAGTACCACCTTCATGATTAGCTCTTCCCAGGTTTACGCGTTCTACATTTACGAAGGTCAAGTTGGGAGGTAAACGATCCACCACCGTCACATTTGGATTGTCTGTATTCCCTTTATTCTTTACGGTTATGGTATACAAAAATGGTTCATTAGGCCCAACAAATCTACTTTCAGACGTTTTGTTCACTTCTAAATCTGAAACCTCCAAAATCACCCTAAAGACATCAGACATATCAGACAAACATTCACCGTTTGTAACTTGAACGCGATAGTCTCCTGGCTCTCTAGCGGCATACATAAATGTGGTTGCATTGGGTATAGGTCTCCCATCCCTGAACCAACGGTAAGAATAAGTACTGGCAGGATTATCTATCCTTAAGGTGGCAACACCACCATACCTTATTCTTACTTCGCCAGCTACAGGTGCTTGCGCTTTTACAAACAGAACCTGCAAAAACAGCACAGCCACGTATGTAAACCTACGGAAAACCATGAGTTAGCTAAACCCCTGCTATTCTTAGTTAGCCAAAGAAATAGTTGGTTTACCTGGTTTAGGAGTAACGATAACAGTTTGCGTAGCCGTTGCATCCACGTTACATCCCTGCGTATCTGCCGACACCAAAGTACCTGTGTTACCAGCCGCTAAAACATACTTTACCGATGCGTTAAATATGTAAGTACCTACAGTTGTTGTGTTCATGGTATACAAACTTGTTGCTGTACTGCTGTTATCTGCAGAACCTGGCGTAGCTGGGTTTCCACCCTCAGTTACCGACCACGCATAGGCATATTCAACTCCAGCAGGAAGTGATGCTGCAGGCGTAGTAGTTGCTGTGATTACAGATCCAGAAGTTCCGTTAACAGCACTGTTAGCGCCGCAATAGGTACCTACAGACTTTGTTAAGGCTAAAGTTTTCGTTGGAAGTTTATAAACCTCATACGGGTCAGACAGATCGCCAATACAGCCTCCTACCGATTCGATTGCGGTAGTATATTTGTGCAAACCAACAGCCAAGCTAGCCGGTATAGTTAGATCTGCCGAGCCTGATGTAGAATAGGTAAACGGACTTCCTGCAACTTCTACCCCTTCTAAATACCAATGCACCTTATCAGTAGCATTAATAATACTTTCTTGAGGACGTAGCTTTACCGAAGTGCTACCGCAAATGTAGACATCATGATATTGTGCATAACTAGAAAAAGTTAGGCTTAATAGCAAAACTAAAGTAGCCAATGCAGTGCGGGTAATTGTTTTTTTCATCTTTTTGAGGGTTTTAATATTTGTTTATTTCTTATTGAACTAATTGTATATGTGCTTTTAAAGGATAAGGCGTAATGCTAATGCTGAAAGGGATATCTCCACTACTATCTCCAGCAGCATTTTTCACTCTCAATATTCCGTTATAAGTATTTACTGTAATATTTGCTGGCACAACTATGTTGATGTTTGCAGTACTAGCTGGAGCGACTATTGTTGGCAAAGCAGCATCTGTAACGTTAACTAAACCAGCAGCCAATGCGGCACTATTCCAAATGATGCTGTAAGAATTTGGATTTACTCTAGGATTGCTATAAGGCAGAGTTACTGTTATTTCTCCAACACACACAGAAGGCGACGGCAACAAGGTTACCAAAGGTGGTTCTCTAACGATGAAGACTTCGGTATGTTCGCAATTGTTTTCATCTTTGATGGTAAGCTCATATGATCCCGGAACGAGATTACTGATATTTTGTGTGGTTACAACAGAACCGTCTGGATACAACCATCTATAAGTACGAACTCCCACTCCACCACTAGAAACTACAGAAATAGATCCGTCATTTGCACCGTAAGCTGATATATGGGTAATTGTTTCCGCTATAGCCAGTAAAGGTTGTGGCTGATTAATAGTTAACTCTCCAATATTATATGCGCCAAGCGGATCAGTAACTCTGAATTGAATAGTTACGGTTCCAAAAAATCTAATCTTCGGAACAAAAAGAAAATCCCCATTCGCATCTAGTGTAAAAGTGCCTTTGTTGGTGTCGTAAGTACCTTCGAGGGTATAAACCAATGTAGCAGGCGTGTGCGCTGCATCTGGATCTGTTGCTTTTAGTGTACCTTGGGCTCTATCAAAACACTCCAACACATCGATGTTAAGATCATCTGGAAGCGGTTTAGCATTAATATGTACATCTTCTCCTGTTAATGTAGCTAAATCACCATTATAGTTGATACCTTTTACATTGCCAGCATTACCAGTTTCGTAAGACGTATTACCGCCAAACGCATTATCTCTCGCGGTAACTCTCCTGTCTGGATTAAGAGATGTACGTGTAGGGTCTAAATAAGTACTTTGGGCACTAGCGTGGTGCATTCCTTCAGCCACATTATTTGCAATAGCTACGTTGATTGTAAAGGTTACCTGGCCACCCGGCGGAATGTTGTACGCATCGGCTAAATTAGTAGAACCGATATAGTAAACTCCTGTAGTTAAATTATATATCGGATTAGTAGCTCCAGTAGTACCGTTTATTAAATTTGCGGTAATAGATGTTACGGTAAATCCGGCAGGTAATTTTAACTCTGTTTGTACCCCACCAGCATTTCCGCCTGTTAGGCTATTGGTTAAGGTTAAGGTGTAAATTGCTGTAGTTCCTGGATTTCTGCTCCCCGGAATGCCCGGATTTTGCTCGGTTAATACTGTGGTAAGTTCCGGATAGCAGATTTGTCCGCCACCTTGCAGATGTGGAGGTAAACTTGCGCTAGTAAAAGAAACTACCTGTCCAATAGTTCCATGTCCAGCACCATGACGCGTACCATTTCCGTTATCTGCTCTACCGGCATTACCTCTTGTAACTGTAGCATTAACTACTGCGCCAGGCACATTGTGGTAAACTACACCACCTCCGCCACCTCCGCCGGGACCGTGTTCGTTCTCGTGATCATTTAACGTATTTCCACCTTTGCCTCCATGCGCCTGAATGGTTAAAGTAGCGCCAGCACTATTCGCCAAAGCTCTTACGAAAATAGTACCTCCGGCACCACCGCCACCAGCTCCATCGGGGGCACTTCCATAAACTCCAGGCTGCCCCTCACCTCCGTTAGATATTATCGTTCCAGCACCCGTGATTTTCTCTACGTTAACCAAGATAATACCACCACCAACACCACCTTTTACACCGGTAGTAGCATTATTCGCATCACCACCGCCGCCGCCGCCACCCATAATCAATCTAGTGATATCTGTAGGCACCAAGCTACCTGGTCTACCTCCATTGGGATAAGTGTTAGGCGCTCCGTGACCTTCCCAACCCAAACCGCCAACGCCACCATGTCCACCGTTACCACCGCCGCCGCCGCCAGCATTATGGTCGTTACCACCGCCACCACCGTTAGCTGGCGCACCTTTTCCATAAGAACCTCCGGGAAGCCCTTCGTCTATATTGTCAAAATCCTTGTAGCCATCGAACATATACCGTGGCGTACCTGCTATACCTTCCCCTTTACCTACAGAAGTAGTACTTCCAGAACCAGTCACATAAACACTGTTAATGTTATTTGCAGAACCTGCAACTGGGCCAAATCCGCCTCTAAATCCTTTCTCAGAAGCATCTATCCTAAAACCATTGAAATTCATGTCACCCGCCACATCAAAGGCGATAACACCACCAGCTTTACCATTGTAAGGTACAGTTGTTACGTCTGAAGTTAGCGTGAGGTTTGAATATTGGGGTACACGTACAATCTGAAATCTTCGTTGTCCTCTCGTATTGGTTGGAGCTGCATTAACATATTCATTAACTACGCCACCACCTGCATCGCCACCTCTAAAATTTAACGTACCTCCAGTAATGGGAACTGCATTAAGTGCAATTACATATTCAAATTTCCCTGAAAAACCAATATTGGTATAACCTGTTCCCCCCAGATTATCGGTTCCAGCATTTGTTAAACCACTTCCATATCTATTATCGTTATCATAATTGATAAGCGCATCTTGCATCTGGATAATCAATATCAAATCTCCTGGACGTATTCCGATATTCCCATAATTGTTGCTATGAGCATCTGTAGGCGGAACAGCTTCTAATAAAATTGATTTTTGTCCAGCAAGCAAACTTCTATTGCCGGCAACAGGAAAATAGGTATTGATTGGATTTGTGTTCGTACTAGGACCATCTATACCAGAAGTACCACAAACTTGAGCGTTTAAATGGAAAGAAAAACAAACAAAAACAAGCATCAACCCCAGGTACTTGCCTAAGTATGCAAAACATTTTTGTAGAGAAATTTTGATAGTATACGTTCGGTGCATAGGCTATCAAAATCTCTTTACAGCGTAATGTAATGAACTCATTTCTAAAGCCATAAAACTACAGGGGTACGCAAATTTCAATTATTGTGTTTGGGGTAATAAAAACTACAAGAACTACAACTTGTAGGAATTATTGTTTCGAAAATAAATTTAATTTCCCAAACAGCGAAATATTTTCTACAGTTATTTTAAAATTAACAATAAAGCAATATTAATTGGGAATTATTTTACACAAATAAGCTTACAAAGCAATGCTAATCATACCGTATCAGCGGTAGTACAATTCCCCAATTTTACGCATAAAAAAAACCGTCACCTGAATAAGTAACGGTTTAATTTAGAGCGATTAATTAATTTTAATTTTCTTGGATAATATGATAAGACACCTCTGTTCCATCAAGTGTATCAAACCATACCAAGTAGTTTTTTCCTTCTCGAAATTTAGTTACATCCATCAATGTAACTTTAGTATTATCCTTTACATTTACCTTTAGTTCTGTATTTAATGCCAGTTCTACATAGCTCGGATTGTCACCAAAATTCAAAGCACTTACAATAGCATTATTATTGGCATTAACTACCAAAGGCTTTGCATTAAACATCACACTTAAATTAACAAACCTCACTTTAAATTTACCAACCGAAGGCGCATTAGCTTGATTAATGTATCCCACAATTGATGGCTTTGAGCTTTCATTTTGGTAATACAATAGCGTATAAGTGTTATCACTATAAAGCACAGCTTCTATCGCTGTTGTCGCTTTGTTCTCCACCGCTCCGTTAGACCAAAAAATACTTCTACCAGAATTTACTTCTACATAACCACTGTAAGTGCCATAAGCTACGGCTTGCGATGTAAGTTTGTTATTTTCCTGATACAACTCTTGCGGATCGGAATTAAGGTAGGTATTTACAAACCGCACCCGTGCCTTCCCTTCTTCCATAACAGGTTGATCCTTTTTGCAAGCCAATAGGCTGGCGAAAGTAATAAGTATAAAAAATAGACTTAGTTTTTTGCTCATCTGGTATTAGCGATTATCTGCTTTTGTAACTATATCCATACCATTTATTAAGGAAATTTATAATTGCCCTGTTAAATCGTTCTGCAGAAATCTCTCTAATAGCCTCGTTATTTCTAACAGTAATTCCCGGAGTTTCTGCTTGTATTGCCGAAATATTATCTCTATATCCTTTTGTTGCACCATAAACAGCAGTACCATATTTTCTAGTACAATATCCGCCATTAAAATATGGACGCTTTTTGGCCTCGCCTTTCGCATCAGTGCCAAAAAGTTCCGCATTAGCCTCTAAAGTTTTGATTTTAGTACCAGGCACTGCAATTACCTTTTCAGCTTCCAACAATCCACCAAAACTGTGCGGTCCTCTTATCAGCTGAGAAAATGGCACCTGCGGATTTGCTCTTGCTATCGCAGCAATAGTAGAAGAATCCGCTAGTTTATCCAGATATTCATCGCTCTGCGAAATAGCAGTTGCACTTAAACCGTAACCTAATTCCGTTTGATCAATAAATCTACTGCTTAACTCTTTGCCGTTTACAGCAATATAAGGCTGTGCACTTTGGTAGGTGTGCGCCTGCCCATGCAAATCTAAAAACAATGCTCCTTTTCCATTTTTCTGTGTTTCAGCCATTCTTTCGCGAGCAGCTTTTAGCAAATTATGATAACTCAAATACGTATTTTTCGCATCTTCGTTGGTGTATCTTTTATCTACTTCGTTTGGATACGTATTTGGGTCTACCCTTTTCCTTCCAATAGTATTAATCACAATCCACGCCCTCTTTTTAGTAGACGACCTAAAATTAGCTGCTATTTCAAAGGCCAGCGGCAAGGTGTTGATATCTCTTCCCGTAGTTCCAGTTTCTGGAATTTCCGGATTTCCTATCGCCACACCATCGTGAGGAACGCCCAACAACAAGGGTGCATCATCATCGCCAACTATTAATTTTGTGTAGTTTTTGAAGCCATAAACCGTATCGCCCGGCTTATAGGTTTTTCCCTCGTAGCTAAACAGCTTGTCGTTTACTTTATCGCTATTTTTAAAAGCGAAAGCGAAAATTAACAAAGCAGGCAAAACAAAGTAAACCTGCAATGGCTTTAGTTTAGTGGTCATCATCTATAAGTTTTAAATATAGACTGTTTCTAGTGCAAGAAGGCTCGAAATAAAATTGATTTTTTTCTGATTAACAATTCAAGCACAAATTACAATTGCTTTTTTAGGAAAATCTGCGTCAGTATTTCTTGGCTATCGTAGCCCCTCTTTTCGCTTTACTGCGTTGGCAAACACATAGGTTTGCCACTACGTGCTCGCTACAATAGGGTTTATTATACAACGTTTCTTTTGCGCTTAGCAAAATCTTACCTGTGTTTCGCCACAAACGCAATTAGTTACAAAACGTAACTGGCACTTTTGTCCACTGTACTAAATCTGGAATATCGTAATACGACAACAAACTATGAACTACCAAGTTATACCTATCTTTCACCAAAGGCTGATGCAGTATTTGCTGATAACTTTCTAAGCATTGGTACAAGTTTAAATTGATGATGTTTTCACGAAATAGTGAAGCATTTAAAGCTGCCAAACCAATATTCCCTTTTGCATTCAATTCTAAAGCAGCATTTTTAAATTGACCGTTATGAGCTACAAAATCGAGCAGTGAAAAAACGTCGGTAGTTCTCTGGCCCAGCAAAGGCTTGCCAATATGTAATGCCAACATTGCATTTCGGTAATCTTTACTGAAATATTTTGGATCGTTCAGTTCCAATTTATCAGCAGTTTCGCCTGTACCTCTTACATCTGCAAAAATTACAGCCACATCATTCTGATCAATGTACTGCTGCATCAAACCTAGGCTATCTATCAGTTTATTCTTTCCATCTTCGCTTATCCAAATCACTACTTTTTTAGCCGTTTTTTGAGGATAATAAACTAAAGCCGGCATCGGCACTTCGTTATCTTTTCTGATAATCACTTTGTGGAAAGAGGCAAATTTAGCTTGAACCTGTCCAAATTCTTCAACCTCAACTTTACTTTCTTTTGTGCTAATATTTAATAGCTTTTGAATGGTTTTTTTTCGGTCTACCAAACTCAGTTTTTTAAACTTTTCTCTGCTATCTGCGTATGCAGTGAACAGCCTTTCGTTTTGTTGTTGAATGTTAACCTCGTTTGAAAAGCTTAGGTTTATTTTATGCCTTTTGCTTGCAAAAAGTTCTCGATCTGTAAGTGTTTTCAACTCAGGCTCTACAATAGTTTTATCATCGTTGTAGAACCATTTTCGAAGCCATTGCACAGCCCTTTCCCTTTTTGGTTTGGAAATTCCATGCCCGTCGTCGTAGGTAAACAACGATATTTTATCAGCCTCGCCAAGACTAGCATAAACTTTTTTAAGTTCATCAAAAGATTGCAGGGTACCATTGTAATCTATAAAATCGTAACGTCCTGCTAAAATCAATGTAGGTTTTGAAGCCGCAGCTATGAGGTAATCACTCATTTCCAGCAATTGCGCACCCTCATTCGGAATTTGCGCACAACCATCTGCAGCACCTGTGGTTGCCAAAGTATTTTCTCTGCTTGCCAGATAACTACATGGTACAATTGCCTTCACTCTATCGTCTATCGCAGCGAAATAAATAGTTTGCATACCACCACCGCTATTGCCCATTACGCCAATTTTTGTGGCATCCACTTCCTTTCTTGTTACCAAGTAATCTAAACCACGTTGATTATCGAACAATTCGTAAGCAGCAACCGAAGTCCCCAACAAGTTTGACGAAAGGTTAAGCAAAGTATGTTCTGTGGTAGAGCCTCGTGTCAAGGATTTACCGGTTTCGTCAGTCAACTGCACCCGCTCACTCTGCGAAATTGGATCGATCACAAAAACCACGAAACCATTTTTAGCCAAAAGGATGGCCGTTTTCTGATAACTTTCTGTCGCTTTTGAAACATCCTCGTGACCGCAGAAAAGTAGTACAGTAGGAAACTTACCATTTCCTTTTGGCACATATAAATTCGCTGTTACATGGTGATTTTCGAAGCTTTGATAAACGATTTTCTCTATTCGATAGCCATCTTGGTTGATTTCTCCTGTAACTTGAGGCTGCAATTCAGCTTTTTGAGGTAATTTACCCAAGACTTGCTTTGCATTTTTTGCAACTGCATTTATATAGGCAAGTGTTTGCTGCTTTGAATTTAACGCATTATTCAAATCAGCTCTGCGTTGATCATATTGTTGATGCATTTGTTGCACCAAATAGGTATTTAAGCTTACATCAGCTTTCCAATCTAATACGTTGTACTGTTTTTGGGCGAAAGAATTAACGCTCAAAAAACTGAACAGGAAGATTAAAACATTTCTCAGCATATTGTTAGATTCCTCTTATCGTTAGGAATAACGGAGATTACTGGTTAGCCCCGTTCGCTTTCAACCACTTTGGATATTCCTTTGCTAATAAGTTTTGGGCAAAAGTGCCATACCAAGCATAACCGTACCTACGCTCTTGGCTAATGTCTTCTATTTTGTCTTTAATGGAGTTATCACGATCACCAAAAATTGGTTTATTGGTTTGTAAATCGTAAAAACGGGCCCAACTCACCGCTTCAGGATCTTTCACCAAACCTCTATCCTTTTCGGCTATTTTATCATATTTCACACCCACAATCTTTGTACTTTCAAACCAAGTCACTGCGTTTGCAATAGCGTTTTTAACTTCTACTGAAGGATTTTTTAACTTCATTAGAAACCTCACCACACCTACCGACTCGCCCGTACTTAATGATGCTGGTTCAAATGCTCTGGCTTTCGCTGGAATTAACTTATTTTCATCATACTGTGCAGCCCAAATGCTTGGTTTGCCATTTTGCACAAACTGCGTCTTCAAGATACAATCTATACCTCTTTTCACCGCATCTTCAGCTTTGGGGAGATACTTCGCATCTACCAATTCAAACCCGTTCGCTTTGTAAACAATGTTTAGCATCACTGTCAATGCGTTGATCATTGCATTATCGTTGTACGTAATTTCTGCTCGGTAGCTGCTTTTATCCGGATAATATTGCGGCCAACCTCCATTAGCATATTGTGCTTCCAGCAAATAATCGATGCCTTTTTCAGCTGCTCTTAAATAAGCCTGATTTCCTGTGTTTTTAAAAGCCAGCACCAAAGCATTAATTTCTCTCGTAGTCGCTGCATTATCAATAGTTGCATGTAACCGAGAAGTAGCTTTGATTTTCTCCAATAACGCATCCGTGATAGGAAGCTCGTATTTCACTACACTCTTGTCTTCCAACTGCTTTGGCCAACCTCCACTATTTAGTTGATACACCAACATTTTCTCAGCAATGGTATCAACTTTTACTTCGGTTTTTGTAGCATTTTGTGAAACATTTTGTGCTGTAGCACAGCCGCACAACGTAACGCAAACTAAAAGGGTGTTGATGATATTTTTCATTGCCGATTGTTTTGCCACAGATGCACAGATAAAATTTGCAATGGATTTAAGTAAACCATCTGTGCATCTGTAGCTAATTTCCTATTTCTTAGCTAACGCCTGTTTCGATAGCCAATTCACCAATTCCTGTCCTGCTTCGTAGTTTTTATAGTTCGAAGGAAGTCTTCTACCATCTACGTATTCATTGTACAACCAAGGGTCACCAATTACGAATACAGTGCCTTTACCATGCTTGGTCACCGACATTACATCGTCACCATCTTTATCTTTTAAAATAGATTTTACAGCACCAGAAAGTTTCAAACTACTATATTCTTTAATGAATAAATCCTTCGGTTTGAAAATTGCATTGCCAGCCGGCACAACTACCTTAGCGGTTTCGTAATTAGCTGCAACTGGCACTGTACCTTTGCTATCGCCATTAAAATGAACTCCGAACACATTGGCCAACTTATTGAAATTCGTTAACTCCACATTTGCTGCATCGTTACCCATCAACACCAAAACGCCACCAGCTTTAACCCAAGTTTCAATCTGTTTGATATCGTTAGCAGAAACAAATTTTGGATTAGGATTTTCCTTTTCAAAATCTGGATCTACGATGATGTAAACCGAAGCATTTTTCAAATTTGCCGAGGTTGGCGCCTGATACAAAGTACTCAACTTAAATCCTGAATTTTTAAACTGATCGCCCCAAAAAGAAAAACCTGGATTTGGACGTTCGTCCCATTTGTAATGCCAAGATTGGTCGTTATTGCTTTGGTCTTTCTTTACTTCGTTGTTAAAGTACGAATCCAACACAACTGTTTTACCTTTGCCCGGCTTCGGCATTGCAGCAATTTCCATTTCGTTTAGTGCCAACAAAAATGCACCTACACCTTTCGGATCGTTGGTAATTACTTTTTCGCTGATGTAATATTCGTAGCTGCCATCACGATATGGCTTACCGCCCAAGCCAGATACTTCTACCGTACCTTTCAAACTAATTCTACCCGGCGCATCTTGCTGCACAAATTCCCTTTGGATACCCTTATAACCTTTATCTGCAATTGTAAAATACGATGCAGGCAACCATCCATTTCTCACTGCCTTGGCAATGGCGTACAGAAACATACTCGATGCCGATGCCTCTACATAGTTCCCTTTAGCTGTAGGTTTATCTAAAATATCGAACCATAAACCCGTTTTAGGGTCCTGTACTTTTTGTACCGCATTGGCAAAACGTGTTAAAATACCGATGATTTCTTTTCTACGTGGGTGGTTTTCAGGAAAGTTCTCCAACACGTCAACCATTGCCATACCGTACCATCCCATTGCTCTGCCCCAAAAATTTGGCGATCGGCCCGTGGTTTTATCAGCCCATGCTTCCGCCTTAGATTCATCCCAACCATGGTACATTAAGCCGGTTTTAGCATCTCTTGAGTTTTTCTCCATCCACACAAATTGGTTGGCGATATCATCAAATGCTTTATCTTCCTTAATTAAAGCGGCATATTCCGCATAAAAAGGTTGCCCCATGTACAAACCATCTAACCACATTTGGTATGGATAAATTTTCTTATGCCAAAATCCACCCTCTTTAGTACGTGGATGTTGTTTCAATTGCTCCCAAAGTGTGGTAGCTGCTTTAAAATATTTCTTCTGACCCGTTACTTTGTATAAAGTCAGCAACGTACGACCATTTTTAACATTATCGATATTGTAATCGCCCTGCTTATAGCGCTGTATTTCTCCATCTTTGGTGACAAAAAAATCCATGCTTTTTTGCATATAATTAAAATATTCGCCGTTTGCAGTACGTTTCCAAATTCCCTCTATTCCTTCTAAAACTACACCTTGGTCATAAGCCCATTTTACCCTTTTTGGTTTAGCTGGATTTAGGTTCAACGAATCTTTCCAAATTTCCATTACAGTAGCCGCCATTTGCTGAGACAGAGGTTGCACTTGAGCCACTGCGCTAAACGATAAAGCCGTCGATGAAAATGCTAAAATGCTATATTTAAAGATTTTATTCATGTACTATTTATTAATCTGTAGTGATTTTTCTTGCGCACCAGCTAAAAATTCGGCCTGCTTTTGTGCTTTAGAAACGTCTAAACCAGCGGTTTTAATATTGCTGTTTCTATCTCCAGAAATTCTGAACAATAAATCGGCACTATTATAACTTATATTTTTCAAGTTCACGTCATTTCCGTTTTGGATATTGATTAGCGGATTGCCATGTTCAATCGTCAATTTAACATTATTTAAGTTGATATTTTTACCCTCTTGGATATCAATTCCTTTCTTAGACTTAATGTTAATGTTATTTAAATTGATGTTGGCAATGCTCATTTCTGGCAAACCACGAACAAAAATTGCTTTATCTGCGCCATCGCAAACCACATTATTGATAAAAAAGTCTTTAAAAACTGGGGTTTCTTCCGTAAGAGGCAATGTTTCCACTTTTGGTGCATCACGTTTATCACCTACCAAAGGTATTGGATCTACGGCTGCGTAATACATATCAAACAAAATGGCTTCTCCCGGAATATCCATCATGTTAATGTTTTTAATATGGATATTTTCTACCACACCGCCTCTACCACGTGTAGTTTTGAAACGCAAACCAATATCAGTACCAATAAAAGTACAATCAGACACAAAGATATTTTTAGCACCACCGCTCATCTCGCTACCAATTACAAAACCGCCGTGTGCATGGTAAACAGTGCTGTTGCGAATAATTACATTTTCAGTTGGCATTGCACGTTTTCTGCCCCAAGCATCACGTCCAGATTTAATACAGATACCATCATCACCTACATCAAAAGTGCTGTTTTCTACCAACACGTTTTTGCAAGATTCAATATCCAAACCATCACCATTTTGTGCATACCAAGGATTTTTAGCATAAACATTTCTAATAGTCACATCTTCACACATCAGTGGATGAATGTTCCAAGCTGCCGAATTTTGAAACGTAACGCCCTCCAATAATACTTTCTTGCAAGAGGTAAAAACCAACAAATTCGGACGGAAGAAATCTTTTAACGAATCGTAGTGCTCGGCACTTTTATCAGCACGAATTTCGCCTGGATTTCCTTTTATTTTCGATCCTTCCAAGCTTTTCTGCGAAGGATACCAAGTTTTCTTGTCTTCAGTTAACACACCGCCAGAAGCAACTAAATTCTTCCACTGGCTTACGGTCAACTTGCTTTTTTTAACAAAACGCCAAGCATCGCCACCACCATCTACAATACCATAGCCAGTAACGGCAATGTTAGTCTGGTTGGTAGCCCATAATGGCGATTGGTTTCGCATTTGCGGCAAGCCTTCCCAATTACTTTGCACTAAAGCGTATTGGCTAAAATCTCTCGTAAACTGTAAAATTGCGTTATGTGCCAAATGTAGGTTAACATTACTTTTTAACTCAACAGGCCCAGTAACCCATAAACCTTTAGGTACCAAAACTACACCGCCGCCTTTTTTATTACAAGCCACAATAGCATCATTAATGCTTTTGGTTACCAAAGTTACACCGTCACTTTTGGCGCCGTAATTCACAATATTAAAAGTATCTTTTTTGAAAGAAGTTTGGGCTACCACCGGTAAATTATCAAAAGAGTATGCCTTCTTAGCGCCCTTTTGTGCTTGCGAAATCATTGGCGCAACAAGAGCAAGAGCAAAGATTGAAGCAACAATTTTCTTCATGTTCATGTGTGTATTTATAAATGGTTATCTATTGAAACGATAACAAGTCTACACAGTTTAGCGCAGTAAACGAACTAAAACACCGAAAATAACTATGCAAACGTTCCCAATTTACAGCTTGTAAACAATAAGTTACAAGTGTTTCAATTTTTAAGGTGTCATTACAATTTTAAGTTTTAGAAAATCAAATTTCTGTGCTTTTGGCAGCCGCCCAGTCCCGCTTTCGCTCATAGCCGCTCCCGATTATCCCGATTTTATCGGGACGGGATGCGGGCTAATCCGCTCAATCGGGTTTATGATACAAAAGCTTGTGTTTAAAACCTTGTGCGCCTTGCAAAAAAACTTTTACGACAGATTTAATACAAAGTTGGGTCTTGGCGACTTTTTAGGTTGGTACATAGTAAGGCAGTTTTTTGTTAACCAAACCCGATTGAAACGACAGCCCCGAGAGAGCGATAGCGAACGAGGGCTACAGTGTAAAGCGGGACTAAATTTACCTACTAGCACCTCTATTGCTTTTCAAAAAACCACACTAATGAAGTTGTGAACAAATGGACTATTGAACCAACTTGCGCCTTTCAAAAAAAAGAATAGTTTTGTAGCAACACCAAAATGATATGAACATGCATAAAAATCCACTTGAGAGCGTTTTTAAAGTAGGCGTTACTACCGAAATTGGAAGATTGAGAAAATTATTGGTGCACAGTCCAGATAGCGGATTGGGCAAAGTGGTGCCTTCTAAAGCGCAAGATTGGCTTTTTGAAGATATTGTACACCTAGACACGATTAGAAAAGACGAATACGATTACTACACCAAGTTGCTGATGTATTTCCTTGATCCGCAGAAGATTAAAGGAAAACTTACAGAAATAGACAGCGAAGCCGCAAATAGAGGTTTTTACAAGCCAAACCACCCGAATTTTCACAACTCTGAAAATGTGGTGGAGCTGCAGAATTTATTGGCCGATATTTTAGCTGATGAATACATCCGCAAGAAGTTAACCGCCGCGGTTTGTGCCATTGAAGGCTGCACTTACAAACTGCAGTTGAAGCTTACGGCAACTGATCCAAAAGAATTGGCAGAAACGTTTATTTCGGGCAGTACGGCAGATGACACGATGATTTTTGCTCCTATCCCCAATCTGATTTTCACTAGGGATGTTGGCACAACCATTAACAATCATATTCTATTGAATAAACCAGCTAAAAAAGCTCGTGTGCGTGAAACCTTATTGATGCGTTATATTTTCTTTAATCATCCGTTTTTTAAGGTTTACAGAGACAACATCATAGAAATTCCTGACCCTACGATGCACTTTTTGCGCCCGGGAGATGAACCTGAGTTTCGTACTACCTTAGAAGGTGGCGATGTGATGATGGTAGCTCCAAACCATGTGCTGATTGGCGTGAGTGAGCGTACATCTGAAGAAGGTGCTAACGAAGCGATTAAATTATTGTTCGAGCACAACGTGGTAGAAAAAGTAACAGTAGTGAAAATTCCTGCCAAGCGTGACTACATGCACTTAGACACGGTTTTTACGCAGGTGAAACGAGATACTTGGGTAATTTTGCACAGCATTGCGCATAGTCCGGTTTATGATGCCACGGAGCCAATCCATTTCTTAAAAGAACCCGAGAAGTTGGAGACTACAACTGCAATCCAGTTTCATAAAAACAAGCCCGGGCAGCCAAAAACTTTTGAACATGTGGAGGCTTTGTTAGATGATATCAGTAGAAATGATTTGGGCAGCACTTCGCCTACTAAAATCATTTACAGCGGCGGTAACGTTTTCCCTTACGACAGCAGAGAACAATGGACAGACTCTTGCAACCTTTTAGCTATTAAAGAAGGTGTAGTTTTAGGCTACGACCGTAATGATAAAACTGTTGAGGCTTTTAAAGCACAAGGTTTTAGCGTAGTAAAAGTTGAAGATTTGATACAAGATTTAGAAAACGAGAAGGTTAACGCTGATATCTTAACAGACACTTTAGTATTGATGCCATCGGCAGAATTGTCTAGAGCTAGAGGCGGTTTCCATTGTATGAGCTTGCCGCTGTTGAGAGATGAAATTTAGGTTAATTGTTAAATTGTGAGTCTTAAAATCTAAAATCGTAAATTGATATAATGCAGACAACTTCCCACCTTTTAATGATACGCCCGGTTGATTTTAAATTTAACGATCAAACAGCTGGCGATAATAAATTTCAGGTTGCTGGCGAGCAAGAAAATGTTCAGCAGCAGGCTTTGTCCGAGTTTGATGGTTTCGTAAATATCCTTAGAAAGATTGGTGTTGATGTTACTGTAATCAGTGATACACTTGACCCAGAAACGCCGGATTCGATATTCCCTAACAACTGGGTTTCTTTCCACGACGATGGTTCGGTTTTTCTGTATCCGATGCATTCGCCAAATAGAAGGTTGGAACGCCGAAAAGATATTATTGAACAATTGGGAAAGACTTTTGAAGTAGCACATTTAACTGATTTGAGTTTTTTTGAGCAACAGCAATTGTTTTTAGAAGGCACAGGCAGTTTGGTTTTAGATAGGACAAACAAAATAGCTTACGCTTGTTTAAGTGTCCGCACGGATAAAGAAGTTTTGGAGAACTTCGCAATGTTGAGTGGCTACGAAGTTGTAGCATTTCAAGCGGTAGACGAAGGCGGTTTCCCTATTTACCATACCAATGTGATGATGTGTATTGGAGAAAAGTTTGCCGTGGTTTGCTTGGACAGCATTAAGTACACGGAAGATAAAATAGCGGTACTAGAAAGTTTCAAGACTACCAACAAAACCATAATTGATATTTCTTTCGAGCAAATGAATCACTTTGCTGGTAATATGCTTGAAGTAGAGAATAAGGATGGTGAGAGTTTATTGGTAATGTCGGAGCAAGCGTTGAAAGCCCTACATGGCACACAAATTACTGCGCTATCTGCTTTTTCAAAAATTGTAACTGCTCCTATTTATACCATTGAAAAAAATGGTGGCGGTAGTGCGAGGTGCATGTTAGCGGAGATACATTTGCCTTTGAAAACTGAAATTTAAATCATAAACAAACTCAAATGAAACATCTTATTATCGCTTCTTTACTATTAACAGCTTGTCATTTAAAAGTTAAGGCTCAATTATTTGGGAGAAGTTATTCCGCTGGCTATTACTACAATAAAAATGGAGAAAAAATTTCAGGACTTGTCAACGCAAAACCCGAATATAAGAGTAAAATCTATTTCAAGAAGGATGAAAACGCTAAAGTAGAAAAAATAGACTTCGAAGATTTTTTATCTGTAGTTGTTATAAAAGGTAATGATAGCCTTTCTGTTCAATCTACTGGAAAAATAGGTAAAGGTCTTTACCTAGCAATAGTAGCTTCGGAAAATGCTAAAATTAAGTTATACTATAAAACTTTCCCTGAAAGAAACTCTGCACCAACGATGACGGTTGGAGTATCGCCAGTAATGGGTTCTCGAGGTTCGCAACCTGCATTTACAAATAATCTCGGGTGGAAAGAAGGACGAATTATAAGTGGCTTCCAAAAGATAATGTACGAAAAAGACGGAGCAACTTTTGAAATAACCAAAAGCAACTACAAAAATATACTTAGCGAGGCTTTTGCTGATAAGCCAAAAATTGTAGAAAAAATTGGTGAAACGAAATTTAAAAATATCAGAGCAATTATTATTGACTACAACAATGCTAAAAAGTTCGATGTGATTTAAATTTTGTCATTCTTATTGATTTCGTAAGATTGATTAAATTTTAACGACTCATCACTTCAATTCATATTCAACAGCTTTTCAACACGCAAAAAATCAGCCCTTAAAACTATTTTAAATCAATGGTAATGAGATGATTGAAATCATACTTTTATTTACTAAACGAGAATATTTTAGTAATAAAATTATGCATCATGAAAAAAAATCTATTTGCTCTTGTAGCCGCAACCTTTCTTATGGCTTGTACCAGCAGCCAGTCTGAAACCACAACTGAAACATCAAACAATTCCAGCACTTCAGAAAATAGCGTCGGACAGTCGGCGGTTGTTGATGATGTTTCTAACCCGAACATTGTTCAAGTGGCAGCAAAAAGCGCTGACTTTACGACATTAGTTACTGCTGTTAAAGCGGGTGGCTTGGTAGATGCCTTAAGCAACGCTGGTCCGTTTACAGTTTTTGCGCCAACAAATGCAGCCTTTGAAAAGCTACCAAAAGGAACCGTGGAAGATTTGTTAAAACCTGAGAAAAAAGATGATTTAAGTAATATACTAGGTTATCATACTTATGTTGGCGTACTAGATGGCGTTTTGTTTCAAGATGGCTTGGAGTATGATATGGTATTTGGTGGTAAAGTTAAAATTACCCAAAAGGATGGTAAAAATTACGTAAACGGCAGCGAAATTATTTCGACAGTAAAAGCATCTAATGGCGTAATACATGTAATTAACGATGTGCTGCTTCCGAAATAAATAAAGTACTTTGTCAATCTTGATGTGCGATATGCCTGTAAGATTGACAAAGTTTATAGCATATCATTTTGTTAATTAAACCCGATTGAAGTGGAAAGCTCCCGATTTTATCGGGACTTGTAACAAAAAGCGGGACTTTCGGAACTTAAATGATACTACAACTGATTTTCAAAATCAACAACAGCAAATACGCCTAAAACATCCTAAAATATTCTGGTAATATTAGTTTTTGAGCAAAAGTATTTGAAATTGAACAACTTAAATATAAAACAAAGTAAATCAAATAATTACAACGACTAGAAATCTTCGCTAGACTTTAGAAAAAGTAAAAACTAAAGCTGTTTTTTAGAGTTAATATAAAAATGTTATTGAAGCTACATTTTTCTCGATTATTAATTACATTTTTGCAAAAATTTTTAGACAATGCAGAGTTACGAAGAATTCCTTGATCTGAGTGTTGGTTTCCCGCAAGAGGGCTATAGCATTATAGATGATGAATTATATTTCCACGATTTAAATTTGATGGAAATGATTGAAACCTATGGTACGCCCTTGCGTTTCACTTACTTACCTATGGTGAGCAAGAAAATTCAGCAGGCAAAATTGTTGTTTCAACAGGCTATTATCAAAAATAATTACCGTGGCGACTACAAATATTGCTATTGTACTAAAAGTTCGCACTTTAAGCATATTGTTGAAGAGGCTTTAAAGAACGACATCCACTTAGAAACTTCGTCGGCTTTTGATATGCCAATGATTGAGGCTTTGGAGAAAAAGGGCAACCTTACTAAAGAAACGACCATTATTTGCAACGGTTTCAAGACTTTCCAATACAAGCAATATATTATAGATATGTTGCACGATGGTTATAAAAACATCATTCCGGTATTGGATAACAAGGAGGAATTTAACCTTTACGACGATGAAATTGAGATGGATACACCTTGTAACTTGGGTATCCGTATTGCTGCTGAGGAACAACCAGATTCGCAATTCTATACGTCGCGTTTAGGTGTGCGTATGGAAGATGTGATTGATTTTTACAATAGCAAAGTGGCTGCAAACCCGAATTTTAGGGTAAAATTATTGCACTTCTTTATTAACTCTGGTATTTCTGATACGCCATATTACTGGAATGAGCTAGAGAAGTATGTGACTTTATATTGCAAATTCAAGAAAATCAATCCGGAATTAGATACTTTAGATATTGGTGGCGGTATGCCATTTAAAGATAGTTTGGTGTTCGATTTCGATTACGAGTACATGGTAAACGAAATTGTAAAACGTATCAAAGAAATTTGTGCTGAGCACGATGTAGTTGAACCAGATATTATTACTGAATTTGGTAAATACACTGTGGCTGAAGCATCTGGTATTTTATACAAAGTATTGGGCCGTAAACAACAAAACGACCGTGAAAAATGGTTGATGTTGGATGGTTCTTTCATTACTAATTTACCGGATGTTTGGGCGTTGAACCAAAAATATGTGCTGTTGCCTATCAACAATTGGGATGCTGAATATGAGCGTGTAAACTTGGGTGGCATTACCTGCGATGGGCAAGATTACTACAACCAAGAGGCGCACATGAATAGTGTATTTATGCCTAAAACCCGTAAGGTGCAGTATTTAGGTTTCTTTAATACTGGTGCTTATCAGGAGGTTTTAAGTGGTTACGGTGGTATTCATCACTGTTTATTACCTAGTCCGAAACATGTGATTATTCGTAGAAACCGCGATGAGACTTTCAACTTTGAGGTTTTTGGCGAAGAGCAAAATAGTAAGCAGGTACTTAAAATTCTAGGTTACGTTTAAACCCCCAACCCCTAAAGGGGGGGTTGTCAAGCATAAATTAATCCTTTCCGTTATGGAAGGGATTTTTTGGTTTAAGGCTGACCATATAAGGCATATAAGTTCATTTAAGGGTTATACTTTAAATCTGGTAGAGAATAATACTAATTAAAACTAATGTGTGCTTGGTGTCTTAGGTGGTTATTTTTTTATTCATTAAAATTTATCTCCTTAAATCTGCGGGAACATCAGCGAAAATCTGCGGGATAATAATGTGAAGTAGTTCAGAAAAATTTACTAATTTGGATATACATCTATCCTACATCCTATGCTAAAAGACCTTAAACTGAACAATGTCTTTGTAATAGATATTGAAACTGTTCCGCAGAAGGAAAATTTCGATGAATTACCACCACACTTACAAGATTTATGGGAACTGAAAAGTAGATATCAGCGTAAAGACGGACAAACTGCTAACGAATTTTACGACAGAGCTGGCATTTGGGCAGAGTTTGGAAAAATAGTTTGCATTAGCGTAGGCATCTATCATTTAGAACGTAAGCAAATTCATTTGCGAGTGCGTTCATTTGCACACCACGACGAAACTATCCTATTGAAGCAATTCATCAACCTACTGAACAAGCAAACTAAAAACTTGCAGCTTTGTGCGCACAATGGTAAAGAATTCGATTTTCCTTATTTATGCAGAAGAATGCTAATTAACGGTTTACCTATTCCTACTCAACTGCAACTAGCAGGCAAAAAACCTTGGGAAATTCACCACTTAGATACGATGGAACTTTGGAAATTCGGCGATTATAAAAACTACACATCGTTAAATTTGCTTGCAGCGATATTTGATTTACCAACTCCCAAAAACGATATCGATGGCAGTCAGGTGAAAGATGTTTATTACCAACAAAAAGATTTAGCTCGAATTACGAAGTATTGCCAAAATGATGTAGTTACTACTGCACAATTGTTGTTACGCTTTAAAGGATTACCGATAATTACGCAAGAAAATATTACTTTAGTGAAGTAAAGATAAAATGAAACACATAGGAACATAGGTTTCAAAATCGATAGCATTTTCAAATTCATCAAATTTTAATGAATTTCAATTTAAAAAACATAATGCTATGTGTCTATGTGATTAAATCCGCTTGATAAATGCTGAAAGTAAAAGACCTTGCCGTAAAATTTTATAACCAAGAAGACAAAGTTTGGTTAGAAACCGTTCATAAAGTAAGTTTCAATCTCGAAAGAGGTAAGGTTTTAGGCATTGTTGGTGAATCGGGATCAGGAAAATCGGTTACCTCTTTTTCAATTATGCGCTTGCACGATAGCAAGAACACGCAGATAGATGGAGAAATTAATTTAGATACAGTAGACCTACTCAATCTCAGCGACCAGGAAATCAGGAAATATCGTGGCAACAAAATAGCCATGATTTTTCAGGAACCAATGACCTCGCTAAACCCAGTTTTTACCTGTGGCGAGCAAGTTAGGGAAGCCATTATGTTGCACCAACAGGTGGATAAACAAACTGCCAAAGAACAGACCATTGCTTTGTTTAAGGAAGTGCAGCTGCCTCGTCCGGAGAATATTTTTGAGAGTTATCCGCACCAACTTTCTGGCGGACAAAAGCAAAGGGTAATGATTGCAATGGCTTTAAGCTGTAACCCAGAACTACTGATTGCTGATGAACCCACAACGGCTCTCGACGTTACTGTTCAAAAAACAATCCTGCAATTATTGCTGCGCTTAAAAACCGAACGTAACATGGCGATGATCTTCATTTCTCACGATTTAGGCTTAATGAGTGAAATTGCCGATGAGCTTTTGGTGATGTACAAAGGCGATATTGTAGAACAAGGAACTGCAGCACAATTGTTCGAAAACCCTCGCCATCCCTATACCAAAGGTTTATTAGCTTGCAGGCCATCGCCAAAAAGATTACTCAAAAAGTTGCCTACCGTAGCCGACTTTTTAAATGAAGATAGAGAAGTTGGTTTGCAGCATCTTTTAGAAGCAAATGCTTTTACGCAAGAAGAAGTTGATCATCGAAGGACAAAACTATATGAGCAGGCGCCTATTTTAAAAGTTGATAATTTATGCACTTGGTACCCAATTAAAAAAGGATTATTTGGTAAAACACATGATTATGTAAAAGCGGTAGACCAAGTTTCTTTCGAGGTTTTTCCAGGTGAGACTTTAGGTCTAGTAGGCGAATCTGGATGTGGAAAAACGACTTTAGGACGCACCATTTTACGTTTGGTAGAACCTACGTCTGGTCAGTTAATATTCGACGGCAACGACATCACCCACTTAAATAAAAAAGAGCTCAGGAAACTACGTAGAGATATTCAGATCATTTTTCAAGACCCCTACTCATCTTTAAATCCTAAAATTACCGTTGGGCAATCTATTATGGAGCCCTTGATAGTCCATAACGTTCATGCTAATGATGCAGAGCGAAAAGCACATGTAGTAGAACTTTTAGAAAAGGTAAACTTAGGTGCAGAGCACTTTAATCGCTACCCACATGAGTTTTCTGGTGGTCAGCGTCAACGTATTGTAATTGCCCGAGCTTTGGCGCTCCAACCAAAATTCATCATCTGCGATGAATCTGTTTCTGCCTTGGATGTTTCGGTACAGGCGCAAGTATTAAATCTGCTTAGAGATTTGCAGGAAGAATTTGGATTGACCTACATTTTCATCTCTCATGATCTTGCTGTGGTAAAACACATTTCCGATAGAATGATTATCATGAACAAAGGGAAAATAGAAGAACAGGGATTTCCAGAAGAGATTTATAAAAATCCGAAAGCTGCTTACACCCAAAAATTAATTGATGCTATACCGGGAAATTTCTAGTGATAAAAACGGGGAATTGATTACTCAAAAAAAGAGTAATTCCACATTTTAAATTCCCATTTCCACAACTTATAGTTTTATAAAACCGTTTTAAAGCTACTTTAAAAGCACTTTTCATCATTACTCCTTTTTGGTATAATTTTTCGATATAGCAATGTAAATTAAACTTAAAAAAGATGTTAAGAAACAAGTATTTATTAGTTGCAGCACTTTTATTATCAGCAACAATTTACTCTTGTAAAAAAGAAACGCAAGAAGTAGTGCAGGAAGATGAAGCAGCGAATATCATTAAAATTGATAACACTACCTCTTCTAACCGTGTAGATTTGACTAACGAAGGTGTAACTTTAAACTTTCAAGCTGCAACCGAAACCAATGGTTCAGGAAGAACTACAGAGGCAACTGCTACAGCATTTCCTTTTCAGTTAGTTTACAAAGGAAAAATTGAGCCTCAAATGGGTGCAAACAACAATCCTTTAAGTGCGTTAGAAGTTTCTGCTTATGGCAACAACTATGCTATTGCTTATCAAACTCCAGGTGCTGCTTATGGTGGCGGTGTAGATGTTATCCAAATCCAATCTGGAAGCCCACAACTAGTTGCTTCGGTTAGTACGCCAGATGCAGATATTACTTGTATCAACAACGGTGGTGGCCGCCTTTACTTAGGTATGGACTTAAAAACTTACGAAAGATATAAATACCCTGCTCCCGCGGTAGTTGGTATCGTTAAAACTAATGGCGGCAGCTTATCAGAGCCTCAAGCAGTAGGTCTAGAGGGTTATTCAACAAAAGACGTAAAATACAACGAATATAATGGAAAATTATATGCTGCATCTTCTTCAAATGGTGGTATCAGCATAATTTCTTTCAACGGACAAAAAGCTAGCAGAACCGCTTTCCAACCTTATGGTGGTTCAAGATCTATCGCTATTTCTAACCGTGATATCATTGCTACAAACGGATATAGCTATGCTACTTTTGATGCAAACACTGCAGCAGAAGGCAATTATACACACTGGCCAATTCCTAGCAACAATGTTGGTATCGGATCTGTAGCTGCTTTAACTAATGGAAACTTCTTATTCGGTAACAACTATTATCTAATTCACGTAGATAAAGCTACAAATGCACTACTAGACCAAGTAGATGTTGGTGGCTGGGTAAATTCGATATCTATCGTAGCAGACAAAATATACGTTTCTACTGGCAACAGCCTAGTGGTAGCGCAAATTGAAAACAATAAAATCAAAGTAATTGCTAAGACGCACTTCCAAAGTACATTTGGTGGAAACTTCAACGTAATTAGCTCTAGAATTGCAGGCAGCTATGTTTTTGTAGCTTGCGGAAGTAGAGGAACTTATGTTTTCAATCTGAAAAAATCTTAACGGATAATTGGTAATTTTTTTGAAGGAGTCTCGAATTTATTCGGGGCTCTTTTTGCATTTAAGCATGATGATGAATGCATTTATTTGCCTTAAAAAACACATTCCTACGCCAACATTTGTTATCTTCGGTACAATTGGAAAACGATTATGGCAAAAAATAAGAACGCACAATTCAAACTAGTTCTCACTCAGCTAATAAGCGATGTTTTTGAAAAAAACAAGAATATAGCTCTTAACCATAAGCAGGTAGCTAGCCGTTTAAATTTAAATGATAAAGCATCTATAGATACAATACTTGAAGTTCTCATTGAACAAACCGAAAAAGGTTTATTTGTTAGACGAGAGCGAGGTAAGTTCAAAATGAAGGATCTAAAAACTTTTCTAACAGGAACGGTTGATATGACCGCTGATGGTTCTGCATTTATTGTACCTGATGACGAGTTTGAGAAAGATATTTTCGTTGCCCCTAGAAAGCTAAAAAATGCTTTACATGGCGATAAGGTAAAGGTTTATGTATTTGCCAAGAAAAAAAGTGGCAGAAAAAATGAGGGCGAGATTGTAGAAATCATTAAGAGAGCAAAAACAGATTTTATCGGCGTAGCCAAAGTGTCTGAACGTTTTGCATTTGTTATTCCTGACGATCGAAAAATGTTGCATGATATTTTTGTGCCACTTGGAGATTTAAACGGAGCTAAAAATGGTCAGAAAGTACAAGTTGCGTTAGAAGACTGGCCAGAGGGAGCAAAAAATCCAATAGGAAAAGTTATACATATTTTAGGCGAGCAAGGCGAAAACGACACAGAAATGAACGCCATTTTGGCCGAATACGGATTTCCTTTAAGTTTCCCGTCAGAAGTAGAAAAAGAAGCGAATGCTATTCCCGAGCAAATAAGTGAAGCTGATCTGGCAGGTCGTAGAGATTTTAGAGATACCATTACTTTCACTATAGACCCAATTGACGCGAAAGATTTTGATGATGCCATTTCCTTCAAAAAACTGGATAACGGCAATTACGAAATTGGTGTCCATATTGCCGATGTTTCACATTATGTAACGCCAAACAGCAGTTTAGACAAAGAAGCAGAACATAGAGCTACTTCGGTGTATTTGGTAGACAGAGTGATCCCAATGTTACCAGAGCGGTTAAGTAACGGTGTTTGTTCACTTCGTCCGCATGAAGATAAGCTGTGTTTTGCAGCTGTATTTGAAATGGATGACGAAGCTAACATCATAGAGCAATGGTTTGGAAGAACAGTGATCCATTCTGATAGACGTTTTACTTATGAAGAAGCACAAGAGGTGATAGAAACCAAAACTGGTGATTATGTAGAAGAAATACTGAAACTGAATGAACTGGCTTACATATTGAGAGATGCTAAATTTAAAAATGGTGCTATCAGTTTCGAAAGTACCGAAGTTAAATTCAAACTAGATGATTTCGGTAAGCCTATTGGAGTTTACGTGAAAGAACGTAAAGATGCGCATAAACTTATTGAAGATTTCATGCTTTTGGCAAATAAAAAAGTAGCCGAATTCATTGCAAAAAAAGGGAAAGGCAAGCAGAAATACACCTTTGTTTATCGTTCGCACGATTCGCCTAATATGGAAAACCTGACCAGTTTCGCCACTTTCGCTTCACGTTTTGGTTATAAAATCAATACCAAATCAGACAAGGACATTGCAAAATCCTTAAATTTTTTAATGAATGACGTAGAAGGTAAGAAAGAGCAAAATATCCTTACATCTTTGGCCATTCGTTCAATGGCAAAAGCAATTTATACTACGAAGAAAACAAGCCATTATGGCTTAGCATTCGACTACTATACTCATTTCACCTCTCCTATTCGCCGTTACCCCGATGTAATGGTGCATCGCCTACTAGCGCTTTACCTTGATGGTGGCAAATCGGCCAATGCAGAAGAATATGAAGCAGCAAGTGTGCACTCATCTGCAATGGAAAAACGTGCTGCAGATGCAGAAAGAGCTTCGGTGAAGTATAAGCAAGCCGAGTATTTAGAAGACAACATTGGATCTATTTACACCGGCATTATTTCTGGCGTTACCGAATGGGGAATGTATGTAGAAATTGAAGAGAATAAGTGCGAAGGGATGATACGTCTACGTGATATTAGTGATGACTTTTATGTGCTAGATGAAAAGAATTACTGTATTATTGGGCAGCGTAAAAAACGTAAATACCAACTCGGAGATGAAGTTCAGATTAAAGTTAAAAAGGTTGATTTATCTAAACGTCAGATAGATTTCTCACTAATTCAGGATTAAAAAACAGCATCCGATTGGCAGTTTCTAACCTTATAACAATACAGCAATACAACAATTTATATGCGCCACTACTTTTTATTTCTTTTACTGATGATTGGTGTAGCTGCACAGGCTCAAACCATACAAGGTAAAATTGTAGATGAAACTACGGGAGAAGCAATTCCGTTTGTCTCTATTGGCATTGTAGGTACAAACATTAGTACTGTTACTAATGATGTAGGTGAGTTTATAGTTAAAGGTGTTAATCTACCTGCTAAATTAAGGTATAGTCACGTCAGCTATTTGTTGCTAGAAAACGAAATAAACTCTGCCAATAATTTATTCGTTAAACTAAAACCTGCTGCTATTAATCTTAAAACAGTAGTAGTCGATCCTTATCGTGGACAAAGATTGGTGAAAGCAGCACTAGAAAAAGCTACTCAATTTCAAAAGGAAAGTTTCTATGGCAATGCTTTTTACAGACAATTGACCTCTATTAATGGCAAACCAAGCCAGATTTACGAGCTATTTTATGATCTTGAATTTAATGTATCAAAAGTTAAAGGCTGGCTGGCTAAACAGAGTAGATTTGCCGAACTTAACGAAGGCGTTTCCTTCTCTATGAGCAATCAATCTTACCTCACTTTTGCACTAGCTGGCTATCTATTCGAAGATCGAAAATCAGGAAAGTTTGTGACCTTAAAAAACCTCAAAGATTTCGAAATTACAATTGAAAAATATATCGAACAAAAAGATCAGGATATTGCAGTTGTTTCTTGTAAATATAAGGGCAGCAAGAAACATTTTTATATCAACTCTACATATTACATTGGTGTAGAAGATACAAAGGTTTACAGATTGGAGAACAGTATTTTCAATTTACCCATGACTATTAATGTTACTTCTAAAATGCCACCTGCAGGCACCACAATAGCAACATTCAACGGTGCTAAAACTGATATCCCAGTTTTAGAAAGCATCTCTTCAAAGTTATATCTCAATTTAAATATTAGAGGCAGAGCCCTAACCCCTGTTATTAGCTCTCTGCTAACCGTATTTCAATTGGATAAGAATTTAAAAACTCAAAAATTCACCGAATTAAATAGAAAGGTCCAAGACAAAGCCATTGTAGAATCGATTGCCTACCAACCAGATTTTTGGAAAGACAATCCCATTGTAAAGCAAACTGCTTTAGAAGATACTTTCATTAAAATGATGGAAAGCAAATCGGCATTTGGCACTATGATAGATCCATAAAAATATTAATTTATAGATATGCGCTACTTCGTCATTTTCATTGTATCATTTTTTAGTATTCCCCTAAGTTATGCACAAAAGCTTAACGGAAAAATCATCGACGCTAATACAAAAAAACCTGTCCCCTTTGTGTCAATTGGGCTTATTGGCAGCAACAAGATGATCGCTAGTAATGATTTTGGTGAATTTGAGCTAAATTTAACCACCCTCCCTGCAAAACTTAGGTTTAGCCACGTAACCTATAAAACATTTGAGCAAACCATAAAAAACAGCGAAGACATTATTATCGAGTTAATACCAGCGCAACTACAGTTAGAAGTTTTAAATATAGAGCAACTTACAGGACGAAGTTTATTAACGGCTGCTTTAAATGAATTCAAATTACGTGAAAACGAAATGTTTTACGGAAACGCATTTTCCAGAATTACTCATTCAATTAATAACGAGCCCTATTATCTATCCGAAGTTTTCCTAGATGTTAAGATGAATCCTAAAGAGGTTGTAGGATGGATAGCAAAGCAGAATAGATACGCTAATTTCGAAGTGTCTACAAAAAATATACAAATTAGTTCTAATTATGAATTTGCGCCAATCCTAAATAAGGAAATCATGTCTCCGGCACAGCTCAAAGATTATGAAATAACTACTCAACAATACATTGCGCATGAAGAGCAAAGAATCGCAGTAATTTTCTGTAAATATGTCGGAAAATCAAACGGTCCGTATACTAACAGTATATATTATGTTGGTATGAATAACCATAAAATTTATCGCGTGGATATAGGCTTTCAAAATCTTTACATTCCGTCAGAATCTAATGAAAATTTAGAAATGTTCCCTATGCAGCGAACCATTACAATTATATTTGCTCATTTTAATTCAACAGTTCCTTTAATACAAAGTATAGCAACTAAGATGTCTATAGATTTAAGAAATAGCAAAGGAAAAAATAAAGTCGAAAGCAATACACTTTTTCTATTTTATGAGCTTAACGAGACACTAAAAGATCAAAAATACAATGAAAAAAGCAAGGCAATTAAACAAACTAAGCCTTACGATCTTGATTTTTGGAAAAACAATCCTATTATGAGACAAACACCTTTAGAAGAAAACTTTACTAAGGTAATCGAAAGTAAGTCAGCTTTTGGGAAACAGAAATAATTTATAATGCACAATCCTACAGAATTACAAAAATTGATTGAAAATGCTATACCAAAAATAGCATACCCGGCAAACCCAGCAAATTTATACGAGCCTATAAAATACATCATGAGTTTAGGTGGTAAAAGAATTAGACCGGTAATGGTTTTAATGGCTACCGAACTTTTTACCGATGAAGTTACCAAAGCGCTTGATGTAGCCTTGGCTATTGAAACTTTCCATAATTTCACGCTGGTTCATGACGACATTATGGATAATGCTCCATTACGTAGAGGCCAACAAACCGTACACGAAAAATGGGGTGTTAACAATGCTATTTTAAGTGGCGACGTAATGATGGTGGAATCTAACAAGCACCTTTCAAAAGTCGACATCAGCGTTTTAAAACCTGTGCTAGATACCTTTAACCAAACTGCCCAAGGGGTTTGCGAAGGTCAGCAACTAGACATGGAGTTTGAAACTAGAGACGACGTAAGTATTGAAGAATACATTGAAATGATTAGGCTTAAAACCGCTGTTTTATTAGGTGGCGCTATGAAACTAGGTGCTATTGTTGGTGGTGCAGATGATAAAAATGCAGCGCTACTTTATCAATTTGGAGAGAACCTAGGTGTAGCTTTTCAATTACAAGACGACATACTAGACGTTTACGGCGACCCAGAAAAGTTCGGTAAACAAGTTGGAGGAGACATTATCTCCAACAAAAAGACCTTCCTTCACCTCACTGCAAAACAATTGATCAATTCAGAAGAAACTGATATCCTTTTAGGTAGTCATAAAAGTACAGAGCAAAAAGTAAGCGCAGTTACCGAACTATACAACAGTTACGGTATTAAGCAATTGTCTAATGCTAAGATGGAACAATATTTAACCAACGCTTATCAGGCGTTAGATGCGTTAGAAGTGGCAGAGAACAGAAAGAGTTACTTAAGAGAACTAACCAAGCAAATTATGGAAAGGGAAAGCTAGCTCTTCATCTTACAAAGACAAAAACTCTCCAAAATCTATTGGGGAGTTTTTTTTACAGCTAATTCGGTTTTACAATCTACAACTCAAAAAAGCATAAAACCAAAAAAGCCCCGAGAAATTCTCGGGGCTTTTAAATGTAATCGAGTTACAAATATTATTCAGCAGAATCAGCAGCAGGTGCTTCTTCAACTTTAGCAGCTTTTTTAGCTGGTGCTTTCTCAACGCTCTCAGCAGCTTCTGCTTTTGGAGCTGCAGCTTTCTTAGGAGCAGCAGTTTTCTTAGCTTCAGCTTTAGGAGCAGCTTCCTTTTTAACAGGAGCAGCATCTTCTACTACAGCTGGTAATACAGAAACGTATGATTTGTTATCTCTTTTCTTTTTAAAAGTAACGATACCTGGTACCAAAGCAAATAAAGTATGGTCTTTACCAATACCAACACCTTTATCTGGGTGGTGTTTTGTACCACGCTGACGAACGATGATGTTACCAGCGATAGCCTCTTGACCACCAAAAATTTTAATACCTAGACGTTTACTATGCGACTCGCGACCGTTTTTTGAACTACCGGCTCCCTTCTTATGTGCCATTTTTTTATCTTTTAAACAATTAGCAAAAAGCTAATCATTGAATTTGCAAATAATTTAACTACAGAGTGATACTCTCAATCTGGATTTTCGTGAATGACTGACGGTGACCATTTTTCTTTTTGTAACCTTTTCTACGTTTCTTTTTGAAAACGATTACTTTATCACCTTTTAAATGAGACACGATTTTAGCCGCAACCTTAGCTCCTTTAACTGCAGGCGCACCTACAGAAATTTTACCACCATTGTCAACCAACAATACATTGTCAAATTCAATACTAGCGCCTTCATCTCCTTGTAAACGGTGTACAAAAAGGTGCTGGTCTTTTGCAACTTTAAATTGTTGCCCTGCTATATTTACTATTGCGTACATTGTTAAATAATTATTTTATTTCTATTTATTTTTATTCGAGGTGCAAATATAGAACATTTAATTTTCAAACACAATAGCCGATGAAAAATATTTCGCTGGCTGTTTTTGGTTAACTGTTCATTGGTTCATTAGGCATCGGCAACTAACTATTTGGCAATTGGTTATTGGTGATGGGTTATTTCTCCATTAGGTATTAGTGGTTAACCTTTTGATAATTGATTATTGTTGATTGGTTATTTTTTATAAAACCTCTTCTCCCCTTCGTGGCGACCTGTAGCCCCGCTGTACACTTTACTCGTTTCACTCGTGCTCGTTCCCATCGGGTTTAAAATGCAAGTGCTGTGCACAGGTTTAAGTTTTTTAAACCCGATTGAGCGGATTAGCCCACAGCGAGCGAGAGCGTTAGCAAAGCGAAGCGAGGACTATGAGCGAAAGCGGGACTAGCGCTACCCATGCTGCAGCATTTCGTTTTCCCTAAAAAGAAAAATCATTTGCATTATTACGAAATATTCGTAGATTTACGAAAACATTAAACAATGAAAAAGAACATTTTAGCATTATTGGGCATTTGTTTAGCTATGGCAACTTTCGCACAAGAGCCAGAATTGGCCATAGCTAAAGCGAAGTACAATTTTTCCCATGTGGTAGATACTACCAAACGAGATAAGCCCTGGGTAGAAGAAATGGTACTTATTATTGGTAAAAACGCATCGCTTTACACCAGCAATGTTAGACTTAACCAGGTCATTAACTTTAAGAAGCATGTAGCCGAGCAAATTAAAAACAATGGCGGAACACTGAATGGTGCCACTATTACATCTAACAGAAGGCAACGTACCATAGAAACCGAGTACTTTATTTTTAATAGGGAAAATAAATTTATTACTGCCGAAAAGTTAATTCAGGACTACATAGTAGAAGAAGAAATCCCTAAAATTGATTGGAAGATTGAAAGAGACACCATGAGTTTCTCTGGAGTAAAATGCCAAAAAGCAACCACAGTGTTTAAAGGCAGAAATTGGGTTGCTTGGTTTGCCCCAGAACTGCCCTTTGCAAGCGGCCCTTGGAAACTAAATGGCCTACCGGGGCTAATTATCGATGCCTACGATGACAGGAAAGAGGTTCTATTTCAATTTGCAGGGTTTGAAACTGTAAACTTTAAACCTTCTGATAAAAAGCATGCAACGGAGGATGAAAAACACTTGGACACCGACCTAATGGGAAATGAAATTAGGCTTCCAGCAAAATCGCTAAAGGTAAGTGCGCAAGAATTTAAGCGATTAAAGGATGCCAGAAATGCAGACCCTTACGGTTTCGCAAAAACGCAAGTGGCTGGCACGCCAATGGAAGGTCTTTTAAACGTTGCCAAACAGTCGATGGGCAATAGGACAAACTCTACACCTCCTATCAGCTTTAATAATCCGATAGAATTGAAATAAATGATTTTGGTTAAAATTTGTTAAAACACGTTCTTGTCTACGAATATTTCGTAGCTTTACGAAAACTTAATTATAACACATGAAGATTTTAAAACTTACATTAATTGCTGCAGCTATTAGCACTGCGGCTTTTGCTCAAAATGCAGACAAATCATTAGCTAGGGTGAGATATACACTTTCGCACATGCGAGACACTGCTCAAAGAAATGATTTCTATACCGAGAACATGCTTTTGGTAATTGGCAAAAACGCTTCGGTATTTACTAGCTACGATAAAATTAATAGAGACGCAGAAATTCGCAAATCTCTTGAGGAGCAAATTAGAAACCAAGCAGGTACCCCTGGCAATATCAGTATCAACAGAACTTCATCCAAACCTGTAACACAGGTAGATTATTTCTATTTCGCTAACGAGAACAAATTCTTCACTAAAGAACGTGTGATTAGCAATTATCTAATCGAAGAAAAGGCTCCTTCAATTAATTGGAAAATCAGTAAGGACACTGCTAGCTTCTCTGGCGTAAAATGTCAAAAAGCTACCACTTATTTTAAAGGCAGAAATTGGATTGCCTGGTTTGCTCCAGATTTAGCTTTTCAAAGCGGTCCGTGGAAACTGAACGGTTTACCAGGCTTAATTATAGAAGCACATGATGAGAAAAACGAAGTAAAATTCCAGTTTGCTGGTATTGATAAAGTTACCGAAGAAGATAGACCTAAAGAGACCGACCAAACTGTTACGCTACCAAATGGCACAACAGGCACAGTTAAGTTAAGAGGAATGGATGGAGACACTTACTTAGGCAATGAAATTAAATTACCTACAGATGCGATTAAAACGTCGCAGAAAGAGGTTGATAAGTTAAAAGAAGCAAGGGATAAAGACCCACAAGGATTTATAAACGCACAAATGGCAGGAAGAAACATGGGTGCAAATGTAAAAACTAGTACCAGCTTTGTAGCTGCCCCTGGTGGTGCGAAAAAGTTTGTATTTAACAATCCTATCGAACTTCCAGAAAAAAAATAAGCCAAACCAAACAAACTATTTTAAAGAAGGTACTTAGCAATACTAGGTTATCACAGCGTATTGCTAAGTACCTCTTTTCATCTAACACACATTTTGATGAAAAAGCTATTATTTATGCTCCTAATAACGAGCTTAGGTAGCATTGCCGCGTTTGCCCAAAAACAAATAAAAGGTAAGGTTAAAGATACAAAAGCTAAGCCGCTTCCTTCTGTCATGGTTAGTTTAAAAGACAAAGAAGGAAGCACGCTTGGTTTCTCGAGAACAAACGACAAGGGTGATTTTGTAATTAATACTGACGAAACCTCGAACGACTTAACGCTAGATTTCAGCATTTTAGGTTTTGAGAAAAAAAGTGTTAGTCTAACAGATTTCAACAAAAACAGTGATATCGTTTTAGCCGAAAGCGAGATTAGCTTGAAAACAGTGGAGGTTAAAAATCGTCCTAGACTAAGCTCAAGTGGAGATACACTAAACTACAAAACTTCAGATTTTTCTGATAAACAAGACCGTAGTATTGGCGATGTTTTAAGAAAAATGCCCGGAATTGAAGTTGCCGAAAACGGGAAGATCAGCTACAATGGAAAAAACATTTCTAACATGTACATTGATGGCGATAACCTACTAGAAGACAAATACGGTATTGGCACAAAAGCGATACCACACGGTGCGGTAGATAAAGTACAGGTGATAGAAAAAGATCAGCCCATTAAAATGCTGCAAAAAAACAACACTAGCGACGATGTTGCTTTGAATCTTGTGATTAAAGACGAAGCAAAACTGAAAGTGATGGGTGAAGTTAAAGCTGGTTTGGGAACTCCAGAACGGTTTGACGGCAATGTGAATGCCATGCTCTTTAATAAAAAGGTGAAGTTTTTGAACAATCTTAAGGGCAATAACATCGGTATAGATCCAGGACTAGACCTAATGGCATTCAACCCTATTGGCAACGATAATTCTAAACCTGG
Source organism: Pedobacter sp. T50_32 (assembly GCF_057652195.1). Lineage (NCBI taxonomy): Bacteria > Pseudomonadati > Bacteroidota > Sphingobacteriia > Sphingobacteriales > Sphingobacteriaceae > Pedobacter > Pedobacter sp. T50_32. The sequence continues at coordinate 279,237 of NZ_JBYFBY010000004.1, read as the reverse complement.
TAATTTGCTTTCCGCTGGTGCCGCTGGCGTACCAAATTTACCACAAAGCCGATCATTATTCAACAAAGCAGGACAAGCCAATTTGAATAACCTTTTCAAGTTTAATAATGACTTACAATTAAGGGCAAATGTTTCCTATTTGTACGATGAGCGTAGGCAAGTCTATTTTAAATCATCAGAAACTCGCTTAGCCGGACAAACAATCAATTACCAGGAAAATCAGGATAATTTTTTAAATCCGCAAAAATTACGAGGTCAGTTTACCTTAAACGGAAACACAGATGGTTACTATTTTAATAATATTTTTGTTGCTGAGTATAATCCTACTCGTACCAATTCTAATGTATTTATCAATGGTGTAGGTGCTTTCCAATCGCTAAGGCAAGATATGTTTACCTTGTCTAACGATTTGGGATATCGCAAGAAACTGAAATCTGGAAATATGGTTCACTTGTCTTCTTCTATTAGCAGAACAACGCAGCCGGAACACCTAGATATTAAACCAGGTTTAAATGAGGAAATCCTTAACAATGGCACACCTTATGCCAGTTTAAATCAATATTTAGATTTACCAACGCTTTATACCAACAACTTTGCATCGATGGCTTTTCCATCAGGTAAATTTGTACAGACTTATAGGGCCGGTTTTTTGTTGCAACATCAAAATTTAAATTCAGATTTAACTAAAATGCAAAATAATGGTAGCAGCGAACTTGCTGCTCTAGGAACATTGAACGATTTAAATTGGTTACGTTCGAGGGTCTATTTAGAAAATATTTACGAGTATACTTCCGATAAAATCACAGCTGGCGTTAGAATTCCTGTGAGCTATAACAACATTAGTTATGACGATGCAAACCACAGCGTAGATAAAAATTTGGAGCGTTTCTTCATCAATCCAGCGGTGAATTTTAAATACCAAACCAGTCCAGAAAATTACGTGAGTGCAGCGTATATGTTTAGAAACAATCTTGGCACCATTGACGATGTTTATAGCGGAACAGTATTGCGCAATTATCGTTCTCTTTTCGCTAACAATGCTCCTATTTCAGAAAGCTCTTCGCATTCTTTTTCTGGCAATTTTAATTTCCGCAAGGCGATAGAAATGATTTTTGGTAATGTAGGAGTTACTTACAGCATTACCGATTTAAATACGATATCTGCTTACACTTTAACCAACAACACGCAACAGCGCATTGTACTTCCTTTAGAAAACCAGATGAAAAGCTTAGGTGTTAATTCGGGCTTAAGCAAGTATCTATTTGCGTTAAAAAGTACGGTAAATGCAGGATTTAGTTATTCACACAGTCAATTCCAACAGTTGCAGAACAATCAGTTACTACCTTTTGAAGCAGATACCTACATCTATAAAGCTGGGATTGAAGCGAAATTGACAAAGTTTATGAATTTCTCTTACACGGGTACTTTTACAGACAACAGGAATAAAGCTACAAACACCGGTATTGGCACTAATTTCCAACAGTTAAGACAACAATCTGGATTGACAGCAACAGTACTAAAATCTGTGTTTTTAAACCTTTCTGCAGAGCACATTTTCACTAAACAGTCTAGCCAGGCAGATTTGAAATACTTGTTTGCAGATTTTAATATCAGATATAAAGTACTAAAGTTGAAAACAGATCTAGAATTTGGTATCACCAATTTAGCAAATTTGAAAAGATTTGAAGCGATTAACGTTTCGGCCAACGCATTAACGGTAGGTAGGTACGAAATACCGGGAAGGGTTGCGATGTTTAGAGTAACGTTTAATTACTAAGCATCCAAAAAACGGAAAGATTTTATAAAGCGGATTTACCTCATCGGTATTTCCGCTTTTTTATGTACTATATTTCAACTTGCTCCGTTACAAATTCATCAAAACTGAGTCTATCTATAAATCTTTATTATGATCAACGATATCCATATTTTAAATACCGAAATTTTAAGCGATAATTGGTACGTGCTCCGAAAAATAACTTACGAGTTTACTAGGCCAGACGGAAGCAAACAAGTTCAAGATCGTGAGGCGTACGACAGAGGAAACGGCGCCACTATTCTACTATATAATCAAGAGCAGCAAACTATTATCCTAACCGAACAATTTCGCTTACCCACTTATATTAATGGAAACCCTTCGGGAATGTTGATAGAAACCTGCGCAGGTCTACTAGACAAAGACAACCCAGAAGACTGTATTAAACGAGAAACGGAAGAAGAAACTGGTTATAAAGTAACCGATGTACATAAAGTTTTCGAAGCCTATATGTCACCAGGCTCTGTAACCGAAATTCTTTATTTTTTTATTGCTGCTTATGAAAAATCTATGAAAGTTAATGAAGGCGGCGGCTTAGCTCACGAAGAGGAACACATTAAGGTTCTAGAACTAGCGTTCGAAGATGCCTTGAATATGATTGCCAACGGTGAGATTAAAGATGCAAAAACGATTATGCTGATTCAGCATTTGAGATTAAAAAATATACTATAAGCAAAAGGCTGAACTTAAAGTTCAGCCTTTTGCTTAAGCTCTACATGTATTTGTGAATTTTTACCTTCACCTTTTATTACTTGTACATGATGAATTTCATTAGGATTAATGTTGCTCAGTTCCTTAGCAGGATAAACCTTCCCATTCACTATCATTTTAACATCATCGATAGCGACACTGTCTGTAGTTTTCTTAAAGCCTCTTACAATTATCATCTTATCTCCTTTGGGAAGCGGCAAATCCGCTTCTTCAAATTTACCAGTCGATCTAAATTTAATAGACATTTTAGGGCTTTCACCGGTTACTCCAACCATTGCGCTGTCTTTTTTATAAACGAAAATTTGGCTTATTTTTCCGTTAACAATAGGTTTCTGACTACGAGGTATCCCAAGCTTCTCTGTAACTGCAGCCATCATTTCCTTAATTTCGTTTAAATTAGGTCTACCGTTTGCATTACTATCTCTATCTAAAAAAAGCGTACTTACAATGTGATTTATCTTATAAAGGGTATCTTTTTTAACAGGTTTTTCTGCTAACGTTTTCTCAATTATCTTTTTCTTCTTGGGAGCAACTACAATCACTTTCTCTTCTGGTTTTTCTTCCTCCTCAACATTTAAATGTGGAATTATTTTAGCCAACTGAGGCAAATGCGCTTTTACCTCTTTCTTCGAAATGGTAAAGGCTAAAGTAGTTAACAACAAAACGGGTAAAGCTAAAGCGTATCTGCTTAAAGTTAACTTCGATGAACGCTTTACATTCATCATCTTTATACGTTTCTTTAAATCAGAAAGATTAAAATTATTAACGATAGCAACTGAAGTATTCAGTTGTCCAACGCCTAGCAAACTATATTGATAAGCTTTCCGATCCATTCCCTTCCTCAATATCTTCTGGTCGGTAATGAATTCCAAGTTTTCCTTTACAGCTTTCTTCATTAACCAAACCCCAGGGTTAAACCAGTAAAAAACCACGCTCAACTCGGCCAAAATAATATCTACAGAGTGCCATTGCTTTACGTGCACCATTTCATGTGCTAAAATGGTATCCAATTCTTTCTCGTTATGCAAGCTCGGATTAACGTAAATAGTTTGCCAAAAAGAAAACGGACTTACACTTTCATCAAGCGTTCTTACTTTGTAATTGGCAACGGTACTAGGATTAGATTTTTTATGGATTTTATAAAGAGAAATGAACTGAATAGCCAATCTAACGGTCATAAACAATACGCCCAAATAAAACAGTGCGCTTAATACTGGCCAGTTGTTAATGAAAAAACCAGTAGGCACCAGTTCCGAAGCCTTTTGATTAAGCTGTGGCAGATAGGCAACTACTTCTTGCTTATGAAAAAATTCCGTTAAATCGATGAATGGATAAACTGTAGAAAAAACAATTCCAAACACCAAAAAACAACGATTTAAAACGTAAAAAGTTAATCTGCGCAATACCAGATAATAAGTGGCAGCAAATAGCAGCAACACCAAGTTTATCTTTAACAGAATAATAAAAAGATCAGGCATATCTATTTATCTTCAGGTTTCTCAATCAGGTCAATTATCTCTTTTAACTCTGCCGCACTTATCTTTTTATCTTTCGCAAAAAACGCTACCAATTCCTTATACGAACTTTGGAAATAATCGTTCACAAAACCGTTCATGAAACGCTTTTTGTAGTCTGCTTCTTTCACTTTCGCACTATATCTAATGGCATTGGCGTAACGTTCGCCCTTTAAGAAACCTTTACGCTCAAGGTTTTTCACCGTAGATGCAACCGTAGTATAAGGCGCTTTTGGCTCTGGCATGGCATCCATAAACTCCTTAATAAAACCCGGACCAACCTGCCAAATGGCTAGCATTGCTTCTTCTTCTTGCTGTGTTAACTTTTCCATCAATCAATTACGAAATAATCGTAAATATACGAAAGTAATTAATTAAAGTGCAATAGCTTAGCCGTTAAATTTTGTTAATAAATGCTTGGAGGTAAATGACTTATTTTAGAAGCGCAGTCCTTATGCAGAAATTGAGAGAAAGTCCCGCTATTCGCTACAATTTTTTTGTGCTTCGACGAGCTCAGCATGACAAAAAAGATTTTCGCTACTATCGGGGCTAAGCGGCAGTTGCAGTAAAAATATAAAATGGCTGTAAGCAAAAACACCTCGCTCTTCAGGCACCCCTTTAAAAGAGGAGAATGTGTGATGTAATTCCCTCCGATTTGCAGGAGGGTGGTTTAAAACCGGGGTGCTTAGTTAACTTCCAATTACCCTACCTAAAAATAAAACTACGATTATCCTTTTTCCAATCTGGACCAATTGCAGTAGTTAACCAGAAAGGCTTTTTTATAGCAGTTTTCTTTTGCCAAATACCATCAGACATTTGCAGGTCGCTACCTAATTTCACAAAACCTAAAATTAAAGTACCACCTTCTAATTGGTTATTTTCAATTCTCAAGTTCTTTGGTTCGTCTTGAGTTACCAATAAAGCTGTTGGATTGATGACATAATTATTTGCAATTTTTACGCCATCGGGTGCTACTGTTCTAGCGTTATCTTTGCCAGCTCCTAATACAAAAGCTTCTCGTGCATCTACAATAATGTTATCTTGTATATCGGCATTTTTAACCTGCCAATAATCACTCAAAGCGGGATTTTCATAGGCATTCATTACAGAAATTGCAGAACGTAGCGTTCTTCCTGCTATTTTGTACAGATAATTCCCATGCACTTTTTGGTTCTCGCCAATAATCCTAACTCCACCAGTATTGGGTAGGTTATTTCCAATGAAATAGTTATTGTTAACCTCCGAATTATTACCGTGTCTAAAAGTTACTGTGCCTACACATTCGTAAAAGAGATTGCTCGAGATTTTGTTGTAACCAGATTTAATCGAGATAATCTCTACTTCGCCGTTGCATTTATCGAAGATATTATTCTCTACTTCGGTATAAGAATCATTCATTGAGTAAGTGCTTGTTCCAATGCGAATAGTTTCGCCACCGTTTACACCTAAATCTGGTCGTGGGCCAAAATAGTTATGGTCTATTTTGTGGTAATTTGGTTTGTCATCTAACCAAACCACTAAAGTTGTACCTTGATGCGTTTTACCTGAGATAGAGCAATGATCTACTCGATTGTTTCTTCCATACAGCGACACCCATTTGTAATCCACAGTCTTGTCACTTGGGTTATAATTTTCGATGCTAGTATTTGTTAAACGGCTATTTGAAGTTGTTTTCGTGAAAATCACCACATCATCTTTTAAAGAAAAACCATCCTTAAACGATAATCCATCTACCATCAACCACTCGCCATCAATTTTTAAATTTGAATTTCCAGAAAGCACCACACTACCCTTTGTTTCGGCAACTAGCGTTATCGGATTTTCTGAAGTACCCTTACCTTTAAAGTTTAGCTGCTGGCTTTTCCATTCGCCAGCTTTCATCACTACTTTATCACCGGGTTGCAAATTTAAAGCACTAAGTTCGGCTCCAGAACTGATGGTATAAACTTTAGCCTGCGGTTTAGCTTGCTGTTCTTTTTCTTCAACAACCTCAGCCACGTTTGAAGCAGCACAAGAACTAAAAGCAATGCAGTTTACCAAGAAAAAGCCCAAAAGGAAGCTGTTATATTTTTTCATCATTATATATATCTATTCGTTTGTGATGAAGCTACCAGATTTTATTATCCATTATGTGATTTAAAAACCTTGATCTTTTCACTCTCAGATTAATTTATTTAATGTTTGCACCAATGTTATTTCCAGCTGGTCCTTTTTTGGATAATTCGTTTCCAGATTGAAGCTTAAAATCAAAAGACTTTATATCGTTAAACGTTGGTTTAATATCGAAAATATGTTTTCCGATAAGTTTACCGTAATAGGTATCCACTTTCCCAGATTGATAAAAATTACAGTAATCTACCAATACATTATCCCAGCGAAATTCTCTAAACTCAATAGACCTTCCTCCTTGCCCGCTGTTAACAAAATTGCTGTTTAAAACTCTTGCATATTGAGCTCCCAATAAGCGAATTGCCGCACCTTGTTCTCTATTATCTACTTCGTTAATAGTGCAATTTTCTATCGTCACAAATGGTCCTAAAGTACTTTCATCATTTCCGCCACGATACACGTTAATTGCACTACCCAAAATGTTCGTAAAAACACAATTTTTAACCACTGTATATTCTGCGCCATAAATACCTTTGTCGTCGCGTTCTTCGGCCAAATTAATTCCAGTTCCAGAAATGTTTCTAAATAGCGAATTTGTAATTACCAAGCTATCAGCTAATGTCGACTTACTTCCTTTGAACCCCGCAAAAGAACCTTCGTTATAATCATAAAACTCACAAGCATCTATAAAAGCTTTGTAAGGTTTGTTCATCGGCAATTCTGTTGAGCGGATACCGCAGCGCACATCGCCACCGCTACCATTAGCACCTTTAAATGCAATTCCGCTAACTTTTACGGTAGCTCCGTTATCAATGGTGATGAAAGCGGGTAGCGTTTTGCTACTTCCATTTACAAAAACTGGTTTGCTTTTTAAGTCAGCCGCAGCTCTAATAGTGATAGATTTACCCACTACAATTTCATCTTCAACACTGTAAAAACCTGTATCGTTAAGTTCTAGAATATCTCCATCACTTAATTGATCTATAACCTGTTGGATGTTCACACTTTCTTTAGCAGCAATTTTGACCACTTTAGGCTGAGCATTCACCGACTTTACTTCTTGCTTATACCAAGATGCGCCAACATCCTTCTTCTGTACAAATTTCATTTGCTTTAAAGGCGCACCGTAATCTGCTAAATAAGGAAATGAAATTCCGTTAATAGCTACGTTCGATGTTTTTTTATTTACAAAACCATCTTGCAATGGAAGGTTAGATTGCACAGCATTATCTTTGATGCTAATTCCTCCGTCCTTGTTTTCATCAACATAAAGTGCATTAACAGGTTGCACCAATAAGTTCTTAGCAAAGATCACATTTTGTGGCGACAAGGTACGTTCAGAATCTTTTCCTGTGCCAAATAATGATGGTTCGCAATTGATAAAAGTATTACGCTCAATCTTAGCATCAACCACTTGGTAATAACGATTAATCAGTGAATTTGGCACACCGTTCATTACTGCCAATGGCGAACGAAAAGCAGTTCCCTTGAGATCTTTAAATACATTATCAAATACTTGATGGCCAGGATTGATAACTCTTACACCACCAGTAAATGGTTTGTTGTTACCTAAAAATAGATTGCCTTGCACTACGTTTTTAGAACCATGCCTCAGCACTAAACTTCCTTCACATTCTAAAAAAGTATTAAAACTGATGTTATTTTCACCAGATTTGATAGAAACTATTTCTACTTCTCCGCTGCACCTCTCGAAAAGATTGTGTACAATTTGAGTTTTCGAGGCCGTTAACGAATATCTAGAAACACCTATACGGATGGTTTCTCCACCATTGGAACCGAAGCGCTGACGACCATTGAAATGGTTCGAATCGATACGGTGATAATTTTCTTGACTACGTTCGTCATTAAGCTCAGCTATAATTACTGGACCAGCATTTAATTTATTCGTGAATGTTGAGTGGTCTACCCTATTATTTTTACCCCAAAGCGCCACCCAAGAGTCGCCTTTAAAACGTTCTGGCTGACTAAATTGCTCCACTGCAAACTGCGTAATACGACAATTGTTCGCCAAATTATTGTTATCTACCCTGAAATTGATGACATGATCTTTAGGGCTGTATCCATTTTTGAAATGAAAACCTTTGATGTAAATATATTCGCCCCCAATTTTCAAGTTCGATTTTCCTGAAATTTCTACTTTATCGCCACTTTCTGGCTTTATCCATATTGGTTTTTCTTTGGTTCCTTTGCCCGAAACAACCAGCTGCACATCTGTCCAAACCTTATTTTTAAGTAAAATTACATCACCAGGTTTTGCTTTGGCGGCAGCCGATTTTAATTCTTGCGGCGTACTTACCAAAATATCAGCTGCGCTAGCTAAAGAGGTAGTGAGGAAAAGAGCTAAAAAAGAGATACGGAATTTCGTCATAAACGGAAGGGATTGGTTATTTATTTAGTAGTTGCCAATGATGATCGCGGATTTTTAAACGCAGATCAGCGCTGATTTCTGGCTTATTGTACTTTGATTATTGTATTTGGTTATTGACTATTCACATATCCCATAAATGCTGCCATCTCGATCGGAGGAAGAAATTAAAACAAGTACATCCTTCTTTTATTCCGACCGAAACGACAAATCATTTACATATAAACCAAAAAGCTTTTATTTCTGAATATAGATATCAAATTTAATAGTTGAGTTACCTACTGGTGTTCCAACAGTTACCTCTTTAACATGGATAATCGCAAATTTCGATGAGTTTGCATTACCAACATCAGGAATTCTAACTGCAATTAAGTTTGAACCTGTATTGGTATTGAAAAGACTAGCACTTGATGAATTAGCATCGAACCTTGGCCCACTACTACTAATAGTTAAACCACTAAGTCTCGAAGCTAAATCATCTAAGTTACCATTCGCAAAATCATCGTAAACTAGTTTTTCTGCTGCTACACTAGACAATAACACTCTAAATCTGGTTGCTCTCATATCTGCTGCTGGTCTTGACAATACCCAAGAAGCTCCGTTACATCTAAAGTTAGATGCTACGTTAGTGGTATTGGTTGGTGCGTAGAATGTTGGTCCATTACCAGTTCCATAGAACAAAAATGCCATGGTAAGTTCACTTGCACTCAGTTCGCAATTGCCTCCAGTTGTACCATTAGAATCAAAGAAAATGGTAGCTGTTCCAGCAGTTTGCGCTGTCATGGTTACATCCCTGTACAACTTACTCAGATATGTCGCATTAATTGGAATAATTAGTTCAGACTGCAAATCTTCGGTATCAACGGCTATAATTTTTACGTGCTCGGCTCGCATTGCGAAGCTGTAAGCGCCGTTGTAATTATAGGTTTTTACACCATTCAGATTAGCAACTGTTCCCAATAGTTGGTAAGTTCCATTTCTGTCGTCATAGATGTCTACCTTTTTCAAACCAGTTACCGAAGTAATTTGACCTGCAATCGACGTAGCTGTTGTAGCTATGCTGCTCGGGAACAACTCGAATCTTGGCTTGAAAATAGACACATCAACTGGCATATTGATAATCAATTCATTAACTTGATCGTAGATATCAATTGCTCTTACTTTGATGTGTTGGGCTGCCTTACGATAGTTGTAAGCGTAATTCAACGCATATTCTTTTACGTTTGCAATTCCAGTAATGCTATTTGCCAAAACGTAAGTATTTTCAGTTTGATAATCATCTAAAATATCAACTTGTTTAATACCATATTCTGACTTTATAGTACCTACAATAGCCGTAGGATTACCATTTAAATCTGCATTGATACTTGCTGGGAAAGCACTAAATTGAGGCAAAGCTGGATCAAAATATTTGATAGGCACGAAACCTTCCAAAGAGCTGTTGTTGCCTTGTTTAACCAACACTTTCACTCCTTTTACCGTACTCATGTTGGTCACCGGAAAAGCCGTTATTGGGATAACAAGCTCATAAGTAGGTGAAATTACCCCTTTGTTATCCGTAACATGAATTAAAGAATCTGGCTTATCGGTACGTTGCAAATAACAGTAAACGAACTTTACACCTTCTGCTGCTGCAATGTTACTTTTAAGTTCACTACCCAGATCAAAAATTTTGGTAGCTCGGTTAAAAGTGTACTCCTTTGCTTCAACGGTTCCGTCTCCAACATCAGAAAATTCGTTTTTCTTACAACCAGCTATTATCGCCATAGCCAAACAGCAAAGCAATAATGGTTTTAGGATTTTTTTCATCTGTTTAGTTTTTTAGTATCCTGGATTTTGTGGAATTGTGATCTCTGTATTGGTATCAATTTCTCTTTGTGGTATAGGCAACAACAATTTATCATTGTTTACATTAGCTTGTAAAACTGGCAACGGAATTACCGGATTAAATCTGCCGTAATAAGCAGTATATTCGGCATCGTAATGCGCTCGCATAGTTGCCACAGCTTGGCCAAACCTCATCAAATCGAATAAACGTTGATTTTCAAAAGCTAACTCTAGGCGACGTTCTTTTAACAATGCGGTTTGGAAATCTGCTGCACTTTCTATTGCGCCAATACCTGCTGCTGGATATCTGTAGAAAGCAGAAGTAAAACTTCCAGTAGTATAATTTCCAGCACCAGAACGCTCTCTAATTTGATTAATCAAACCCACAGAACTTCCAGCCGCACCATCATAACCTTGTGCTTCGGCTTTCATTAACAGTACGTCTGCAAAACGCAGCACCGTAAAATCATTTTCAGCATCACCAGCTACAACTACTTTCGAGAAAAATTTATTTACGTAGTAAGGTGTTGTACTATTGGCATAAATCGATACCGTTACGCTTCTACGGGCATCAGAAAAACTAGCGTTGTTGGTAACGAAAGCACCATAAATACTTGTTGTAGGATAGTTAAATCCGTTTCCATCGCCATTAATAACTGCATCGCCACTACTTGCTGGGGCAAACATATTTGCCATTGGATTACCCAAGCCCACTAAACCAGCTTTGTATCGCACAGCGAATAAAATCTCTCTGTTCATTTCGTTATTGATAGCGAACACACGAGGAAAACTACTTTCTAAACCATAACCACTATTGGCAATTACATCGTTCAATAAAGTAAGCGCATCTGCGGCACGGGGAACTGGCAAAGTCAAATATACCTTAGCCAAAAGCGCCTTAGCCGACCATGAGTTTGCCCTACCTAAATCTGTGGATGTAATTTGACTGTAGGGTTTCGCACTCGCTAAATTCACTGCTGCTTCTAAATCCTTCGTAATTAAATTGTAAGTATCATTTACCGATGAACGGTTAATTTTACGGGCTTGCGAAGCTTCTAAGGGCTCGGTTACAATAAACACGCCACCAAACAAACGCACCAAATTAAAATAATGGTAAGCCCTGATAAACAATGCCTGTCCTACCAACTCGTCGCGCTGCGCCTCTGTAACATCCGCCGTAGGCGTACCAAGCACCAATTGATTGTTTTGATAACTTACACCTAAGCTTCTAAGTACATAATTAACGTTGCGGATGTTCTTGTAAGTTGCCAACCAATAGTTGTAAATCTGCTGATGTTGTGGACCAGCCGTGTACAAGTTCAGCACGTTAAGCTCCATGTTTACGTTGGTAGTACTGTTAACCGAACGCTGACGGGCATTGTCTGACCTTAATTCTGTAAACTGCCATTCATTAATTAGTGGCTCTTGCATGCCGTTATAACATCCCGACAAGGCAACACTCACCTCTCTATAATTTTTATAGAAATTTTTAGCAGCTTCGTTAGATACCGGCTCTACATCTATTAGTTTTTTACATGATGCAAGCGCTGTCGCTAATGATACCAAAATGATGAAGCGAGTTGAAATTCTTTGTATTTGTTTCATGACTTGATGGTATTAAAAGTTAAAATCGAGACCAAAAGTGTAAGTACGGTTTACCGGGAAGCCCCCTCTTTGATAACCTGCCACCACTGGTGAGGCGTAAGAAGCACTTGTTAACCTTGCTTCAGGATTAATACCTCTGTAAGAATTTCCAGTAATGAAAAACACGTTATCTACCGAAGCATACAGCCTTAAACTCGAAACTTTGAACTTTTTAAGCGCCTTAGCGGGCAAAGTATAACCAACTATAATATTTCTTAAATAGGCGTATGTTGCGCTCTCTACTCCATAATCGGTTAGCAGTAAATCTGCAGCAATACCATTGGTGAAATAAGGTGTTTTACCATCACCAGGATTAGCTGGACTAACCCACCTGTTTTGGATATAGCGTTCGTTTTGTCTCTTTGATTCGTTGTAAAACAAATCGCCGTTAATTAACTGACCACCTTGCGAACCTTGCATCAAGATATTTAAATCGAATTTTTTATATCTGATGGTATTTGTGATGCCCCAAGTAAAATCTGGAAATGGATTTCCCATGATGACACGGTCGTTCAAATCAATTTTATTATCGCCGTTGATGTCTTTTAACTTCACACCACCTTCTCTGTAATAACTTTGTAAGATGGATGTTTGTCCGCTAGCTACGGCAGCATCTGCATCTGCTTGTGAAAGCCAAACACCATCTGTTTTGTAACCGAAGAATTGTACATAAGGCTGACCAACAATAGAGGCATAGATTTCGCTACGTTCACCATAATTGAACAAATAAGGCTCATCGCCACCTAATTTTAACAGTTTGTTTCTGTTTGCAGCTACGTTAAGTGAAGTTGTCCAATTAAAGTTTTTATTGCTGATGTTGCTTGAAGTAAACTCTACCTCGAAACCATGATTTTTGATTTTACCATTGTTGGTCCAGAAAGAATCAGATCCTGCGATAGCTTGTTGTGCTTGTTGCAACAATAAATTATCCGTGATAGCACGATAGTACTCTAAACTTAACTGTATTTTGTTTCTGAACAAGCCAACGTCTAAACCAATGTTAGTTGATTTGGTAGTTTCCCAAGTGATGTTTGGACCAAAAGTTACTAAGTTATTTGGTGATTGACCTGGACTAACTTGACCTGTACCTTCGCCAAATACATAATTAGATCTGAACAATAAATCTAAATACGAGAATGGTGTAATGCGGTTATTACCAGTCTCACCATAACTTGCTCTAAGTTTCAAGCTTTCTAACCACTTTTTAGAACCCTTCATGAAAGATTCTGATGCAATGTTCCAACCTGCAGAAAATGCTGGAAACCATCCTCTTCTATTACCCGGACCAAAAATAGAGCTCTCATCTGTACGTAAACTTGCCGTTGCAATATATTTACCTTGGTAATCGTAATTGATACGACCTAAATATGAAACTAAACCTGTTTTCACGTTTACAGGGATAGCTGGTGCTTGATCAAAATAAGCAGCTTGGTTTAAAGTAGAAAAGTCATCTGATGGGAAATTATAACCAATTTGCTGCGAGCCTTTAACAGAATTGCTCTGCATAGTGAAACCTAACAAACCTTTAAAGTTGTGGTTACCGAAGCTTTTAGCGTAGTTCATGGTGTTTTCCCACAAAATATCTACCGTAGTACCACTAGTAATGGTTGCTTGGTTGATATCTCCATCTTTACGAGCTTCGCTTCTGATGAAATTTCTATCTTCTCTAGCCAAATAATAGGCACCTACAGAACTTTTGAAAGATAGGTTTTTAGTAGGGTTGTATGTTAAATCTGTACCTGATTGAAAACGATAGCTTTCTTGAAATCTATCCTCTCGCTCTGCATGAGATAAAGGTGTGTTGTTAGTTGAAGAAAACGGAGAAACTGCACCAGTACTTTGCCAAAATGAGCCATCTGGCATGGTACCTGCATAATTAAGATTGGTAAAATGACGTGCCTGTGCCCAATCTCCCGATCTTAGATTTGCCCATTGTGCATTTTGATTTACGAAAGCCGAAGTAAATGCCGAATGAAAAACTGGCAAGAAAGAAGGAAACCTGTAATAGTTGGTAAAGTTTTGCGCCGGACGTTGAACTTTAGTGTAAGTTGGGTTGATATTAACATTTAACATCAATTTTGGTGAAAGGTTAACATCCAATTTCACACGGATATTTCCCTTGTTGTTCTCACTATCTTTCATCACACCCTGGTCTTGCTGCAAGTTTCCAGAAACGTAGTATCTTAAATCTTTTTTACCGCCAGCCACATTTAACTGTAAGTTATAAATGCCTGCATTTCGTAAAGTTTCTTGTTGCCAATCTGTTGGCGACCCACTAATTTGATTTTCAATAATGTAAGCCGCTCTTTCGTTGGCGTTAATAATATTTTTTGCATTTGCTGGTACACTTGGGTCATTCTCCCTCAATTTAGCTTCTGCAAAAAGTAATTCTGTGTATTGAGTTGTAGTTAAAATTGGGTAAACCTCGTAAGCTTCTTTAAGTCCGTAGAATGATTTTACTGAGAATTTTGGTTTATCTGCGATACCTTTTTTGGTAGTTACCAAGATTACCCCATTAGCTCCCCTTGAACCGTAAATAGCAGAAGAAGCTGCATCTTTCAACACTTCAATAGACTCTACATCATAAGGATTGATGAAAGCCAAACCATCTGCTATCGGGTGTCCGTCTACTACAACCAACGGCTCTGCATTGGCATTGATCGAACTTGCACCACGCACACGTAAAGTTGGATCAGCACCGGCTTCTGAAGTATTATTTTGAACGGTTAAACCTGCTATTTTACCAATTAATGCGTTATCTAACCTCGAAGTTGGGATCTCGTCTAAATTCTTGTTCTCCAATTTACTAACAGCAGAGCTTACGGTAGATTTCTTTTGGGTACCATAACCTACTACTACAACTTCGTTCATCGAACTTACATCATCTTGCAACGTAACATTAATAGTAGTAGCATTAGCCACTCCTTGTAAATGTATTTTATAGCCTAGCGATTTAAATTCTAGAATTTTCCCTTTCTGAACAGAGATTTCGTATTCTCCTTTTTCGTTGGTAGAAACACCTTTATTGGTATCCTTAACAGTTACAGAAACACCAGGTATCCCCTGTCCATCCTCAGATTTGACAACACCTTTTATTTTTACCGTTTGTGCATTTGCAGCTAAAGCAAATAAACAGAGCAATAAAAATGTAGCGTTGCTGATACATCTTTTCAATGTCATAGCAAATTAGGTTTATATGTTGGTTAATGTTGTGCAATCTCGAAAATCACACTCAATAATTGGTAGACCAAAAATTGGTAGACCAAATATATCATTATTATTTGTAATCAAAAAGAATAGTAGAACTATTTGTAAAAATTAATTCTAACGATGATTAAATGCTGATTTCGCCTAAACGGATGGAGTTTCTTTTTGGTTAGTTTGGTTTATAGGTTAACTAGCTCATTTGTTCACTAGTTAATTGGGTTTTGTTTAAAGGATATTGTTTTATTGGTCTTCCGAACACTCAGGTTTATCGTAAAAGGGGATGTATTTTAAGGAAATCCTTTTTGAACATCCCCTTTCTTGAGTTATTAATCCGCTATGCGGTAACTAAAACTTAATTACTGAATAGCGTATTGTACCTTTGCTTAAGAGAATGCTAACCCACCGTTGATATCGATATTATTTCCAGTTAGGAAACTCGACTCATCAGAAGCTAAGTAAGCTACCACATCAGCAACTTCTTTCGCATCACCCTCTCTTTTCAGTGCCGTAGCATTTGCAACATTAGTTCTCACTTCAGATTTTGTAAAAGTATCGTGAAAGGTAGTAGAGATCATACCTGGAGCCAAAGCGTTCACACGAATGCCTTTTGGTCCAAATTCTTTCGCCAATGCTCTGGTGTAAGTCATTACGGCACCTTTAGATGTTGCATAAGCACTTGCACCCGGACCACCACCATCTCTAGCAGCTAATGATGAAAAGTTAACGATTGAAGAACCCGAAGGCATAAACGGAGAAACTGCTTTAACTCCCAAGAAAACAGATTTCAAGTTTACGTTCATTACAAAATCCCAGAAATCTTCATCCATTTCTGCAGTTGTTTTGCGAGCCACTAAACCACCTACAACGTTAACAAGTACATTAATTTCATCACCAAAAGCCTTTCTCGCTTCTGCCACTAAAGCTTCCACTTCGACTGCTTTAGTCATATCAGCTTGTACAACAATACCTTCGCCTCCCGCCTCTTGTATTAACTTCAAGGTTTCATCTGCTTGTTCTTTGCTATCGAAGTAGTTGATCACAACTTTAGCTCCTTCTTTTGCCAATTGTAAAGAAACCGCCCTACCTATGTCTCTAGCACCTCCAGAAACTATCGCAACTTTGTTTTTTAAACGCATAATCTATAGTATTTAATTTTTTATTTGTAAGTCTTTAAAAAAAATATTCTTTGATGGATACACCGTTTTAAGTGTTGGCGAGGACGCCAACACTAGAGATTTCTTATGTTGGCGTCCTCGCCAACATGGAAATAATCATTAACCAAATAGCATCTCTGTAAAATCTCTCTATGCTTAGAGCTTAGCGTCCCCACCAAACTCATTTTATTTTTTTGATGAAATATATTTAATGCACAACCATGACACTGGCACCAACACGGCTGCCAACACAAAGAATGACACATAACTCGTTTGTGTAATTACAGGAACTGCCCAAGTAGTTAATAAAGTACCAGCAACTGCTGCTGTACCGCCCATTCCGGCTACGGTCCCTACGTTTTTACCATTAAAATAATCGCTTGGAAGTGTTTGGATATTGCCGACTAGGTATTGGAAACCAAATAAAGTACAACCAATTAAAACCATAGCAAACATTGGCGTTTCTTTTAAGCTATCTAGCTGATAAACGATAGCAACCAAAGCTGTTAACATGATTACACTACCTACAGCAATGGCATTTTTACGAGCTTTTGTTGCAGCAACTCCTTTTCTGATTTGAACCGAAGCATGATACCCGCCAACTAAACTTCCGATAGCTGCAAATAGATAAGGTACCCAGGTAAAAGCACCAATTTGCTTGATATCGAACATAAATTGTTCTTTCAGGAAAGTTGGCAACCAGGTTACGAATAACCACCAAACTGGGTCGATAAAGAACCTGCCAGTGATGATACCCCAAGTATTTCTGATTTTTAAAAGCTCTCTCCAAGTTAATGCCGGAGCTTCTTCCTTTACTTCTTCTACAGCAGCTGTATCTTGTTTACCCAAAATATGGTTACGTTCTTCTTCTGTAATCCACGGGTGCTTATCTGGTGTAGCTTTATTGATGTATAACCACGGAATAATCCAGATGAAACCCAGAACTGCAATTAGCACAAAGGTCATTTTCCAACCGAAAATAAGATAAAGTGCCGCTATAATAGGTGCAGAAACTACCGAACCTAAGGATGCTCCAGCTCCGAAAATACCTTGTGCAATTCCTCTTTCTTTAGCAGGAAACCATTCTGCATTACTTTTGGTAGCTCCCGGCCAGTTTCCAGCTTCGCTGAAACCCAACATAAACCTGAAAATATTGAAAGAAAGCAATGACTTTGCAAACGCATGCAGAGCAATAGAAATACTCCAACCAATAATCGATATCGTCATCCCCAAACGAGTACCTATGGCATCCATCAGTTTACCGGTAAAAGTTTGCCCTAAAGCATAAGCGATCATGAAGAAAGTGGTAATTAACGCTAAAGCACTTTTATTATCTGCTTCGGCAATACCAAATTCTGTGTAGATATAAGGCCAAAGAATGTTAATAGCACTTCTATCTATATAATTGATTACAGTTGCAAGTCCAATAAGGGCAATGATCCACCACCTTAAGCCTTTTACTTTCATATTTTATTTTTTTTCAGTTCGATATTTGTAATGCCTTTTGCAGCATTTACTACTTTATTATCAGCATAAACGTCATTTCCAACTGCTTCTCCCTTACTACTTTTCAGTTTGATATTTATCCCGTAGCCGTCAGCATTTACATTGCTGATGTTGTTTTTAAACTTGTTATAAGATCCCCATCCTTCATAAGCACAGTTCACTTGGTAACCGTCTTTTAGAACTGATGGCTGTGTATTGTTCCCTGTGTTATTTTCAATCAGGTAATGATTTCCTTTGATGTCCATCCAGCTGTCTGCACTATTCTCTCCACTAATTCCCTGCGCTTCAAAAGTGTTTCCTCTAATAATCCCACCAATTGTACCTTCTTTTACATCAATACATTCGGCAGTTACGAAAGGACCTAGTTTATTATTTAGCACTTGGTTAGAATCGCATTTGTCTGGTTCGCCGTTAGTGTATTTAGCCCAATTGCTGTAGGCAGAGCCGATGTAAATCGCCTCGCCGTAACCTGGCCGTTTTTTACCTGTGTGCGTTACTTCAGAGTTTTTAACGATGTTATGTTTGCTGAAAGTTCTGAAATGAATTCCTTCTTCACCCAATTGAGTGACGAAAATACCGTCGATGATATTATAACTAGCACCATCGGCCACAATACCTTTCAAGCCGTTTTGCACTGTAAAACCTTTCAGTTTCCAATAATTTGCTTTTAGTGATAGCACATAACCTGTTTCTGTACTTCCAGCATCTAAAATGGCATTTCTACTTCCTATAAGCACAATAGATTCTTTTTTTGTACCACTTGCAGTTGCTTCAATAATAAATTTTCCTTCGTAAACCCCGTCTTTTAAAATTATAGAATCTCCAGGTTTAGCCGTAGCTAAGGCCTTTTTTAGCTGAGTACTATTCGCTACAATAATTGGTTTTGATGTTGTTAAAAAAGGCTGTATTGCATATCCCATCCCAAAAGTTGAGATCGCAATAGCAGCCATAACCAAATATATATTGAAGATCTTTTTCATTTAAAGCGTGTAGCCTATTTATGAATGCCTAATTCTTTTAAGAAATTGATGATAGCCGCGTTCAATTCAGAGTTTTTCTCTTTAGGAAATTTACCATGCTCGCCACCTTCTATCGTCATAAATTCGTTTTTGATCCCGAATTCATCTAATTTTTTCTTCAAGTCTACCGATTGTTGGTAAGCAACCACTGGATCAGCATCGCCATGCACAATAAATACCGGTGGACTAGTTTTTTTCACTTGAAATAACGGAGAAACCGACTCGATAAATTTTTGGTCCTTAGCTTTATCACCTAACCACCAAGTAGCCGAGCGACTTGCCCATCCACCAATGTGTGTAATACCATATTTATCAATGATAGCAGCGACTTTTATATCTTTCACACCTGAGCAATTGCCATCAAACTTGTTGTCGTTACCTAATAAACCACCCATCAAAGCCAAGTGACCGCCAGCAGAACCACCCATAATTACTATTCTATTTGGATCGATGTTTAATGACTTCGCATTTTTGATCAGATAAATTAAAGCACAACGCGTATCTTCTACCGCAGCAGGTGCTGGGGCAACTTGCACTAAACGATAAGCGATATTTGCAACCGAATAGCCATTTTTAAAGAAACTGTTAAAGCCAGTTTGCGACTCTTTGTTCCCTTTATTGAAACCACCACCATGAATGTTAATTACTATTGGAGATGGTCCTTTTTCTTTTGGTGCTAAGTACAAATCCATTTTGCCTTCCCAATCGCCAACTTTAGTGTAAACCACGTTTAATTGCTCAGAAAATCCAGTTGGATAAGCAACTTTTTTAACCTCTGCAGTTTCCTGTGCTTGAGTAAAACTCACTGCCGCTATTAAGAAGCAGCTGATGATTAATTTTTTCATGTTTGATTACTTTAATTATAGTTCAATTCCCTAAATGATAGATTGCTTCACGCCCCGCTAATCCTAGCCCTTCAGTTCGCAATGACGTTCCTATTTTCGTCATTGCCAGCTTTGCGAAGCAATACTTCCAGCTATTAAACTATACTACTTAATAAAATCTTCTCTATGAGGAGCGAAAACATCAATTAAAACACCTGGCTCTACACATACGCAACCGTGTACAGCGTGAGGTGGCACATAGTAACCATCACCTTTTCTGATAATCCTTTTCTCATCACCAATCGTCATTTCGAAAACACCACTTTCTACATAAGTTACTTGTACATGGTAGTGCTCGTGTAATTGACCAACAGCTCCAGCTTCGAACTTTGCTTTTACCAACATGATTTTATCATCGTGTCCGTAGATTTTACGCTGTACGCCGTTACCTAAATCTTCCCAAGTTGTTTCTGTTTCTATTTGAAATAATTCGCTTTGCATATCTTAATGTTGTTTAATTGTCTATTTGTTTAAATCGGTTAACTGATATCTGTGCCTATTTAAAAGAAATATAATTCTGTTTGTCTGTATAGTTAATTTGATAAGTGTAGATTTTGTCATTCAATTTGAAACTCAGTACTGTTTGTTGTGCATCAGACTTCACGATTTTTAACTCGCTAATTGATGGCAATGCCGATGATACCGTTTCGTTGATTGGGTCTGTACCACCATGAGTTTCTGTAATACTGGCAAAAGTTTGATTTTGACCATTACCGCTCAACATGAATGCTTTTCCGTCTACTAAATTCATCTCTGGGTCATTAGCGCCAATGGATATCAACTTCACTTCTAAAGGATTATCTGACACGAAATGAGTGGTATAAAAACGGTTTTTGTTCAATAAACCTACCATTCCAGCTTTATCGTCTAGTTTATTACTTGCATTTAACCAAAGGTGCTGATAACCATTTTTCGTTCCCAAAGCAGTTAAACCATCAGTTTTTGCGGCAACAGGAAATGAAGTATTTACCAACTGACCTTTGTACCAGAAAGGTAAATCGTATTGATGACTTTTTGCAGATTGCGCTTGTACAACATCAATTAACAATGGTTTTTCTAAGCCATCAACTTTTACCAGAGCAGATGTTCTAATCATAGTTACATCAGCGTAAGCTTTAGCCTCTTTGGCACTAACCACTTTTAAATTCGGTTGGTTAGAAAAGTGCAATAACGTTGGACTAGTTTTGTCTGCCGGACCAACTTTAGCGTTAAAATGTGAGGTTTGATCTACTACTAATGCGTTGTGAGCTACTGTCTGTTTTGCAAAAGTATTGTTCTCTGGCAAGTAACCACCGCCATTTTTTGTATCGATATTTAAAAACCTTGCAGCACCATAATCAGGGAAAATCTCTGTAGTATTATCGTAAAACAACAAACCCAATCTATCGAAGTGACCATGTCCCATACCTTGTGAAGCAGCTTTCATTAATACTGCTTGTTGGTCTGTGTTTGGTCCGCTGCGTAGAATACCCAAACCACCGTCCTCGCCTTTTGCGCCATCCTTAATAAACAAGGTTTGATATTTGAATGGCACAGCCTTACCTGCAGCTAAATCTGCAGCTACTTTTAAACCTGCGTCAGAAACAATTACACGGTTTTGCTGCCTAGCGATATCCAATAAATCTACCTCTGGTTTAATATCGGCGTAAGCCAAATTCACACCGTAAACCAACTCAATAGACTCGTAGGTTTTATCTTTAATGGCATCATTAATTGGGAAGAAAGTTTTATCAGTATAAGACGTTTGCAATGAAGTCTGGATTGCCTTTGAAAGCAGTTGATCACGATATTCGAAAATTTTGCGTGATGGCTCGTAATTGTTAATTGCCTTTGCGAATAAAACGAATGGCAACAAAGCATAACGTTGGTAATAAGGACCTTCCATATAGTAACCGTCTGGCGAAAACAATTGGTTGATCTGTGCCAAATAACCCGTTTTTCCGTCTTTCTTAGAACCGTTAATTGCCGTTTCTACATATTCCTTTTTGTTCAACACGTAGCCAGTAATCCCTACTGCGGCCAAATTCCAAGTACCATGATTGTGAATTTTGTTGAAGACGTCGTACCTATCTTCAGTAAAAAACTTTAAGATAGGCACGAACAATTTTTCTTCAATGGTCTTCCTGTCAGTTGCAGGCAAACCGTCATAAACCAAATCATAAGCCTGTATGGTATAAATTTGCCATACAAAGTCGTTTAAGCTTTGCCAAAAAATACGACCTCCATCATCCTCACTTTTTCTTTTTGGATGCAAAGGCCATTTTTCATATTGCGAAGCATAATTTAACAGTACGTTTTTCACGTAATCTGCATATTTCTTTTCTCCAGATATTTGATAAGCAGTAGCAGCATTGAGCATGTTACTGTAGTTTTTCTTGTGTTGTTCGTGCGTATAACCGCCGCCACCATCTTTAGGTATAGGCACTACTATAGGTGCCGCCAAAGCTTTATCGGCTGCATTTTTAACAGTTTGATAAGATTGACGCAAAAGCGGGTAAGTAGCCACTCCTTTACGCACAGCCGCTACATTTGCTTTGGTAAGCATTAGGCTTGGATGTGTTTGAGCCATTAACGACACGCTAAAAAAGGCACAAAAAGTTACTAATACCACTTTTTTTAAGTAGTTCATACGCTGTAAATTATATTTAATTGATTAAGCTAGGGTTGCCCTATTTTCTCGAATTATACTTCTGCTTCGTTGATTATATTTTGTGCTGCAAAACCTGCTTTACTAATTTGCCATATCTCATCAAGGTGACTTGCCATTGCCTCTTCAGCTTTAGACATATCTTGCGCTTCGATAGCGGCATAAATCATCCTATGTTCTTCTATTGCAGTTTTAGCTCTGTTATCTCCACATATTTTATTCTGTACAATGTTCTTAATCAAGTCTGGAACTAAGATCAAAATCATTGACTCTATTACTGAGTTTTTAGTTGCCTTTGCTACTTTGATATGAAAAACCATATCCTCCTCTACCGCATCTCCGCCCATACTTGCCTTTTTCTCATAATCTTCCATTGCAGATTTGATGCTTTCCAAATCCTCACCAGTTCTACGTTCTGCAGCCAATTTAACGGCATTTAACTCTAAATGATATCGTGCTTCGATCAAAGCATTAAAATCATCCTTATTAAACTTAATGATATCTGAAATGATATTGTCGATTACGTTGATGCTTAAGCCTGCCACGTACGTTCCACTTTGTGGATTTGTTTTCAACAAACCATAAAACTCCAATTTTAAAATCGCTTCGCGGATATAGCTTCTTCCTAAACCAAATCTTTCAGAAAGCACTCTTTCTGCTGGCAATCTGTCTCCAGGCTTTAACTGACCTGATACAATCAATTGCTTTAATTGTCCTATAATTTTGTCAACTGGCGACTCAACTTGTATGGCGGTAATATTTTCTATTAATGACTTCATCTTTTGGCTTTCTATTTGGTCGACCAATTAATTGGTTTACCAAAAATAAACATTCAATTGGGTATTTAAAATTTATTTCGAATTTAAATGAAATTATCTAGGAATTACCTCTAAATCAATCTTCCAATTATCTGTTCTAAACGGTCGCATTGGCAGACTTGCAGCGTTCGACAAATAATTATCACCCGGATTATCAGCCCAAGCATAGCGTACAGCTATTGGTTCTTTTACCTCATCGCTCCAAACTTGTACGGTATTTCCTACTACTTTAGCTTGTGCCCAAACAAATTTTTTATCTTTTCCAGCGATGATAAAATTAGAACGTGGTGCATTTTTATTAACTACTAAAGCTTCTGCATAATCAAATGAGATGATGGCTTTACCTCCCTGAACTTTCATTGATCTGAAAACAGGTCCATCGGCAGTTACTTTTTGTCCGTAAACCAATTGCGATACTTTAGCCGCTACACGTTCGCCAACTGGAAATTTATCCGTTGGATGAATATCGTGTGCCAAACCTAAATCAATAATATTCACCAAACCTACATTAGCTTGGCGTGCAGCTTTCTCCTGCCCTTCTCTTAACAGCGCCCAAGTTGCATTTACTTCTGGCGCAGTTGGCACTTTCTTATAATTTGGCAATTGTACAATCACAAAAGGCAATTGTGGTTGGTTAAAATTCTTTCTCCAATCTTTGATTAAGTTTTTCAATAACCCCTCATATTCATCTGCCCAATTGGCATTGCTTTCGCCCTGATACCAAATGACCGCTTTGTATTGCATGCTTTTTAGCGGGCTAATCATTGCGTTATAAACTGAAGAAGAAACATCATTGGGGTGAACGGCAATATTTATTTCTTGTATTTTGTAAGCCCAATCGCCGTCAATAGCTATTTTATTGTTATTGCCCGATTTGAAAAGCATTTTGCTTTGCGGGCCCCAAATACCGCCATTTCTACCTTTGTTAGCTACACGAACAATAATTTTATTCAATCCTACTTTGAGTAGATCTTTTGAAATATTAAACTCTCTAATTAAATCACGGCTATCGGGTGATGAGCCTAACTTCACATCATTAAAGAAAACTACGCTTTGGTCTGCAATTCTGCCCAAGCTTAAAAACCCATCTTTTTGGATATCAGCACTGCTTAAATTCAATTCCTTGTAAAACCAGATTACACCATCAACGTTAGGCAAACCTGCT
This sequence comes from Pedobacter sp. T50_32, assembly GCF_057652195.1. Lineage (NCBI taxonomy): Bacteria > Pseudomonadati > Bacteroidota > Sphingobacteriia > Sphingobacteriales > Sphingobacteriaceae > Pedobacter > Pedobacter sp. T50_32. Next base: position 254,833 of record NZ_JBYFBY010000004.1, on the reverse strand, counting down.
TTTTCCCACAAGGTTGGTAATTTCATGGTTGCCCAAGCTTTTGAATAAGCCGGAATAGTTGGACTAACGGTATCCCAAAGCACCTCATTATTAGCGTATTGATTTAACTTACCATGTATTTTTTCTAACTCCGCTACTTTTGCCGAAATGTATTGTTTCTGGTTTTTATCACCAATTTGATTAAGTACTGGTTTTAACCTCTGAATGGTATCTAAAGATGGCGCACTCATAAAACCTTCTATCACTGTACCACCATAAGAGCTATTAATTAAACCGATAGGTACATTGAGCTCTTTTTGCAATTTTCGTCCCATGTAATAAGCCACTGCCGAAAATTTGCTTATCGTTTTTGGGCCAGAAACCTGCCAAGGCGTTTTTTTCGTTAAATCATCCAATGGCTGAAATTCGATATCTCTATTTACATTAAAAACCCTAATGTTCAGATTGTTTGAATTCTCGATATCTTTCTCTCCGCTATCTGCCTTCATCAATAAGAAAGCCATGTTACTTTGCCCGCTGCAAAGAAAAACATCACCCAAAAGTATATTCTCTAAGTTTAGCTCGTTAACCGTTAAAGTGTATGGGCCACCTGCTGATGCTGCTTTCATTTCTAGTTGCCATTTTCCTTGCTCATTGGCTTGGGTATTGTAATTGGCACCTTTAAAATTGGCATTTACTTTTTCTCCAGGGTTTGCCCATCCCCACAAAGTGATAGGCTTGTCCCGTTGCAACACCATATTGCTTCCAAAAATTTGCGGAAGTTTCACCTTAGCGACAACATCAGCCGAGATGGCTAAAAATAAACCTAGTGCTAATAATACTTTTGAGTGTTTGTTCATTTTATTTCAGTTAACCCTAAGTTAAAGCATGTACTATATTTTAATTACCTTTTTAGTGCTTGTAATTTTCCCAGCGTTTTCAATTGACAAGATATAAGTTCCTGCTTGAATATTTTGAACATCGATCTCTAAAACTTGATTACCGCTTGCTGTTTTAGAAGCAATTACTTGCCCTTGAATGTTAAATAATTTAATTACATCGCCTTTAACCACTCCAGTAACGTTGATGCTTTTTTGACTTACTGGATTTGGATAAACAGCTATTTTATTTACTGCTACGTTTACCACTTTAATTTCACTTTCGTGAGTTGTGCCATCTAAATCTACACCAACTAAACGATAGTAATTTACACCAGCCAATGGATTTAGGTGCGTATAACTGTAGTTAAAAATTCCAACTTTATTGTTGGCCGGTACAGTTTGGATTGCTACGAAATTATCTCCTACTTTATGCTGAAGTAAATAATGCTTCAAATTAACTTCGTCTGTAGTTCTCCAATCTAATTTCACGCTGTTTAAGCTTTCTTTAGCAGTAAAACTGATTAATGTTAATGGCAAAGTAGTGTTAACCTCTCCCACTATAAATGGAGAGAGTGTGCTTGTGCTTAAAGTAGCTGTATTTGCTGCTGCATTTCCAACACCTGCGAATGTATTGTAAGCTGTACCGCTATAACCAGCAATGCCAATTTGTGCGTTGGTGAAACTTGCGAAATCAGCACCTTCTAAAGTATTGTCCCAGCCTAAGGTTACATCTACATTTCCAGTACCAGCAGTACGGTTGATGTTCCAAACTGCATCTACCATTCTGGCTTTTTGAGCAGCTGTTAAGGCAGTTCCGTTTGGAGTTGCATCAGCAGTTGCACCTTCGAACACATTGATATCAAAAGATGAAGCTGCTGTTGCCGCTAAAGTTACCGGGGTATAGTGTGTTGCAGTACCTACTGGGATTAAAGTTGAAGTAGTTAAGCCATTTACTTTTAATGTGCCAACAGCGCCAGTTGTGGCGTTTGCTTGGGTAGCGATATAAGATGTGCTATTAAACGTTCCGTTAAAAGCTCCTGTTGGTTCTACAGTTACTACATCAGCTTCAATTACGGTTAATTTACCGTTAGTTAATGTTAGTTTCCCGTTAATCGTGATATTTTTATTAGTGGTAGCTGCTGCGTTAAAAGTTACATCGCCTAGTATATTACCAGAAATGGTAGAAAATGGAGCAGTAGTAGCAGCGTTAAATATTACATGGGTACCAGTAGATATAGTTAACGATCCGTTTGAATTTATGTTGAAACCTCCATCTATACCAGCAGAATTTGCAACACTTAACACTGGAGTATTTCCTATTACAGCTATTGCATTACCATCTCCAGTTGCAGGTTTCGATAAAGTAATTGATCCCGAACTTGACGTACCAATAGCATAGGTATTTGCTGGAATTTGACCACCTGTAATTAACATTCCTGGAGCAACAGTTAATGCATTGTAATCGCTAACTTCGTCGAAAGTAATTACATTACTACCATTGACAATAGTTGCAGCAGTTGTAGATGTATTTACCGGAGATCTAAACTGCACCCTTCCCGTGTTTGTTGCAATACCATTTCCAACAATTTGATTACCCTCTAAGTCTAGCTTTCCATAAATGTAAGAAATTAAGCTACCCCCTAAATTTACTGAGGATTTTAAGGATACATTAGCATCTGATGCGATGGATAATGCGCCTAAATTAAAAGTGCCTCCTCCTGAAATACTTTGAGGATTCACTCCCAACATCATTAAATTAGATGATCCAGAACCAGAAGTACCCAAAATGCCATTATTAACAATATTACCAGAAACAGGCGATGGTCCAGAGGCATTTAACAAAAAGGTTGATGCATTTTCTATGTTTAAGTTCTCTATGCCTATAAAATTCTCGTTTAGCGTAATTGTAGCATTATTTCTAACCGTTACATTACCGAAGTTTTTTTCACTAAAAAAGCCGTTAGATGCATTAGCAGCTTCAAGGATAAAATTACTACCAGACTTCAAATCAGCAACATAACCAGATCCCGTGTCACCAAACGGACTTCTTCCTCCTTGATAAATGAGAGAAGTACCTGAATTAAATATGACAGATTTAGATCCTGAATTTGCTGTATTACTGAATGGATATTGATTTATAACATTTACATAACACTTACTCGAATTAGAAAAGGTTAACGTACTACCTGCAGGTACTGCAATTCGTTGTGTGCCGTTATTAGTTGATGACCAAGCTGCGCCTTGTACAAACACCTCACTATTATCTACGCTACCGGTGCTACCACCAGCTAAAGCTACTACGAAATTTCCTCCCGTACCGTCAATAACTCTCAACTTGCTATTACCACTCACCTGTAACCCCACACCAGATCCATTATTTAAGGTTAAAGTACTTGTTCCTGAATTAGAGTTACGGACAAAACTTACATCGGCACCATTTTGCAATTGCAGTTTACCGATAGTTACGCTGCCAATAGAAAAAGCAACCGTTACATTATCGAAAATAAGGATATCGCCTGTATTATTTCTAGATACTGCGGTTCCGCCAGGAGTTAAACTCCAATTCGTCCCCCCCAAAGAGCCCGATGTACTTCCACCAACCCAATAATAGGTATTTTGAGCAAAACCAACTGCCGCAAAGCAGCTAAAAATCATTAATAGTAAAATTCTTTTCATACGGATTAAATATTAGGTTATAGGTTGGGGAGAGCTTTGTAAACTCTCCCATTAGTTTTTTTATTTTATAGGTCTGGATTGATTTCTAGATTGTCTAACCAAGCTTTTGCCATGGTATCGTTACCTTTTGGAGTTACACCGTAAATGATGAAACCACTTAGATTTTTGCCTGCTTCCAATCCGCCAGATACAAATTCGCCAGCTACACGCTTACCATTTACCCAAACGTGGTAGGTTCCGGCAGTTATGCTCTGATCGCCCTCTTTAGCATATTTTTTAGCTTCTGCGCTGTTGTTGCTGTACACTTCAATTAAATAATCGGTGTTTTTAAGAAATGAAACTCCTTTTACAGAAGCCCATTTAGCACCATTGCGAGTGTAAAAATTGATTTGCTCTGCTGCCGATAAATTCCATCTTAACCCAGCAAAAATTTCTGTTGAGGTTTCTTTGATACCGCCGTTGCCTTGAAACAAGTCATCGGAATTTTCTGATGTACCGTTAGCAAAAACCCACTGGCCAGCATTGGCTGCATCTATTTTGATGTTGAAACGGGTTTTCGATACTGTCTCAAGCGCTAGATTGTACATAGAAAACTTGCTGGTAGTTGTTCCTGCTACTACTTCTAAACCTGTACCTTTAATAAAAGCAGCGCCACTTTTCACTAAGTTGAAAGCACCTGTACCATCAGATGCTGTGCGCACCCTTACTTTAACGCCTTTAACAGTGGTAATTTTTGGCAAAAAAGAAGTTGACGACGCCCCTGGATTTGGATTGAACGAAGCTTCTTTATCTCCAAAATCATAATTAATTACTGGTGCAGCTTGCTGTGCAAGAACTGTATTAGCCGAAAAAAGAATTGCGAGAGTGCATGGTACAAAAAATTTCCTGATCATATTTTAAAGGTTAAGTTTAGTATTCGGTAATATTAAAATCGTTGAACCAAACGGTTTCGTCACGCAACATGTCTGGTTGTAGGGTTCTTCTATAAATGCCCCATTTTGGACGACAACTGGTAGAGTTTTTACGCCACATTTCTATATTGGTGAAGGCTTGCTTTACGAGCAGCTTGCCATCGCTAATTCTATTGATTTGGATTTCGTACTTACCATCAAAAGAAAAAGTAGCTCTTTCTATTACCTCTACCCAATTTCCTTTAAAATCGGCCAGAGGGATTTGCACAATATACTTTTGCGAAGTAGCGTCGGTTTCTCCCGTATGAATTACTTGCATGACATCTCCGCTTGCCCTGTATCTCGGTGTAAGCGTAATGATCGGTAATTGATTATCACCATCTATTGGCTTTAACTGATGAATGTGGGTAAAATCACTTGATGGTTTAAAGTTTGCATCGAGCTTAAACTTCCATTTGTAGAGTACTTTTTCGTCTTTGCTGGCCTTTAAACTTTCTGGAGATTTATCATAAGTCTTGATCTCGTTACGTTGTCTATCCGAATTTTCACATTTATCATTATCAGGTGTGAGATGAATATGGAAAGCAAAAACCTGACGTTTCAAATCGTTGTCGTAAACTTGGGTGATGTGCTTGCCAAAAGATGCGTGGCTACAATCTGGAGCTTCAATAACATCGCCCGTACCGCCAAACAAACTGTTGATCAACTGATAAGTATCTGTAGTACCATTAGCGCTTAAGGTGGTGCCGTCGGTATTATTCGTCTGACTACCGTTGCCAGCAATTACTTCCTTTTCTACAGGTGTAGATTTTTGTTTGCTGCAAGCACATCCTAAAAAACAGATGCATACGATATAAAGCAGATTTTGCTTATTCATACAAAGGATAAATTTGGTTGACCAATATTTGGTTGACCAAATTTATACAAATAATATTACGAACCAAATTTTTCTGAGAATTTTAACAATAAGGTAGTTGGGAATGTTACAGAGGCAGCTGAATTGGCTTTACGGCAGCATTTTAAGTATAAATTAACTAACGTAGATTATTGCCAGCGTTAATTTAGCGAAGGAGCAAGAAGCGTTTTTCTTGGGAATGTAAGTTTGAAAAAACAGACTTTGATTATTAAACCCGATTGAAGCGGAAATACTTTTTGTTGTGGTTGACGGGACTGCATAGATGCTTCGATAAACTCAGCATGACAGTGAGCAGATAGGGATGAAACAAAAAGATTATAGCGAAAAAGCGGGACTTTCGGGAGATAGCAGCAGGGAAACTGCTTTTCAAAAAAAATTAAATTATTTACTTACAAAGCGGTCTTCGGCTTCGGTTATGATTTGTTGAACTACTTTTTGCAGTGCGCTAGCCTTATCTGCTATGATTGGATCTTTATCATAATTGGTGAGGTAGACGATATTTTTGGTGGTGTCGTCGTAAACAAACTGAAATTCGTAACGCAACACTTTTGGATCTTTTAAATTAGCTTGCGGATTGGCAATTGTATCTGGAACTTGCAGTAAATCTCCTTGATTAATTTTGCTGTGCAAGAAAATGATGTTATTGGTTCTGAGCTTGAAATTAACCTTCACCAATTGATCGCTTTTATCTAAAAACTGATAGTCGCCAGTTTTAGAATTGTAGCTGTTTTGCAAAGTATCGCCCATGCCCCATTTGTAGGTTAAACTTACAAAAGATGCCGCTTTTTCGCCTCCACTGCGCACTTTCATGATGTAGTAACCGCCCACAACAACAATAAATGCTACCGCAGCAAGCTTTAAAATCATTTTCTGCTTAGCATTCATTATTTTGCTTCGTTCTCCTTATCTATCAGCGTTAATTCTATTTCCTTTTGCATTTTACTTGCCGCACCTTTCATTCTCTCATTGCCACTAAAACTAGGCAGATAAGTTACTTCCTTGGATTTTTTTTTGTAATTGAACTTGATAACATAACGTAGTTTACGAGGATCTTTAAGATCGTCTTGATTGTTGGCTACAATACTTGGCAAGTTCCAAAAGCCCTGCACATCGGCTATGCTATCTAAGTATTTGATATCTCTTACACTAAGTTTAATATTGCTGTTGATGAGCGAGTCTTTTTTATCGAGATATTTAAACTCGCCAGTAGCCGAATTATAGCTGTTTTCTAATTTTTCACCAGTTCCCCAGCTGTACTCTAAGGATACAAAATATTTTTCTTGAAATGGTGCATTCCTAATCATTGGTGCATAATAAATGGCACCGTAGATCACAAAAGGAACTACCACACTTAATATTAAAAAAATCTTCTTAGCTCTGGAACTCATAATGTATTAATCGGCTATAAATTTCTCTGGAGCTTGCTCGTCAAACTCCCCTTCCCACTTGGCAATAACCACCGTTGCTAAACAGTTACCTATTACATTTACCGAAGTTCTAGCCATATCCATTAGCTCGTCTATACCTAAAATTGCAGCAATGATAAACACTGGTAAACCGAATTGCTCGGCCGTTGCGATAAGTACAATTAACGATGCTCTTGGTACAGCTGCAACTCCTTTAGAGGTAATCATTAAGGTAAATGCAATTGCCAATTGCTGGCCAACACTTAAATCCATGCCGGCAGCTTGCGCCACAAAGATAGAAGCTAATGACAAATACAACGAAGTACCATCTAAATTAAAACTGTAACCTGTTGGTATTACGAAAGAAACAATTTTACGTGGAACGCCAAATCGCTCCATATTGCTCATTGCTTTTGGCAAAGCAGCATCAGAACTTGTGGTTGCAAAGGCGATGGAAACTGGTTCTTTTACGGCCTGGATGAATTTCTTAATTGGGATTTTAAGGAAAATCATTATTGGCACAAAAATCAAGAGCACGAAAACGATTAGTGCAATATATAACGAACCCAAGAGCATGAATAAGTTTTTCAAGATATCTACGCCCAAGTGCCCAACAGTGTAAGCCATAGCTGCACCTACGCCAATTGGTGCAAAATACATGATGAGATTGGTGAATTTGAACATCACTTCTGACAGACTTTCAGCAAATTCTACCATCGGCTTTCGCTTTTTCTCTTCTACCATTGCCAATCCGATACCGAAAATCACAGAAAACACTACAATTTGAAGTACTTTGTTTTCATACATCGATTTTACGATGTTCTCTGGAAAAAGTTCGTAGAAGAAGTGCGTAAATTTGTATACACCATGTACATGGTCTGGCAAATGCTCTAAAGCTGCATCGGCAGTTTTAACTGTAGGCAGCTCCTCGTGAGGCATACTTTTGATATCTACACCAACGCCTGCGTGTGTGATATTGATAACCGCCAAACCGATGAAAATAGCACAAGAAGTTGCACAAAAGAAGTATAACATTGATTTCCAAGCCATACGACCTACTTGCTTTAAATCTGAGTGACCGGCAATACCGTAAACTAAAGTTCCGAAAAGGATTGGACCTACAATAGTTTTAACCAATTTAATGAAGCCCTTACTTAGCGGTTGTAATGCGGCGGCAAAATTTGGAAAATCTACCCCTACAAAAACTCCCAAAAGCATACAAACTAATATCCAGGTGGTGAGGTTTCTTTTTATAATGGCATAAACTACCATTACTACAGCCACTCCCCAACGTGACCACATCATAATTTGTTCTGGGATATCTACGATATTAAATTCCTTTAATAAAGTAAGCGCTATTGCAACAGTGATAAAAATTAAGGTGATTAGACCTATTTTAGATTTCTTCATTTAGTTTTTGTTTGTTGTCTGTATCTATTTTACAAAAGACACACTATTCTATTTGGTTATTTTGGTTTTTGCTTTATAATACTGCATCAAACTTATTTCTGATGTAGCTAGACCGACAAAAATAAATAATTGCGCTTAGCACACAAACATTTATTATTTTAGCGACCGTTTATGTTGTAACAATTTAATGTTACCTCATTCTAATAGACATACAAAAACGCTAAATGGACCGAAAAGATCAGCTTTTTAAAGAAATTTTCGATAAAAACTCAAAGAAGATATTTCACTTGTGTTACGGATACACGGGTGATGCAGACTCGGCGAACGATCTTTTGCAGGAGACGTTTTTAAAGGTTTGGCAAAATCTAGATAAATTCAGAAACAAATCGTTGATATCTACCTGGATCTACAGAATTGCTGTAAATACTTGTTTAACTTATTTACGTTCTGAAAAAAGACAGGCCAAAGACGAGCTTACCGACAATATTATTGAGAATAAGATAGAGGAATATTCCGAAAAGAACGAGCAGGTGGCTCTTCTGTACAAATCTATATCGCAATTGGAAGAGAACGATCGTCTAATTATCACCATGGTATTGGATGAATTGCCTTACAATGAAATTGCTGAAATTTCGGGGATTAGTGAGGGTAACTTGAGAGTAAAAATACATCGCATTAAACAGAAACTTACTGAAATATACAATCAACATGCAAGAATTTAATCACATAGAAGCATTATGGGCTAAGCATACGGTTGATGTAAAAATATCTGCTGATGATATGCTTAAGCAGGCGAAAAAGGACGTCAATAACATTCGCACTAAGTCGTTACTGAACATTCTTGGCATGTCTCTTTCAATCATAGCTGTAGCAGCGGTTTGGTTATTGTATGATTTCACTTCGATAACAACCCACGTAGGTATTAGTATTATTATTTTGGCTGTTACTGTATACACGGTGATATTATACTTTAACCACAGGGTGATTGCCAAAAACGATTTTACCGAAAATCCTAATGTATTTCTCCAAAACTTGAAGATTTATCAGTTACAAAGACATCAACTTTACAACAGATTATACTGGTTCTACGCCGTTGCATTGTCTCTAGGAATGGGGCTTTACTTTTTCGAGATATTACCAAATTTTGAGCTTTGGCTACAGGGTTTAATCTTATTCTTAAGTTTTGGTTGGGTAATCTTCTGTTCTACGCTTTTGAGAAAGGCTGTTATCAAAAGAGATAAGGAAAGAATTGCGTTGTTGATTGAGAAATTTGAACGAATTAGCAATCAATTTAAAGACACAGAATAATTTGGCATAACTTTCGTTCTTGTAACGTTAAATGATGCCGTTAAAGAACATAGCCTTAGTTTTTATTTGTGTAATTGCACTGGCTTTTACACCACATGAGCGTATTTCTCCAGAGAGATTAGATTGGGATACCCACTTTAGAGCCAACCCAGATCCTAATTCCAATTATGCCGCTGTTACCAGTACCATTTGGCAGTACGGCTACCGCTCTACCATTAGGGGTAATAACTTACAAATCGATTTTAACTTTTTAGGTGGTGTTGATGCGAATAGATCTTGGGTAAAGCGAGATAAAATCAGAAACAGGAATGTAAGCAGAATCTTGTTAAATCATGAACAGGGGCATGTGTACATCAACTTTCTTCTATTGAAAAATGGCGAGCAAATTCTAAAAAACCAAGGCTACACCATACAAAACTACAAACGCTTGGTAGACAAAACCGCTAAAGACGTATCTAAATTTTATAACGATATGCAAGAGCGTTATGATGTAGAAACCAAACACGGCTCTGACTTAGATGCACAAAGTAAATGGGATGCATTTTTTGAGCAAGAGTTAGCGAAGTTTTAAGTTCTCTTCACGTATATCAAAAAAATATATACCTTTAGTAATCAAACAACTAAATACGATGAAATCAACATTATTATTTATATTACTAATTGCTTTGTGGGGATGTAAGAAAAAGGAAGAAGAAAAGTTGAATTATGAAATTTGGGTTGAAGCATCACAACGAGCTGATACAATTAAGTTTGACAACCCTACAGGATGGATGGAACTAAAACGAGGCACAGAAATTATAAATGGCTACAAGTTACCTAAAATACATTCCGGCCCCTATGATTATGAAATTAAGGGTACTAGCATTTCTCTGAGATGGACACTATCTAGTAGCACGAATAGAAACGAATATTATTTTAGTATGGATGCTAATCGTAAAAATATGAAAATCGGAAACTTTTATCTCGATGCACTAGATAAGAATACTATTATAAATTTCGTAAGAATTAAATAATTCGTTCCCTGCCACTTTAACGAGGAAAATAATTAGTCGCCTGGCTTAACTTCAGAAGAAGAAAAGCTGTTGCCAGACAAACGATATTTCAAGGTTTTCACTAAAGTAGTAGTTTTGCCACTATCAGTTTGAACAATTGGAACTGACCTGAACAGTTCCCCGTGTTTAACAAAAAATTTGTCGTCTCCCTGATATCCTTTTTGGCTGCTAATTCCTGGAAAACTAATCTTATTGAAGTCACTATTAAATTCGTACACATTAACATCGGCCACATTTTTACGCACTAAAGTTTGCACGTAAATTTCTGGATTTCCGTCATTATCCAAATCCATGTTCCAAGCATCAGTAATGACACCCTGTCTTTCAACAGAGATTGATTTATAGTTTTGTTTGGTAGAATCAGACATCAAAATTAAAAAACCGCCTACGCTATCTACACCCTTTCCCCAACTTACTACTTCAAAATAGTAACCAGGTTTTATCTCGATACTCTTATAAAACGGAAAAGGATTTGGAGCTTTTGTTTCTACCACTTTTTGTTCTACGGCGGCAGGTTTATCATTGTTAGTACAAGCTACCATCATTATAGATACCGCTACAATTGCGAATGCAGATTTTATTAAATCTTTCAAAACCATTTGTTGTGAAATTAAAAAGCCAATTTATGTGTTTTACGGATTTTTTGCAACATAAAATATCGTTATTAACCACAAAGGCTCTAAGAATACAAAGATTAATCTTGGTAATAATTCTGGTCGAGAGTCATTTAGAGCGTAGTCGAGAGATCTTTAAATTTTTAGCTTAAAGATTTCTCGTCTCACTGCGTTCGGTCGAAATGACGTTTATAAGTTACTTAACTTTCACTTCTGCAGCACCATTACTGAATACTGTTTCGGCAACTATACTTCTTTTACCACTAGGCGTAATTACAATTGTTTTCAATACCTTTTGTTGTCCTTGTGGCACATTAATTTTTAAAGGAGCGTTATACTCAGCCGCGTTCTCTGATGGACGGTAACCATCTAATGTGTAGTAGATTTTCGCACCTGCTATTGGAGATTTCAACTCTACCACGTGGTTTTCACCAGTAACAGCTTTATCTGGCTGACCAACTGCTGGGGGCACCCAATAATTAGTATTGGTTTTGTCTAACTTAGCTAAGTGTAGCGATAAACGTTCTTCACTGAAGTTCTTAATGTCTTTTCTGTTTAGAGGGGTCCAAGCAATTTCTGCCAAAGCATATACCCTTGGAAACAACATATATTCGGCTTTCGCTGGCGTTTCGATGTATTCTGTCCACAGATTTGCCTGCACACCTTTGATGTATTTCTTTTGATCTTCGGTTAATACGGCAGGAACTGGATCATAATTATAAACTTTGCTGTAATGCGCAAACCCCTTTCCTTTTCTACCAATCGTTAAAGGCTCATCTTCTGCAACAGATTGTTTATGGTCGAAGTACAAACCATTGGTACTAGGCGTCATCAGCACATCGTGGTTTTGTTGCGCCGCTTCAATTCCGCCTTTCTCTCCTCTCCAACTCATTACAGTAGCATTTGGCGCTAAACCACCTTCTAAAATCTCATCCCATCCTATAATAGAGCGCCCTTTGCCATTTAAGTATTTTTCTATCCTTTGGATGAAATAGCTTTGTAGCTCATGCTCATCTTTCAAACCCTTTTCCTTAATTAACTGCTGGCAAAACTCCGATTCTTTCCAATATTTCTTAGGAGCTTCATCACCACCAATGTGGATATATTTTGAAGGAAAAATAGCAATCACTTCATCCAATACATTCTCTAAAAACTTGAAAGTATTTTCTGATGGCACAAAAATATCATCAAAAACACCCCAAGTTTGCTGCACTTGCTTACCTGTTCTAGAACCAGACCAAGGCGCATTTGCACCAATTGGCGTATCTCTATCAGGAAAGCAGCTTAACTCTGGATACGCCGCAATTGCTGCAGAACCATGACCAGGCAATTCGATTTCTGGAATAACGTTGATATACCTTGCCGCAGCATAAGCTACAATTTCCTTCGCTTCTGCCTGCGTGTAATAACCTTTGTAAACCTCGTTATCGGTGCCACCACTTCCAGGGAAATTACCAATAATGGTTCCATTTCTGCTAGCGCCTACCTCTGTAAGTTTCGGATATTTCTTGATTTCTAATCTCCAACCTTGATCTTCTGTTAAATGCCAGTGGAAGTTATTCAACTTATAGGCTGCCATTACATCAATGTATTTTTTAAGGAATGACATTGGGAAGAAATGACGACCTACATCTAAGTGCAAACCACGGTAGCTGAAACGTGGATAATCGCTAATTTCGACGTTTGGAATATGAATTTTACCATCTGTAGATTTATCTGGAGTTAACTGCATTAACGACTGCAATGCGTAAAACAAGCCTGCATCTTTTCCTATCAACTTAATTTTATTGGCACTTACTTTAATTTGATAGCCTTCGCTAGGCAGCTGATCTGCCCCAACACTGGTGATTTCTATCGCCTTTTGTCCAGCAGCAAGTGTTTGCACTGCACGTAGATTTAATCCTTTAGTGGTAGCAAAAGACTTCAACGTCTCTGCAATTTTGGCATTTTTAGCATTGGTACTTAGGATTACTACTGTTTTATCAAAAACGAAAGTTCCACTTCCTTTTTGAATAGATACTGGAGCAGGTATGATACCCAAATTAACATCAGTCTGCGCATTAGAACTTGATAGTAAAAATGCTGCAACAGCTGTTAGAAATAACTTTTTCATTCTTTTTGGTTTAATTTATGGTTTGGATTTTATAAGAGCTAAAGGTGTAATATCACCTAACGGATTACAAGATAAAAATTTAAACCTTTAGTTAAAAGAAAATAATTCAAAACATAAAAAAACCTTTCTAAACTAAATTAGAAAGGTTTCAAAATATCAATTATTGAAAAAGTCTATTTTGTATCAGCTTTTGCGGCTAAGTATCTTTCGGCATCAAGTGCAGCCATACAGCCAGAACCAGCTGCAGTAACAGCTTGTCTGTAGATGCTATCTTGAACATCGCCACAAGCAAATACACCTTCTATATTTGTTTTCGAAGTACCTGGAATGGTTTGCAGATAACCAGTATCATCCATATCTAACCATCCTTTAAAGATATCGGTATTTGGTTTGTGACCGATTGCAACGAAAAACCCTTCTATATCTAAAGTTTTTGCTTCTTCTGTTTTATGGTTAAATACGTTCACACCAGTAACATTTTTACCGTTACCGATGATTTCTGTAGTCTGTGTATCGTAAAGCACTTCAATATTTTCTGTGTTTAGTACACGGTGTACCATCGCTTTCGAAGCACGGAACTCGTCTCTACGCACCAACATATAAACTTTTTTACAAAGCTTGGCTAAATAGGTAGCTTCTTCAGCAGCTGTATCTCCCGCACCTACAATTGCTACGGTTTGCCCTTTAAAGAAAAAACCATCGCAAACTGCACAAGCAGATACACCGAAACCATTGTATTGCTGCTCGCTTGGTAAACCCAACCACTTGGCTTTAGCACCAGTAGCGATAATTACTGTATCTGCCAAAATGGTTTTACTTTCATCTACAGTAACTTTGTGAGGCAATGAAGAGAAATCTACAGAGCTTACATAACCGAAACGAATTTGAGTACCAAAACGCTCTGCCTGATTTTTAAAATCTTCCATCATTTCTGGTCCCATAACGCCGTTTGGATAACCTGGAAAGTTATCTACATCTGTAGTTTGGGTTAGCTGACCACCCATTTCCATACCAGTGTACATTACTGGTTTTAAATCGGCTCTGGCTGCGTAAATAGCTGCAGTATACCCTGCTGGACCTGATCCTATAATAAGACACTCTACGTGCTCTAGTTCTTCTTGTTGCGACATTGTTTGTAATTTGTGATGCAAATTTAAGTTTTAAGCGCTAAAGCGCAATAGTTGTGGAGAAAGATGAAATTGTGGAGATAATTGGAAGTCGATGGTTAACTGATGAATTGTTTAAATCGGTTAATCGTTTTTACTACAAAGTTGAGTATTGAACATTTTAGTAAAACAACCAATCGAACAATTAACCGGTTAACCGATTTAAACAGTTAACCAATTTAGTCTCCCTTATTCGCTTTCAATACCCGTATAAAATTACCACCTAAAATCTTTTGGATATCAGTTTCACTGTAACCTCGCTTTACAAGTGCTTCGGTTATTTTAGGAAAATCAGCTACGCTATCCATACCCTGTGGGAACGACTCGGCTCCATCAAAATCGGCACCAATGCCGACATGATCTACGCCTATTAACTTAACCACATAGTCGATATGATCGATTACCCTTTCAACTCTAGGTCTATTAGCATCTGCCTCATCTTTGTACATCGAAATTAACGTATCTATAGCTTTGGACCTGCCGTATTTATCGCTCAGCGTTTTCAGTTCTGGTTTATGTTTGATGAGGAAGTTTTGTTGCTTTGCAGAATAAGTAGGATCTAAAAAACCACTGTAGAAATTGATAGAAATTACTCCACCATTTTTACCAACAGCCTTAATTTGCTCATCTTTTAAATTTCTTGGTACCGGATTAATGCCATAAACACAACTGTGTGATACTAGAACCGGTTTTGTAGATAAGTTAATCGCATCAAAAAAAGTTTGTTCGCCAACGTGAGATAAATCGACCATAACACCCAACTCATTTAGTCTTTTCACCACCGATTTTCCAAAATCATTTAAACCCGGCATAGCAATTTCACCTTTGGTTTCTTGCGCTGCAGAACTTGCCCAAGGTGTGCTGTTATTCCAAGTTAGCGTAAGATAGATCATCCCTTTCTTGGCTAGAGCTTCCAGCTTACCAAGATCATTTTCTATCATGTGTCCACCTTCTACCCCAATTAAAGCAGCTAATTTTTGTTGCTTAACCACAGCTTCTAATTGTTGTGCGTTGTTCACCAAAGAGATTTTTTCGGGATATCTTTTAATTAAAGCATATAAGGAATCTATTTGACGGTTAGCTAAATCGAAACCACCTTTTTCATCGCACCAAATTGAAAAAACTTGCGCATCAAGTCCTCCTTGTTTGGCTCTAACCAAATCAAAGTTACCCGTGCTTTGCAGTTGGCCAATATCTATCCCTGATTGAATTTGATTGTACAAGATATCACCATGAGTATCAATCATTATAGCTTTTTGATGTATTTTAGCTAATTTTTGCGCAAAACTTGCACTTGCGAAACAGACGATAAAAGCTGATAGTAGCAGTGCTTTGGTCTTAAGTTTTTGACTTACTGAAAACGATGTGTTCATATTATTCGATCTGTGAAATTTCTGATCTTTTTAATTTCGTAGTACTTATTAATTTATCATTCTCAAAAACATCCTTTACCTTTTTCTTCAAATCGTACCAAGTGCCAGTTTTTAATCCAGCTTTGTATTGGCCTAAAAATAATCGCCTCCCTTTATGGTTAAAAAGTGCAGTTTCGCCATCTAACTTTCCATTTTTATATTCGCGATAACCCATAATCACACCATCGGGAAAATAATCTACCCACTTGCCTTCTTCCAAACCATCTATATATTCACCTTTTTGCGTAATGTACCTGTCTGTTGTTGGATTTTTAAAATTGGTAAAATTCAGATAGTTATAATCATAGATACTACTATAAAAAATGAACTTACCGTGAGGCGTTGTCAATTGTTCATCTTTATATGCGCCCGAAAACATCAGGTTGTCATCTAAGTCGTATCTCTTCAACACCCACAAATCTTCACCACTTAGTTTGCCATAAACACCGTACGAAGTAGCTCTATCTTTATCTGTAGTTACCCTATTGCCACTAAAATAAATCGGCTTTGCCTGTGCAAAAACATTGACAACAGTAAAGAAAAACAAGAATATTAGTATATTAAATTTCTGCATATCATTAGGTTTGAATAATTCCAACATTAAAAGGTTTTTGAATAGGCGATTGATTGGCAGCTTCAATCCCCATAGAAATCACTTTCCTCGTTTCCAAAGGATCAATCACACCGTCGACCCATAAACGCGATGCCGCATAATACGGCGTAGTTTGCCCATTGTATTTATCAGTAACTTCTTTCAGCAGTTCATCGCGTTTATTTTCTGCTAACGTTTCGCCTTTACCTTTAAGTGCACTCTCTTGTATTTGTAACAATACTTTTGCGGCTTGCGCACCACCCATTACCGCAATTTTAGCACTTGGCCAAGCGTAAATCAACCTCGGGTCGTAAGCCTTGCCGCACATGGCGTAGTTGCCAGCACCGTAAGAATTGCCTACCACAATCGTAAATTTAGGAACTACCGAGTTGGAAACTGCATTTACCATCTTAGCACCATCCTTGATAATTCCGCCTTGCTCTGACCTGCTGCCTACCATAAAACCAGTTACATCTTGTAAAAACACCAAAGGGATTTTCTTTTGGTTGCAGTTCATAATAAAACGGCTGGCTTTATCGGCACTGTCGGAATAGATTACACCACCAAACTGCATTTCCCCTTTTTTCGATTTTACTACTTTGCGTTGGTTTGCCACAATTCCAACCGCCCAACCATCGATACGAGCCAATCCGCAAATTAAACTCTGACCATACAATTCTTTATATTCTTCAAATTCAGAATTATCTACCAACCTCAAAATAATCTCCTTCATATCGAAAGGTTTTTCGCGGTTATCGGGCAAAATTCCGTAAATATCTTCTTCGTTTAGTTTTGGCAAAGCCGATTTAATCCTGTCAAAACCTGCATTTTGCGGTGCTCCTAGCATGCTCATAATGTTTCGGATACTGTCTAAGCAAGCCTGATCATTAGGATGTTTGTAATCGGTAACGCCAGAAATTTCGCAGTGCGTTGTTGCGCCACCCAAAGTTTCGTTATCAATATCTTCTCCTATAGCCGATTTTACCAGATAAGAACCCGCTAAAAATACCGAACCAATCCCATCTACAATCATTGCTTCGTCACTCATAATTGGCAAATAGGCACCGCCAGCAACGCAAGAACCCATAATTGCAGAAATCTGTACAATTCCTTCCGATGACATAATCGCATTATTTCTAAAAATACGTCCGAAGTGTTCTTTGTCGGGGAAAATTTCATCTTGCATTGGTAGATAAACGCCAGCACTATCTACCAAATAAATGATTGGCAAACGATTTTCCATGGCAATTTCTTGCGCTCTCAGGTTTTTCTTCGCTGTCATTGGAAACCAAGCACCAGCTTTTACCGTAGCATCGTTAGCTACTACTACACATTGTCTTCCCGAAACGTAGCCAATTTTAACCACCACACCTGCACTTGGACAACCACCTTCCGCCTCATACATTCCTTCGGCAGCAAAAGCGCCAACTTCAATTATTGGTCTATCTTTATCTAGCAAATAAGCAACTCTTTCTCTTGCTAGCAGTTTACCCTTTTCTTTTTGCTTGGCCGCACTTTTATCGCCACCACCCAAGTATACTTTCTTCAGTTTCATCTTCAGATCGTAAACTTGCTGTTTATTATAATCTTCGTTTTTATTAAATGTCAAATCCATATAGGTTGATTATATTTTGGTCTTTAGCACTTCATTTTTATCATCGTCACCCTAAATTTATTTCAGGGTCGGCTTATTAGAAACAACTAAAAAACAGATTCTGAAATAAATTCAGAATGACATATTATTTGCGTTGAGTGCAATTATGCTAAAATAGTATTTTAAGCGTTGTTATGGCATGAGATGGCTGATATTTTTTCTGTTACTTTCGATAGCGAACTTTAGTTTTGCGCAAAAATTCAATTTTCCTAAGCTGGTGGCGCAGGGCGATAAACTCACCGACCTTACGCTAAAAAACTGGAAGATTATCGATACTGCCTTGGGAGATTTGAATAATGATAAAGTGCAAGACCTTGCAATCATATTGGAATACCATACAGCCGTCAACGAAGATAGAGCCTATGGAAACTATGAAATAGAGCTAATTCGAGAAACACAGAAACCTAGAATTTTAGCTATTTACTTTAAAGCAGGTAATAAATATCGTTTGGCGGCACAAAATAATGAGTTTGTTTTACGATCTGAGGAAGGTGGTAAAATGGGTGATCCGTTAAAAGGAATACGTATTGATAGCAATAAATTGGCGCTTTCTTTTGAAGGTGGTAATGAGTGGCGTTGGAAGTTAAATTATGAATTTGCATACCAACAAAAAAAATGGAATTTGGTTACCGCCAATAACGTTTACTATCACAAAGACAGTGGTGAAATGGTAGATAAACAGTACGATTTCATAGATAGAACTATTAAAACGGTAGTGGGCAGTATATTTAACCGCAACATCATCAACAGCACCGATGAAGATATTTTGGTTTTTAGCCAGCCACGTACTTTAAACGATTTTAAAAAACCTTGGACTTGGGAGGTTACTAAGGATAATTACTTGTAGAAATTAAAAACTTACGAAGTTTCGAAAACTTCGTAAGTCTATTTGCAATTTACCCCTTTATCGCATTAATGATATCATACTGGGTGATAATATCAAACTTGCCATCTTCTAATTCCACTAAAACAGCACTATTATCCTTATTAATTAGGGATGATAATCTATCTATAGAAGTATTTAAATCTACAAAAGGGAAAGTTGCACCCATAATGGTTTCTACTTTGGCAGATTTCACGCTAGGATTTTCTAACAAAGCACTCAAAATATCGCTTTCTTCTAATTTACCTACCAACATTCCTTTTTGAGTAACCGGAATTTGAGAGATATTCAACGTACTCATGGTGTTAAAAGCTTCAGAAACGGTTTTCTCGCAATCGATAGTTACGATTTCTGCATTTTCTTTCTTACCAATAATGGAACGGGCAGTTAATTTTTCATCTTTTAAAAAACCACGTTCACGCAACCAATCTTCATTGTACATTTTACCCATGTAACGACTTCCGTGGTCGTGGAAGATAATGACAACTACATCTTCTGGCTTTAGTTTATCTTTCAACTGTTTTAAACCTGCAACCGCAGAACCTGCAGAGTTACCCACAAAAATTCCTTCTTGGCGGCAAATTTCCCTGGTCATTAATGCAGCATCTTTATCGGTTACCTTCTCAAATAAATCAATTACATCGAAATTTACGTTTGCAGGCAAGAAATCTTCACCAATACCTTCGGTGATGTATGGATAAATCTCGTTTTTATCGAAAATTCCTGTTTCCTTATATTTCTTGAAAACAGAACCGTATGTATCTATACCCCAAACTTTAATGTTCGGATTTTTCTCTTTCAAATATTTGCCTGTACCAGAAATAGTACCACCTGTACCTACGCCAACAACTAAATGCGTAATCTTGCCTTCGGTTTGTTCCCAAATTTCGGGACCAGTTTGCTCGTAGTGTGCTTGAGAGTTCGCTAAATTATCGTACTGATTAGGTTTCCAAGAATTTGGCACTTCACGCTCTAAACGTGAAGAAACTGAATAGTATGAACGTGGGTCTTCTGGTTCTACGTTGGTTGGACAAACAATTACCTCGGCACCAAAAGCACGTAAAGCATCTACTTTCTCCTTAGATTGTTTATCGGTTGTGGTGAAAATACATTTGTAACCTTTGATGATAGCAGCCATGGCCAAACCCATACCGGTATTGCCCGATGTTCCTTCGATAATAGTACCACCTGGTTTTAATTTGCCACTTTTTTCGGCATCTTCTATCATTTTGATAGCCATACGGTCTTTAATAGAGTTACCTGGATTGGTCGTTTCTATTTTAGCCAAAACTGTTGCCGGAATATCTTTTACAATGTTGTTCAATTTTACCAAAGGCGTATTACCGATGGTTTCTAATATATTGTTATACCACATGTTACAAAAATAGCGAACAGCAACAAGTATTTTGTGATTAATATTTATTTGGAATTAAATTTCAGAAAAAGACATCTAACAAAATTTAGTTTCATAAACTACAAAAATGATATACTAAATATGCTATAAATTTGGCATAGTGTATTTATTTGCCACAGATATTTTAGAAATTCTTAATTATTAAATATATAGTAAAAATCTGTGCATTTGTGGCTATTACGCCAACTTGTACAATTTGCCCGGCAAAGCCACAATAATCCCCTTCATTTCTAAAGTTAAGAGGATAATTGCCAATTTACTTTGAGCAATGTTTGTGGCTACAAAAAGGTCATCGATAGCTAGAGGAGAAGACAAAATCGTTTCGCAAACTGTTCTTTCATCTTTGTTTAAATCTAATGGAAGCTGTACTTGCACAGGCTGTTTCTTCGCCGATTTCTCATCATTCCAACCTAAATAATAGATTAAATCTTGCGGATGATTGATTAAACCTGCCCTATTTGTTTTGATGAGAAAATTGCAGCCCTCAGAAAATTCATCGTTCACTCTTCCGGGAAAAGCGTACACATCTCTGTTGTAAGAATTGGCAATTTCGGCGGTAATGAGTGCGCCGCCTTTAATAGAAGCTTCGACTACAATTGTCACATCAGACATTCCAGCAATAATACGGTTGCGCTTAGGAAAATTCTCTCGGTCTGGATTTGAACCTGGAAGAAATTCAGTGAGCAAACCTCCATTTTTGAGCATCTTGGCCGCCAGTTCACGATGAGCGGCTGGATAAATCCTATCCAAGCCATGCCCTAAAACACCAATAGTAGGCACATCGGCCAATACACATTCCTTATGAGCTGCTGCGTCTATGCCATGCGCAAGTCCACTCACAACAAGCACGTTGTAAGGTTTTAAAACTTCAGTAAGCTGTTTGCAGAGCATTTTACCGTAGGCAGTGGCGTTTCTTGTACCAACAATGCTGATTACTCGCTGCTGGTTTAGGTTTATCGTTCCTTTATAATAGAGCAGCAGCGGAGCATCGTAACAGTTTTTTAGCCGCTTCGGATAGTTTTCATCGTCGTGAAACAACACTTGTATTTGATGCTTCTCGATAAATTGTAATTCCTGCTCTGCTAAGACTACCGCATCAGTATTTAAAATAGCTTCGGCAGTTTTCTTCCCTATTCCATCAAGTTGTAGCAATTCTTTAAGGTTGGCACTAAACACCCGCTCGGCACTACCGAAATGATGCAGTAATTTTTTGGCAATTAAAGTTCCTACCCCATTAATGAGGGTTAAGGCAATTTGATGTTTCAGGCTCATAGGTAAATTAAAAATCTGAAAAACAGATATTTATAATTAAAACTATAAAAATAGTTTGTAAACTAGCTTTATAGTTTTAACTTTATGTAACAACAATATAATTCATTATGAGAGAATTAACAAAAGCAGAAGAGCAGGTAATGCTGATACTTTGGGAATTGAAAGAAGCGATTGTGAAAGACGTGATTGACAAAATGGAACCGCCAAAGCCAGCTTACAATACCGTTTCTACCGTGATTAGGGTTTTAGAAGGAAAAGGCTTTTTGGACCACAAAGCTATTGGTAATACGCACATTTACTTCCCTATTATTAGCGAAGAACAATACAAGCATTTTGCTTTTGACAAGGTGATGAACAACTATTTCGAAAATAGCTACGAAAGCCTGGTATCATTTCTTGTGAACGAAAAGAAGATGGATATGGCTCAGTTAGATGAAATTATTGCAATTGCAGAACAACTTAAAAATAAAAAGTGATGAATTGGCTCTATTATCTTTTGGAAGCGAACCTGTATTTGGCCGCCTTCTACGTAATGTACAAGTTGTTGTTGCAACGCAGTACTTTTTATAATAGTAATCGATATTTTTTGATATTGAGTGTTGCAGCGGCATTTACAATACCTTTAATGCAATTAGGTTTTTTGAAAGCGCCAATACCGCTAGAGGAAGACTTGACATCTTACGAAATCCCATTGGAACCTTTAGAAATTGTAACGGTTGCAAAAACACCAGCTTTAACTACCCAAGACTATATTCTTTACGGCTATTTGGCGCTAGCTTTATTTTTAAGCTTGAAATTCCTCATTTCGATTTCGAAAATTGTTAAGATTTATTTACGCAGCAACAAAAGAAAACTGAACAATTACACTTTAGTTGAGCTAAGCGCTGAACATACCGCTTTTTCGTTCTTCAACATTTTATTTATACACCCAGAAATGGCGAAAAATAAGGCTGTTTTGAAGCACGAAATCATCCATATTAAACAGAAACACAGCTGGGATATTATATTGTTGGAACTCTTAAAAATCTGCTGTTGGTTTAATCCGGTGGTTTATTTGATGAAAAAAGATTTAACGCTTTTGCATGAATATATCGCCGACGAGAAAACCACTACCGCAAATATCTCTAAACATGAATATGCGATGTTTTTAATCGAAAACTCGATGGCTGCCTATTCATCCTCACTTGTCAATCAATTATTCAATCAATCAATATTAAAAAGTAGAATTAACATGTTAAACAAAGAAAAAACAGCAAATTGGGCTAGGCTCAAATATTTGCTGGCAGTTCCGCTTGGAGTAGGTTTGCTTTGTGCATCTACACTTGGTTTTAGTAAGAGTTACGGTTATTTAGAAATTGGCAAACAAAAACTCGCACAGCAAAAAGTACCTAAAAACAAACAAGAAAAACCTGTGTATTATCCAGAGCATAGGTACGACGAAAAAAACAACTTCATTTCATTAGAGAAGCGAGCAATTATCGTTAATGGAAAAGTAGTAGCAGACAAAAATAAATACTACGGTGTTGCAGAAGCTGATGAAATTAAATATCTCAATAGTACTGAAGCGACTAAAAAATATGGTAGTAAAATTGGAAAAGATGGAGCGGTAGTAATCACTGGTAAAAATCTTGTGGGTACTCCTCCACCGCCAATGATGCCGGTAGCCGCACCCGCAAGTCCACCAAAAGTTAAGAAAGACCAGATTAAATTTCCAACCACCTATTACCCTAAATATAAACATGATAAAGACGGCAATTATATTTCCCTAGAGGAGCGCTTAATTGTTGTAAACGGGAAAATCATTGCTGATAAAAATAAATATCATGGCACTGCAGAAGCTGATAAAATTATTTTTCTAAATCGTAAAGATGCTATAAAAAAGTACGGTAGTGAAGAAGGAAAAAATGGGGCTATAGAAATTTATGGTGAAAAAGCGGTTTTTACGTTTCCACCTCCAATTGTAAAGAAGGACGCTAAACGTAATGGTTTACCAAATTTATCTCCAAACCCACCAATAATTAAGAAAGACCAGGTTAAATTAGCTCCGCCAATTGTTAAACCCGACGAAAAAGTAAATAAAACCGATAAAGCGAAACTAGCTGAAGAAATCGAAATAGCTGAATTATCTCTTAGTAAAGAGAAAAAGCCTCAAGAAATTGAAATTGTTCCAACAAAACATTTTGAGGGCGTAGAAATAAAGGAAGGAAACAGGTCTAGATTGGATATTAAACTCGACAAAGTAGAAGAGTTAAAAATAGCACCCACAAAAAAAACTAGAACTCTTAGATTAGCTCCTACATCAACGCAAAACAAAACGGGAGCGATAAAAAAGGTGAACGGTATTAAAGATAAACCCGAAGCCACCACAGCGAAGCCTACATTGGAAAAAACAGACAACGTTTTTAGCAAGGCTTGGACACTTTACAAACCAAAAGTAGAAGAAAACAAAGACGATAAGTGTTAATTTAACTAACTATTGCGGCACGTAAACCACGTATTTAGTGTCAAAGAATTCTTCCTCAAAATAAGCTGAAAGTGGATACAATTCTGCTTTCAGTTTACTTTCTTTAATTTCCTCGGCTAAATCGCCACCTTTCAAATAAAGAATACCGTTTCTAATGGCATTGATATTTTCTTTAGCGAATTTACCACGCACCCAAGGGTAAAACTCGCCCAAGCGAGTTACCGCTCTCGAAATCACAAAATTATATTTATCAATAATCTGCTCTGCCCTACTGTGCGATGCCTTTACATTTTTTAAACCCAACGCAGCAGCAACTTCAGTAACAACTTTTATCTTTTTCCCGATAGAGTCTACCAAATGAAAATCAGTTTCTGGGAAGAGAATAGCTAGCGGAATACCTGGAAAACCACCGCCACAACCTACATCTAAAACCTTTTCTCCAGGTTTAAATGTGCAAAACTTGGCAATACCTAACGAATGTAGAATATGACGTTCGTACAATTCCTCAATATCCTTTCTAGAAATCACATTAATTTGCGAATTCCATAAGCTGTACAAATCAAAAAGCTTTTCAAATTGCTCAATTTGCGTAGCACTTAAATCTTTAAAATACTTGAAGATGATATCTGGTTTTACCATATTAACAGTTTTCAGTGGGCAGTTGGAAGTTTTCAGTTCTCAATTTTCAGTTTTCATTCAATCAACAATTGAACAATTCAGCAATACAACAATAATTATACGTTCAAGCCTAAATCATTTCCAAGCTACTTTCTTCACAAAGATAGACAGAATAGCGTTAAACACTAAGAAAACCATCAAAATGATATCCAAAATTGGGAACCACCATCTCAGTTCACCGTAATTTAACCGCTTTAACAATTTAGGATATACGAAACACCGCACAATTAAACTCAGTAAGAAAACCCCGACTGCAATAAAGTGCGTACTTGGGAAACAAGCCAGCGTAATTGCCAAAGCGTAAAATGCAAATTGTATTGCTATCTGGGCCGAAAGAATAAATTTATGCTTCGCTTTGTAGAAATTACCAGCTCCAACATGTCTCTTCTTTTGGCGCAAATACGTTAAAAAAGATGTTTTAGGTTCGCTCCAAACGTGTGTGTCTTTATGAATTTGGATTACAGTATTTTGAGTTGTAGCATTAGCATTCACAAATAAATCATCGTCTCCAGATGGAATATGCATGTGTGCCGCAAAGCCTTTGCTCTTAAAAAACAGCGATTTTTGATAAGCCATATTTCTGCCCACCCCCATGTAAGGCATCCCTTTTAGCGCAAACGACAAATAATTAACTGCGGTAAAAAATGTCTCGAAACGAATTAAAGCATTCAACAAACTGCGTTTCTTAAAATACGGCGAATAGCCAAGCAAAATCTCCACATTATCATCGCTAGGTTTTTGCATCCCCTGCAACCAATTTTTAGACGCAGGCTGGCAGTCGGCATCTGTAAAAACCAACCAATCGTGGCTTGCCGCCTTAATGCCCATGGTTACTGCGAATTTCTTGCCAGCAATAAACTTCTCACCCTCTCTTACATGCACCACTTTCAAGTTGACATATTGCTTTTCCAGCTCCTCCAACAAATCTGCGGTACCATCCCATGACCTGTCGTTTACCACAACCACTTCAAAATTTGGGTAGTCTTGTTCAAAAACGCTTGGAAGGTATTTTTCAAGATTTTCTCGTTCGTTACGGGCACAGATAATTACCGTAATTGGCGCAACGCTAGCTACAGGCAGCTCATTTACATGATAGCTCGCCAATTTCAAATGCACTCCAAGCACATAATATAGATGTATCAAAAAGCAAAGGCCGAGCGCCGCAAGCAGACAGATTTCGAGTATGTTAAATTCCACGATGTATTTTAAAGCCAGCAAAGGTAGTTAATTTGACCTGTTGCCGCTTAGTTTTTTAGATTTTGATTTTGAAAAACATTTGCAGCCGCTTTTCGGTTCCGTCAGTCCCGCTTTCCGCTGTAGCCCTCGTTCTCTAACGCTCTCTCGGGGCTGCCGCTTTAATCGGGTTTAGTTAAAAAAAACTGTGCTGCTAGCACGCTTTTACACCTATAGTAGATAACTACAGTAACGCAAAATTCACCTCCACAATGACCGAGAAGACCTAAGAAGCTTAAAAAACTGTACAAGTTTTGCCAATTAAACCCGATAGCAGCGGATCCCGATTTTTCATCGGGAGAAGCGGATAGCGGGACTAACGCAAATAGCATTTCCACATTTGCTTTTCAAAAAATTTCACAAGCTTGAAACTTTTCAACCTTACAACAATAAATCGTACTTTTGACGGATTTTTGAAGCGGAAGAACACACATGAAATTCGATTTACAGGCAAAAGACCCAAATTCTAAAGCTAGAGCAGGCGTAATCAGCACGGCTCATGGCGACATACAAACACCAATTTTTATGCCTGTAGGCACTGCTGGAACAGTAAAAGCAGTGCATCAAAAAGAATTAAAGGAAGATATTAAAGCCCAAATTATCTTGGGCAATACCTACCATTTATACCTTCGCCCGGGATTAGATATTTTAGAACCAGCCGGCGGTTTACACAAATTTATTGGCTGGGATAAACCTATTTTGACCGACAGTGGTGGTTATCAGGTATATTCTTTAAGTAAAGTGCGTAAAATTAAGGAAGAAGGTGTAACATTCCGTTCTCACATTGATGGCTCTAAACACTTGTTTACACCAGAATACGCTATGGATATTCAACGTACCATTGGTGCGGATATCATTATGGCGTTTGACGAGTGTACGCCCTACCCATGTGACTACAAATACGCTGCGAACTCTATTAACATGACGCACCGCTGGCTAAAGCGCTGCTGCGAACGTTTTGATACCACAGAGCCAAAATACGGCTACGACCAAACACTTTTCCCCATTGTACAGGGTTCTGTTTACAAAGATTTGAGAATGAAATCTGCAGAATTTATTGCTTCGATGGGTCGTGAAGGAAATGCCATTGGTGGACTTTCTGTTGGCGAACCTGCTGAAGAAATGTACGCGATGACGGAGGTAGTTTGCGACATTTTACCTTACGAAAAACCTCGTTATTTGATGGGTGTTGGTACGCCAGTCAATATTTTGGAGAATATTGCGTTAGGTGTAGATATGTTTGATTGTGTGATGCCTACTCGTAATGCCAGAAATGGAATGCTTTTCACCAGAAATGGGATGATTAACATTACCAATAAAAAGTGGGCAAACGATTTCTCTCCTATAGATGCGGACAGCGATTTACTGGCCGACCAAGTGTATTCGAAGGCTTATCTGCGCCATTTAATGCACAGTAAAGAGATTTTAGGCGCTCAAATTGCTACGTTGCACAACCTTCATTTTTATTTATGGTTGGTAAACGAAGCTCGTGAAAAAATTATTGCTGGCGAGTTTTACGATTGGAAAAACAAAATGGTTACTATCTTAGGGACAAAACTGTAAATGGGGTTCTTAAAACGACGTTCGAAAATTATTGATGCCTATATTATCGGCAAGTACTTGGGTACTTTCGTGTACACCTTGGCGGTTTTCGTTGTTGTTATCGTAATTTTTGACCTTTCGGAAAAGCTTGACGATTTCTTAGGAAATGACATGACGGCTTGGGAAATAGCGACTGAATATTACGCTGGTTCCATCCCATTTTATGTAAACATGCTGTCGCCGTTAATGAATTTCATTGCGGTAATTTTCTTTACAGCAAAAATGGCCGACCAGACTGAGATTGTGCCTATTTTAAGTGGCGGTGTCAGTTTCAACCGTTTTTTAAGACCATACTTCATCTCGGCTTTTATCATTTTCTCTATCAATTTAGCATCTAACCTTTTCATGTTGCCTTATACCAACAAGATTAAAAATGCTTTTGAAAATCAGGTAATTAAAAAGAACGACCCTTATACAAAGTCGAATATTCACATGAAAATAGATGAGAATACCTACATCTATATTGACAATTTCGATAACCGCAGCAATATTGGCTACCGTTTTGCCCTAGACCGTTTTAAAGGCGATGTATTGGAAAAAAAACTGATTGCAGAGCAGATCAGTTACGATTCGGTAAAGCATGTTTGGAAACTGACCAATTACACAAGCCGTAGCATCAAAGACCTGAAGGAAAGTATGGTTTATGCTAATACCAAAACAAAAGACACGGTTTTGGATATGAAACCTGACGATTTTTCGGTATACGATAATGTGGTAGAGAGTATGACAAGTAAAGAGCTTTCTGAAAAAATTCAGAAGGAAAAGATTAGAGGCTCTGGCGTAATGAACGATTTACTTTTTGAGCAGTACAAGCGCTATATACAACCATTATCTGCATTTGTACTTACGTTAATAGGCGTTGCGCTGTCATCTAGAAAAGTACGTGGAGGTGTCGGTTTACCATTAGGAATAGGCATTGTCTTAAGTTTCTTGTTCATCGTATTGAACCAATTTGCCAAAATGTTCTCTACTAAAGGTGGCCTACCGCCTTTATTGGCCAATTTATTACCAGTGCTGATATTTGGCTGCCTTGGACTTTATTTGCTGCGTCGAGCCCCTAAGTAATACCCAAGAAAATTCCTTATTCAATTTCTTTAATATTTATTTACCGATCTGCACTAGGTAACTATCCGAAAAAGCAGTAGTTTTATTCCAAATTGGAGTTAAATTATAGGTTAAAGATGTCCATATTCTTCACCTGAACTAAATATTTCATTAGAAAACTTAGATACACGCCATTATGCGCTTACCAGTAATTGATTTTTTAAGAGGTTATTCCATTTTTACAATCGTGGTTTTCCACTTATTTCAATTATTTCCGTTACAGGGAATGGCTGCAAAAGCAATTAATTTCGGTGGTTCAGGTGTTCACGTATTCATATTATGTTCTGGTTTTGGCTTGTGCCTTTCGCAGCTCGGAAAGCCTTTAAGCTACCCTCAATTTTTGAAAAAACGCTTTTCCAAGATCTATTTCCCGTATATTATTATCGTTCTGATCTCGGCTGCCGTACCGTTAATGTACGATTATAGCGATAGGATAATGGCTACCCTAAGCCACATTTTCTTGTTCAAAATGTTCAACGAGCGATGGATTGGGTCTTTAGGCTATCAATTGTGGTTTTTATCGATGATTATTCAATTTTATGCTGTATTTCTACTGCTGTTTAAGTGGGTAACAAAACATAGATGGAAAAGTGTAATCATCTCTTTGGTTATCAGCTTACTTTGGGCTACGGTAGTTTGGTATCTGGGCAAATCAGAACTACGCATTTGGAATAGTTTCTTCATCCAATACCTTTGGGAGTTTGTTTTAGGGATGATGCTTGCTATTAAATTCAAGGAAAATCCTTCATTTATTAAAATTCCTGCCGTAAAATATCTTATCGTGTTAGCTATTATAGGCATTGCACTAGTTGGAATTAGCGGTGTTAAAGGCGGAATTTTCAAATTATACAACGACATTCCATCCTTGGTAGGCTACCTAAGTCTAGCGCTTTTGGTGTATACCATTGGCACTAAAATCACTTTCATCAATAACTTTTTCCTGTACACCAACAAATTTTCATACGAATGGTATTTGGTACACACCTTAGTTTTTATTACGGTGTTCTATTTCGCCCAACAGGCAGTTCCACTAGCTATTACCGGCTTGCTTGCTCTAATTTTAAGCTACGTACTATCCATTGGTTATCATCAATTATTAAAAAAGTACTTGTATAGCAAACTTTAACAGTACTTTAGTAGCGATTTACGCTAAAGACAATGCCTAAAATTGAGCTTGAAACGATAATTAATGCACCTATTGAGATTTGCTTCGACTTAGCGAGGAGTATCGACCTACATCAAATTTCAACGGCTAACACCTCCGAAAAAGCCATTTCAGGCGTAACCAGAGGCTTAATAGGTTTAAACGAATATGTAACTTGGGAAGCCGTTCATTTTGGTGTTAAACAACAGCTTAACTCAAAAATAACTGCCTTTAACAGACCTTATTATTTTGTAGACGAACAAATCAAAGGAGCATTTAAAACTATTTACCATCAGCACAAATTTGAGGAAGTTGACGGTAAAGTATTGATGTTAGACATATTTGAATTTAGCGCTCCTTATGGCATTTTGGGCAGAATTTTCAACGTTCTTGTCTTGACCAAATATCTCAAAAAACTGTTACTCCACAGAAATGAGATTATTAAAAGCTACGCTGAAACCGACAAATGGAAATCAGTTTTAGATGAAAAACAGCACCAAATTACCTCAAAATCTCGTTAGCAATCTGCATTCTTCAGGTGATATAAATTGGAAGGTAATTTTATTTATTTATCAATTTTTGAAAACATAAATAAGTTAAGTTTCATTAAGCCTTTGCTATCCTTAATGTTTCAAAAAAAAGACAACATCCCCCTCTACTTATAGCAAATTGACACCGCCAAAAGGCGATGTTGGCACATGTAAAAAGACCAATTTTCAACACCTAAAATTGTCAAAGCAGGTTCAAAAAACAAACCAAACCACCATACAAATTACCTGAAACAACGTGGCAATCTAAGCAGAAATTAGATGCTAAAAATCCCAAGCCACAAACACTATCTTGTAAAAACACCATAAAAAAACCTATCATAAAATTTAAATAAAATACACTAAGTAAAATATTTAAAATTGATAAGCTCTAGATCTCTCACAGCTAAAACCAATGAGATTACTGCTAAACATCCAAACGATTTTTTAGCAAATTCCTCAGATTTTTTCGACTACTGAGCTAACAATCTCTAAAAAAAGAGAAGCTTATTTCCGAATATTTTTCATACACTTTTTAAAAATGAAAGATTTTTGTCCAGAAAAAACAAGCAAAATAGTGTACAACTATTATTCAAAAATAATGCTATCTTAGAATATTGATTTTCGGGAAAATTAGCGACTCAACAACGTATTAATAATAATAAAAATGAAATTGATTACTTCTTATATATAATTTTTAAACACATGAAAATCAATAAAATAAATAAATCACATAAATTTAAAATTAAAATAAAGCAAGATCATCAGCAAAGCTAAAAACTAAAAATTTTAGCAAACATTTTAATCAACACAACATTAAAGATAAATAAAATTGAAAATCAGATACTTAGCAGCTATTATTTTAAGTTTTACTTTTTCAGAGTGTTTTTCTCAATTTTTTGATGAAAGCCAAACGCCACTTAGTGTAAAATGGAGGCAAATTGATCATCACGGGTTTAAAATCATCTACCCTTCCCTACTCGAAAAAGACGCACAAAGAATGGCACTAACCTTAGGTCGTATCTACCCTACCGTTGGCAAAAGTTTGAATGAGAACAAAACTACCATTCCAATTGTGCTACAGAACCAAGGAACCACCTCAAATGGCTTCGTTCAGCTTGCTCCAAAAAAATCACAATTATACACTATCTCACCTCAATACTTCGACAGTCAGGACTGGCTAAACAACCTAGCCGTACACGAACTAAGGCACGTAGCCCAGTTCAACAAGATTACCGGAAAGTCGGGCTTCCCCTTTCCAGAAGAAGTCTACTTTGGCTACATTGGAGCAAGCATGCCAATCTGGTTTTTAGAAGGCGATGCCGTGAGTACTGAGACTGCCCTGACCTTCTCGGGAAGAGGCCGACAACCCAACTGGATCATGCCTTTCAGAACATCACTTTTAGAAGGCAAAAAGATCCCATATTCTAAAGCATATTTTGGTTCAGAGAAAGACGTCACTCCGGGTTACTACCAACTCGGCTATTTAATGAATTCGCAGCTGCAAAAAGAGTTCGGAACAGATATTGGAGACAAGCTACTTTCGGATATCAACAAAAGACCGTTGAGACTTTATCCATTTTCTCAGAGCTTGAAAAAATTCACCGGAAAAAACACTAAAAACTACTACCTACAAACTTTAGAAAAGTTAAAGCAAGATTGGGCAAATCAAGCTGCAAAAAATAAATCTATCGATTACGCCAGCCTGAACAAAGTGACTACTTACGCTACCAGCTATCACTTGCCAACTTTATTGCCGAACGAAAACATCTTGGTGATCAAACAAAGTAAAAGCGAAACTCCAGGGTTTGTAAGCATATCGCCAGATAAAAAAGAAAAAACTTTACTTAAAATCGGCTATCAAGAACAACCTTGGTACAGTTACGGCAACAACACCATTGTTTGGGACGAAAGACGCGAAGACCCACGCTATAAACAGCGCAGCTACAATGTTATCTGTATTTACAACCTAGAAACAGGCAGAAAACACCAACTGACGCACCGAACAAGATTATTTGCACCTAGCATTTCTGGAGACGGCAAAAAATTAATCGCCGTGAACATTGATTTGAGCAATCAACACTCTTTGGTAACGTTAAACTTAGTAACGGGAAAAATCATAGACAGTTTAGCGAACCCAAAAAACGAACAACTGCAAACTCCTTCGTTAAACTATGATGGCAGTAAAATCACTTGGATCAGCGTTAACGAAAAAGGTAAATCTCTTTGGTTAAAAGACAAGCAAAAAACGGAAGCTTTAATTAGCAACACCAGACAGCAACTTAACAGACCAATATTTTTTGGTGATAAAATCGTTTTTAACGCCCATTACAGCGGCATCGACAACATTTACAACATAATCCCCGCGACGAAAGAAATAAGTGCGCTAACAGCTTCAAAATACGGCGCTTTTAACGCTAGCTTATCACCAAATGGCAAAACCCTCATCTTCAATAACTTTCAAGTGAATGGCTACGAAGTTGCAAAAACTGAGGTTACACCTACTCCTGTTCAAGAAAACAGCTTCATCTATTACGGGCAAGAAACTACGCAAGCAGATTACGTATTTGCAGAAACACCTGCCGATACCACTTTTGTTTCTAAAAGCTACAGCACGTTAAAACATCTATTCAACTTCCATAGCATTAGCCCTACTTCAGATGATGCTGTAGAACGTGTGGGCTTGCAGTTAAAATCAGACGATTTATTGAACACCACAAGTTTTTACGCAGGTCTCACCTACGAAAGCTCGTTGCGCCGTGTAGAATATAGCGCAGGCTTTAGGTACAAGGCACTTTATCCCATCCTCAACATCAATTACAGAAATCGTCCTCGTTTAGTGAATTACCGCTACCAGGGCGCTATACGTCAGGCAAATTTTAGGGAAGATTACACCAGCCTCACCGCATCGCTGCCATTGAGTTTCAACTCGTTCAACCACAACTTTAGCTTTGTTGGCGAAACCGGAACCTACTATGCCAAAAGGCACTTCAATGCTGCAGACGCCAATCGCTTAATCAACGCCATCGACTTTCCAATTACCTACCGAATTGGCTTGAACCATCAAATACGCAGGGCCGAACGTGATATTGCACCAAAATGGGCGCAAATCTTGGAGTTTAAGTACCAAAGTGCACCATTCGACCGAAATTTGAACGGACAGCTTTTCGCTTTCGAAAGCTATTTTTACTTCCCCGGATTTGCCAAAAACCATACTTTTTTGGCTAGCTTCAACTATCAAGAAAACAGCGGAAGTTTCCGAACCGTTAACGATATTCCCGTGGTTTACGGCTACAATCAAATTGCTGCCAGAAACCTACTTAAAAACAGTTTGCTCTTAAATTACCGCTTCCCTTTTCTGTTTCCAGATCTCGAGATCGGCCCCTTCGCTTACGTCAGAAATGTGCGTGCTACTGTTTTCAGCCACTACGAAAATATTGGCCAACAAACCAATTTTACGCAACCTAAAACTTTCGGATTAGAACTCCGCAGCGATATGAACCTTTTACGTTACCAACCCGTTGCCGATGTAGGTGCCCGTTTAATTTTCGTCGATAAAATTTACAACCAAAACCCTATCTTCGAACTGTTGTTTAATTATTATTTTTAAAACTATGTCGGGCAAAACCATATCCATCATCATACTTACCATCTTATTAACCGTATTTTTAATGGTCAATAACGATGCTGTAGAATTCAATTTCATCATCGGCCAACCTGTCGAAGTGTCTAAACTCATCGTTATTGGCATTTGCATTTTAATTGGCTTTATTTTAGGCTTTATCGCTGGCCGACCGCGTAAAACGTTTAGCAGCTACAATGACGAAGTAGAAAGAAATCAGGCTATGGAGCAAAAAAGTACTTTAAGCGACGAAGACAGAGATTACATTAGTTAATTTATTTGAAAAGCAATCTCAGTAATTCTTCGGTTACGAAAGTCCTGCTTTCTGTTCAATCTTTTTGTTCTAGCCATCCTGTAAACCTAAGGCATCAAAAATTTACTTCTCAATTGCGAAATCAATAGAATCTGTATTAAAAAACAAAAAGTATTTCACTTCAATCAGGTTTATACAACAAACAACACCTTACAAACATCACAATGAAGAAATTCTTTACCACCATTATTTTCGCCGCCATTGCTATATTTTCGCAGGCCCAAGAAAAACCCAAATACGACGAAACTTTAGCTAAAAAATTAGGCGGCGACAGCTACGGCATGAAAATGTACGTATTGGTAATGCTAAAAACCGGAAGTAACACCACCGCCAGCAAAAAAGAAACCGACAGCCTGTTTAAAGGTCACATGGCCAACATCGAAAAACTTGCCAAAGAGAATAAGCTCATTGTTGCTGGCCCATTGGCTAAAAACGATAAACAATACCGCGGCATCTTTATCCTCAACACCAAATCAATTGAAGAGGCCAAAGCTTTGCTACAAACCGATCCAGCAGTTAAGGCAAAACTTTTAGATGCAGATGTATTCAATTGGTACGGCTCCGCCGCATTGCCAGAATATCTTCCCTACCACGATAAAATTCAGAAAAGCCAATTTTAGCACTGCAACATTTCTATTAAAAAAGGTTTATCAACGGACTTATTACCTAATTTAGAAGTCTATTAAAGAAAATAAACCTAAAATGAACGGAAAATTACTTTTATCTGGATTTTTGTTATTCACCTCTTCTTTTGCAATTGCACAAGACAAAGTGATAGACAATATCATCAAAGAAGCCAATGAAAATTCTCAATTAGAAAAATTAGCACACGAACTGTTAGATGTTGTAGGCCCTCGTTTGGTGGGTACACCACAAATGAAACAGGCTAATGATTGGGTGGTAAAAAAATACGCTGACTGGGGCATTAGCGCCAAAAACGAACAATGGGGCCAATGGCGTGGTTGGGAACGCGGTGTAACTCACGTAGATTTAGTTAGTCCACGTTTAAGAACTTTAGAAGCAACACAATTAGCTTGGAGCCCCTCTACCAACGGCAAACCAATTAAAGCCGAAGCGATTATCTTACCAGAAAACATCGTTGATTCAGTTTCCTTCCAAAAATGGCTACCTGCTGTAAAAGACAAGTTGGTGCTAATTTCTCACAATCAACTTTCTGGTCGCCCAGATAAAAACTGGGAAGAATTTGCTACCAAAGATCTGTTTGAAAAGTACAAAGCAGAAAAAGCAGAGGCATTGAAGAAGTTCTCTCAAAACATCAACAAAACTGGATTAAAGGCTAAAGAACTAGCTTTAGCATTAGAAAATGCAGATGCGGCGGCAGTGGTGATCAATAACTGGTCGCAGGGCTTTGGTGTAGATAAAGTCTTTGGTGCAAACACTAAGAAAATCCCTACCATCAATTTATCGGTTGAAGATTATGGTTTGGTTTACCGTTTGGCTAAATACGGTTCTAAACCTGTTTTAAATGTAACTTCGGAGTCTAAAGAACTGGGTTTAGTGCCAACTTTTAATACCGTGGCAGAAATGAAGAGCAAGCAAAAACCTAACGAATATGTGATGCTTTCTGCCCACTTAGATTCTTGGGATGCCGCTAGCGGTGCTACAGACAATGGTTCTGGAACTGTGATGATGATGGAAACCATGCGTATCTTGAAGAAATTTTATCCAAATCCTAAACGCACTATTTTGGTTGGTCATTGGGGTAGCGAAGAGCAAGGTTTAAATGGTTCAAGAGCTTTCGTAGAAGATCATCCAGAAATCGTAAAAAATCTACAAGCATTATTTAACCAAGATAACGGAACAGGTAGAGTGGTTAACTTAGGTGGACAAGGCTTTGCCCAATCAGAAAAATTCATTAACCGTTGGTTGACAAAAGTTCCTGACACGATTAAAAATCAAATCAAAACTTCTTTCCCTGGTATTCCGGGAGCTGGTGGTTCTGATTTTGCAGCATTTGTTGCCGTTGGTGCGCCAGGTTTCTCACTAAGTTCAACTAGCTGGGATTACGGCACCTACACTTGGCATACCAACCGTGACAGCTACGATAAAATGATATTCGAGGAAATTAGAAACAACGCAATTTTAGCGGCAATTTTAGTTTATATGGCTTGCGAAGATCCTGAGAGATTTACTACAGAAAAAGGAGAATTGCCGATTAATCCTAGAACTGGACAGAAAGTAACTTGGCCAGAACAGAAAAAGGCAATTCGTAAAGGTGGCGTAGATTAAACACTGATATGTTGTTATTTAAGTGAAGTAAAAACATATCACTGAAAATTAACTAACTAAATCTATTTAGATAATTTTGAATTTCATATTACACCAAAAAGCCACGATTAAATGTCGTGGCTTTTTTTAAGTATTTCTTTTTAAAAATTAGTACCTGGTGTAGTCCCTGGCTCGTGGCTACCTCCCATTGGTTCATGTTTACGAGGAGGACTTTTACTAAATTTGCTACTGATTGTTGATTTTGAAGTGAGCTCAATGTTCTCCTCAGATCTCGTAGGCTTAGTATCATCGATATCAATTAGATCTACCTTAACCTCTTTTTCCTTGTTTTCCAAGTTCTCTTTACTTTCTCTATTTTCCATCGCTTTATGTTTTAGTTTAAAGATAAAAGTGCTATCTCAATAATCGAGATGGCTCTATAATAATTTAAATTTTCGTACAATTATCTAACATCAAGCGTTTAAGTTTGTTTGTAACATCATACATGAAAATGGAAAAAATGAAGAAAGCAATTCTTTTTGGCGCCAGCGGATTTGTAGGCAGTTATTTGTTAAACGATTTATTGCAAAGCGATATTTATGAGGAAGTTACCATTGTTCTAAGAAAACCATTAAACGTTCAGCATCCAAAATTGAAGATGGTTTTGGCAGATTATCATAGCTTAGCTCAAAATAAGGAATATTTAGTTGCTGACGATGTTTTTATTGCCTTGGGAACGACCAAAAAGAAAACTCCCGAAGAAAAAGAATATTATCAGATTGACCACGATTATCCGGTGTTAGCAGCACAGCTCACGAAGGAGAATGGCGCAAAAAATGTGTCTTTGGTCAGTGCTGTTGGGGCAAATGCAAAATCTTCCATTTTTTATGTTAAAACCAAAGGTGAGGCAGAAAGAGATGTAATTGCAGTGGACTTTGAGCATACACAGATTTTTCGTCCATCAATGATTATGGGAAGTAGAGAAGAAAGCAGACCACTAGAAAAAGTCTTCATCAAGATATTTTCTGTAGTGAATTTATTGCTAATTGGAGGCTTAAGTAAATACAAAGGCATTACTGCTAAAAATATTGCAAAGGCAATGATTAAGGCAGCGCAGCATACAAACGAAAAAATAAAAGTTTTCCATTGGGAAGAGATGAAAGACTTATCAAAATAAATTTCCGACTGCCATAAGGTTGTCAGTGAGATGACTATTTTTGCCAACAACTAATTCCCATATCTATGAGCTACTGTAGCGCAATACCCAATATGCAGCCCGAAGAACGTAAGGCTTTACATCAAAACTACCACGATAACCATTATGGTTTTCCTATTCACGATGACAACGAACTGTTTGGCAGGCTAATTTTAGAGATTAACCAAGCTGGTTTAAGCTGGGAAACAATTTTGAAAAAAGAAGAAGGCTTTAGAAAAGCTTACGCGAATTTTAACATAGAGAAGGTTGCAAACTTCACAGAAGCCGATAGAGAACGCTTGCTGCAAGACGCAGGCATCATCCGAAATAAATTAAAAGTTAATGCTGCCATAGAAAATGCCAAAACCATTCTGCAACTGCAACAAGAGTTTGGCAGCTTTGAGAAGTGGCTAGAACATCATCACCCCAAAACCAAAGCAGAGTGGATTAAGCTCTTTAAAAAAACATTTAAGTTTACTGGCGGAGAGATAGTTGGTGAGTTTTTAATGAGCATAGGCTATTTGCAAGGCGCACACGACGCTTCTTGCGCTATCCATGCGAAGGTTTTAAAGAGTAATCCGAAGTGGGTTAAATAGTAGTCTGAGAAGGTATAAAATTAGTCGTCATTTCGAGCGCAGAGAGAAATCTAACAAATTGTAAAATTCTATTCGCTAGATTTCTCCTCATACTTCGTCGAAATGACGATACTACTTAATTACTTGCTATCGTACTAACTTCCTTTTTAGGGTACAAAATCGAAAACACATACACCGTTAACACAGCTAGCGGGAATGATATCAAAGCTGGATTTTCTAATTGATGCATTGCATTTTCCGCTCCCAAACCATATTTGTCCCACATTGTTGGCGAAGTAAGGATAATAGCTAAAGAAGCTACAATACCTACTACAATTGAAGCTGAAATTCCTGTAGACGAAGTTCTTTTCCAGAAAAGCAAAAACAAGATTGCTGGTAAATTAGCAGAAGCTGCAATAGCAAAAGCCCAACCCACCAAGAAAGAAACATTAATGCCCTTGAATGCCATTCCTAGTAAAATGGCAAAAATACCAACTACCACTGCTGCAATCTTACCTACTTTTACTTTATTATCGTCATTCAAGTTTTTCTTCAGATAAATATCGATGAAATCATGGGCAATCGCTCCCGAAGAAGCCACAATTAACCCAGCTACAGTTCCTAGCACCGTAGCAAAAGCAACTGCAGAAATAACCGAGAATAATACCGCACCAAAAGCCTTTGCTAACAACGGAGCAGCCATATTGCTAGACTCTACATCCATTACGCCGTTAACACCTGCACCCAAACCGATAAACAAAGTAAGGATATAAAAACCTCCAATAGCAGCAATTGCTAAAATAGTCGATTTACGAGCATCACGAGGAGTTTTTACCGTGTAGTAACGAATAAGAATGTGTGGCAATGCTGCTGTCCCTAAAAACAACGCCAACATTAGTGACACAAAATCCAACTTACTCCATAAGCTAGCATCAGTACCTATTTTATACTTTAAGCCTGGCAACATAAACTTTGAACCAGCAGTAACTTCTGGGTAATAAATGGCAACTTGGTCTGTGCCATCGGTTAGTTTTGTTTGCAGGAAGCGCACCACATCACTTTCTTTAATGGTAGAAAGAAATTCAAATGGACCAACAGCGCCAGTTTTTTCTACTTCCTTACCATTAACGATGATTTTACTTAGGTGACCAACTTGGTAAAATTTCCTTTTGTCTTTAGTTTCGCCGTTATATAATTTCTCTCCGTTAGCTTTTTGCACAATGGTTAAAGTTTCTTTCAAGGTTGGTTTACCATCCTTCTCGGTCAAATAAAACCATCTTTCAACACCGTTCTGCCTTAGTTTCACAAAGGTTTTATCACTTACTTCTTGCTGACTTAGCACCTCCCAGCCATCTACCGCAGCAATTCCAGCACTTTCTATTTGTGGTTCTAATTCTATAAAAGTATGGTAAGGATTATCTTTTGTTCCTGGAGATAATGATAAGCCATTTTTAAGGATGTAGGTCGTTAATATTAACGATAGCACGATGAGCAAGCCTCCTTTTAAGAACTGTACATAAGTGGTTGAAGCCATACCTGCGCTCGCCACAATAGCAATTACGATTGCGCCAACCAAAATTACGCCTACCCAGTGAGGCAAACCTAGCAATGGCATCACTAAATCTCCTGCCCCTACCATTTGCGGAATGAGGTAGAATACAGAAATAATTAATGTACTAATTGATGCCGATAAGGTAATTGCCCTAGAATTGAACTTAGCATTTAAGGCATCTGTGAAAGTGTATTTACCTAATCTTTTAAATGGTTCGGCAATGAGAAATAAAGCCACAATCCAGCCTGCTAAAAACCCGATGGCGTATAAAAAGCCGTCGAAACCTGCAATGGCAATCATACCGCAGATGCCGAGAAAAGATGCTGCAGAAAGGTAATCGCCGGCGAAGGCAATACCGTTAACAGCCCAGTGAATTTGCCCACCAGCAGCATAATATGACGAAGAGTCGCTTTTCTTGCGTCCGAAATAGAAAGATAAACCAAGCACCAATCCAACGAAAATGCAGAAGAAGATTAATGCGGTAACCGAAATATCATAAATCATTTGGCATCCCCTTTCTCAGCTTCGTCTTCGTATTTGGTGCAATAATAGTTGTAAATAATGCCCATAATAACGGCAAATACAATTAAGCCAATACCATAAACTACGGCAAGGTTTAGTCCAGAAAATACGGTGGTAGATAGTAACTCGTAATTAAATACACCGAGCGCTACGAAACCTGCATAGCAGATTAGGTAAATGAAAAATAACCGTACCCCAAGTTTCGACTTTTGCTTGGTAACGATTTCCTTTTCCTCGGTTGTGCTGTTTACATGCATAAATAAAGGTTCGAAAGGTTTATAAAAGGTTTGATTGTTTTTGATATTGATAATCAACAATGGTTCTGTATACAATACTAATAAAAAAACGGAAGTTTAGTTAATGTTTTGGCGATAAATAGTTAATTGGTTCACCAGTTTATTGTCTAATTGGGCTATTAGCAAATTTATTGGTGTAAATAATTTAAGATTGTTAACCACGAAGACACAGAACACACAAAGATTTAGATATCTATTTTCGAAGAGATGATGTGGAGTACTGGCAACTGCTCGAGCTGGTTAATTTTTAGAAGCACAGGCGGTGGTAAATTAGACCTGATTGCAGCGAAAATACTTTTTGTTGCGTCATTTCGACGAGGAACGAGGAGAAATCTGTTAGTCAAAAGCGTTTAGCTTGTAGATTTCTAACATACGTTCGAAATGACTACAAAACGGACACAAAAAGATTGTAGCGAAAAGCAGGACTGGCATAAAATAAAAGTACAGGAACCTGCTCTTCTAAAAGTCTAAAAAAAAAGCAATCTTAAAACACTTGAAAATGCTTTAAGATTGCTTTCCCGAATAGTAGGGATAAACCGTGCCTCGCAATGACGATTTGGTGTGTATTAAGCTAATGCGTTTTGCTTAACCACCATCTTCACTTTTTCTAAAGTGTAATCTATTTCTTCTTTAGTGGTGTATTTGCTAAACGAGAAACGTACCGCAGGGCGATTTGGGTCGGCTTTGATGCCGTTTAACACGTGCGAACCAATGTTAGAGCCAGATGAACAAGCACTGCCACCTGATGCACAAATACCATTGATATCTAGGTTGAACAACAACATGTCCGCCATATCCATCTCTGGGAAAGAAACGTTTAAAACGGTGTACAAGCTTTTGTCCGCATCGGTTTCACCATTAAAAGCAATACCCGGAACTTCGGCAATCAGCTGTGCCTTCATGTAATCTTTCAGCTCTTGTACGTGTTTTTGGTGCGCTTCCATTTCCGTATAAGCAATTTCTAAAGCTTTTGCCAAGCCTACAATTC
This sequence comes from Pedobacter sp. T50_32, assembly GCF_057652195.1. NCBI lineage: Bacteria > Pseudomonadati > Bacteroidota > Sphingobacteriia > Sphingobacteriales > Sphingobacteriaceae > Pedobacter > Pedobacter sp. T50_32. Next base: position 213,130 of record NZ_JBYFBY010000004.1, on the reverse strand, counting down.
CATACACATTTTCGGTACCGCCACGCATATTACGCTCTTGCGCTCCTCCGTAAATCATTGGTGGAATTTTAATGCTGTTGTTCACATATAAGAAACCAACACCTTTTGGCCCGTGAAGCTTATGCGCTGCACAAACAATGAAATGTGCCTTTAACTTGCGTACATCGTGTGTGTAGTGCCCCATGGTTTGTACGGTATCTGCGTGGTAAATTGCGTTGTACTTTTCGCACAAATCGCCTACCTTTTCCATATCAGTTAAAGTACCCAACTCGTTGTTAGCATGCATTAATGAAACGAAAGTGCGGTCGTTTTTCTGCAACAATTCTTCTAAATGTGCATAGTCAACGTTTCCTTTTTCATCAATATTAACAAAACTTAGTTTATCGATAACGCCATCTTTAAGCAACATATTTAACGTATGCTCTACCGCGTGGTGCTCAATTTTAGACGTAATAGCATGCTTAATACCATAGGCAGCAATTCCACAACGGATAGCAGTATTATCTGCCTCTGTACCACCAGAAGTAAAGAAAATTTCGGAAGGTGACGCATTTAACAGCGTAGCTACCGTTTTACGTGCTTTCTCTACCAAGGTTCTCACCTCTCGTCCCAAAGCGTGTATTGCAGATGGATTTCCAAAGTAATTAGTCATTACGTTGGTCATTTCTGCAACTACAGTCGGGTCTAGTGGCGTGGTGGCGGCATTATCTAAATAAACTCGTTTCATTTTTATGTGTTGTTAGTTAGTATCGTTAAGTGTTTGGCGATTGGCATTTTGCTAAATCTGCTTACGCCAAACTCTATTCGCTAAGCTTGTAGCACTTCCCTAATATCAGAGATGATTTTTTGCGCCAAGTTTTCGGCGGTAGTTTCATTTTCTGCTTCGCTGTAAATACGAATAATAGGTTCGGTGTTAGACCTGCGTAAATGTACCCAAGATTTATCGAACTCAATTTTTAGTCCATCTATAGTACTGTATGGCTGCTTTTGATATTTCTCTTCTACCTTCTTTAACAAGACGTCTATGTCCATGTCAGGAGTTAGGGTAATTTTATTTTTTGAGATATGATACGATGGATAGCTTGCTCGCAACACTGAAATTGGTTTGCCGAACTTCGCCAAGTGCGATAAAAATAAAGCTACACCAACTAGCGCATCTCTACCATAATGCGACTCTGGATAGATGATACCGCCGTTGCCTTCGCCACCAATAATTGCATTGGTTGCTTTCATTTGGTTTACTACGTTTACCTCTCCTACTGCCGCTGCGTTGTATTGTTGCCCAGCTTTTTCGGTTACATCTCTCAATGCTCTTGTAGAAGAAAGGTTCGATACCGTATTACCTGGGGTATTTTGCAATACATAATCAGCTACAGCTACCAAAGTATATTCTTCGCCAAACATAGTTCCATCTTCGTTTACTAAAGCTAACCTATCTACATCTGGGTCTACTACAATACCTAAATCGGCATTTTTTTGTTGCACTACTTTTGCAATTTCAGTTAAATTTTCTGGAAGTGGCTCTGGATTGTGAGGGAACTGACCGTTTGGTTCGCAATAAAGTTCGTAAACGGTTTCTACACCTAAGGCTTTCAACAAAGGTGGAAGAAAAATACCGCCAGTTGAATTTACACAGTCGATAGCTACTTTGAAATTTGCTTTTTTGATAGCTTCAACATCTACCAAAGGCAATGCTAAAATGGCATCAATATGTTTTTGAATATAAGTATCGTCTTTTCTCACTTCACCAATCTCATCTACTTCTGCAAAGCTGAAATCTGAATTTTCGGCGATATCTAAAACTTCCTTACCATCGGCATCGCTAATAAACTCACCTTTAGCATTTAAAAGTTTTAAAGCGTTCCATTGCTTTGGGTTGTGACTAGCTGTAAGGATAATTCCACCAGCAGCCTTCTCCATAGGTACTGCAATTTCTACAGTTGGTGTAGTTGACAAACCAAGGTCTATCACTTCGATGCCCAAACCTTGCAACGTACCTATTACCAAATTATTTACCATCTCTCCCGAAATACGAGCGTCGCGGCCTATTACAATTCTTTTGTTATCAGCTTTGCTGATTACCCACGAGCCAAAAGCCGCAGTGAATTTTACAACATCAATTGGAGTTAAACCATCGCCAGCCTTGCCGCCAATAGTACCCCTTATACCAGAGATAGATTTAATTAAAGTCAAGTCGTTTATTTTTTGTCCAAAATTAAGAAAAATAAATGCTTTAACTTTAGGCTAATTATCATCATTTTGAAATTTAAACTTCAAGTAAATCTATAAGTTAGGTAGTTGATTTATTGCGAATTTGACATGAATGTTGTTAATTTTATAGATACAGCGCAGCTGATGCAACAAAGTTTTATATGCAACATTATTGCATAAACACTATATTTGTCGACCTAAAATCAAGTAAAAATGCAACGCAAGTGGTTTCAATATTGGTTCAATTCGCCATACTATCACATTCTTTATGGCAACAGAAATGACGAAGAAGCTGAGTTATTGATTGATAACCTATTGGCGCATTTGAAACCAAAAGCAGAAAGCAAAATTATTGATATTGCTTGCGGCAGAGGTAGGCATTCTATCTACTTGAACAAAAAAGGCTATGATGTTACGGGAATTGACCTTTCTGAGCAAAATATCAAATACGCACAGCAATTTGAGCAAAAGAACCTGCATTTTTATGTGCACGATATGCGCAAGCTGTCGTACATCAACTATTTTGATATTTCCTTAAACCTATTTACGAGTTTTGGTTACTTTGAAACCGAAAAAGACCACGTAAATGCTTTGAAAGCTTTCAGAAAAAGCATGAATGATGATGGAACTTTTGTAATTGACTATTTCAACACACAGAAAATCCTTAAAAACCTTACTCATCAAGAAATTAAAACCATTGATGGCATAGAGTTTCACATCAATAAATTTGTGTCTGAAGGAAAAATCATTAAGCACATCAACTTTGAACATAGATTAAAAGATTATGCATTCGAAGAGCGTGTACAGGCATTCTTACTTGACGATTTTGAAACTATGCTCGAAAAAAGCGGTCTTCAAATCATAGAGAAGTTTGGCAATTATCATTTAGAAGAATTTGACGAGTTGAAATCTGACCGTTTAATTTTAGTGTGTAAAAAAGTATGATGCAAGAGCTCTTACAATTTGATACTGAATTGTTCCTCAAAATACATCGGGGTTTAAGCAATGGCTTTTTCGATTGGATTATGCCGTTGTTACGCAACCGTTATTTTTGGGCACCACTGTATCTATTTATCGTTATCTTTTGCATCCGCCAGTATAAAAAAAATGGTTTAATTATTATTGGAGGCATATTATTAGCTTTTGCACTGGGCGACATGACTTCATCAAAACTCATTAAACCTATGGTTGCAAGAATAAGACCCTGCAACGAAGTTCAACTATCGGATCAAATTATCCATCGGGTACCCTGCCCTGGTGGAAAAAGCTTCCCTTCGTCTCACGCTACCAATCATTTTGGCATTGCTGTATTTTTAATAGGTGTGTTTTATAGAAAGTGGAAAGCGATTTTACCTATTGGGATATTATGGGCTGCATCAATTAGTTTTGCGCAGGTTTATGTCGGTGTACATTATCCAATAGATGTTTCGGCGGGAATGATCTTAGGAATAACCTTAGGCTTAATTGCACTACTGGTTTATAGAACTGTAGAGCGAAGGGTTTTAAAAAAGACCATCGTAGACACCACCTCAGCTGATAAATTATAATTTGTACTCAAATGGAACTCTGGAAGTTTTTAATCTTATTCTTTTCTGCCTTTTTGGGAGGTTTGGGTATTTTTTTAGTGAAGAACGACAAATCTCAGCTCCTAAAACTGATCTTATCCTTTAGTGGTGCCTATTTATTCGCAGTAACCGTTTTACATCTCATTCCAGATGCCTACCACGGCTCGGATAGCCACGAAATTGGCATCTATATTCTTATTGGTTTTTTATTGCAGATTTTTTTAGAACAGTTTTCCGAAGGAATTGAACATGGTCATATCCATAAACATCATCATGCCTCAGCTTTTCCCTACGGAATTATGATTAGTCTTTGTTTACATGCTTTTTTAGAAGGTATGCCTTTAGCAAAAGACCAACATAACGAACTGATTTTTGGAATTTCCTTGCACCACATTCCTGCTGCATTTGCCTTAGGCAGCATTTTGATTCAAAACCATATTAAAAAATCAGCTATTATTTTCCATATTGCCTTATTTGCAATTATGGCGCCATTAGGGTATTGGGTAAGTTTAGGTTTAAGTAATGGCACCATAGGTGGCGTAGAAGCTTATTTCAATAAGATTATGGGCATTGTAATTGGTATTTTCTTACATATCTCAACAACAATTCTTTTCGAATCAAGTGCCGACCATAAGATTAATAAACGGAAAATGGCAGCCGTTTTATTAGGTATTGGAATTGCATTAATCGGTTTCTATGCAGGCACTACGCATAGCCATTAGCCGTTTTGCTTTTTCTAATAACAGCAATCATTCAATGCAATAATTTAGATTTCCAACATTCCTGTCAAAATCTAAAATCGTAAATCTAAAACCGTAAATCATTGTATCTTTGCGCCAATGCAACTAGCACAACAGGTAAAACATCTCATTAAAAAGGAAATCATTTTAGAATGGCGTTCTAAATATGCGTTAAATGGTGTTTTACTTTATGTAGTTTCTACAGTTTTTGTATGCTTTATGTCATTTCAAGTAGTGGAGAAAATTACATGGAATGCGCTATTTTGGATCATCATGCTGTTTGCCTCTATCAACGCTATTGCTAAAAGTTTCTTACAGGAAAGCAGAGGCAGACAATTATACATCTACACCTTGGTTAGCCCAGCGGCACTTATTATTGCAAAAACCATTTACAATAGCTTGTTAATGATGTTGCTTACTGTAATTGCACTTGCTTTTTACAGTCTTGTTTTCGAACCAAGTAAAGACATCGATATCTTAATGTACTTGCTCGCTGCTGTTTTAGGCAGTTTGAGCTTTGCCACCATTTTTACTATGGTATCAGCTATTGCTTCAAAAACTGGAAATGGTGGTATGTTAATGGCAATTTTGAGCTTTCCAATTATCATTCCTGTGCTTATCGTATTAATCAAGCTTGCTAAAAATGCAATAGATGGATTGGACAGATCGGTAAGTTTAGACGAAATAGGCTTATTAGCAGTGATAAATGTAATAGTAATGACAGTAGCTTTATTGTTATTTCCTTACCTTTGGCGAGATTAGAATAAATGATAGAATTTTGAATGAATAAATGAGTGAATTAACAACTCTAACCTTTCAACATTCCAACCTTGCAACAATTTAACAAACTTATGCAAAAATCCTGGTGGAAAATTTTAGCCGCTGTTTTAGTAGTTTACACCGCAATTACCGGACTATTGTTGGAAGTACCTAGGCTAGCTATCCTCAATGAAACAATCAGAAATTTATATTTCCACGTACCGATGTGGTTTGCCATGGTGGTTCTTTTCACCATTTCGGTTTGGTACAGCGTAAGGTCTTTAAGTACACAAAGCGAAGCTGACGATGTTAGAGCGGTAGAAAGTGCAAATGCAGGTATTATATTCGGCATTTTAGGAATTGTAACGGGTGCTGTTTGGGCAAAATTTACTTGGGGGCAGTTCTGGAGTTTCGATCCTAAACAAAATTTTGCAGCCATCTCCTTGCTGCTATACTTTGCTTATTTTGTATTACGCAATGCGATAGATGAAGAACAAAAACGAGCCAAAATAGCCGCTATCTACAATATTTTTGCTTTCCCGATGATGATAGTACTACTTTTTGTACTTCCACGTTTACAAGATTCTTTACACCCGGGCAACGGTGGCAACCCAGGTTTTAATAGCTACGATTTAGATAGCAGAATGCGTTTGGTATTTTACCCTGCTTGTTTGGGATGGATATTAATTGGCTACTGGGTCTACACGCTCCGTTTCAGAACTAAAACTTTAGAAAACAAACAAAACACGCTATAATGAAAAAAATATTAGCCCTAATTACTTTACTTTTTTCAACACTTAATTTGCTAGCTCAAAACAACGATATTGAGATGGCAGATCAGCTGCGTACCGACGGAAAAATTTACATTGTAGTGATCTGTATCGTGATTATTTTGGTTGGTTTGCTCATTTATCTTTTTGCCTTAGACAGACGTTTGAAATTGTTAGAAAAAAAATCTGACACCAAAAACTAATTTTAAACACCGTAGAAACATTTTTTTGAACCGAAATGTTATAGTGTGTACCGTACACTAAGAAAAATATTCTTGCAAGAATGGTTTATTTTACTGCAATTTTGCACCCGTAAAAGCATAAAACCAAAAAATACAAAAAATGGCTAGTACAGCAAATGAAACAAGTTTTTTCACCGATGTGTGTAAGAACTTTGACGCTGCCGCTAAATTCACTTCTCACCCTGAGGGTTTATTAGCGCAAATTAAAGCATGTAACAGTGTATACCGTTTCCAATTCCCAATTCGTAGAGGAAACGGCTTCGAAGTAATTGATGCGTGGCGTGTAGAGCACTCGCACCACATGAGCCCTACAAAGGGTGGTATTCGTTACAGCGAAATGGTTAATGAAGATGAGGTAATGGCCTTAGCTGCGTTAATGACCTACAAATGTGCCATTGTAAATGTACCATTCGGTGGTGCTAAAGGTGGTATCTGTATCAATCCAAAAAACTACACTGTTGCCGAGTTAGAAACTATCACTCGTCGTTATACAACTGAATTAATCAAGAAAAACTTTATAGGTCCTGGTATCGACGTTCCTGCTCCAGATTATGGATCAGGCGAACGCGAAATGAGCTGGATTGCCGACACCTATATGACCATGAACCCAGGTTCTTTAGATGCATTAGGTTGTGTTACTGGTAAGCCAATTGCACTACATGGTATCCGTGGTCGTAAAGAGGCTACTGGTCGTGGTGTTGCCTATGCAGTTCGTGAGTGTGTAAGCCACGCTGATGATATGAAGAAATTAGGCCTTACTGCTGGTTTAGAAAACAAGAAAGTAATTGTTCAAGGTTTAGGTAACGTGGGTTATCACTCAGCTAAATTTATTACAGAGTTTGGTGGTATCATTGTAGGTATCTGCGAATTCGAGGGTGCAATTTACAATGCTAACGGCTTAAATGTTGACGAAGTGTTTGCTCACCGCAAAAACACAGGTTCTTTATTGGGCTTCCCTGGCGCTACTGATTTCAAAAACTCTAAAGAAGGTTTAGAGCAAGAATGTGATATTTTAGTGCCTGCTGCATTAGAAAATCAAATTACTGCAGAAAATGTACGCAACATTAAAGCAAAAATTATTGCTGAAGGTGCGAACGGACCTTGTACTCCAGAAGCGGAAGAAATTTTCACAGAAATGGGCGGGATCATTATTCCAGATATGTATTGCAACGCTGGTGGTGTAACTGTATCTTATTTCGAGTGGTTAAAAAACCTTTCTCACGTAGCTTTTGGCCGTATGGAAAATCGCTATGCTGAAAATTCAAATGCAAACTTAATTAACACACTAGAAACCTTAACAGGGAAAACGATCCCTGCTGAGAACCGTTTAATGATTGTTAAAGGTGCATCTGAGTTAGAATTGGTAAACTCAGGTTTAGAAGACACGATGATCCACTCTTACCGCGAAATTAGAGAGACATTGATCAATAAGCCAGAAGTAAAGACTTTAAGAACTGCAGCTTTCGTAAATTCGATTGATAAAATTGCCGTTTCTTACATGAATTTAGGCGTTTGGCCATAGACTGGTTCTAAATAACAGGAAGCCCCGTAATTTATATGTTACGGGGCTTTTTTGTTTATCAAACAATTGTCAAGATATACCGCATAAACGAGCAGAAACGCTTGACCTTCTTTTGTTTTTCTATATTTGTGGACTGTATTTTAAATCACACCAAATGAGAAAAAGTGCTATTATCGGATTAATTACAATTGCTATCTGCATTGGATTTTTAGTTAGCTTGAATGCTGACACCGACTCTTACTCTAACTTCAAAGAAGCTACAAAATCACAAAGAGAAGAACATGTGATGGGCTATTGGGAAAAAACCAAAGGAATGTATTATGATGCTGCCAAAGATCCTAACCACTTTGCATTTTACATGAAAGATGAGGATGGAATGGTTAACAAAGTAGTACTTAATGGCTCTAAACCTCAAGATTTCGAACGTTCAGAAAAATTGGTATTGATTGGCAAGATGGAAAACAACACCTTCTATGCTTCTAAAATTTTAATGAAATGTCCTTCTAAATACAACGACAATATGGTGGAAGTAAATCAAGATGGGACAGTAAAAGAGCCTAGTAAATACGCAAAAGAATCTAAATCTTAATGGATATACAGTTTATTGGAGAGAACCTCCTTCCTGGCAAGTTAGGCCAATTTTTCATCGTACTTTCGTTTGGGGCGTCGCTACTATCAACTATCGCCTATTTTTTCGCCACTAAAAATAAAAACCTAGAAGACCGCTCTTGGACCAAAATTGGAAGAATTGGTTTTTGGGCAAATCTTATCGGCATTTTAGGTATCGGTGCTACCTTATTCTACCTTATTTTAAATCACTATAACGAATACAACTACGTTTATTCTCACTCATCGAAGGAATTACCTGTTTATTACATCATTTCTGCATTTTGGCAAGGACAAGAAGGTAGTTTCTGGCTATGGGCATTTTGGCAAGCACTTTTAGGTTTGGTGTTAATTGCTAAAGCTAAATCGTGGGAAAATGGTGTGATGACCGTTGTAGCGCTTTCACAAACTTTTTTAACCTCAATGCTTTTAGGGGTTCAAATTTTCGGAATTCATATTGGATCTTCTCCATTTATCTTATTAAGAGATGCCGTGAATTTGAAGGAAATGGCACCTATTTTTGCCGACCCTGAGAACTACAAAAACTACCTAAGTTTCATTACAGACGGTAAGGGTTTAAATCCTTTGTTACAAAATTACTGGATGGTTATTCACCCTCCAACCCTATTTTTAGGATTTGCCAGTATGATTGTTCCCTTTGCTTACGGCATTACTGCTTTATGGCAAAAGCGTTATAAAGATTGGGTTAAACCTGTTTTACCTTGGGTTTCTTTCGCAGTAATGATTTTAGGAACGGGTATCATTATGGGTTCTTTTTGGGCCTACGAAGCACTTAACTTTGGTGGTTTCTGGGCCTGGGATCCTGTAGAAAATGCATCCATCATTCCTTGGTTAACCTTAATTGGTGGATTACACGTAATTATTGCTTTTAAAAATACTGGCCATGCTTATTTTACAGCAATGGCACTTATTTTAGTGAGTTTCATCTTGGTATTATATGCTTCTTTTTTAACCAGAAGCGGTATTTTGGGCGAAACTTCGGTACACTCATTCACCGATTTGGGAATGTCTGGCCAATTGATCTTTTACATTGCTACGTTCTTGGGCATTGCCATCTTAGCCGTTGTGTTACGTTGGAAAGAATTGCCAATTACGCACAAAGACGAAGAAACTTATTCACGTGAGTTTTGGATGTTCATTGGTGCTCTTGTAGTAACCGTATCTTGTATCCACATTATTTTTGCTACTTCGGTACCAGTATTTAACGCTGTATTTGGCACCAACTATGCACCTATTAAAGATGCAATTAGGTTTTACAACCAATGGCAGGCGCCTTTTGCAGTATTAATTGCATTAATTTCTGGTTTCTCACAGTTCTTGAAATACAAGCGTACAGATCCTCGTAAATTCTATAGCAGTTTAATCTCATCTATCGTATTTGCAATGGTTATTACGGCTGGTTTTGCTTGGATAAGTGGTATCTATACCAACTTAATGTACATCATCCTTACATTTAGCTGTATATTCTCTGTATTGGCTAATGCAAGGTTGCTGACAGGCATTTTCACTAAACGCGGTAGCAAATTAGCAGGATCTGCAATTGCTCACATCGGCTTTGCCATATTATTGGTGGGGGCTTTGGTAGCTGCAGCTACAAGTAATCCTATCTCTATCAACGAAACAAATTTCATCCCTGTTAAGGATTTCGAAAAGGCTGCAAAACCTGGTGAAAATATCATGTTATATAAGAACGAGCCTAAAAAGATGGGCAAATACACCGTTACTTATGTGAGTGATACCACCATACAGCCAAATACTTTTTACAAGCTTAACTTTAGGATAGTAGACGAAGAAACAGGCAAGGTTAAAGAAGATTTTACGGTTAATCCTAGTATCCAAGAAAACGGAAGAATGGGTTTAATTGCTTCTCCAGACACCAAACATTACTTGTTTAAAGATATCTATACACATATTACAAGCGCAGCTCAGAAACAAGAGGAGCACGAAGATCACGAAGGACACACGGAGGAAGAAAATTACAAAGCACCTCGTATTGTAGCTTTAAAAGTTGGCGATACTGTTCATACAAGCAGCGGTGTGTTAACCATCAAAGCCATCAACAAGCAACCTGTGGTTAGAGATTTAAAGATTGAGAAAGATGATTTAGCGGTTGGCTTGCCTTTGGAAATTAACGTGAGTGGCAAAATCTACAATGTAGAACCTCTTTTCTTAATAAAAGGTAATAACACTTTCGATTTTGCCCGCAAAATTGACGAGTTAGGTTTAAGATTTAGATTTACGAAGATTATTCCTGAAGAAGACAGGTTTGAACTTCAAATTTTCGAGAAACCTCAACAAGCTAAAGATTGGTTGGTGTTCAAATCTATCGAATTTCCATACATCAACTTATATTGGATTGGTACCATCGTAATGGTAATTGGTTTCTTGATTTCTATCTTCAGAAGGAAAAAAGAACTGAAAACAGATTAATGCGAGTATCCATTATAGGTTCGGGAAATGTAGCTACACACATAGCCAAAGCACTGCGCAATGCCAAAGTAACGTTGCTCGATATTTGGTCGTACAGCTTAGAAAATGCGCAGTTATTAGCCAACAAAGTTGATGCTAGAGCTATCGCAGAACTTTCTCAAATCTCTGATGAAACAGATATCGTGCTAATTTCGGTGAAGGATGATGCAATTGATGAAGTTGCAGTGCAATTGAAAGATTTTAAAGGCTTAATTGCACACACTTCGGGAGCTGTAGCTTTAAATGCTTTGGCCAACAATGAAAATTATGGCGTTTTCTATCCATTACAAACATTTTCTAAACAAAAAGACCTGGATTTTAGCAACGTTCCGCTTTGTTTAGAAGCTAACAATGTGGCTAACCTAAATTTGTTAAAACAGCTAGCTATGCTAATTAGTAGTAATGTTTACGCATTAAGTAGCGAACAGAGAAAGACTTTACATTTGGCTGCTGTTTTTGCTTGCAATTTCCCTAATTACCTTTATGGAATAGCACAGCAACTATTAGCACAGCATCAGTTGGATTTTGATATTATCAAGCCACTAATAGCTGAAACTGCCAATAAAATACAAGATGCGCTTCCAAACGAAGTACAAACTGGTCCGGCAATCAGAAATGACGAGCAGACCTTAAAAAAACACGAGGCTATGCTTCAAGAGCATCCAGCGTGGTTAAATATATACCAACTATTAAGCGATCAGATTAAAAACAGCAGATCATACTGATTTTTGATTTTGGCTGCTTACTTTTGCATTGAATTATGAGTATTTTCAAACTAAAGATAAATTTCGAAGAACAAGGAAAAGAACCTGTAGAGTTACCTATTGCTGCTGGTGAAGATGTATTGGATGTAGTTTTAGACAACAACATCAAGTTACAACATAATTGTGGAGGTGTTTGCGGGTGCAGTACTTGCCATATTTACGTAACCAAAGGGATGGATAATATCCAAGAAATCTCTGAAAAGGAAGAGGATTTTGTAGACCGTGCAGTAAGACCAAAAATCACGTCGAGGTTAGCTTGTCAATGTGTGGTTTTAGATGGTGATATCGAAATCACTATTCCAGACCAATCTGGATTTTTAGGACACTAGACAGTAGGCAGTTTTCAGTTAGCAGTTTACAGCTAACCGATTAACCAATTACACAGTTAACCAACATTTTAACTATAGAACAATTTAGCAATTACCATAGATGAACAACGATAAATTTGCCTTACCAATTCAGTGGAACGACATTGAAGATATTGCTTTAGAGCTTTATGAAAAATTTGGTGATGATTTCAATGAGCAAAAAATCTACAGAATTAGGTTTACTGATCTAATTGAATGGGTATTAGAACTTCCAAATTTTGCAGGGACAAGAGAACAGTGTACTGAAGGCCATTTGGAGCAAATTCAATCTGCTTGGGTTTACGAGTGGAGAGATAATCAGTAAAGGTTCTTAATTAGCGAAATTCAAGTCTGATTTGGTAACTTAATCGGAGGCATATTTTATACGGTCTGTCATCCAGAGCGCAGCGAAGGATCTTTTATATTTTTATTAGATTCCTCCTAACGTCGGAATGACAGCACGCATAAAGGTCTCCAAAAACAAACAATTCCACTCCTATGCTCCAGAACCTTAAAAACATCACCACCTTCATTTTTGACATTGATGGCGTACTTACCGATGGCTCTGTTTTAGCTTCGGAGAGTGGTGAGCTTTTGCGTTCTTTCAACACCAAAGATGGTTACGCATTGCAGCTAGCAGCAAAAAAAGGTTACAATATCTGCATTATTTCTGGCGGTAAGGGCTCGGCAATCAGTAAGCGTTTCGAAAGTCTTGGCGTTGCCGATGTTTTTTTAGGTGTAGAAGAGAAAATTGATATTTTCAATAATTACATCAACCAAAAAGGAATTACCCCAGAGCAGGTTTTGTACATGGGGGATGACATTCCAGATGCAGAGGTGATGAAATTGGTAGGTATTGCCACCTGCCCTGCCGATGCTGTAGAGGAAATCAAAGCAATTTCACATTATATTTCTCCTAAAGATGGTGGTAGAGCTGCTGCCAGAGATGTGATAGAAAAAGTGCTAAAAGTACAGCATAATTGGTATGGCAATATACCTTCTGCCGCTGAAGCGAGTAAATAAAAGTTCATTAGCTCATTGGTTCACTTGTTTCCAGAAGTTATAGGGAATTCGCAATCTCAACGTAAATCACTATTACACTATCACTAGCTTTTACTTTTTGTCTATTGATTTTTGGTAATTGGTTTATTGTTATTCTTCAGTTAACACTTTCAAAAAATAAATCTTTTTCATCGATTTAAACTTCTAGTGTTTTTTGTACTCCAACACAAAACTTAAAACAAAATTGGACAGATGAAAAAATTAATGATGATTTGCGGGCTATTATTTGGTATGGTAGCTTTTGCTCAAGCGCAGCCAGGTCAAGGTAGACAAGGTGGTGGTCCTGGTGGTAGAATGGGTATGAACCCGGAAGCTAGAATAAAGCAATTAGATGAGAAACTAAAGTTATCTGACGATCAAAAAGCAAAGCTAACCACAATTTTTACTGAACAGGCTGATGCGCAAAAGAAAATGCGTGAAGAAATGCAAGGAGGTGGTGACAGACAAGCCATGATGGAAAAGATGCAGAAAATGAGAGCGGAGCTGGAAACAAAAGTAAGTGGCGTTTTAACAGAAGATCAAAAGAAAACTTACAAAGTGATGCTTGACGAACAAAAGGCTGAAATGGAGAAAAGAGCTAAAGAGCGTCAAGAACGCAATTAGCTAAATTCATTAAAAAGACAAAAACAAAGCGGCAACAAAGCCGCTTTTGTTATTTTTGGAAAAATTTAAATATGTTAAAGCTTAAGCTACCAATTATACTCGCTTCTAAGTCTCCTAGACGACAAGAACTGCTAACCCTGATGGGATTAGATTTTTCAGTTGAACTAAAAGATGTGGACGAAAGTTATCCAGATACATTAAGCGCACCTGAAATTGCCGTATACATTGCAGAAAAGAAGGCAAAAGCCTTTAATGCGAATCCTGATGAGATTATTATTACTGCCGATACCATTGTTGCGATAAATGGAGAGATTTTAGGTAAACCGAGAGATCATCAAGAGGCGCAAGAAATGCTAGGAAAGCTTTCGGGTAATAAGCATGAAGTTTATACTGGGGTAAGCATTAATCACAAAGGTAAAACCACATCTTTTTATGATAAGACTGAAGTTTTCTGCAGAATATTAAATGCTGAAGAAATTAATTATTACATCGATAACTACCAGCCTTTTGATAAAGCGGGAAGTTACGGCGTACAAGATTGGTTCGGTTTAACTGTTGTAGAGCGGTTAAATGGATCTTATACCAATGTGATGGGCTTACCTACCGAAAAATTGTATCAGTATTTGCTTAAAATTTAAATCAACGGGTACAATGGAATGAAACTATAGCAATGAAAGGTTAATAGTACTTTATTATTTGCTAATTAGACCTGATTGAATGAAAAGCCCACAGGTTGAGGAACGAAACCGAGGACTTGGAGTGAAAGCAGGACTTTCGGTAGATCGAAGCCACTGCCATTGCTCTTCTCAAAAGAGATAAATGCTACATTACTAACAGCCTTAAACGCTTAATCTCTCTTTTTTAACACTAAACAATAGCAAAATTGCGCCTATTCCCAAGATAATCCAGCCCCATTGAAAGTGAATGGCTTTGCCCAATAAGTTATCGGCTATTTTCATGCCGAAGTAATGGGTAGATTTAAAATAAACCGCAGCCGCCATTAATAAAACCCAAATAAACATTACCCTCGTTAGTAATCTAAAGGCCTTAAGTTGCCTGATAAAAAAACAAAGCGACAGCAGTCCAATAAAAGAATACGTGATTAAAAAGAGACGGATATCGGTTTTGTAAAGTCCCCAATTTACCCATTCGAAGATAATTTTAACCTGTAATATTGGGCAGAAGCCAGCTACGAACACCAAGATTAGACCGATAATGGCCAGGGGTTTATTTACAATCAGCATATTTAACGTTTAAAACGCTAACTTAAGGAAATAGATTGAGTTTTATCTTGATAATTGACGATTTTTGGCGCCCATTTTTTGATAACACCTTCAATTTCTGCTGGCTTGAATGGCTTTGCGATGAAATCCTGCATACCTGCTTCTAAACATTTATCTTTACCATCGCCAAGTGTATTTGCGGTAAGCGCAACCACTACCGGATATTCATAAACGCGATAATGCTTCCTAATTTCGGTAGTTGCCACTGTGCCATCCATAATTGGCATTTGCATGTCCATAAAAATCATGTCAAACTCTTCCTGCATTACCAAATCTAAAGCCAACTGACCATTAGATGCCTTTTTGCAGGTATAGCCAAGCTTACTCAGTGTTTTAGTGATCAACATTAAATTGATATCGTTGTCATCTACCACTAATATTCTTAAGGGATACTGCTGAGACAATTCACTATCTAAATGTATTTGTTCCTTCTCTATGGCTGGCTTAACTTTATTGTTTTGAGCCATCTCTTTGGTAACTATAAAGAATGTAAAAGTTGATCCCTTTCCTACCTCGCTGCTCACTTTAATTTTTCCATCCATCATAGAAATAAGGTTATAGGCAATATTTAGCCCTAAACCAGTACCTCCATATTTTCTCACTGTGGTATGATCTACCTGAACAAATGGTTTGAAAAGTAATTTTATGCGATCTTCTGCTATACCAATACCTGTATCTTTTACAATAAAGCCTAAACGAGCATAGCCGTTTTCGTCCTTATCTATCAGCTTACACTCTAGCAAAACCTGCCCCTTATCTGTAAACTTTACGGCATTGCCCAGTAGGTTAAGTAAAATCTGCTTCAAACGGACTGCATCGCAATAAATAAATTGAGATACAGCATCGTCAACTACATAACTTACCTTCACATTATTATTCAACCTTGGCAAAATAGAAAAGGTTTCGGACAGCAGCTCCCTAATATTTACAGAAGTCTTGTCGAGTTGAACTTTACCTGCTTCAATTTTTGAAAAGTCTAGCACATCATTTACGATACGTAAAAGTGACTCTGCGCTATTATGGATAGTTTTGGCATATTCCCGCTGCTCGTCATTTAATGAACTTTGAAGTAAAAGGTTCGACATTCCCAAAACTCCATTCATAGGAGTTCTGATTTCGTGGCTAATCATTGCCAAATACTCAGATTTTGCATTATTTGCAGATTGGGCATTTAACTTTGCATTGTAAATCTCTTTTTCGTGCGCCAATTGTTTTCTAAACGCTCTTTGAGATCTATTGTAAAGCACAATGTTCATTAACAACACCAGTAAAGCGGTTCCAATTACCAAATAACCCAACATTTCGTAGAAGCTATCGTTTTGGATAATCTTGTAAACCAGCTCTTCCCTTTCGAGCTTAATCAAATTATTTAACGACGACTGCGCTAAGCCAATTTTGCCTGATCCTACTTCGGAAACACTAGTTTGTGAGAATAAATTTAACTGCGCAACGTAGAAACGCTCTTCATCGTCTACCTGCTGTTCAACCGAATTAGCTTCTGCTTTATAGCTTTCATTGTCTTGCCTAAACTGTTGCAAAACTTTTTTACGACTAGCCAACTGCTTTAAATGAACACCTAAACTATCAGCTTGCGTAGCATCTATATTAATGTTCAGATAAGCGTAGTTAACCTGTTGCAATACATCGTTTAGCTCGATTAAATCGGCTACACGCTGCTGTTTTTGTTTAAAATAAGATGTGTTTTCCTTATTGTAGAGTAGCAAAGCAACACCACCCACCACTATTGCTAAGATGAGCAATAGTTTCACCATAAAGTTGACAAACAGTTGTTTTGACGCAGAAGTGCTCATTTAATTTATCAATCTTTATGGTGCTTTCATTTTTATCCTTTAGTGTTAATCCCCATCTTATCTGCAAAATGCGCACAATAATCTCTAAGATCTTCAACTATGTTTTTTTCTCCAGTAGCTCGTAAAAAGCTATCTCCCATGGTTTGTAGCGTCTCGTAAAAAAACCTCTTCATCTCATCAACTGGCATATCTTTAGTCCACAAATCTATTCGCATAGAGTTTTTGTAGTTATGGTCCCAAAGCGCTAACATCATAGATTTAGCTGCCATTTGATCTTTGTTTTCAGAATCTGATGATTCCCAAAGGATGTTTTCCGGTACGTTCTTTTCGTCTAATTCTACTGTAATTTTTATTTCCGCTTTTTTCATCTATGTATTTTTCTTAATAATTATGGATAGAACCTTATCCAAACACACTTACCTTTAACACGAAGACAAAAACAGCGGTCAGAATTACAACCATCAGTTGTATTAGCCAAAGTCTTGCCAAAGTGGGGATAAATTTTCTAAATATTTGATCGCAAAGAAACGACGCAAAAAACACCAAAAGGCCAAGTGCAATAAAAAGGCCTTTAAACTCGGTATTTGCCGGAGCCAAGAGCCAGTTTTTATTGACAATCAAACCTATAACTACCATGATACTCAAGGCAGAAACGATATTTAATGGAGTTAATCTTACTTTCAATTATCTACGTTGTTTAGGTTTAAATTTTTGATTTTTCTTATCGATTTTTTTTCCTGTAGCTGGATATTGTTTTTTCTTCTCGTGGAACGCTCCTTTAAAATCGGGATTTTCTTTCCGCTTTTGGGCATCAATTTCCCTTGCTATGAGCTGTTTTTCCTCATATGGAGTTTCCTCTACAAAAACTTCGGCAGGAATTTGAAGCTCAGGAATTTGCTGTCTAATGAGTTTCTCAATCTTATCAATAAAATAACGTTCTGCTTCATTGTAGAAAGTAATAGCCGTTCCTTCGTTAAAAGCCCTACCAGTTCTGCCAATTCTGTGCACATAATCTTCAATAATTATAGGCACATCAAAGTTAATTACATGGCTAACCTCACTTACATCAATCCCTCTCGAAGCTACATCCGTCGCTACTAAAACCCTGATATTTCCTTCTTTGAAACTGTTGATAGAATTGATACGTGTATTCTGTCCTTTATTCGCATGAATTACCCTAACTGCATCTTCACCAAACCGTCTCACAATAAAGTTGTTGATATTATCTGCAACCGTTTTTGTTTTGCAAAAGATAATTAGTCGCTTAAACTCTTCATCATTTTTTAACAAATGCTGCAACAAATTAATTTTGGTTTTGAAGTTAGGCACAGCATACATCAACTGCGTTACCGTTTGTGCAGGCGTTGCTTGCGCAGCCACCTCAACCGTCAACGGGTTTTTCAAGAAATCTCCAGCAATTTTGTGCACCAAATCACTCATGGTAGCAGAAAAAAGCAAGTTTTGACGCTTACGAGGAACCACTTCTAAAATACGATGAATAGAACCAATAAAGCCCATATCCATCATTTTATCGGCTTCATCTAGCACTAAAAATTGTAAACTTCTTGTGTTGATATCGCCAGTTAAATATAAATCTAAGAAACGACCAGGTGTGGCCACCAAAATATCTACCCCTTTTGCAATTGCTTCTTTTTGGGTTTTAGGACCTAAGCCGCCAAAAATCACGACCGTTCTTAAATCGGTATAGGTAGAAAACAATTTCACCTGTTCTTCTATCTGCATTGCCAATTCTCTAGTTGGCACTAAAATTAACGCCCTAGGGTTGTCGCCTTGCGCAAATTTCAGTTTCATAAGCATGGGCAACACATAGGCAGCAGTTTTACCAGTACCCGTTTGCGCAATCCCGAACAAATCTTGTCCCGACAATACCGGACCAATCGCCTTCTCTTGAATTGGCGTAGCTTCTGTGAAACCCGCCTCTTCTACCGCATTCAGTATCTGTCTGTTGAGCTTAAACTCATCGAATTTTTTTGGCATAGCTGCGAATTTACAATTTATTAGTTGTAAGTCCGAAGTTTGCGACCCGAAATCCGTAAGATGACAAACCACAAACCAGCATTATTTTTAGAAAACGTATGTCATAGCTTCTCGGCAATTTTAGCCCTGCCCTCGCTATAATCTTTTTGTGATTGGTAATGCACAAAGTCATCGAAGTACTGAAACAAAAAAGTATTACCGCTAAGTCAGGTTTAATTAACAAAATGCTCTACTTCGTCGTTAAAAAACAACCCACAACAATGCAACAATCAAACAATAATCCTAACTTTACCAGCATGAGTACTATCTTGATTAAAGCAGCCAGCATCGTAAACGAAGGGCAAATTTTCACTTCAGATTTATTAATTAAAAACGGAAGAATTGAAAAAATTGCACCAACAATTAATGCGCCTGCAGATTTAGAAATTAACGCAGAGGGCTTGCATCTTCTACCCGGAATGATTGACGACCAAGTGCATTTCCGCGAACCTGGCTTAACACACAAAGCAGATATTTTTTCGGAAAGCATGGCAGCCGTAGCTGGTGGTATCACTTCTTTTATGGAGATGCCGAACACCGTTCCAAATACTTTAACTCAAGAATTACTAGCAGATAAGTATGCCATTGCACAACAAACATCATTAGCTAACTACTCATTTTATATGGGTGCCAGCAATGATAACATCGAAGAAGTTTTAAAAACAGACGCTAAAAACGTGTGCGGTATAAAGGTTTTCATGGGTTCGTCTACCGGAAATATGTTGGTAGATAACGAAAAAACCCTAGAGAACATTTTCAGCAAAGCACCAATGTTGGTAGCCACACATTGCGAAGACGAAGCTACCATTCGCCACAACTTAGCTACGTATAAAGAGAAATACGGCGAAGATTTGACCATCGAAATGCACCCGCTGATTAGAAGTGCTGAGGCTTGCTACAAATCATCATCGTTAGCGGTAGAATTGGCAAAGCGTTACAATACCCGTTTGCACATCCTGCATATTTCTACGGCAAAAGAAGTTGCTTTATTTGATAATACTTTGGCTTTGGCCGATAAAAGAATTACTGCTGAGGCTTGCGTACATCACCTTTGGTTTAACGACGCAGATTATGCTACAAAAGGCAACTTTATTAAATGGAACCCTGCTGTAAAAACTGCGGCAGACCAAGCTGGAATTTTACAAGGTTTGTTAGACAACCATATTGATGTGATTGCTACAGACCATGCGCCACATACGCTCGATGAGAAAAATCAGCCTTATGCGCAAGCACCTTCTGGCGGACCTTTGGTACAACATGCTTTACCTGCATTATTGGAAATGCATTTGCAAGGCAAAATCTCTTTAGAAAAGATTGTAGAAAAAGCATCGCACAACGTAGCAACTTGTTTTAATTTGAGCAAACGTGGTTTTGTAAGAGAAGGTTATTGGGCAGATTTGGTATTAGTAGATTTGAACGACCCTTGCAAAGTAACTTCCTTAAATACACTTTACAAATGTGGCTGGTCGCCATTTGATGGGGAAACTTTCCAAGCAAGCATTACGCACACTTTTGTATCGGGTAATTTGGCTTATCAAAAAGGCAAGTTCATGACGAATGAGACTGGCAAGCGCTTAACGTTTGATAGATAATGCGGGGAGAAGGCTACAAGCTAAACGCCACCTTTATATATATCAGCGTTGCTGTAATAATCTTCATTTTAGGGTTCTTTCCAGAAGCAGTTGAAACTTATTACAGCAATTTCTTTTACCCTATTGTCTCTAAAATTCAACGCTTTGTTTCCTCTATTTTCCCCTTTGCCATAGGCGATTTTCTCTATACATTACTGATAATCTTTACAATTAGAAGTCTTATCATATTCATCAGGAGAAAACAAAAAACAAAAAAGGATTATGCGCCTTTCGGGCTTAAATCTATCAACTTTGCTCTTATTATCTACATTTCATTTAAACTACTTTGGGGCTTAAATTATTCGAGACCTAGAATTAATGAACAACTGCAAATTAGCGATAAACCTTACAGCAAGGAGCAACTTTTAAAGCTGAATACTTTCTTCCTACGAAAATTAGATACGTTAGGCAAAACTACAGACAAGACCGAATTTAACCTCACAACAGGAGAATTAAAAGAGATAGCGTCTACTGCTTACAATCAATTGGCAGAAAACCAGCCTTTCTTCCGATACAAATACACATCCGTTAAACCAGTTATAAGTTCTTGGTTAGTGAGTAAAACCGGTATCGAGGGTTATTATAACCCACTTTCTGGAGAAGCAAATATAAATCAGCGTTTACCTAATTTTGTGTTGCCTTTTGTTACCTGCCACGAAATTGCTCACCAAATTGGCGTAGCTAAAGAAGACGAAGCTAATCTTGTAGGCTATTTAACGGCAATCCACAGCAGCAGCGCTCAATTTCAATATTCGGCTTATTATAATATGTTCAGATATGTATTGTTCGAAATCAGAATGAAATATCCAGAGGACTACAATAAGATTATTGAAAAAATCCCTCAAAGTATATTAGACAATTTTAAAATTGAAAGAGAATTTTGGGCAAAATATAACGGAGCCATGTCGGTTTACATGGGCAAAACCTTCGATAAAATCTTGAAGTTAAATAACCAGCACAAGGGGATTAAAAGCTATCAAGATATTGTGCTTTGGTTAGTGAATTATCATGCCAAGGAGTTAACAGTTTCCAATTAGCAGTGGACAGTCAACATGGCCAGTGCAAACTGATAATTGTAAACTGAGAACTGGTTACCCGTGTATCGCTTCTTTATTTCCGTAACTCTGAATTAAGTTCCCTTCAAACTCCAACCATTCTTTCCAACGCTTATCTACATCAACATCAATGGTATATTTACGGGCGAAGTTTAGAAAAGTAGTGTAATGTGTAGCTTCAGAAACCATTAAATCATGGTAAAATTTCGCTAGTTCCTTATCCTGAATATTTTGTGACAACACTCTGAAACGTTCACAACTACGAGCTTCAATCATAGCAGCAAACAACAATCTATCTATAAAAGCCTGGTTTCTACTTCCATCCTTTTTACTGAACTTCACTAACCTACCTACATAATCGTCCTTACGCTCGCGACCTAAAGTGTAACCACGTTCCTTGATGATATTGATGACCATTTGAAAGTGCTCCAACTCTTCTAAAGCAATCGCTGTCAATTCATCTACCAAATCCTGATGCTCGGAGTTTTGCGTAATTAAAGTGATGGCATTACTTGCCGCCTTTTGCTCGCACCAAGCATGGTCGGTAAGTATTTCTTCTAAATTTCCTTCAGCAATATTGGCCCAACGTGGGTCGGTAAGTAGTTTTAGTCCTAGCATAAGCTGCAAAATTAAGAAAATAGCCTGAGATTATATTAAACCACAAAGAACACAAAGAAATGAAGTGGCTATTTTTTAAACCATACTTTAAGGAAATCTTTGTGTTCTTCGTGCGCTTTGTGGTTAAACCTTTTTCAATTCAGCTAATAAACCGCAACTTTGTAGGATGGCAAGAAAAGTTTTATTTATTGGATTAGTTTGGCCAGAGCCTACATCATCGGCAGCTGGTACCCGCATCATACAATTGGTGCAGCTTTTCTTAGCCAATGGCGATGAAGTCCATTTCGCATCTGCAGCATCTAAAAGCGATTTTAGCTTCGACTTGATAAGCCTTGGTGTTATTGAACACGAAATAAAACTTAACGACAGTTCTTTTGATGATTGGCTTAAAGTTTTAAATCCAAATATTGTAGTCTTTGATAGGTTCATGATTGAGGAACAATACGGTTGGCGGGTACAGCAGGAATGCCCCGATGCTTTGAGAATTTTAGACACTGAAGATTTACATTTCTTACGCCACGCCAGACAAACCGCTGTCAAAAGCAAAGCTGAAGTTGACTTATATAACGATATTACTAAACGAGAATTAGCTGCGATTTTACGCTGCGATTTGTCGCTCATTATCTCACAAGCCGAAATGGATTTGTTGAAGAATTTCAATATCAACCCTGATATACTTTACTACTTGCCATTTTTAGAGGAAGAAATTACATCAACCGAAAACTGGAAAACCTTCGAAGAAAGAAAGGATTTCGTTTTCATTGGCAACTATTTGCACGAACCGAATTGGCAAACCTTACAACACTTAAAAACCAACGTTTGGCCTTTACTAAGAAAGAAACTACCAGAAGCATCACTACATATCTACGGTGCTTACACTAGTGAGAAAGTAACGCAGTTGCAGAATGTCAGAGAAAAATTCCTTATTCATGGCAGGGCCGAAAGTGCCAGAGCAACCATTTCGCAACATCGCATTTTATTGGCTCCTCTCCTATTTGGTGCGGGCGCAAAAGGCAAGTTTATAGACGCCATGCAAACTGGAACTCCAATCGCTAGCAGTACCGTTGGTGCCGAAGGAATGGCTAACGACTTAGATTGGGCTGGAATTATCAGCGATGATTTAGAAACTTTTGTTGACGAAACTGTTGAACTTTACAAGAATGCAAACCTCTGGAAGCAAGCACAGCAAAATGGAATTAAAATCATTAACGAGTTATATGCTAAAGGTAAGTTTGAAGGAGAGTTTTTAGAAAGAATTGCTGAGATTGAAGAAAATCTAAACTTGCATCGTCAACAAAACTTTTTGGGTGAAATATTGAAACACCATATCCTACAAAGTACAAAATACATGTCGCTTTGGATTGAGGAGAAGAATAAAAAATAATCGATATTAGCCTTATGGAACAAAACGAGCTTAAAGGGTTAACCGACGAACAACTACTTCATGAACAAAAGAAACTAAAATCTAGCAAAATTACCACTGCATTTTTGATTGGAGCCTTAATAGGCGTTGCGGTCTACAGCGCTGTAAAAAATGGTATCGGATTTTTCACGTTCTTCCCATTGTTCTTCGTATATCTTTTGTTCAATAACGGGAAAAAAGTGAAAGCGGTAAAAGAGGAACTAAAATCTAGAGATATAAAATAACAATCGTTTTAAGTTCTCAATTCTACTCTAATTATGATTAACGAACAGAAGCAAAAAAATTTAGAAAAATACTATGCTATTGTTTTAGCAACCTTAGCTTATCTAGAGCAACGTTTCGGCCAAAGCATGATTTATGATGATATCAACCCTATCGCCGAGTATTATCAACAACAAAAAATACAAACGGAAAAAAATTTCAAGCAACGTAAACTAGATAGGCTTCAACAAAGATATATAAGCCTAACTAAAAGCCTGCAAAATGCTATCGACTTAAACTTTTCCTCTTACATCAAGGAGAAAACTGGATACGATATTGATATTTTCGAAGATTTGCGAAAACGTATTGATATCATTTTTACGCAAAATAGAATTCTCAATCAACAAAACCTTAATGATGTTTCTATAGCTCTTGAATTGTACCAACAGAGTTCAAATAAGGAGAATGATATAGAAAGGTTTAACGTCCTCCTAGCAAGATATGTTGGGGCTCAATCAATTTCTAAAACGAAATCAAGAGTGATAAATAAAGTTGTTAGAAGAATAGATCACGAAACAGAAGAAGTCACTATTTTCGAGACGACTAGCACCAAACCAAAACATTTCGAAGAATATATAGAAATTTCTCCAGATGGCAAGCGTAAGGTACGCACAACGCAGTGGGCTGATAAACATAATTCTGGAACTTATGTATCTGTGGATTTCCCAAGCGTTAACGGCCCAGTTTATGGTACAACCGGCATCCACCCAATAGTTAAAGCGTGGTGGAAAGACAATTCGACCATTATTATAGAAACTAGCGAAGAGCTTCCAGCCTATACGCAATATAAAAAAGTAAGTAGTTTCGAAGACGTTATCACGATAGAATACATGTTTCACTAACACACCTTTTTTACAACATTCAAACATTCTACCCCAAAAACCTTACAACATTCTTGTAACTTTGCCCCATGGCAAAAATATCCATCAATCTGGCGACAGGTTCATTACAAAAAGAAGAAATTATAGTAGGAATTGATTTAGGTACGACCAATAGTTTGGTGGCTTTTATCAACCCTGAGCAACAACCACAAGTTATTAACGACGCTGGAAAAGGCGTTCTGGTACCATCGGTAGTGCACTTTAATGAACAAGGCGATGCAGAAGTAGGTAACGAAGCCAAAGCTTACCTAACTACCGACCCAACCAATACTATTTTCTCCGTAAAACGATTATTGGGTCGTTCGTACAAAGATGTTGCCGAACACAGCGATATTTTCAGTTATAAAATAATTGACGATGATAGCGATGCCTTAGTGAAAATTAAAGCTGGCGATAGATTTTACACGCCAATTGAGCTTTCTGCTGAGATTTTAAAAGAACTAAAAGCTCGTGCTGAACATGCTTTGAAAACTCCAGTTAATAGAGCAGTAATCACGGTTCCTGCTTATTTCAATGACAGTCAGCGACAAGCAACTCGCGATGCAGGTAAACTAGCAGGGTTAGACGTTTTACGTATCGTGAACGAACCTACCGCAGCAAGTTTAGCATATGGTTTGGGGTTAGACTCATCGCAACAAAAAACCATTGCCGTTTACGATTTAGGCGGTGGTACTTTCGATGTTTCTATCCTACAAATCCAAAATGGCATTTTCGAAGTGTTAAGTACCAACGGAAATACTTTCTTAGGTGGCGATGATTTTGACCGTGCTATCTTCAACTATTGGATTGAAAAAAATCAGCTAGATGTTGCAACAGTAGCTAAAGATAACGTATTAACGCAAAGCCTACGCTTACAAG
Organism: Pedobacter sp. T50_32; assembly: GCF_057652195.1. NCBI lineage: Bacteria > Pseudomonadati > Bacteroidota > Sphingobacteriia > Sphingobacteriales > Sphingobacteriaceae > Pedobacter > Pedobacter sp. T50_32. The sequence continues at coordinate 187,591 of NZ_JBYFBY010000004.1, read as the reverse complement.
CCGAGGCTGCTAAAAAAGCATTAACTAACCAAAATTTATACAACGAACAGCTGGGAGATATTTGGTGTACGCTAGATAAACAAACTTTCGAAAGCTTAATTGCAGCTAAAGTACAAGAAACCATCGAAGCTTGTAAATCGGCCTTGAAAGATGCTGAGTTAAGCGTTTCCGATATTGACGAAGTGGTTTTAGTGGGTGGTTCTACTCGTACACCTTATGTTAAAAAAGCTGTGAGTGATTTCTTCGGGAAAACTCCGCAAGATAACATCAACCCTGATGAAGTGGTTGCTTTAGGTGCTGCCGTACAGGCGGATATTCTATCTGGTAACCGTTCTGATATTTTACTATTGGATGTAACGCCGTTGTCGCTTGGTATAGAAACCATGGGTGGTTTAATGGATGTGATTATTGCTCGTAACAGCAAAGTCCCAACCAAAGCCGGTCGCCAATATACGACATCGGTAGATGGACAGGTAAACATGAAAATTTCGGTTTATCAAGGTGAACGTGATTTGGTAAAAGAAAACCGTAAGCTAGCAGAATTTGATTTGAAAGGAATTCCGGCAATGCCTGCAGGTTTGCCAAAGGTGGATATCAATTTCCTACTTAATGCTGATGGTATTTTAACGGTTCAAGCGATTGAATTACGTTCTGGAGTGAAACAGGAAATCGAAGTTAAGCCTAGTTACGGGTTAAGTGACGATACTGTGGAAAAAATGTTAATCGATAGTATTACCAATGCTAGAAGCGATGTGGAGCAACGTATGTTGATTGAAGCACGTAGCGAAGGCGAGCAATTGGTTTATACCGCAGAGCGATTTATAGCAAAGCACCAAGATTTATTGACAGAAACTGAAGTTTCTGATACACAAAAACACATCGATAGCTTGAAAGAAGCTTTGGGTAGCGGCGATAAGGATATCATCCTTAAGAAAACGGATGAATTGAATGAATTTACTCGCCCATTTGCGGAGAGAGTGATGGACACGGCAATTGGTCAGGCGATGAAAGGCAAAAAGATAGACGAATAACAAAAAAGCCCAGTTTGAACTGGGCTTTTTTGTCTATTGAGCAAAAGCTTCTTTTATCATTTTTTCAAGTTCAGGCTTGTTTTCTTCCACTACGCTCTTTCCCATTTCCATTCCTTTTTGCATCAAATAACTTGCTTTGTCGGCAAATTTCTTTCCTGTTGGTGATGAATAAAAAGTGGCAAGTTCCTTCAATTCCTTTTCGGTAAATTCATCGGCATACATTTTAGTCAAACGAGGTTTTAACGTCTGATAATTAAAATGTTTACTCATAAATTCTTTCATTACAGCAGTAAACTTCTCTCTGTATTGTTCCGGAACTGCGCCAAGCTGTGTCTTCAACATCGCATCCACTACGCCATCAAAGCTAGATTTTAAACCAGATACTTCAACAAATGCTTCGCTTGCTTTTAAATGTTGTGGAGTTTGTGCAAAAGCAAAACTTGGGAGTGCAATTAATATTGCAAATAATAATTTCTTCATAACGTTATTTAAATCGTCACAAGATAGAATATTTATTAATAGGATTATTCATAATTTAGAGCTGCAGAATAATTAAAATAAACATGCAGCATTTCACTAACGAAACGATAAACTTAGACGCACTTCCTAGATACGAAGCAACCCCATTAACAGCTCCAGCACCCAAATACTGGCAAATTATCATCATCAACCTTGTTATTTTTCTATTCATTATTGGCGCTGCATTGACTGCTTTTGTTTTCTTCAACGAAGAATTTCATTCTAACTGGTTTGTTTTTGCCGGAATTTTCGTGGCTTTTGCAGCCTTCTTATTTTTACTATTTAGAGCAAGCTTTAAACGTAGAGGTTTCGCCCTACGAGAAAAAGATGTGCTTTACAAAAGTGGTGTCATTGCCGAAACTACTGTCATTGTACCATTAACCCGCATTCAACATGTAGCTTTAAACGAAGGCTTTCTATCAAGAATGTTTCAGCTGGGCACTCTGCAAATTTATACTGCCGGAGGTTCAAGTGGCGAAATCCGCATTGCGGGAGTACCTATTGAGCAAGCAAAAGCAATGAAAGAAGCTCTAGTACAACGTTTAGTGGTTAATTCAGAAAAAGAAAGCGAATAATGGCTCTAGATTTTAGCGAACCACAAAGGCAATCTGCCGCCGGAATTTTGATTAACGGGGCTTACATCCTCCAACGATTTGTACGTGCCATGTTTATCCCCTTGGCTTTGTTTATTTTTAAATCGAACAAAGTTGCTTTACTTTACATGGCATTAGGTTTAATTGCGGTATTAATCATTTCCATTGTATACGGTTACTTTTACTATCGTAAATTCACGTTCTACCTAAATACGCTAAAACGCGAATTTGTGATTGACAAAGGGGTTTTTGGCAGAAAAAACCTAACCATTCCCATAGAAAAAATACAGCAAGTAAACATTAACCAAGGTTTTCTACAGAAACTGATTGGCGTTTACAGCTTGCAAATTGACACTGCTGGTTCTGATAGCAAAGAAGTGAATATTAGTGCCATTAGTGGAGCTACAGCTTATGCACTGAAAGAACATCTGTTAAATGGTAGCGAACAAACTACAATTAATCCAGAAAGCATTTCAGAAAACTTTGAGACGCCAATAGCTACCAAAGAGACTCCCTTCATTAAAATTAATGCCAGCACATTATTGAAAATTGGACTAACCAGCAATTACGGACAAAGCATTGTGTTGTTACTTGGTTTCGGCTATGCCGTTTTTCATAACTTAAAAGAATTTTTGAAGGCTTTTGATAACGACCACGGACAGATAGAAAATTTCTTTACCAGTGGTTTTACAATTATCTCTTTAGCTATACTTTTCGTAGGGATTATCATCGTTTTACTTGCCACTAACGTGATAAGAACCTTTGTGAAATACTTCGATTTCCAAATCAGCAAACATCAAAAATCGTTGCTAATTTCATCTGGTCTTTTAGCGAAGAAAAATACCTTGCTTCATCCTAATAAAGTTCAGGTTACGGAATACAGTCAGAACTATTTTCAGAAGAAAATCGGTTTGTTTAACATGGCGCTAAAGCAAGCACACTCTGGTCAGCAACAATCTGAAAAGGAAGTTAGGAGCAATAATATGGAGGTTCCTGGATGTAGCCCAGTAGAAAAAGATGAAGTTTTGAGGATGATTTTGAGCAAGCTTCCGCAAGATGGTACTCGCTACAAACCCAACTTCCGTTTTATGAATTTGCCAATAGTTTTTACGTTGATATTACCTCTAGCGTGTTATGGTTTCATCTATCGATGGGTACCAGAAGTTAGGGAATTTTATCCGCTAGCTATTATCTATTTTTTAGCTGCTTCACTGATGATTTACATTTCTTATACCAAACATCGCATTACAGTTTCAGAAGATTTTATCATTAAACAAAGTGGAATTTGGGATATTTCGCAAGAAATTATCGAACCTCATAAAATTCAATCTATCAGCACTTCGCAATTTCCTTGGCATAAATCCCTAGATATTGGCCATGTGACTTTACATACGGCGGCTGGCAATATTGCGTTTAGCTACGGGAATTATACTGAGATAAAAACCTTGGTAAATTGGTGGCTTTATCAGGTAGAGAGCGGACAGAAAGACTGGATGTAGAGCTGGAGAATATCCAATATCCGAATAACCAAAAAGCAAATCATCTAAATAACAAAACAACCAAAAAAATAACATGGAAAACATCACAATTAAAACAACTATCAGCGCTCCTATCGAAAAGGTTTGGAAATACTTTACCGAGCCAGAATTTATTAAACAATGGAACAATGCATCTCCAGATTGGCATACACCTGCCGCTTCTAACGATTTAACCGTTGGTGGAAAGTTTTCTTACACTATGGCTGCAAAAGATGGTAGCTTTAGTTTCGATTTTGAAGGCACTTATGATGATATTCAGGAAAATAAATACATTGAATATACCATCGCCGATGGCAGAAAAGTTGAAGTGATTTTTGAAGCTGACGGAGAAAACGTAGAAGTTACAGAAACTTTCGAAGCAGAAAATCAAAATCCGATTGAAATGCAAAAAGGTGGCTGGCAAGCTATTTTGGATAATTTCAAGAACTTGGTAGAGAGCGGAAGCTAAGCACTATCACCGTCATTGCGAGGTACGAAGCAATCTTACTACGTTAGCTACAAATTGCTTTAAGATTGCTTCGTACCTCGCAATGACGAGTTTCATAAACTATTCTAAATTTGAAAAAAGTTTACATTTTCAGCGGTCTCGGTGCAGACGAGAGGGTATTCAAATACTTAGATTTTAAAGATTTGGATGTCACTTTTGTGCAGTGGATAAAACCAAAGGTGAATGAGCCTTTAGTTAATTATGTAAGTAGGATAAGAGAGCAAATTAAGGATGAAAATCCAACACTTATCGGTTTATCTTTCGGAGGAATTGTAGCTACCGAACTGGCTAAAATCATTCCTATTGAGAAACTTATCTTGATTTCCTCGTTAAAAACAAAAGCTGAAATTCCATTGATTTATCGCTTGGCTGGTAAAGCAAATTTACATTGGCTTATTCCGTATTCCATCCTTAAAAAAGACCATTTTCTAAATAGATGGTTATTTGGCGCAATCAAGAAAAATGATAGAGAACTATTTAAGAGAGTTCTAGCAGATACGGATGTAGATTTCCTAAAATGGGCAATCAATTGTATTGTAAAGTGGAATAACACTGAGCTACATGCTAACTTATTTCATATCCATGGCACTGCCGACAAACTTCTACCAATTCATAAATCTAGTGAGGTAATAGTTATTCAAAATGGTGGTCACCTAATGGTTCTAGATAAAGCGAAACAGGTGAGCGAGGCTTTACACCAAATTATTTAAAACCTTTCTATTCCTTGTCGTCATTGCGAGGAAGAATGACGAAGCAATCTTACTACGTTAGCTACAAATTGCTTTAAGATTGCTTCGTGCCTCGCAATGACGAATTATTGATGCCAATGCTACTTTGAACTTTCTACCTTCAACTCTCAACCCCCTAAAGCATCATTATCCCTTTAATCTCCCCTACTTTTTTATAGATATCAATTACAGCATCCGCATCCTGCATCCATTTTTTAACAGTAACAGAAATGTATTTACCAGTTTTAGATGGTGTTTCAATAAATTCCTCTTCAGGCAAAATTGCTCTTAACTCTTTCATTTTATCGGCACCGCCTGTTAAAATAAATTTATAAGCATATAACCCTGGAAAAGTCTGTACGCTTTCTAGCTTCTCTTTAAAATTAGCATAGATGTCGGTGTTGTTATTTCCCTCTGGGATATCGTTAAAATCTAAATTGTGGTTCAAATTATTTTCTTCCATAATTAGTAGTTATCAAATTCTATTCCCAATTAACGACAATGCTAATTTGGCAGTACGCAGTTCACAGTTTTCAATTTGCAATTTTCAGTTAACCGATTTCAACAATTAACCGATTAACCAATTTAAACAGTTAACCAAACCTTTCAACAAATTCACCAATTCCCCTTACAATTTGCTATTTTTGAACCTTTAAAAACGAGGATAAAGATTTGGATTATTTAGCAGGATTAAACCCACAACAAAGAGCAGCAGTAGAGAATACCGAAGGACCAGTAATGATTGTGGCTGGTGCAGGTTCTGGAAAAACGAGGGTAATTACCTACCGTGTGGCGCACTTAATACAAAAAGGTATTGACCCGTTCAATATTTTGGTGTTAACCTTTACCAATAAAGCCAGTAAGGAGATGCGTGAGCGTATCGAAAAAGTGGTGGGTGCCGAAGCTAAAAGCATTTGGATGGGAACTTTCCACTCGGTTTTTGCTAAAATCTTACGTGTTGAAGCAGAAAAAATCGGCTATCCAAGCAACTTTACCATTTACGATACCGACGATTGCAAAAGTTTAATCCGTACCATACTTAAAGAAATGCAGTTAGATGATAAGCTTTATGCAGCCAATATCGTTTACAATCGTATTTCACAAGCTAAGAACAACCTTATCTCCGTTGCCGAATATATCAATAACCCTACTTTACTGGCAGAAGATATTGGCAATAAAAGACCAGAATTAGGGAAAATCTATGAAACCTACGCTAAACGCTGCTATAAAGCTGGCGCAATGGATTTTGATGATTTGTTGTTCAAAACCAATGTGTTGCTAAGAAAACATCCAGAGGTACTGAACAAATACCAACACAAGTTTAAGTACATCATGGTAGATGAGTATCAGGATACTAACCATTCGCAGTATACCATTGTAAAAAAATTGGCTGCAGCACATGAAAACTTGTGTGTAGTTGGTGATGATGCGCAAAGTATCTACGCTTTCCGTGGCGCCAATATTCAGAATATCTTAAATGTAGAACGTGATTATCCAGATTTGAAAGTTTACAAATTGGAGCAAAACTATCGTTCTACACAGAACATTGTAGAGGTTGCAAATAGTATCATTGCCAATAACAAAAATCAGTTAGAGAAAAATGTATTCTCGGCTAATGAGCAAGGCGATAGAATTAAAATATCAAGAGCTTTTACCGATAACGAAGAAGGTAAATTGGTAGCCGAAGCCATTGTGCAAGAACGTACTGGCAATGGACTAAACTATACTGATTTTGCTATTTTGTATCGTACCAATGCTCAAAGTAGGGCAATGGAGGAGGCTTTACGTAAACTCAATGTGCCTTATAAAATCTACGGCGGCCTATCCTTCTATCAACGTAAGGAGATTAAGGACTTAATTGCTTATTTCCGCTTAACTTTTAACCCAGCAGATGAGGAAGCACTGAAACGTGTCATCAATTATCCTCGTCGTGGCTTGGGCGATACTACGTTAGATAAAGTTTCGGTAGCTGCAAACGAACACGGCATTACGATGTGGCAGGTTATCTGTACACCACACCACTATTTAGGCGGTCGTATACCTAACCAACTGAATGATTTTTCAATGATGATTAGGGCATTTGCGGCAGAGTCTACAAAGTTAGATGCTTATGAAACGGCTCTATACATTGCGCAACATTCGGGTATTTTAAAAGATTTGCACAGCGATGATAGCGTTGAAGGCAGAGCTCGTTACGAGAATATTCAAGAGTTATTGGCGGGTATTAAAGAATTTTCTGAACGTGAAGATATCGAAGACCGCAGTTTGGCGATTTTCATGCAAGACGTTGCTTTGTTAACTAACGATGATAAAGACAAGGACAAAGATGCGGATACAGTTTCGTTAATGACCATTCACTCGGCTAAAGGTTTGGAGTTCAAAAATGTGTTTGTGGTTGGTTTGGAAGAGAACTTATTCCCATCGCAAATGTCGTTAACTTCTAGAACTGATTTGGAAGAAGAGCGCCGTTTGTTCTACGTAGCTATTACCAGAGCGGAGAAAAAACTGACTTTAACTTATGCTACGTCACGTTACCGTTGGGGCACCTTAACTTCTTGTGAACCTAGTCGTTTTATTAACGAGATTAGCCCTAAGTATTTAGAGTTAGATGCCATTAAACAAGCTAAACCTACTTTTAGCAATGGTAGCTTTGACACTGAACGTAAAAGCTGGAGCCAACAAAGGGAAGCATCGCAGAAACCGACCAGCATGCAAACTGCTTTTAAACCAAAACCTACTACTTCTATTTTACCGAAAGCTCACGTACCAACCCCTGGTTTTACACCAAGTGCGGCAAACGAGTTTCAAATGGGTATGGATGTAGAACACGAAAAATTTGGTTTTGGTAAAATTGTGCAGTTAGAAGGAAGATTACCTGATGTAAAAGCAACTGTGTTTTTCCAAGGTTTGGGCAATAAGCAGTTGCTGTTAAAGTTTGCGAAACTGAGGATTGTGAAATAAGTTGTAAGTTTTAGATTATAAGTAATACGTTTTACTCGGTGAATTGCTATCGTCATTTCGACCGCAGCGAAGCGAGTGGAGAACCGAAGCTCTACGAAGTAAAATCTTTGAACTTGTCTAGTCTGAATAAAGATTTCTCGGCTACGCTCGAAATGACGACCGACTTATAGACATTGCAAAAACTTAAAACTTATTACCTAAGACCTATTATCCAAAACTTTTCTATATTTGCAACAACAAACCATTCCGGTGAATTTCATAATTGAAAACATCTTTGGAAGTTTAGGGTTTTCCCTTAGTCTATAACTTCTATTTCAATTATTTCATAGTGGTTTAACATTACCTTATTAATTTACAATTCGTATTTTAACCATTAAGGAATGAAGAATATTAAGAAAACTAAATCTTAATGAACCTTAAATTCTTAATGTTTAATTACAACATAGCATTTAAAAAAGAATGAATTTCGATTATAATACCACCAGAAGCGAGTTAATTCTGGCAGAATACGGGCGTAATGTCCAAAATATGGTGAAGTATATTATTACTTTGCCAACCAAAGAAGAACGCAATAAATATGCACAAGCCGTTATTGATTTAATGGGCTTTTTAAATCCGCATTTGCGTGATGTGGCCGATTTTAAGCATAAACTTTGGGATCATTTGCACATTATTTCTAACTATCAAATTGATGTAGATAGTCCCTACCCTAAACCTACGCCAGAAACTAAGGAATTTAAACCGGCACATATCGGCTATCCGCAGCAGCGCATTAAATACAAGCACTATGGCAAAACGGTAGAGAAAATGATTGCCAATGCTATTGAAGAGCAAAATCCTGAGCGTAAACAAGCTATGGTACAAGGCATCGCTAACTTTATGAAAATGGCTTATGTGCAGTGGAACAAAGATAACGTGGCCGATGAGGTGATCCTTAAAAACCTGAGCGAGCTTTCGGGCGGTGCATTGGTGCTGGAGGAAAACATTAACCTGCAAAAGGTAGAGTTTAGGAACCAGAACAACCGTCAGAACAACAATAACCGCGGTCGCCAGAACAATAACAACAACAAGAACCGTCAGAACAATAACAATCGCGGTCGTCAGAACAACAACAAACAAAGACATTAACCTTAAAAAAGGCAAAACCAATATAGCATGAATGCATTTGAAATTATAGGCGGCAAAAAATTAAAGGGCGAAATTACCCCTCAAGGCGCTAAAAACGAAGCTTTACAGATACTATCGGCCGTTTTATTAACGGAAGAAAAAATTACCATCAGCAATATCCCCGACATTAAGGACGTAAACAAACTGATTGAGCTTTTGGGCGATTTAGGCGTAACCGTAGAACGTGTAAACAAAGACACTTACACTTTCGAAGCCAAAAACATTAACTTAGAGTTCTTCTCTTCTGACGTTTTTAAAGCAAAAGGTGGTGGTTTAAGAGGCTCTATTATGATTGTAGGCCCCTTATTGGCCCGTTTTGGAAAAGCAGCTATCCCTAAACCTGGAGGTGATAAAATTGGTCGCCGCCGTTTAGACACACACTTTTTAGGTTTCGAAAAACTAGGTGCAAAGTTTGTTTACGACCAAAAGAAGGAATTTTTTAACGTAGATGCAACCAACTTACAAGGCACCTATATTTTGTTAGACGAAGCCTCGGTAACCGGAACTGCAAACATTGTAATGGCGGCAGTTTTGGCTAAAGGTACTACCACTATCTATAACGCAGCTTGCGAGCCTTACCTACAACAATTATGTAAGATGTTGAACCGCATGGGCGCAAAAATTAGCGGTATTGGTTCTAACTTGTTAACTATTGAAGGTGTTACAAAATTAGGTGGCACCGAGCACCGTATGTTGCCAGACATGATCGAAATTGGTTCTTTCATTGGTTTAGCGGCAATGACCGAGTCGGAAATTACGATTAAAAATGTACAGTACGATGAGCTGGGTGTAATTCCAGAGGTTTTCAAAAAACTAGGCATTAAACTAGAGCGTCGTGGCGATGATATTTATGTGCCTTCGCAAAAGCACTACCAAATAGATACTTTTATTGATGGCTCTATTTTAACCATTGCAGATGCACCTTGGCCAGGTTTTACACCAGATTTGCTGAGCATTGTGCTTGTAGTTGCTACGCAGGCCAAAGGCAACGTTTTGATACACCAAAAAATGTTCGAAAGCCGTTTGTTCTTTGTAGATAAATTGATAGACATGGGCGCACAGATCATCCTTTGCGATCCGCACCGTGCCACTGTTAACGGTATCGACAAGAAATATGCCCTACGTGGCATCAGCATGACATCGCCAGATATTAGAGCCGGCGTATCGTTGTTAATTGCAGCCTTATCTGCAGAAGGCAAATCTACCATTTACAACATTGAGCAAATTGAGCGTGGCTACCAAGATATCGACACCCGTTTACGTGCCCTAGGTGCGCAAATTAGACGTGTAGATGCAGCTGCACCAAGCCACTAGAACTTACTTACATCCCATAAGGGAATGATTTTATTTTGAAAGCAGGGTTATATAACGTAGCCCTGCTTTTTGCGTTTACAAGGTTTTCAGATCTTTTTGAAAAGCAGGGTTATTGCTGCTATTTGTGCTAGTCCCGCTATCCGTTTTATCCCGATGAAAAATCGGGATGCCCACTCCTATCGAGTTTATTTTACAAAATTCTTCCTAAATGTTATATCCAGAGATTATTAGGTAATAACAATATCAGAACTACACTAATATATGCACATGTAGGCAAGAAAGATTTAAAGGGAGAAATAAGCCTAATAGACAAAGTAAAATGGTAAAAAACCTGCGCTTTTTGAGTAGTATTTTAACTTTTTGCACTCAAAAAACGTTACGCTAAGCTTACAACAAAACGCCTTTAAAATACAAATGGAGTGAAATAATTGTTTATTTCTAAAGTAAATGGAGTTGCGTATATTTGAGAGTTAGCGGTAATTTTACAGAAACTACACAGACCGAATGAGAAAATATAAAATGGGACTTATTCTGACAATTCTAAGTTGGCTTGCTTGCTTAAAATCCCTATTGGATAATATTTGCAGGACCAATTTTTATAGTTGGACTTTTATTTGTTTGGTTCTCAAAAACAAAATTGAAAACAAAATTACTCACTACAATTCTACCTCTAATTCTTTGATACCCTGGGTTTCTCGCATTCATATTTTCAGGCTCTAAATATATGACACCTGAAACGTTTCTAATACCTGAAAACTTTCGAGGTCAAATTACTTTGATTTATAACGAACCTTGCGGACAGGCAATCCCAAAAGTGGACGGCAGACTTATTTACAAAATTCCAGATAACGGTGTTATGATTTTAAAGAACGAATTTGAAACAGGAATAATTGACCAAGAATACTATTTCGTTGACGACAATGCGAATAAAATTGGAAAAATTCCTAAACTCATTCAACAGGACTTCAACGAGGACTATCCACTTGAAAAAAACAAGAATGAGCAACCAAGAAATAAAGTAGGCTTGTTTCTGCTTGGTACAGGCGAAGGAAGCACATTAAAAAATAAAAATTACAGTTTTCATATAATGGCAGTTAATTCCTGGGACGGTTTACGGCTTCAACGAAACAAAGTTGTTTCCGATAATTTGATTGACAGTTTATTATTCAAATGCAGACAGAAAAAATAAAAAACTATCACTAACAAGGCTCTGCCAAAAGCGGGGCTGAAGTTCTTCGATTAAGCATTTCCCGAAGTGTTCGGACAAGTAATACTAAACTCCTGCCTTTTGCAAATACCAAAATATAAGCAGCTATTTTAGCACAACCGTACCAATAACAAAACCTATGTTAGAAAAATTAAAACAATACAATTTGCAAGCAGCCGAAATGGAAGTGCTAACCCAATATCAATCAAGAGATGGTTTTGTACTACTTGACGAAACAGCCTTTGATGAAATGCAAGACTATCTTAATCAGTTCCCTATTTATGAAAATTTGGTGGCGCTGTTAACAGATGAAAATTCTAATTATTGGTGTTTGTTTGTTAACGGACCAATGAAAGGAATGGTTTGTTATTTAAGCCACGACGAAGCAAATCTAGAACCGAAATTTAAAAACATTTCAAACTTTATCAGTGCGATTAATGCAAACTCAGAAGCTTACGACTTTCATGATTTAGCTGAAACTTCTTTCGATTTCCCTAGCACTAAAAACCAACCAGAATTTATCGAACGAAAAGAAATAATCGAAAAACTTAAAGCCAATTTTCACTCAGAAAATGATGAGGAAGTAAGAATGCAAACCGCCTATTCAATTATGGCATTAACATCGTCCGAAGAAATTGAAGATAACATTTATCCGTTACTTGATGATGAAGATATGTATGTGCAGGAAAGAGCCATTCAAACATTAGGTTTCCACCGCTACAAACCAGCCAAAGAGAAGTTATTGGAACTCAAAAGCACAGCAATGCATAACGGACAATTAGCCATCGAAATCGCATTAAAAAAGATAAACGCTAGTTAAGTAATACCACATTTCGACCTCCCTGCTTACCAGAACAGACTTAAAATTCATCTCAAAATTATTCGACAGAATTGCCGGAAGAAATTCTATCTTAATAGAAAAATTAATAACCAAACATCTCAACTATGGCTTTTTTACTAAAAACAGAAATCACTATCAACACTACGCCCGATAAGGTTTGGGCTGTGCTTACCGACTTTAAAAACTACCCTAACTGGAATCCTTTTGTAACTTCATTAACAAGAGATGTTAAAGTGGGCAATAAAATTGCAGTGCGAATAGAGCCTCCCGGAACTAATGCAAACAGCTTTAAACCTACGGTTACTGCATTAGAGACCAATAAAATATTTAGTTGGTTGGGAGTTGTACTATTTAGAGGAGTTTTTGATGGAGAACACAAATTTGAGTTGATAGACAACCAAAATGGAACGACAACTTTTGTACAAAGTGAAAATTTCATCGGAATTCTGGTACCATTTTTCAAGAAGATACTAGACAATAACACCAGACGCGGATACGAAGCAATGAATAGTAAATTGAAAGAGTTGGCAGAAAAACAATAACAGCCTTTCCAACAAAGGTTTAGTTTCACTGATTTGTCGGGACAGTTAGTCCTAAAAATCCTTGCTTTCGGCAAGCATAGCAACGTTATGCATTATTTTAACCGAACCATTAAAATTTAAACAGAGGTATGATTGAAAAAGCAATAAGTCGATTAAGCTACTTAATTGAAAAAATTCCGAGCAAATTAACAGAAATCGATGAAGCAGAAATATCTATAAAACCGTTTCCAAATAAGTGGAGCAAAAAAGAGATTATTGGCCATCTAATTGATAGTGCAATAAATAACCATCAAAGATTTGTTCGTGGACAGTTTGAAACTATTCCAGAAATTAGTTACGACCAAAATAAGTGGAATGAATATGGTTTTTATCAACAAATTGATAGCAAACAAATAATTTCATTTTGGACTATCTATAACAAACAACTCATAGAAATTATAAAACGAATTCCGACAGAAAGTTTGAAAAGACAAATTAAAGTTAGTAGTAACTTATTAACCATAGAATTTTTAATTGTTGACTATGTTGAACATTTGGAACATCATTTAAAGCAGGTAACGGAATACTGAAAAACAACGCACAGCAGCACTTTTGCAAAATGTCAGATTTAGGACTAAAATTTTTAGCCTTCGACGTTATATACCATCTAAATAAACACCATAAATGAAAAATAATATAGATTTTGATATAAAACCGAACGGGATAATTTCAAGAAAGTTCTTGGATTACGACATTTCAACTTTTATCGAAGCGACAGCATTTGTAAGACAACTTGCCTATGGTAGAAACCAAAACAAAGCCGACTTGGCAACCGTTTTTACCGACAACTGCGGAACTTGTAGCACCAAACATGCGTTATTAAAACAGCTTGCAGACGAGAATAATTTCGAGAACTTAAAACTTATCACTGGGCTTTTTCGAATGAATTCGAGCAATACCCAAAAAATTTCAGCAACATTAAAGAAGCATAAACTTGACTACATTCCCGAAGCTCACAACTATCTGAAATATGGCAACCAAATTTTAGACTTTACCAACAAGACATCAAAACCTGGCGATTTTGAAAACGAACTGATAGAAGAAACAGAAATTCGTACAGACCAAATTGCAGACTTTAAAGTAAATTATCACAAGCAGTATTTAATCAATTGGCTTGCTGAACAAAAAGCTTTAAATTTAACTATAGATGAACTTTGGAAAATTAGAGAGCAATGCATTGCCGACCTTTCAGCAAATTGACGAAGAAACGGGACATGATAAGGGGTTGCCAATCCCATTGAATGCTGAACTTAAAATATGATGACAATAACAGCTGTAAACCACCTATACTAGCGCAAATTCCTTTTCTATCATGGGATGATTTTGAATATAGATCAGTAACGAAGCACTTAAAGAAATTGCAATAGCTGATACTAGTGTAATGGGAGTTTATGTACAACGCACAAATAAAGCCAATTAAATCTAAAGAATAAACAACATCATTTTGTCGTAAATCATCCCCTTATTTATCTCCTTCTACCCTATTCAATCTTGTTGTTATTGCATTATATTTGGATAACAATCAAAACGTAAAACCATGGCTATTATTAACCCGCATATTAACTTTAACGGCAATGCCGAAGAAGCATTTATATTTTATAAATCGATATTTGGAGGTGAGTTTTCAAAATTAACCCGCTTTAAAGATATAGCAAGCGAAGAATTTCCGGTACCAGAAAATGAAGCAAATAAAATCATGCACATTGCTTTGCCTATCGGTAAAACTAACGTGCTAATGGCTAATGATGTACCCAAATTTATGGGAACGGTTAACGAAAATGAGCATAGAAGTAAAATTTCCATCACTGCAGAAAGCAAAGAAGAAGCTGATCATTTATTCAATGGACTTTCAGCAGGTGGAACCATAGAAATACCGATGACCGATAATCCTGGGTCTTCGTATTTCGGTATGTTTAGAGATAAATACGGTATTGAGTGGATGGTGAATTTTGAAGCAGCTCATTAACATACCATCTAATAAAAAGCTACCAGGCAGGTAAAACTGACAAAAGTTAACCATTAGCAAGTACATGAACAACTCTACATCAATTAACGACGCTATTTGGACGCAATTTGGCGCAAGTTTAGACATGCTCGAAAATGCCATTAACATGTGTCCAAACGAACATTGGGATACTCCGATAAATTTTGGCTACGCCTCTTACCATTGTGTTTTTTGGACAGACTACTTTCTAACTACTCAGCCAAATCAATTTGAGCCACCAAAACCTTTTGATTTTTCAGAGTTTGAACAAGCAATTAAACCAATAGGCAAAACTTACCAAAAAAACGAAGTACTTGACTATTTGCAACATTGCCGAAAAAAGGCAAGCCAACTCATAACAACACTTACACCAGAAAAAATGAATGAGCGTTGGGTTAACGAGTACAAAAATTATTCCCTGCTCGAAATCCTATTGTACAACATGAGGCACATTCAACATCACTCGGCACAATTAAACTTACTACTTAGACAAACAATTAACAATGCGCCAAATTGGGTAGCCCAAGCAAAACAAATGGATTAAATATTACCAACATGTTGTGGTCTAAGATTCAAATTAGATAAAGTTTGATAACCTGCTAGTTTTATCGCATTGTTTATTTTTACGTATTTTTGAGAAAGCCATGTAAAAGTACAAGCAATGTTTAAAATAGATTTCCATTCTTTTTGGAGAGGATGCCACCAATAGAAAGTGTTCGAGTGAGCGTCATCATCAACTTGCTAACTTGGTTTATGCATTAAACAGTCTATAAGTAAAACATCAACTACCAATGAGATGAAAGCCCGTAAGTTTAAAAATTCTGAGAAAGAAAGAGAATTCTTTAGGCAACTGAAAAATGAAGTTGTAGATAAGCTTGGCAATGAACTTACAAAAAATGGCGATTTCAATTTTTGGGCTAAAGGCGTTTTCTGGCTTTTGGTTAGCTACGGCGCTTACTACCTACTTTTCCTAGTTAACTCGACACTTAGTTTTTGGTCTTTATTCCTGGTTTTCCAACTAGCTGGCTTGTTAATGGGTTTTTGCTTAGGGCACGATGCTTCTCACAATACTGCTTTCAAAAATAAAAGTGCTAATCAAATTCTTCATTTCTTCAGCTTTCTCACGGTTGGTATAGATCCGCTGTTGTGGGGCTTAAGGCATATTCGTTCGCACCACCTTTACGCGAATGTAGAAGGCAGTGATATCGATATTGATAAAAATCCATTTTTAAGATTAGCCCCCTCACACCCTTGGTCTAAAAAACACAGATACCAGCATATTTATGCGCCTTTTGTATATATGCTAGCGTTGTTGCACTCCGTTTTTATGGGCGATTGGATATACCTTTTTTCCAAAGACTATGATTGGATGAGAAAAGGTGTTCCCAAGTACGAACTACTCCTTCGTTTTTTTATCTTCAAGCTACTTTATTTCACGTTGGTTTTGGTCATTCCAACACTATACACCAACTTTTCGTTTGGCTTTATTTTCTTTACCTACGTTTCTACCTCGGCGTTTACCTCATTAATATTTGTGGTAATGTTGGTTGGCACACATTTTTTCGAAGAAGCCAAATATGACGAACCACAGGGCGATTTTATCGAATCTTCGTGGGCAGTACATCAACTAAAAACAAGTTGCGATTGGAATCCCGACAGTAAATTTGCACGTATTTTAAGCGGTGGCGCAAACTGTCATGCTGCACATCACCTATTCCCCAATATTTGCCATACCAACTACGATAAAATCAACGACATCATTGAAAGAGTTACTAAAGAATTTGAATATCCTTACCATAAAATGTCGTTAATAGCGATGATGAAGTCGCATTTTAGACATTTGAGAAGAATGGGAGCTAACATCCAATAATTAAAAAGACATGAAACCAAGTACGCAAGCAGCAAATATCTTAAGCCAGTTTCATAGCAAAACCAAACTGGGCGATTTACGGAAAATGGCGAAGGAAATAAAAAAGGATCATGAACTGGCAATGGAACTTTGGTCGTCTGAAGAATTGCTACCCAGACAGTTGGCCATCTTAATTATGGATAGCAAGTTACTTTCTGAAGAACTTATCAATCAATTAGATAAGGATATGCAAGCTCACCCTTTAGACGAACGTAATCAGTTGATGGATTGGTTAATGGCTAATCAACTTACTAAAGACAAAAAAACAACCGCACTCATCAATTCTTGGGAAAATAGTCCTTCTGCATTACAAAGACGAGTTTTTTGGTATCATCAGGCTAGGTTAAGATGGGTTGGACAAACGCCTCCCGACAATACAGCGCATTTAATCAGTACCATCGAGGCAAAAATAGCGAAGGAAGAACTGGAGGTACAATGGGCAATGAATTTCGTTGCTGGCTGGGTTGGCGTTTACGAAAAAAAATACAGAGCACGTTGTATTGCCATTGGCGAAAAAACTGGCCTTTACAAAGGCGAAATGGTATCAAAAGGTTGTACGCCGAGTTACTTACCAGAATTTATCGCAATAGAAAGCAACAAAAGAAACATTTAACTTTTTGTGCAAATAAGCTTAAATCTAATATACAATTTCATAGCCTCAGTCTATAGTTTTTTTTGTAAAACTGAACTTTACAACAAACCAACACTTTCTTAAATTAACGAACTTTGTTTATCAAAACATCAAGATATGAAAGTAATTATTACCGGAGTTACAGGAATGGTAGGCGAAGGCGTTTTATTAGAATGCCTGGCAAACAGTGCTGTAACAGAAGTATTGGTTATAGGCAGAAAACATTATGACCTAAGCCATGCTAAATTAAAAGAATTGGTTTTAAAAGATTTTTCGGAAATCGGCAACCATTCAGATTTATTGAAAAGCTATGATGGCTGTTTCTTTTGTGCTGGTGTAAGTTCAGTTGGCGAAAATGAAGATAGCTTTACTAAAAAAACCTATGACTTCGTTGTACCATTTGCCACAACCTTGTCGCAAATTAATCCTCAAATTATTTTTATTTACGTATCTGGAAACCGTACAGATAGCACAGAAAAAGGTAAAGTAATGTGGGCAAGAGTAAAAGGTAGAACAGAAAATGCACTAATGAAATTGCCTTTTAAAGGTCAATACAATTTTAGACCTGCAATTATGAAAGCCACCAAAGGGCAAAAAAATGTGAAAACGATATATAAAATCTTAGGACCACTTATTGCTCCATTTTTTCCTGCCCAAACATTGTCGTTAAAACAAGTTGGAAAAGCAATGATTAACGCAGTATCAAAAGGTTATCATACCCAAATTCTAGAAGTGTATGATATTGAACAATTAGCAAAATAAATTTGATCTTTTTACGTCGTTTAACTATTGCTTATTATTAACCTTTGCATCGTCTATTAATTACTCTTACAAATTAAAAGGCACATTTGATTTTTTTGCATTCGTTGCTTAATTTGCTTTTAAATAACATTACAGAAAAGCATTTAAAATTATACCGTAGTTTTGAGCGGTAAAAAATGATATAACTAACCGTACTACCGTGCTATATGAACAACTTCGACCTTAAAGTAGACACCTACATTACAAATGCGGAAGACTTTGCACAACCAATATTGGCGCATTGGCGCAAATTGGCGCACGAACATTGTCCGCAAATTGTAGAGGCAATCAAATGGGGTTATCCGCATTTAGATTACAAGGGCGATTTTATGTTTGTTCTGGCTGCTTACAAAAAGCATTGTGCTTTTACCTTTATTAAAGCAGAGCTGATGAGCGACGAGCGACTAAAAAATAGCAAAAGTCTTAAGCCTGCGGATAGATTTTTGGGCAGAATTACAAGCTTGGCAGATTTACCACCCGATGAAGAATTTATTGCATTGATTAAAGAAGCAATGATTTTGAACGAGAAAGGCATGAAAGTTCCTACGCAAAAATCGGAGAAACCAGCAGTAGTAGAAATGCCAGCATATTTTGCCGAATGTTTAGCGATGGAGCCCCTTGCCAAGGAGATATTCGAGCGTAAATCTCCATCGTTTAGGAAAGATTATATTACTTGGATTGTAGATGCCAAAACGGAAGCAACAAGAGATAAGCGAATTGCCGAAGCCATTCAATGGATATCGGAAGGGAAAAGCCGCTTCTGGAAATATGCAAAGTAGCATTTTTAGCTTCAAATGGCGATAAATGCTACTGCACAAAATTTTCGTTTAACCATTTGAGCTGATTGTAACCTTTAATGAACTTTAAGCGCAGCTCTAAAATTTTTTCCTGCGCATCTATCAGTTTGTTTTCTCGGCTATTGATGAGAAACAAAGAACTTTCGCCGTTGCTGTACTTCGCTTCTTCTGCTTTGACCAAGCGTTCATAGTTATCAATGTTTTGTGTGGCTATATCTATCTGGTTGCGATAGTTAAGCACCTCGTTTTTATAGGTATTTAGTTTCGTATTAATTTCCTGGCGTTTGTAATCAATATCTAAAAGGTTTTGCTGCACCTTGCTCTTCGCAATGCGATAATCGCCTCTGGCCTGCCTTAAGAAAATAGGTATTTCTAGCTTGATGCCATATTGATAATTGTTTTGGAACAAAGGAAAAAACTCAGATCTGTAATTTTCTTTATTGAAGAAATTGTAGGTAAAATCTAGCTTAGGTAAAAAACTTTGAAATTTAAGCCGACGTTCGCTTTCTAAAAAATCTTGCTTTCGCAGATAGTACATTACCGAAGCATGATTAGCCAAAGGTTGATTATTTAACTGTGCCAATAACTGTCCATAATCTTGATAGGCAAGGTTGTTCATTAACCTGTCGTTAGGGATGATGCCTTCCAAAATATCATAGGGCTGCTGATTTTCCTTCCATAAAAACAGAGATAGTTCTTGTGTTGCTTTTACAAATTGCAGGTAAGCATCTTTCTGTTCTAGCTCGAAACTCTGTAATTGCGATAATGCCTCTGTGGTATCGATAGCGGCACGTTCGCCATACTGATAGGTTTTTCTGGTTAGTGCTAAACGGTCTTGGTTGATGGTTACCGCTCTGCTTTGCAGCAAAAATATCTCGTACTCTTTTACCCAATTCCAGTAGGCGTTATCGGCTGCCAAAAGTAAATCGTTGGTGAGCACGAGTTGTTCGGCCTCGGTCATTTCCAAACCAATTCTAGCTTGGTCTAGCAGTGCTCTTCGTCTATCGTAAACCAGATTTTTAGCCAAAGGAACAGTTAATCCAAATTGGTACAAACCTCCACGGGTATCGCTGTTATTCAGTTTTTGTCCGTCAATGTAGTTATAGCTTCCGTTTAACTCAATGCCATACCAAGTGGGAATAACCAAACCAATATTCGTTTCTTTGTAGTAATCGATACCATCAATAGTTTTGGCACCGTTTTTACCTTCAACTACTGGATCAAAATTACCTCTGGCTCTTTGGATCTCTGCCCTCGCTATTTCATTTTGTAAGCGATACCTGAACGCTAATGGATGGTAACTTTTAACCGCAGCTAAAAACTCCTGATGCGAAAGTCGCAGGGTACCTTGTCCAAAAAGCGGTTGAACAACACAAATCAGTAAGAAAACTAAGACAAATCTATATCGCATTTTCATTCTATTTGGTAGTCGTTTCGGTTTTGGCAATGTAATAATCAGGTGGGAAACCATTAATGTTTCGCCATAGCTCGTACCAAATAGGCACATCGTTTAAAATAGCGATACCTTGTACACCAGCACCCATTTTTATTTGTGGCGGCCAAGGTTTTTGCGTTTTATCCTCCACTACAAGCGCTTTAAACAAGCCATTCACACTGATGTTACTCTCTATGGCTACAACTTTTCCAGTAAAAGTTCCGTAACTGGTGTTTGGCCAACCAGAGAACACAATTGCGGGGAAACCATCGAAAATACACATCACTCTTTGTCCCTCTTTAAGCAATGGCAAATCCACAGGTTTCACATAAATCTCTACTGCGTAATCAACCTTTTTGGGCACAATGGTTCCAATGCTTTCTGTTTCCTTCAAAATTTCGCCAATACCAGCTTTATTGAGCTGCACTACTTGCCCATCTTGTGATGCCACCACATAATACAAACCCCTCCTAGCTTGGTAATTTGCCGCCTGATTTTCGAGCTTGGCAATGTCTCCAGTGCTGCCTTCAATTTGTCCCATGCTTTGGTAACGTTCGCCGTGGGTTTTGCTTAATTTCTCGGTATAATCTTGTATGGTAGCATTTTGCTCTATGTTGGTTGCTACAATTTCTTGTCTGGTTTGCGCCAGCTTATTTTGTGCCGCAGTTTTTTTAGCTACTGCATTTTGATAACTCACATTACGTTGTTGAAATTGTGTAAGTGAAACCAAACCATCGTCGTACATCTTTTTCTGACGATTGTACTGATCTTCGCTTAATTTCAGTTCATTGTCTGCGGCCAAAAGTTCTGCCTCTTCGGCCGCCAGTTTATTGTTTAACTGACTGATTTTAACTTTAAGCTGGCTCAATTTTAAATCTCTAGCAGCGTTTAGCGCACTCAGCTGACTGTCTGTTGCCCCAACCTTAGCTTCGTAATAACTTCTTACTCCCCTTTTAGCTTTCACTTGTTCTTGGGTGCGCTCTAACAAAAGTGGATCTAGGTAATCGTCCTTCACCTCTGTCAATTGCAAAATGGTATCGCCTTTATTAACGTAATCGCCATTTTTTACGTACCACTTTATAATTTTACCCGGAATGGGCGAATTAAGTTGTTGTGGACGTTGGTCTTGGTAAAGCGTACTCACATTACCCCTTACCTTAATATTTTGGGTCCAAGGTAAAAAAAGCACCACCATACAAAAACCTAAAAAGATAAAAAACCACCTTTTTACCCGTGAGTCTCTATTAATATGATAAATGTTATCGATAGATTTTAACTTCATTTCTTAATCTGCTTAGCTTAATTGCTTGTTACACTACCATTTTGAAGATGTAATTCTTGATCTGCTATATTGATAATTTCCTGAGCATCAGACACAATAATTACCGTCGCTTTCTTCCTAATTTCTTGTAGATATTCGATCATCTTCAATTTAAATTCGGCATTCATACCATCTAAAGGATCTTCTAAAAGCAACAAACGATGATTACCCAAAAGCGCTCTTAACAGCAATATTTTCTTTTTTGAACTGAAAGATATTTCGGTGTCGGTCTCGCTCAGCTCTGTATAAAACCCGTTGGTGAATTGGCTTGATAAATGTTCTATTCCAATCAATTCAGATAATTCCAAGATATCCTCAGTATTCACATCCTGCCTGCCTAATAAAATATTGTCTTGCAATGTACCTTTAATGATTTTCATGTCTTCCATGTAAAGACCTATCAAATTCCTTAACGAAATTTTATCTAGGTTTTTAAGCGGTACCTTGTCGAAAAGAATTGCGCCAGAAGTAGGATCGTAAAATCCAGCCATCATATTTAAAAGCAATGATTTGCCAGCACCTAATTTGCCAGATATCACCGTTAGTGTATTAGGCTGTATATTGAAATTTAAGCCAGACAGTATGTCTTTATTATCGTTAAATGAAAAACTCACATCTTTAAAACCTACTTCCATTCCACCATTTTTCTGCTCCAGCACAATGTCTGCATTATGCTCGTCCGTAAGTTCTGTTACCTTTTCCAGTTTCACTAACGATGCGATTACATCATAATAACTCTCCAAACTTTTAATCAGCTTTTCAACAGCGGTCATCATAGTAAGTACCACAATTTCGGTAGCGATAAAAGCACCAATGTTTAGTTGCTGTGTAACCAGCAGGTAGGTTCCTATAGCCAACATCACCAACGTCATAATTACCTTAAAGCCAATTATTGCCTTGTACTGAAATTCTAAAACTTTAAAATGAGAAGTACGGTGGTTTAGATATTTCACTACTCGCTCATCCGTACCGGCAAGGTGAAGCTTGGTTTTCGAATTAATTTTGAAAGTTTTAATTGCCCCTGCAATATCCTCCAGCCAAGAAGCAACTTCATATTTCTTGTCACTTTCTTCCACACTAGATTGAATACCCGAATCCATCGTGTATCGAAAAATAATTACTACAATGATGATTACTATTCCTCCAAAAACTAAAAACCAAGGGTGGTAAAACGACAGTAAGAGTATTCCGAAAACAATCTGAATAAGCGCAGTTGGAATTTCGAGCAATATCTTCGAGATCCCTTTTTGTAAATTTGGTGCTTCAAAAAAGCGGTTTACCAATTCTGGCAAGTAGTATTTTTTTGTGTTCGACAAATTGATATTTGGTAGTTTCTCTGCAAATGCAATGGCGTATTCTACAAAGATTTTCTGCTGAATTTTCTCAATAATCTGCATCACTTTAATTCTGAAAAAGCCAGCTAAAAAAGTACCCAATACCACAAAACCAATCAACAGATAGAGCGATGTAACCATGGTAGCACCCATCACGAAGCTTACAATTGCCTGTATACCTAAAGGAATACTTAATTGCACTAAGCCACTTAAAATGGCATAAATATAAATAGCAGTTACATCTTTCTTTTCTTTAGTGATGTATTTGAATAATGCCTTACTGCTTTTTGTATAATCTTGATTTTGTGCCATATTATTTAATTACTGAGAAAGCCAATACATTTAGATAGGCCAACACATAGTTTTTATGCTGCGTTCTACTTTTATTATCTGTTAGTTTGGGTAAATGTTCGCTAAAAAACTGCTGAGCGTGTGCCGTTTCCATCAGCGTGCTAGCCAACGATTTGGGATAAGCAAATTTCGGGTTGATCTGCAAAATGATGTCTCCGATAAATTGGCATAAGCTTTTAAGTGGATTAAACACAAACTCCTTATTAATTTCGTCCACTTCTTTTACCAAATAAGATTTACTACTTTCTGATATCACGATACGATGCAACTTTTGTAAATCATACTCCTTTATTTCTGAACTGTAGCCATCATTATGTGTAATAATCTCTAAAATCAACTTTAGTTTTGTAGTACTATCTGTTATTTGCTGCAAACGCATTTTTGCTACAAATTCTAAAAAGTTCCAATAGCAGTTAAGGATGTAAGTTAGCAGCTTGTGTTTAGAAGAAAAGTAACGGTAAATGGTTGTTTCTGTAGAATCTATCTTTTGTGCTAATTTTTTGAAGGTGAAGCGCTCAAAACCCACGTCATCAATTAAGTCAATGGCTTTGCTAACAATTGCCTTTCCCAGTTCGCTACTTTCCGGATCTCGTAGATACAGATGGTCGCTCAGCTTAAATTTCAGCAAAAATTCCATAACAACTTAAAACCAATTCATCTAACAGTTGAACACTCACAAATGTAAGTAATACTATCACCACGATGTATATAACAACAACTTTGGGTTGTGGTTTTGTTAACTTATGACAATGAGAAAACGCTTAAATTAAAGCCTGATTAGAATTTAAAAAAGGCATTAATTATTTGCAGTGCCTAGCATAATACTTTTGTTAAAATGTGTTAGATGTAGCTTCATTACAGTTCTACAATGTATCTTTGCACTAACGCCATTTAAATCTTACTATCTTGAAGAAGTTTTTTAAAATACTGGGCATCAGTCTTGCCTCTTTGATAGCGCTTTTGTTTATCATCCCGTTGCTTATCCCCAAAACGATTAATCAGCAAATTACCAAAACGATTAACCAGAATATCAAAGGCGAAGTCAGCTTTAAAGGCACTAGACTTTCGTTCTTTACACATTTTCCATCTTTAACGTTAAACCTAGATGAATTTTTACTGAAAGGTTCCGAGCCTTTTAAAAATGATACGTTGATTTATGCCAAACAGATGGCTTTGGGTATCAATTTATTTTCTTTGTTTAGCGACCAAATCAAAGTAGATGAATTTTATTTAGACAATGCTAAAATCAACATCCTTTCTGATGAACAAGGTCATGCTAACTACAACGTTTACGAAAGCAAAGACGATGGCAAAAAAAGCACAGATACTGGCAGTACAGCCATCAAAATAGAAGGTATTTATATCAAAAACAGCGATTTGGTTTATAACGACAAATCGATACCGATGATGATTGATGCTAGACAAGTAAATTACAGTGGTAATGGAGATTTAAGCAAAGCGATATTCGATTTAAAGAGTAAACTTTCTATTAAGGATGCTGATATTTATTACGCTGGCACACCATATCTACTTCATAAAGAACTTAACGCAAAGCTGATTACAAAAATTAATACCAGCTCTTTAGATTTATTGTTCGATGAAAATGACATCAAAATCAACTCCTTGCCTATCCGCTTTGTAGGTCGTTTTTCTTTCTTGAAAGATGGTTACGACATGAATTTTAAAACGCAAGCCAAGGAAACGGATTTGCAAAACATCTTTACTGCTTTACCTACCGAAATTGCTGATAAACTAGAGAAAACCAAGGTTAAGGGTTATGCCGAAATTGATGCATCCTTAATTGGAAAATACATTGCAGAAAGCCATACCATGCCAAGCTTAACTTTTAACATGAAAGTTCGTAACGGTGAAATTAAAAATCCAAACGCTCCTGATGCTATTAAAAACCTTTTTCTAAACCTACAAACTAAAATTCCAAGTTTAAATCCCGATAGTTTGGATTTAAATATGGATAGCTTGTATTTTAATATCGGCGATGATTATCTGGCTTCTGTTACTAAAATTAAAGGTTTAAAAGAGCCGCAAATCTACACCAAAACCCGTTCTAACATCGATTTAGAGAAATGGGCAAAAGTGGTAAATATGGATAGCCTGAATATCAAGGGCAGATTGGTAATGAGCGTAAACGCTGATGGAAAATACAGCACAAAAGTTGTCAAAAACGGGGTTAGAAAGGTAGACACCGTTATTGCCACCGTTCCTACATTCGATGCTAAAATCAAACTGAGTGATGGTTATTTCAAATACGCTTCACTCCCATCTCCAATAGATAAAATCAACTTCGACTTTGTGGGTAATAACGTTAATGGCGATTACAAGAACACCAAATTAGAAATCAGTAGTATCGATATCAATGCCATGTCGAACTACATTAAAGGTTATTTAAAACTACAAACCATCAATAACATTACGGTAGATTTAGGTTTAAAAACTGCTATCAACTTTGCCGAAATCAAGAACTTCTACCCTGTTAAGGGTTTGGTTTTAAACGGCAAATTAGCTGTCGATGTAACAAGCAAAGGTTCTTACGACAAAGTGAAAAAGCTATTCCCCGTTACCAATGCTTTAATTAAATTAGATAGAGGATACATTAAAACCGCACATTTTAGCGAGGCTTTAGAAAAGATTGATATTGATGCAGCAATTACCAACAAGAACGGCAGTTTAAAAGGTACTTTACTGAATATCAAACCTATTTCGTTTGAAATGTCTGGTCAGCCGTTTTTGCTGAAGGCCAATGTGAGCAATTTAGAAAATGTGTCTTACGATATTGCATCGAGAGGAACTTTAGATATTGGAAAACTGTACAAATTATTCGCCGTTCCAGGTTATCAAGTTAAAGGTTTAATTTATACCAACGTAAACTTTAAAGGTTTGCAAAGCGATGCCATGGCGGGCAGATATGGTCGTTTACAGAACAAAGGTTTTATGAGCATCAAGGATTTGAACATCCTCACTGATATGTTCCCAAATGCCTTTATCATCAAAAACGGCAAGTTTTCTTTCACTTCTTCTGCTTTAAAATTTGATGAGTTTAATGCTTCATACGGTGGTTCAGACTTTAAATTGAATGGAAACCTGAACAACTACGTGAACTTTGTTTTTGATGAAAGAGAGAAATTGAGCGGAAGTTTTGTGCTGCACAGCAACAAAATTATAGCCGATGAATTTATGGCTTATGCTGGCGATACTACCGCAGCGACTAACAGCACGGCCGCTAAAGGTGTCATTATTATTCCGGCTAATTTAAATGTGACTTTTGCAGCTAATGCTAACAATGTTGGGTATAACGGACTGAACCTCAAAAATGCTAAAGGTAAAATGACCATCAATAATGGAAAACTGACTTTATTGCAAACAGGATTTGATTTGGTTGGCGCAAAAGTGTTGATGGATGCAAGTTATCAGAGTACTAGTCCAACCGCTGCAAACTTTGATTTTAAACTAAATGCTAAGGAATTTGATATTGCCAAAGCCTACAAAGAAATCAAACTATTTAGAGAAATGGCTACTTCTGCATCGAAAGTAAAGGGTATTGTTGGTTTAGATTATCAACTAACAGGCAGACTGAATGATGAAATGTTTCCTGTATTGCCATCGGTAAAAGGTGGCGGCACTTTAACTCTAAAAGATGTGAAATTGGCTGGTTTCAAAATGATGAATGCGGTTAGTAGAGAAACCAAAAGAGATAGTTTAACCAACCCGAATTTGAAGGATGTCGTAGTTAAAACTTCTATCAAAAATAACATTATGACTATTGAGCGTACCAAAATGAAAATTGCTGGTTTTAGACCACGATTTGAAGGCGAAGTAAGCTTAGATGGTCGCTTGAACTTGAGAGGCAGATTGGGTTTACCTCCGTTTGGTTTGTTTGGTATTCCGTTAAGTGTGACTGGCACGCAAGAAAAACCTATTATTAAGCTGAAACGCAATAAAGACGGTAAGCTGGAAGAAACTGAAGATGCGGATAGCAAGTAGTTTATATTGAACCATTAAGGAGTTAAGAGGAATTAAGGTTGAAAATATCTTTGCAATACTTCGCGAAAATTTCCAAAACCTTTGCGGTTTATTTTAATGCTAAGAACCTAATACGCTAAAAACGCAAAGGCATTCCTCAACTTTGTAAATCTTAATTTGCAATATGTTAGTAAGATTGACAAAGTTTCCTAGCAAAGGTTAATGTTCCCTAAACTCGATTGAAGTGGAAATACTTTTTGCTGCGTCATTTCGACGAGGAACGAGGAGAAATCTGTTACATAGAAGTATTTTTTTGAGATTTCTCTCTGCGTTCGAAATGACGAAGACAGCATACAAAAAGATTGAAACGAAAAGCGGGACTATCGGTTAATGGCAATTCTGTCACTGCTTTTCTAAATATTAATCTATTCATTTAATCGTAAACCTAAAGCCGTAAATTTCCGTACCTTTGCGCCACAATGATTTCTATTAATAACCTTAGTTTTTTGATTGGCTCTAGGGCCTTATACGACGAAGCCGATTGGCATATTAAGCCGGGCGATAGAGCGGGATTGATTGGTGCGAACGGAACTGGAAAGTCGACCTTGCTGAAAATAATTGTTGGCGAATATGCTCCTTCATCGGGTAGTATTTCGATGGCCAAAGATTTACGTATTGGTTACTTGAACCAAGATTTGCTTTCGTACGATAGCCATAACCCAATTTTACAGGTAGCTATGGAGGCTTTTGACCGCCAAAACAAGCTACACGAAGAAATTGAGGAGCTTTTAAAGGTTATAGAAACTGATTATAGTGAAGATGTTTTAAACAAGTTAGCTCAAAAGCAAGAGCAATTTGAAGCTTTGGATGGCTATAACATAGAATATCGTGCTAACGAAATTTTAGCGGGTTTAGGTTTTAGTTCTGAAGACCAAAAACGGCCGTTGAACACCTTTTCTGGAGGTTGGCGAATGAGGGTAATGTTGGCAAAAATTCTTTTGCAAGACCCTGATATTTTACTACTGGATGAGCCTACCAACCACATGGATTTACCATCGATTAAGTGGCTAGAAACGTATTTAGCTAGTTTTGAAGGTGCCATTGTGATTGTTTCTCACGATAGGTATTTCTTAGATAAAATCATTAACAGAACGGTTGAAAGTCGTAAGGGAAAACTAACTTCTTACGCTGGAAATTATACTTTCTATCTGGAAGAAAAAGAATTGAGGTCTGAGATACAACGTGGTGAGTTTAAAAATCAGCAGGCAAAAATTAAGCAGGAAGAGCGTTTAATTGAGCGTTTCAAGGCTAAGGCGAGTAAGGCAAAAATGGCGCAATCTCGTATGAAGGCTTTAGATAGAATGGAGCGTGTGGATGATGTTGATGATGACAATCCGACGGTAAATTTTGCCTTTAAGTTCTCGAAACCATCGGGCCGACATGTAGTGCGTTTGGAGAATGTTTCAAAAAGCTACCCTAACATCGAGATTTTAAAAAATGCCGAAGCGGTTATCGAAAAAGGTGATAAAATTGCGTTGATTGGCGCCAATGGTAAAGGTAAATCAACTTTGTTGCGTATCATTGCCGGAACTGAAAAGTTTGAGGGCAAGTGTGAGATCGGTCATAACGTAACTACTACGTTCTTTGCGCAGCACCAATTAGAGTCGCTGCACTTAGACAATGCTATTTTAGAGGAACTGCAAGCTTTTGCACCTAAACATACAGATACCGAATTACGTGGTATTCTGGGCTGTTTCTTGTTCACTGGCGATGATGTTTTCAAGAAAATCAAGGTATTATCGGGAGGTGAAAAATCGAGGGTTGCACTGGCAAAATCGTTAACTACAGACAGTAATTTCTTAATTCTAGATGAGCCTACCAACCACTTGGATATCCAGTCGGTGAATATATTGATACAGGCTTTGCAACAATACGAAGGAACTTTTATTTCTGTTTCCCACGATAGGTATTTCCTAGATAACGTGGCGAACAAAATTTGGTTCATCGAAGAAGATAAAATTAAAGAGTATCCTGGAACTTATGCTGAGTTTGAGGAATGGGATTCAAAGAGAATTAAACCTGTTCCAAAGGCAATTCCGGTGAAACCAGAAGAGAAAAAACCTGTGGTTAAAGAGCCAGTAACTGCGAGTACTCAGCAGCAATTGAAAAAGCTGAACGAAAAGTTAAAGCGTACAGAAGATGAGATTGCTGTGTTTGAGCAAAGCGTGAAGAATTGCGAAGCAGAATTGGCAAAAGAAGAGGTTTTTAGCAATCAGCAAAAGCTGGATGAGGCAAATAAGAAGTACTTATCTGAAAAAGCTTTGTTAGATGCTGCTCAAAATGCTTGGGAAGAATTGGCTGCCGAGATTATGGAATTGGAGGGGTAAGCGTTTTTCGTAACCTAGACACCTTGTCATTCTGAGCATAGCGAAGAATCTAATTGATTAATAGATTCCTCCTAACGTCGGAATGACAAAACCATAAAGATTGCTTCGCGAAGCTCGCAATGACGAACTATTTACGAAAAAGCAAAAAATGATGAACGAAATTAAATGGGGAATTATTGGCTGCGGCGATGTTACTGAAGTTAAAAGCGGACCTGCGTTTAACAAAATAGCGAACTCACAATTAGTAGCTGTAATGCGCAGAGATGCTGCCAAAGCAGCAGACTATGCCAAAAGACACGGCGTACCGAAATGGTACCGCGATGCTTCCGATTTAATTAACGACCCTGAGGTGAATGCGATTTACATTGCTACTCCGCCCCTACAGCATGAAGAATATACCATTGCGGCACTAGCTACTGGCAAACCTGTGTACGTAGAAAAACCGATGGCATTAAATAGTACCGCAGCACAACGAATGGCAGATGCTTCTGAAAAGTATGGTGTAAAATTAGTGGTAGCTCATTATCGTCGAGCTCAACCACTATTTTTAAAAATCAAATCTTTATTAGCGGAAAAAGCCATTGGCGATGTAAGGTTTGTTGACTTGAAAATGCTTCAACCTGCCGCAAGCGACATCATTGCCAATTCGGAAGAAAACTGGAGAATTAACCCAGCAATTTCTGGTGGTGGTTTATTCCATGATTTAGCGCCACATCAGTTAGATTTAATGCTGTACTATTTTGGTGAAGCTAAGAACTTTCATGGCTTAGCGAACAAAAAAGACGCAGCCTCACCAGTGGTAGATTTAGTAACTGGCCACATCGAATTCGAAAACAATGTAGTTTTTAATGGCTTATGGTGCTTTTCTGCTCCAAAAAGCGAACAAGCAGATAGCTGTGAAATTATAGGTTCAAAAGGTAAAATCACTTTCTCTGTTTTTGGCCAATACATTAAAGTTAACGTTGAAGGCAAAGAGGAAACGCTAAACTTCGAGCCATTACAGCATGTTGAACAACCCATGATTGAGCAAGTGGTAGCTTATTTTAGAGGCGAGGGCGAAAATCCGTGTTCTGCGGAAGAAGCTTTAAAAACCATGAAAATTATGGATGCTTTTACGAAAGCTGATTAGAATTTCTCTTAATATCTCGTTTTCAGGATAAATGCATACATGACTAGCTCCCATTAATTATGCAATGTATCTGTACATCTGCGGCAAAAATCAGAACACTAATCTTCTCGTATTTTCGTTAATTTGATATATTTATAACATGAAATACAGATTACTCATTTGCCTACTATCTTTCTTGTATCTATCTACGGCTAAGGCTCAGGGCGAATATCAAAATAAAATCTACAAAGATTACATCAAAACTGTTGAGTGCTACAACACCAGCAAAGAGCAGTCAATTCCATTAATTAACCTAAAAACTGCCGAAACTATCACATTTGGTTTTGATGATTTACGTGGCGGTCAGAAAAATTACAGCTACACTGTAGAACATTGTACTTGGGATTGGAAATCGTCAGGAATTAATATTTTGGATTACCTAGAAGGTGTACAACAAGACATTCTTTTCAATTACCGTTACTCGTTTAATACATTGGTAAAATTCACACATTACCAAATGAATTTCCCTAACGACCAAATGAAGGTTAAAATTGGCGGGAATTACATCCTCAAAATATTTGAAGATAATGACCCTAACAAAATCGTGATTACTCAACGTTTCCATGTGGTAAATAACACGATTAATATTGGTGCAGAGGTTATTCCAGCAACGGAAGTTACAGATCGAAACTCGAAACAGAAGATCAACTTCAGCTTGTTTCATCAAACACCAATTAATAATCCATTTTTGGAAGTTAAAGCGGTGGTGATGCAGAATTACATCCCTCAAACAGCCATTACTAACACCAAACCTTCATTTGTAAAACCCGGAACATTAGTCTACAACGATATCAATACCAATCATTTTTTTGGTGGAAATGAGTTTAGAAAGTTCGATACCCGCAGCTTTAGATACAAAGCAGAGCACGTAGCCGACATTTATCGCGATAGCACTCAAAACGTAATTTTATCTATCGATTTACCCAATGCGAGTAGCAGGTACAGCAACCAATTTGATGAAAACGGCAATTTCTTCATCAGAAATACTGATGGAAGGGACAACACGACAGATAGTGACTATGCCTATATGCTATTTACTTTGGCAGCTCAACCTCCTACGCCAAAAGGGAACGTCTATGTTTTCGGCAGGTTTAACAACTACGCATTAACTGATGAAAATAAACTTACCTTCGAATCTTCAAGACGTAGATTTTACGGTAATCTCAAACTAAAACAAGGTTTGTATGACTTTAAATATGTTTGGGTTGATGAAAATGGAAAGTTTAACGACACGGTTTTTGAAGGTTCTTTCTTTGAGGCCGAAAACAGCTATCAGGTATTTGCTTACTACCGCAGACCAGGTGCCAGATATGATGATTTGGTAGGATTTACGAATATCAACAGTGTAAAACGATAAAAGTGATGAGCGAGATTGAAAACCTGAGATTTCCAATAGGAAAATTCAATGCGCCACAAAAAATCACCACAGACCATATCAAAAATTGGATTGAAGTTATTGCCAATTTCCCTACCCGCCTAAAAATTGCAGTTGGAGATCTAACGGAGAGCGAACTTGAAAATCGGTACAGACCTGATGGCTGGACAATACGACAAGTAGTACATCATTGTGCAGATAGCCACATGAATAGCTTAACAAGATTTAAACTTGCATTAACGGAAGAAACACCAACAATTAAACCTTACGCTGAAAATTTGTGGGCAGAACTATCGGATTATCAAGAACCTATAGAAAGCTCCCTAAAAGTATTGGAAGGAATTCACGAAAGATGGGTTAAGCTTCTGGAAAACATGACTGAAAGTGATCTGGAAAAACAGTTTATCCATCCTGAAAACAATGAACTAATTTCCTTAAAACAGAATATTGGGATTTATGCTTGGCATTGCAACCATCATTTAGCGCATATTTTAATTGCAAAAAACAATCAATTCCCAGCTCCGTAAATTTCTATTTTTTCACCACCTTTAGAACGATCTTCGGTAGTAGAATAGATGGAGAAGTTGTTTGCACTCGGACACCTCATATCCGTGTAACGGCCATCATGAAAAGGAGTTTCTACCAAGTTTCCATTTACAATGCGGTGCAAATAAGTAGCTTTCCATTCTGCACCAGTTACCTTGGTTCTAGTAGCCTGTACTGGTTTTCCTTCGTTAGCCACTTGATCGATAGCGTTTACACGTTTAAACTCGCCCTTGCCTGCAAATGTATATCCGCCAGCCTCGAAATCTTTTTCAAATTTCTTTCCAGCACCTTCAACGATCAGTCTCAAAATTCCGTTAGCAACAATTTTAACCGACATCGAAACTTCTTCGCCCTGATACCAATAGTAGAGAGCCTCGGCAGGTGCATTTTCATATAATGCAGCTTGTCCGCTCCCACCATGCGCAGTTCTACGTAAAAATGGCCTAAATGCACGTCTATCTGCGGTAACTGCACCGCTTTCATCACGAATAACTTCCCAAGTTAAACCAATATCAGTTTCTTGTCCGCCCATGTTACCACCCATATAAACCGAGGGATTATCCAAAAATTGGGCAGGCTTAGCAGGATTAATTCTAGAAGGATCAAAAGTAATGGTGGGCAAAACCACTCGCCCACCAATGCCTCCCCAAGTATCTACACTCGAAACCAATTTACGGTAATATGCACCTGCAAAGCAATTTTTTGAAGCCGCTGGCTTAACCTCGCCCATAAAAAATGAGTTTGGGTTGCTTGGTAAAACTGGAGATGCAGGCTCACCTTTTTTCTTTGCACAAGAAAAAAACAGACAACATAGCACTAAAATTAGGTTACGAATGCTCACTAGACTTGGAGATTTTAATCAAACACTAATAATAAAATTTATATGCATTTTTTTCGCTAGCAGAAGCCAACAATGCAATTAACAATTGTGGCGGTGCGTTTAAAGTATATTCCAATACATTGTTTCCTTTTTGCAGGGAAATATTTTTTGCATTGAATAATACTTTACCACTAATATCTGAAATTGAAAAATTAGCAACTTTTGCAGTCGGCGAATAAACATTAACCTTGATATTCTGATTTGCTGAATTCGCAATGACTACTACATCGGTTTTATTAAGATCAAACTGTACTGCCACAATAATAGATGTAGTAAAAGTACCATCTCTATCTACACTTTTTAACTGGTAGTAATTTGTTCCATTAGCTGGTTTCGTATCTCTGAAAGAATAATTTACCAATTCGTTAGAGTTTCCTTTGGCACCTACAGTTGTAATTCGCTCAAATTTCTTGCCATCTGTAGAACGTAGAATTTCGAAGTGTTGTGCATTTCTTTCCATCGTAGTTGCCCAAGTCAAGCTTACAGCATCGGCATCTTTTTTAGCATTGAATTTACTTAAAGTAATAGGCAAAACTAAATTTCTTAACGCTTGGATAAAAGCTCTGTTATTTACACCGAAGCCATCGCCCCAGCTCACATCTGCATAAGTGTTAATGGTAGCACCTTGTTCGTTAGTCGTGGAGAAAGCTACGTCTCCACCATTGATATCTTGTAAAAGCTTAGTTAAGTCTACGGCTTGCGCTTTTACAAAAACCGCCGAAAATATAATTGCTGATAATATGATGATTTTCTTCATGAGCTTAGTTTTTAGATTTGATTAAGATTACACCTGGCATGGTACGTTCTGCACCATTAGTATTAGATGGACGCACCGTTAACTGATTATTGATACGTAGTGTTGTAGAACCGCCACCATCTAGGTTTAGCGCTGACACACACCCCATATCCATCATCAAATTAGCCAACTCATTTAAAGTTAACCCCATTACGTTTGGACTAACGGTAGTGTTACCACCTTCAATAGCTAGCAAAACAACCTTCCCATCTGCAGTATATCCAATCGCAGATCTACCTCTTTGAGCAGTGTTATCAAGATCAGCTAATTCTTCTGCTGAAGTAACATTCACAACGCCATTTTTAACCAACACAGGAGAACCTCCTATTGCACTTACTACATTCCAAAGTGTTCCGCCTGCTGGGGTAGGTACTGGCTGGGGTGCTGCATTGACATCATTTGGTGCAGGAACTGGATAAGAATACACAGTAGTAACATTGTTATTTACAAATTTGTAAGTCCAAGTGATATCTGGTTTTAAAGCTGGAGAAAGACCGAAAGTACCTCTAGTTGGGTAATATGTACTTTGTGTGCTGTTATAAACATTGCGATTCAGTGATGTTACATTATAAGCAGCAGTTGTTCCATTGTACTGAACATGACTTAGTGCGGCAGTATAGAAGAACCCTCCATTTAAACACGCTAAAACAGTTCCTGGCTCATCGTTTACAAAGCTTTCTGGAGTTTTAAATGTAGCAGAATGGGTAGGTTTAAATTCTACTAACCTTGGATCAAAAACTACCGCATACGCATTAATCTGTCTGCCCATATAAGGAGTTGTAGTACGGAAAACTTGAATTCCAGCAGGAAAACCAGCCATTAAAGCCGTTTCTTTTTGCCAGTATAAAGGCAGGTTAACTAGATTAGCATTTAGATCAAAAGGTGTAGTATAAGTAGCCGCATTTGGCATAGTTAAAGCAACTACACCTTTTACATTATTTCCTCCAGTGTAACCGTCTAATAAAGCTTTGGGAGACATGATAGCATTCCATTCTGCTCTTCCATAATAATTGCCAATACCAACGCCTAGCGCATGAATTGCTTTATTAGCACCATCTCCAGTGGTAGTTTCGGTGTCAGCACTAACTAAAACCACCTCGTTTACAGTAAAATTCCAAGCTTTACCAACAGCAAGATCTTCCATGTACCTAGTATCATTTACGGCAATACTTATTTTGAAATCTGAAGCATCAAGATCTGGCGTATAGGATGCCAATTGCGTTGCCGACATTCTCCTGAGAACTATTGTAGTGCCCGACCTAAGGTCTTTCCAAGGATTAATGTCGTTAAACCGAAATTTTGACCCACCGTCAACTAAATTGGTACCACCATTGGCATAATCTTTAATAATGTATTTCCTAATGTCAAGGTGATCCTTAACTACTACGAGTTCAACAGCATCATCCACACCATCGCCCGAGCCACTATTAAAATAACGGTTCACTAAAATGTCTTGCGCTTTGCTATAGCTACAAAAGCCAACAGCGAAGCAAATAGTAAGTAAAAATTTCTTCATACAGTTTTTTGGTTAGAGAATAAAATTTAAATTCATGTTAAACTTATTAAAATAAATTATTAACTAAAAAATAATTTTAATTTTTATTCTTAAATAGGAAGCATTTATTAATTTTATTAAACATCAAGCGCCAGTTTTGAAAGTCAAGTATTAGCTTACATATACTCCTACTTTCAACTTCCTGACGATAATCTGCTTCAATTTCTTACCAGTGTCAAAATTTGTTTTTGAATAACTATATTAGCTTATCCATGAAAAAGCCAGATGATTTAATGTATAACTTTCGTGCTGGAAACGAGATTGCTTTCCAACATGTAATGAAACAACATCTACACGCACTTACCTTTCATGCTTATAAAATCTGCCACAATAAGGAAACCGCTGAAGAAATCGTGGCTGATACCTTTTCGAAATTATGGCAACGCAAAGAGAACTTCCAGAACGAAACCAATATTAAATCTTTCTTGTACATCAGCACCCGTAATGCCTGTTTTGATTATCTAAAATCGGCAATGCAACAAGCTAAAAATCGTACTGTTGAGCTAGATGATGATTTAATTTTAAGAGATAAAGACCCATTAACTCATCTAATTCACTCAGAGGTTATTAAATTGGTATTTCAAGAAATTAATAATCTTCCTCAAAGGCAGCAGGACGTTTTTAAGATGCTTTATCTAGAAGGGCTCACAACAGAAGAAATTTGCAAGCGCTTGGATGTAACACCAAATGCCGTATTCGTTGCCAAGAAAAAAGCTTTAGCAACTATTCGTAAAGTGTTTGCTGGCAAAGATCCATTTGCGTATTTGATCTTAACAGCACTACTTGGTGATTAGAAATTAACTAGACTATTTTTTTCATTTTTTTGGACAGATCTGTTTCTTGATTTCGTTTCTATCTTAAAACGAAACAAAGTGTACGAAACAGACCGTATAATAGAGTTACTAGGCAAATATCTAAACGACAGCCTTAACGAACAACAGTTAGAGGAACTTCAGCAGTGGGCAAATGTCAAGCCTGAAAACCAGCAGTTGATAGATCGGCTCGCTCAAACCGATTTACTAATTGAAGATATCCGCCTTTACTCGGAGCTATGGAACAATCGTGAGGCCTCTGATCGGGAACAGAGAATTTTAGATAAAGTTGCAGAGAATACAAAGCAAACCCAAATTGCTCCTACGTATAATATCATACGTAAATGGATACCGTATGCCGCCGCATTGTTAATATTTGCAACTACCGCTATTCTTTACATTAATAGCCAAACAAAAAATAGGACAACCGAAATTACAAGCAAAGCTAATGATATTCTACCAGGAGGAAATAAGGCTACACTTACACTTGCAAACGGAAAAACCATTGATTTAAATTCCAAGCAATCGGGTATTATTGTTGGGGATGACATCACTTATTTGGACGGATCGTCTATTGTAAATGACAACGATGCTGCTTCAGAAACACTGGTACTAAAAACTCCGATGGGCGGCAATTACAAGGTGGTGTTGCCAGATGGAAGTCAAGTGTGGCTAAATGCTGATAGTAAACTAACGTATCCGTCTAAATTTGCGACAAATGAACGAGTTGTCCAACTAGAAGGCGAGGCTTACTTCGAAGTAAAACATCAGCTTGTCTCTGGAAAGAGTATTCCTTTTAAAGTATCCAGTAACGGACAAACTATAAATGTATTAGGTACCGAGTTCAATGTTTCAGCTTATGCCGATGAGCCAAACTTTAAAACTACGTTGGTAAACGGAAGCGTAGAAATTATTAATCTATCTTCTAAAAACACTGATAAAATTGCGCCAGGTCAACAGGCAATATTAAACGGATCGGATACCAAAATAAATAAAGTTGATGTTGATAAAGTTATCTCATGGAAATTTGGTCAATTCTCTTTTGATGACAAATCGTTTGATCAAATTATGAGAGAAATGGCACGTTGGTATAACATCAAGATCGAATACGAAGGAGGCATCCCCACCGATAGATTTACGGGAAATGCATTTAAGACTGATAAACTTGCAACCGTATTACGCTTTTTAGAAAGCAGTGCTATTAAATATCACATTAAAACGGACCATAACAATAATTACAAAGTCATTATTAATAATATAGCAAACGGGAGGTGAAAACGCGTATAAACAAAGTAATTAAATAGACGTCAACTTGCGTCTCTAAAAAAAGGAAAATCCATCAACATTTTCCTCAAAAAGTAAAACCAAACATTTTATTATCCTAACCTCAAACAATTTAATGAACCATTACCTATTTAGAGTATTGAGATTGATTATTATCTTTCTCATGGCGGGTTTCATTCATGTAAGTGCCGCCGGTTATTCCCAAACCATAACTTTAAAGGCAAACAAACTGCCTTTCGCAAAAGTATTAGACAACATTCGCAAACAAACTGGCTACGCTGTTTACGCCAATGTACTTCATTTAAAAGAAACTAAACCAGTATCTATTGCAGCTAGCAACATGCCCCTTTTAGACTTTTTAGATAAAATTCTAGTAGATCAACCACTACAGGCATCGGTAGAAGACAAAACAATTGTACTGTATAAAAAGCAAACAAATGCTGTAAAGCCAATTTCGAAACTGGAAAATACTGATACCAAACAAGTACAGCAACAACTTACTGGAAAGATCCTTTCTGCCGAAGATGGAAATCCTATTCCCTTCGCTAACGTTTCGGTTAAGGGCACTACAAAAGGTACATCAACAGATAGCGAAGGCAATTACCGCTTAGATGGCGTGAAAGCTACTGACGTATTATTGATTTCATCGGTAGGTTACCAAAATTTAGAAATTGCTGTAAATGGGCGTAACAAGATAGACATCCGACTGTCGCCACAGCTAGAAACCCTGAACCAAGTAATGGTAGTAGCTTACGGTACCGCCAAGAAAAGTACCTTTACAGGTTCTGCAGCAGTTATTAACGAAGATGTTTTTAAAAACAGACCAAGCACGGAAGTCACGCAAGCGTTAGCAGGTACAACCCCTGGCTTACAAATAGGAACATCCAACGGACAACCAGGGTCTGAACCCACAATCCGCATTAGAGGTCTTGGATCTTTGAATGCTAGTAATAACCCATTAATTATTTTAGATGGTATTTATTATGACAATGCCATTAGCAGTATTAACCCAAATGATATTGAGAGTATTACAGTTCTAAAAGATGCTGCCTCTTCAGCACTATATGGTGCCAGAGGAGCAAACGGCGTTTTATTAATCAACACCAAGAAAGGAAAATCTGGGAAACCTGTAATCGTGGCAAAATACAACTTTGGTTTAACATCGAGACAAAGCACAGATTACGAGCGTTTAAACGATCAAGATTACATGGAACTTTACTGGGAATCTCATCGAAACTCTTTGTTATTAAATGGTAGTACGTTACAAAATGCTAATGCTCAGGCTGGTCCAAATTTATTGGCTGGTCTTAGTTACAATCCTTACTTAATGAGTGCCTCAGAATTGTTCGACAGCAATGGAAAGCTAAATCCGAATGCCGTTAATCACTGGGCAGATGATACCGATTGGTATGGAGGTATAACGCAGACGGGAAAAAGGCACGATGGCACTATCGCTATAAGCGGAGGCACAGAAAAAACGGACTATTATACCTCTTTAGGCTATATGAATGAAGAAGGTTTTATCATTGGCTCTGGTTTTAGCAGAATATCTGCAAAAGCAAATGTTAATTCTCAAATAACCAAATGGCTTAAAATGGGAAGTAATCTTAATGTTGGCCATTCAAAATCTTTTGGTGAGCAATCTGAAACTAGCGGCGCAATTTCTAATCCGTTCAGAGCTACCAGATATTTAGGCAATATTTTTCCAATCCATTTGCATAACCCAGCCACTGGTCAGTATATCCTGGATGCTGAAGGCAACAAGATACCTGATTTCGGAGGCGGATGGACTTCCGCAGATGGTTCTATTGTTATCCCTAAGAGAGATGCTTATTCAGGTAGTAACCACCCGTTTCAGGTTCATGATAATTATAGGGGGCTTTTACGCCAAACGATAAACCTTACAGGATATGCAGATGTAACCCTTTTAGAAGGTTTAAAATTCACGGCGAATGGCACATTAGGCTCTAACATGTTTCGTAGCTGGAACGGAGGATTTGCATACCCTCAATTGGGTACGGCAGGTTCATCGGCACAAAACACTTCCAATACCACAACCTGGACATTCCAGCAACTCTTAAACTATAGTAAGAACTTCGGCAAACACCATTTTGATGTTCTTGCAGGTCACGAAAGTTATCAATTTCAATATTGGTATATGTCTACTTCTATGAAAACTCAGACTATTTTAGGCGACAATTTTGAGTATGCAAATTTTACAGAAATCAATGCAAATCCTAACTCATATACTCATAATTATCGTGTAGAGGGCTATCTATCTAGACTGAATTATGATTATGATGAGAAATACTTCGCATCGGCATCTTTTAGAAGAGATCGTTCTTCTCGTTTTTATCAAGATGTTCGTTGGGGTAATTTTTGGTCGGTAGGCGCAGGCTGGGCCATTCACAAAGAAAATTTTATGAACAACGTAAAATTTGTGAACCAGTTAAAATTAAGAACTTCGTATGGCGTAGTGGGTAATGATGATTTGAGTGACTACTATCCATGGAGAGCACTTTATGCACCTAGTAATAATGGAGAACCAGGATATGTACAATCTAGTTTAGGAAATCGAGAGTTAACTTGGGAAGTTTCGAAAAGCTTTGATGTTGGTGCAGAATTTGCTTTATTCGGCAACCGTTTAAATGGATCTTTGGAATATTTCAACCGTGTATCGAGCAATTTGTTATTCAGCGTTCCTCAGGCAATATCTACCGGAATAGGAACAATTGATCAAAATGCAGGATCGATGTACAATAGAGGTGTAGAAGTAAATTTGAATACGCAGGTTTTTAAAACAAATGATTGGACTATAGGCTTTAATGTAAATTCTACTTACATCAAAAATAAAATCACTTCTTTACCAGTAGATCCATACACTAGTTCTATCTATAAAATTGAAGCTGGGCATTCTAGATATGATTTTTGGTTGAGAGAATGGTACGGTGTAAATCCTGAAACTGGCTTTAACCTTTTTCGAGCAGATCTTGATCGATTTACCTTTGCTCCTAACGAACTGAAAGAAATAGACGGCGTGCAGTACACAGAAAACGTGGAAAAAAGCTTGTATGGCTATACTGGTACTGCAATGCCTAAGTTAACTGGAGGATTTGGAGCCGATGTTACATGGAAAAACTTTAATTTGAGAGTTAATTTCTACTATCAATTAGGCAGTAAATTCTACGACGGAGGTTACAGATCTTTCATGACAGGTTCATTAACCTATGGCAGCCAACACAAAGATTTGCTTAAAAGATGGCGCCAACCTGGAGATATTACTGATATAGCTATTGTAACGTCAGGTACCAATGTTGTTAATATAGAAGCAGCAAACTCTACCAGATGGTTAGTCTCATCTAATATGTTAGAGTTAACAAATGTAAATTTATCTTACAACGTACCTAAAAGCTTTTTGAAAAGCAAAAACATATCAAATGCTCTTATTTACTTTTCAGCAAATAATGCTTGGTTAACTACTGCTAGAAAAGGAGTATACCCTAGAAGGAACTTCCAATCAGGATACATTGGTAACGATGATGTATACCCTCCTTCTACTATCGCATCTTTTGGTTTATCCTTAACTTTTTAATCTATTAACCATGAAGAAGATTTTATTATTAATATGTGGATTTATTGCGGTGACAGCGCTATCATGCAAAGATGAATTATTTGAGACAAAATCCACCAGCGCAGTAGACCAGTCAATAATGTTTAAGGATACCAAAACAGCTTTAATGGCTATCAACGGTATCCATCGATTAATGTACGAAAAAGGTGATTTTGCGCCTAAAATGGGTTATCAGTATTATATGTTGTATATGGATTTTCTGGGTGAAGATCTGGTTTACACTAAATCTAATGCTCAATTCCGTACAGAAACAGATTGGACCCGCCACAGACAGCCAACCAATCAATATCCTCGTCATATATACGAATACATCTATAGAATTATTGCCAACGCCAATATGGTTATAGAGAATATAGACGGAGCAGAAGGGCCTCAACAAGAAAGAGACTACATTAAAGGGCAGGCTACATTTTATAGGGCATTTTCACATTTCTGTGCTGTACAACTTTATGGCAAACGTTACGACCGTGCAGGAAACAACACTCAGTTAGGCATTGTACTAAGAACAGAATCATCTACTGACGCTAAAGCTAGATCTACAGTAGAAGAAGCCTATACTTCTATTAACAATGATTTAGATGAAGCTATCCGTTTACTCTCTAACGTTACTTTTCAACGTTCAACCAAAATGCACATCAATGTTCATGTAGCTAGAGCAATTAAAGCTCGTGTTTTACTTACACAAGGTAAATGGTTAGAAGCTGCAGAAATGGCAAAACTAGTAGTAGATAATTCGGGCGCAAGAATGGACAAAAGTTGTTACGATTACAAACAAGGTCGTTGTGCCGACGCTAGAAACAACGAGTGGATTTGGGCAAAAATAGCACAGCCAGCTTTAGAAACCGCTACCCTTTTTAATTTTTACAGCTACATTTCAAATACTAACATTTCTTATAATAAGAATACGCCAAGAGCTATCTATAACTTACTATACGAGAAAATCCCTAGTACAGATATCAGGAAGCAACTTTGGGTGAGTAATGTTGTTAACCACCCTGGGTTGGTAATTCCTCCGGCTGGAAACGCTTTCAAGTGGATGAGCCAAAAGTTCATTGTAGATTTTCCCGATAGCAAATCATCGTCTTACAACGGCGCTATTATCACTGCTGATTTAGCCTTGATACGTTTGCCAGAAATGTATTTGATTATGGCAGAAGGTTATGCAAGAAGTGGCCAAGAAGATGTAAAGGCACGTGAGGCTCTATTCACTTTAGCAAAAGATCGTGACCCAGCTTACGTATTAAGTACAAAAACAGGAAATGATTTGGCAGAAGAAGTAATGTTTCAAAGACGTGTTGAATTATGGGGCGAAGGTTTCCGTTTCTTAGATTTAAAACGCTTAAATATGAACTTAGATAGAGGACCAGCTCCTAGAGCAGGTTACAATCAAGGCGGTTCGGCCAACAATTGGAAACACAATGCAAACCCTACTAATTTGGACCCTTTGGCTTCTAATTTCAACATGTACGAAGAAAAAGCTGTAGGTGAAGCCAGTAGATTTTTTCCTGCGGGCGCCAAAGAGTGGCAATTTGTAATCCCAGATTTGGAAATACAACGTAACCCACTTGTTAAGCAAAATGACCTATAAAATATAGTGTCCGTAAAAAAAGCCGTTGTCGAGAATTTCGACAACGGCTTTTTTATGATGCTAGCAAATCCTCTATGAGAAATTCTTTTTAAATAGACTTTCTCCTTCGGATTTCAGTTTTATTAATCTACTTACTCGTATAATTTGGCGCTTCTTTAGTAATTGTGATATCATGTGGATGACTTTCACGCATACCGGCAGCAGTAATTTGTACAAACTGCGCTTCCTGCAATTTCTCGATGCTAGCAGCGCCACAATAGCCCATACTTGCACGTAAACCGCCAATGTATTGGTACATTACCTCTGCCAAAGTTCCTTTGTATGGCACACGGCCAACAATTCCTTCTGGCACTAATTTCTTAATATCGTCTTCTACATCTTGGAAATAACGGTCTTTAGAACCTTGCTCCATCGCTTCGATAGAACCCATGCCACGATAAGATTTGAACTTACGTCCTTCGTAAATGATAGTTTCGCCTGGGCTTTCCTCCACACCTGCAAACAACGAACCCGCCATTACCGTACTTGCACCAGCTGCAATTGCTTTTGCAATATCGCCAGTGTGTTTAATACCACCATCGGCAATAACCGGAACGCCAGTACCTCTTAATGCTTTAGCACATTCGAAAACTGCATATAACTGCGGTACACCTACACCAGCAATAATTCTGGTAGTACAAATAGAACCTGGACCAATACCAACTTTAACTGCATCGGCACCTGCTTCTGCTAAAAATTTAGCCGCTGCACCCGTAGCAATGTTACCCACAATAACCTGTAATTCTGGATATTTGGCTTTTACTTCTTTCAACTTATCTACTACACCTTTTGAGTGACCGTGAGCTGTATCAATAGTAAT
The DNA here is from genome assembly GCF_057652195.1 of Pedobacter sp. T50_32. Classification (NCBI taxonomy): domain Bacteria; kingdom Pseudomonadati; phylum Bacteroidota; class Sphingobacteriia; order Sphingobacteriales; family Sphingobacteriaceae; genus Pedobacter; species Pedobacter sp. T50_32. The sequence goes on along the minus strand of NZ_JBYFBY010000004.1, from coordinate 143,202 downwards.
GACATCAACACCAGCTTTTACCAAAGCATCTACACGCTGTAAAGTATCTGGCGTTACGCCAACCGCAGCACCCACGCGTAAACGGCCACGCTCATCTTTACAAGCGTATGGGTAATGCTTCACTTTTTGGATATCCTTAAAAGTAATTAAGCCACTTAAGAAACCCTCTGCATTAACTACAGGTAGTTTCTCAATTTTATGGTCTTGTAAAATTTCTTCTGCTTGTTTTAACGTAGTGCCTTCAGGGGCGGTAATCAAGTTTTCCTTGGTCATTACTTGTGCAATTGGCTTGCTCATATCCTTTTGGAAACGCAAATCGCGGTTAGTAATAATACCTACCAACTTATTATCAGCAGTTACCACCGGAATACCGCCAATTCTATGCTCTTTCATGATTTTAAAAGCATCTGCAACTACCGAAGTCTCTAATAAAGTCACTGGATCTTGGATCATGCCACTTTCCGAACGCTTTACCTTACGAACTTCTTCAGCTTGCCTATCGATGCTCATGTTTTTATGCAACATACCAATACCGCCGTTTTGCGCAATGGCAATAGCTAATTCTGCCTCGGTAACAGTATCCATAGCCGCCGAAACCAAAGGTACATTCAGTTGAATTTTCTTGGTTAAAAAGGTGCTGGTGTTAACATCACGAGGTAAAATTTCTGAGTATGCAGGCACTAACAAAACGTCATCGTATGTTAAACCTAAAGCAATAAATTTTTGGGGATCGAGTTGCATAGCAAATAAATTAGTTTTCTTATTTGCGGGGCAAAGATACAATATTTTGCCGTAAAATGAAATACAGATTGTTATATTTAAGTAAAGCTATTGTTGTTTTTCATAGGTATTGGAAGTCCTGCTGTACATTACTATCTTTTTGCATTCCTTCCATCGTCATTTCGAACGCAGAGAGAAATCTCAAAGTAAAATGCTTCTATGTAACAGATTTCTCTCTGCGTTCGAAATGACGCAACAAAAAGTATATCCATTACCATCAGGTTTATTTAACAAAAAATACTACTACTATTTTACGCCAATTTGTAGCGTTTATCAAAATCACCGCGTATGGGCTACAAAACCTAAATCAATGAACAGACCGAATACATTCTTATACTCCCTAATCCTCCTCTTCATTACTTTTTCAATTAGCAGTTGTGACAAAGAAAAAAGCAAAAATAGGGACGAGCAACAGCTCGAACAGCTCTACACTAAGATCAAAAGCTTAGCCGAAAGCAGTACTTGTGGGGGAACGACAAATTATGAGCTCAAATTTACGGAAATAGGCTCGCAAGCTTGTGGCGGTCCTACTGGTTACATCGCTTATAGTTCAAGCATTAACGTAAAAGAATTTGAAGACCTAGTAAAAAAATATACGGTTCTTCAAGCAGCTTATAACAAAAAATGGGAAGTCGTATCAACATGTGAGATTAGAATTGCTCCTTCTTCTACCAAGTGCGAGAATGGCAAACCTGTCTTAGTTTATGCAACTTATAATTAAAAATTTTAGCTAACAGTCAAAATGGAAAACCTAATCATATACGTTAAAATTTCAATTGAATTCTTTTACAACAGATATTTATCCTAATTTCAACTAGTAGAACTATTAGGAATATTTAGATGAAAAATTTGTTTGCAGTCTTTTTGTTGATTGCCAATTTTAGCTATGCACAGAATTTCAAGTACGCTTTTGTAACCGACACGCACATTGGCACTGCCACCGGAGAAGAAGATTTACGAAGAACTGTTGCCGACATCAACAAACAAACAGATTTAGATTTCGTCATAGTTACTGGCGACATCACCGAAATGGGCACCAACGAAGAGCTAAAACTCGCCAAAGAAATTCTATCGGGCTTAAACAAAAAATTCTACGTTATTCCAGGTAACCACGATACAGGTTGGTCGGAGTCTGGCGGTGTTTCTTTCATCAAAGAGTTTGGTTATGATAAATTCACTTTCGACCATAATGGTTTCCGTTTTATAGCTTGCGCTTCTGGCCCTTATGTGCGTATGAGCGATGGACATATTCCCCGTGATGCCACTGTTTGGTTAGACAGTTTATTAAAGAAAACACCAAAAGCCATGCCTGTGGTTTTTGTTAACCACTACCCTATCGACAATAGCTTAGACAACTGGTACGAAGTTACCGATCGCATTAAAACCAAAAATATTCAATACGCTATTTGCGGTCACGGCCACCAAAACAAAGCTTACAATTTCGAAGGTGTGGAAGCAACTATGGGTCGTTCTAACTTAAGAGCTAAAGACAGCATTGGTGGTTACAATATTGTTAACATGACCAAGGATTCTGTTTTCTTCACTACTAGAAAACCAAACGGAGAAATGCTGCCAACTTGGAGAAAAATTGCTCTAAAAACTTTCGTTAACGATAATAAAACTTACGAAAGACCAGATTTTTCTATCAATAATAAATACAATAACGTAAAAGCAGTTTGGACTTACCATTCTAACGCAAACGTAGTAAACACGCCAGCTTACACTAACGAAGTGGCTATATTCGGCAACAGCTTAGGTTCAGTTGAAGCCTTAAGCATAAAAACTGGCAAACCCGTTTGGACATATCATACTCAAGGAGCTATCTATTCTTCGCCCGTAATTAGCAATGGCTTGGTTATTTTGGGTTCTGGCGATGGAAATATTTATGCGCTTACTTTAAAAGGCAAATTGGCTTGGAAAGTAGCTGCAAACAAATCAGTTCTCGGAGTGCCAATTGTAGATGGCAATACAGTATTTATTGGTGCAAGCGATAATACTTTCAAAGCACTTGATGTGAAAACAGGGAAGTTAAAATGGCAGTTCAGCGAAGTAGAGGGGACCATTGTTGGCAAACCTCTAATTTATCAAGGTAAAATTATTTTCGGTTCCTGGGGAAGGCATTTATACGCACTAGACATAAACATGGGTTCGTTAATTTGGAAATGGAACAATGGACATGCTAACAGGATGTTTTCACCTGCCATGGTTACACCAGTTGCTACAAACAACACCATTTACATTGCCGCACCCGACAGAGTTTTAACTGCAATTGATGTAACTACTGGTCAAACTTTATGGCGCAACAGTGAAGCAAAAGTTCGTGAATCTATTGGTATCTCTGCCGATAGTACGCTAGTTTATGGCAAAACGATGCAAGATGAAATAGTGGCTTACAAAACCACCCGAACTGATGAAGGTTTGGCTTGGAAATACAATGCAGGTTACGGCTACGAGCACACGCCATCAGATTTGATTGAGAAAAATGGCAAGCTATTCTTTGGCACTAAAAATGGAACGGTTTATTGTATCGATCCCAAAGCAAAGCAAACATTATGGGCACACAAGATAGATCATTCTATGGTAAACACTTTTAAAGTAATTGACGAAAAGACTTTATTAGTAAGTACCATGGATGGGAAAGTGACTTTACTGAAAGAAAACTAGGCTTTTTCCACAATCAAAACTTTTTGATTTTTTTTTATTTTTTCTGCGGTTTTTCTTTATTATCATTGTGTTATAAAGAAAAGCCATGAAAATTAAACGCCTACTCTCCCTCATGGGCATGATATGCCTATCTATAACTGCCTATGCGCAAAAAAAAGAATTTAAGTTCGGAAAAGTAACGACTGAAGATTTCGCAGCAAAGCCATTTGGGCAAGATTCTGCCGCTGCAGCGGTAAAATTATTCGATATTGGCGACTGCTATTTCCAATATAACGAAACTAATGGCTTCGTCTTTGTTTTTGAAAGACATGTACGTTACAAAATCATCAATAAAAATGGTTACGACTTAGCTGATTTTCAAATTCCTCTTTACAAGGGCAGCAATAACAACTCTAGAGAAGACTTGTCAAAAATGGAAGCCGCTACCTACAACATGGAAGCTGGCAAAATGGTAATTACCAAGCTGAACAGGGATTCTAAATTTACTGAAGAATTCAACAAGAATTACCAGATCAAAAAATACACCTTAGGAAACATTAAAGAAGGTTCAGTTATAGAGTATAAATATTCTATAAAATCTCCTTTTACCTTTAATCTAAAAGGATGGTCATTTCAATCCGAGGTACCGACCATATATTCTGAATACAATGTACAGATACCAGAATATTTAGTTTATAAGCCATCTTTTAATGGTTTCTATAGAATTAATCAAACAAAAAACACTGACATTCATGCAAATTATGTTCCAGGTCTTACTTCAAATGCCAGACATACGCAATACGTCCTAGAAAATATTCCCGCCCTAAAAAAAGAGCCTTTTGTTACCACAATGGATGATTATATCACGTCTATTGATTTTGAATTGATGGCAACTCGTTATCCTAACGACATTTATAGAGACTATACCGGTACGTGGCCAAAAATTATAAAAGGTTTAGCTGACGATGAAAACTTTGGCTTATTTGTTAAGAAAAATTCGGTGGCAAAAAACCTACTCCCTACCATTATTAAAACAGAAAAAGATAGCCTAAAAATTACTAGCTTAATATACGATTACATTAAGAGCAACGTGAAATGGAATGATAGTTATCGTATGTATGCTAGCGAAACAAATCCTAAAATAATTCTTGATAAAAAGACAGGATCTTCTGCAGATATTAACCTCTTACTTTTAATCTTTCTTAAAGAGGCCAAAATAAATGCAAATCCGGTATTAGTAAGTACCCGCAGCAATGGGGCTCACCCCGGCAACCCTATGATTTCCAAGTTCAACAACATTCTTGTTAAAGCAAACATTGGTGGCAAAAACATCATTTTAGATGCAACAAGTAAAGATCACTTTCTAGGAATGGTTTCTTATGAAAATTTAAATCATCAAGGTTTTGCTATCGATTTAAAATCATTTGCCGGAGCTTGGATAGCTACTGAGCCCACTTATAGCGATGAAAAAATATACAATTATAGTCTAACGCTTGATAAGGAAAACAAGTTAAAAGGCACTATGATCCAGTATTATAAAGGCTATGGAGCACTTTCTTTAAGAAATAAATATCGTTCTAACGCATCTGAAACAGAGTTTATTAAAAATCTAAAAAAAGATAAACAAGGTTTGGAAATAGAGAGCTACAAAATCCATAATTTAAACAACTTTGATGAGATTTTAAACGAAGAACTTACTGTAACTATTGAAGATAATGTAGAAGAAGCTGGAAATTTGGTGTATTTAAACCCACTTTTATACGAACGCACTAAGGAAAACTTCTTTAAACACGAAACCAGGATTTTTCCAGTAGATTTTGCCTACCCAATGAAAGAAACAATTAGGGCTTCAATAAACTTCCCTACTGATTACGAAATAGATAAACTTCCTAAAGGTGGTATCTATAAATTACCTGATAATAAAGGGACATTTAGCATTAGCTTTTTGTCTCAAGAAAAAACAGTTGTGGTAAAAAGCGTAATCGAAATAAATAAAAGTGTTTTCTCACCTGAAGAGTATTTCGATATTAAAGAACTTTTCAAACTCATTGTAGAAAAACAAGCTGAGCAAATTGTATTCAAGAAAAAGTCTTAACATGAAAAAAAACATCTTTTTAACATTCTTGCTTGCCTCAATTTATTCATTTACATGGGCGCAAAACAATTATGATGCAAGTAAAATACCCGATGAGCTTAAGCAAGATGCAGTAGCTGTAGTTAGAAATGAAGAACAGTTTTACGAATATAAAAATGCTGGCTCGGGCACCATTAAATATAAAACGGCCATCACTATTTTAAGCAAGGCTGGAGACGGTTATGCAGAGTTTGCCGAAACGTACGACAAATTCTCCAATCTTTATGCAATTAAAGCAGCAGTATATGACGCTAATGGCAAAAAGATTAGAGATTACAAATCTTCAGATTTTAAGGATCAAAGTCTAATTTCTAGCTACACTATTTTTCAAGACGATAGGATTAAAACATTGGAATTTTCAAGTACTACTTATCCATATACAATAGAATATAGTTACGCTCAAGACTTCAATGGAATTTTAATGTTACCATCTTGGAGATCATTAAAAGGATATCATATTTCTACTGAAAAATCAAGCTATTCTTTTCAAAAAAATGCGGGCTTAAACGTTCGTTTTTTGAGCAGTAAAGATTTAAAAACGGATTCTGTTTCCAATAATGGAAAAACGACATATTCTTGGTCTGCGAACAATGTGCCTGCAGTAATTAAGGAGCCATTAAGCACTGGGTTCGATCAACTGTCTACTTGGGTTAAAATTGCCCCGAATCAATTTGAATTTGACAGTTCTAAAGGAGATTTGAGTACATGGAACAGCCTTGGTGCATGGATTTCGAAGTTGAACGAAAATGGAGACATGTTACCTCCAGTTAAAAAATCCTTGGTACAAGAATTAATTAGAGATGCTAAAACAGATAAAGAAAAAATGCAAATTCTTTATCATCATTTGCAACAGAACACTCGCTATGTAAGTGTGCAATTGGGCATTGGCGGTTTTAAGCCTATCTTGGCAGAAAAAGTTGCTCAGGTAAATTATGGAGATTGTAAGGCTTTATCTAACTACATGAAGGCCTTACTCAAGGAGGCCGGAATAAAATCTAACCTTATTGTAATTGGTAGTGGTATCCCAGAGCTAAATAGATCTTTTTCGAGCATTGGGCAAGCTAACCATATGATTTTAGCAGTTCCTTCGGCAAAAGATACTACTTTTTTAGAATGCACTAGCCAAAATTATCCGATGGGATATATTGGTTATGATAATGCAGATAGAAATGTATTAATGGTGACAGAAAATGGTGGCCAATTGGTAAGAACTCCGAAATATCGCAGTATCGATAATTACCAAGTTAGAAAAACAAATATTCAATTAGCCGAAGATGGATTGGCCACAATTGTGATAAAATCTAACTACGGTAGTGCTCAATATGAAGATAATATCTCTAATTTATTATCTGAACCTAGTGAAGTTAGAAAGAAAGCAGTGCAAAGCTTAGGTTTTGCTGATGCAGAACTTAAACAAATTAAATTTGAGCAGGCAGATAAAAAGTTACCTATTATTAACGAAGAAATAGCTTACCAGACTAGACAATTATTGAGCAAAGGTGCTGACAAGCTATTTCTAACTGTAAATCAAATTAATAGAAAAGAAAGTGTCCCTGAGAAAATTACTAATAGAAAAACAAATTTTGCTATACCCTTTGATTATTCAGACGAAGATGAAATTATATACACTTTACCAAAAGGATTTAATGTAGAATTTCTTCCAAAAGACGTTAAACTAAGTTCTGAATTTGGAGAGTATAGCGCTTCGTTCTCGGTATCTGGTAGTACAATCACTTATAAACGCACTCAAATAATGACATCTAAAGTTTTCCCTGCAGAGAAATACAATGCTTATGTAGATTTTTACAAGAAAATTTATCAAGCCGATAAGTTGAAAGCTGTGCTAACGAAAATATAGAACATAAAAAAGCCTCGACGAAATGTCGAGGCTTTTTTATTTATTTCTTCCCAACTACTACCCTAGTCATCGCATTCCAATCTAAATATTGATTAGCAATAACTTTCAAGCGTTCGGCAGTAATATTTTTAACTGTGTGGATGTAGTTATCATAATAGCCATAATCTAAGCCAGCGAAATGAATGTTCTTGAATTTATCTGCGTGAGAGAAAGCATTTTCTAAGCTTCCCAAAAGTGAACCCAGCATAAAATTACGAACCAAATCAAGCTCTTCATCAGTAATTAATTCACTTCTTAAAATATTGATTTCCTTTTCAATTTCTGTTAACGCACTTGCGCAAACATCGGCGCCAACTTCTGTAGCTAAAAAGAAATAACCCGCATGCTTTAACGAAGCAACTCCTGAACCAATGCCGTAAGTATAGCCTTTGTCTTCACGAATATTCGCCATTAAACGCGAACCAAAATATCCACCAAAAACACAGTTTAGAATTTGCAATGATGGAAAATCTTCGTGAGTACGACTAATACTCAAATTCCCCATTCTAATTGCAGATTGTAGTGCTTCTGGCTTTTCGATGTACAAATCTTTATCCTGTTGCGCTACAAACTCGAAACTATTTTTAATTGCAGTTCCTGTGTTTTCCCAGTTACCACCGAAAACGCCATCCAATACCTCAAAATCTTTATCTATAAACTTACCAGCAATAACGATGGTACAATTCTTAGCTTGAAAAGCAGCTTTAAAATAATCAAGCAAATCGCTTTGTTGCAATTGGTCATAATCAGTTAAACTGATATCTGACCCGTAAGGTGTTTGACCAAAAATTGCATGGGCAAAGGTCTTACGAGCTAAGAAATCGTTCTTTTGCAAGCTTACCTGCAATTTCTGCTTTTGGTTTTGCTTGTAAATATCCAGCTCGTGCTGTGGGAAAATACTCTCATTTAGTACCGACCACAAAATTGGCAATACCGATGGCAAGTGCTTAGTTAGCGAATAAAGCGTAATGGTAGTTAAATCTGCGCCGTATTCGGTTTGCAAAAATGCACCATAGTAATCCACTTTTTCTGCAATTTCTTTAGCAGTTAAGTTTTTCGTTCCGTTATTAATTAAACCGTTCACAGCTATTGCTTGTAAAGGTTTTTGTGCATCCCAGTTTACATTCTCGAAAATAAATTCGATACGCACCAACTCTTGTTCGCCAGCGTTTACAATATAAACAGGCAAACCGTTTTTCAACTGCTTTGCCGTTGGTTTAATAAAATTGATATCATTTACCTGCTTAAAGGCAGGAGCAACTGTTCTGTTAAGCATTGGCTAAATAATATAAGGTTGATGATTTTTCTTTCTTAAACGTTTCTTGTGCCACTTGTTGGATTTGCTCGGCTGTAATGCTCAAATACTTGTTGATTTCTACATTCAATAAAGCAGCATCACCCAAAAGTTCGTAATAAGCCAAGTTCATTGCTTTGTCCAACAAGCTCATTTCAGCAAATACCATAATCGATTCCGATTTATTTTTCACTTTTGTCAACTCGTTTTCAGTAACCAATTCAGATGCGATTTTATCTAGCTCTTGCCAAATTGCAGTTTCAGCTTGCTCCATGGTTACACCTTCTACCAATTTACCCTCAACAATAAACAAACCTTCGTCTAAACTACTGGTAATGTAAGCGTTGATATCGCTAAACAGTTTTTGCTCTTTCAACAAGCTGTTAAACAAACGAGACGATTGTCCTTGCGATAAAATATCCGACAATAAATCGAAAACTTGATAGTTAGCATCTAATCTTGCAGGCATTTTAAACGACATATAAATCGCATTTAAAGGCACATCAGCATTTACGGTTAAGCTTCTCGCTGCTGTTTGCTCAGGCTCCGAAGGCAAGTTCCTTAAATATTTCTCGCCTGCCGGAATTGGTTCAAACCATTTTTCGGCAAGCTTCTTAACTTCCTCCGTATTTACGTTTCCACCAACTACCAAAATGGCATTCTGCGGATTGTAATGCTTCTTGAAAAACGCTTTCACATCTTCCATTTTAGCATTTTCTATTTGTGCTAAATCTTGCCCAATAGTTGCCCAACGGTACGGGTGTTTTTCGTAAGCCAATGGACGCAACTTTAACCAAACATCACCATAAGGTTGGTTCAAATAACGTTGTTTAAACTCTTCGCAAACCACGTTACGTTGTGTTTCCAAACTCTTTTCAGAAAATGCTAAACTCAACATTCTGTCACTCTCTAACCAAAAAGCAGTTTCTATATTCGCTGCTGGCAAAGTGATGTAATAATTCGTGATGTCGTTACTTGTAAAAGCGTTGTTTTCGCCGCCTACGCGTTGCAAAGGCTCATCATAACTTGGGATGTTGATAGAACCACCAAACATCAGATGCTCAAATAGATGCGCAAAACCCGTACGTCCCTCCTCTTCATCTCTAGCGCCCACATCGTACAATATATTTAAAACTGCCATTGGCGTTGTTGGGTCTTCGTGAACCAAAACTTTTAAACCATTGGCTAGTGTAAAACGATTAAAATTTACCATAGGCTGCAAAGATAGATTAATTGCTTTATTGTTAAATTCTTTTATTGTTGAGTGAGTGTAAAGTTGAAAAACCTTTGCGTGTGGTTGATTATTTTTTTCAAAAAATGTTCGCCCGTTTTTCATAGCTTCTCAAGCCCCACTATCCGCTGTAGTCCCTCGTTGCACTTCGGGAGCTGTCGCTGCTATTGGGTTTATTTAACTTCAGCTTGTGCAACAAAATACCGACAAAGCGCATAACCAATAAGTGGCGCTTAGAAAAGGAGTTAATTTCCTCCCCCTACCCCCTCAAAGAGGGGGACATGCGAAATGCCTAAGCGCCATGTGTCCCCCTTTGGAGGGGGATTAAGGGGGAGGAAGCAAAATGAATTTCATTAGCACTGTTTTTTGTTAATTAAACCCGATGGCAGCGGATATACTTTTTGTTGCGTCATTTCGACGAGGAACGAGGAGAAATCTGTTACCTAACAGCATTGAACTTTTAGATTTCTCTCTACGTTCGAAATGACGGAACAACATGACAAAAAGATAGCAGCGTACAGCGGGACTATCGCAACGATGAAACCGAATAAATGTTTTTCAAATAAGTCACAATATAATTTAGAAGTTAAAATTAGTTAATCTGTACAATCGCTTAATCGGTGTAATCCTTTAAATACTTACCTTTACGCCATGAATACAGGAGAATTACTGCAAAGAGCTTTAAACTTTGACTTTTTAACCAAAGAAGAAGGTATTTTTTTATATCACAATGCGAGTACTGCCGAGTTGGCTTACACGGCAAATGAGTTGAGAAAAATACAGGTTCCGAGTGGTAAAGTGACTTGGCAAATTGACCGTAACGTGAACACTACGAACGTTTGTATTGCCAATTGTAAATTCTGTAATTTCTTCCGCCGCCCAGGGCACGATGAAAGTTACATTACCGATATTGAAACTTATAAAGTTAAAATTGAAGAGACTTTTCGTTTAGGTGGCGACCAATTGTTGTTGCAAGGTGGACACCATCCAGATTTAGGTTTGGAGTTTTACACCAACCTTTTTAAGCAACTGAAAGAGCTTTATCCAGATTTAAAATTACATGCTTTAGGCCCGCCAGAAATTGCTCACGTAGCAAAATTGGAAGGTTTATCTCATACTGAAGTTTTAAAAGCTATGAAAGAGGCTGGCATGGACTCACTTCCTGGTGCTGGTGCAGAAATACTGAACGACCGTGTAAGAAGATTAATTTCTAAAGGTAAATGTGGTGGACAAGAATGGTTGGACGTGATGCGTGCTTGTCACCAATTAGATATTACAACCTCTGCAACGATGATGTTTGGCCATGTAGAAACTATTGAAGAGCGTTTTGAGCATTTGGTTTGGATACGTGAGGTGCAAAGTGAAAAACCTGCGGATGCCAACGGTTTCTTAGCATTTATTCCTTGGCCTTTCCAAGATGATGGTACTTTATTGAAACGTTTACGTGGAATTAGCAACAATGTAACTGGCGATGAATATGTGCGTATGATTGCGTTAAGCCGTATCATGCTGCCTAACGTGAAAAATATTCAAGCAAGTTGGTTAACGGTGGGTAAAGCTGTGGCACAACTGTGCTTACATGCTGGCGCTAATGATTTCGGTTCTATCATGATTGAAGAAAACGTGGTTTCTGCTGCTGGAGCGCCGCATCGTTTTACAGCAAATGGCATTCAAACGGCTATTAAAGAAGCTGGTTTTGAGCCTCAATTACGTGGACAAAAATATAATTACAGAGAGTTGCCTGCCGAATTGGAAGAGCAAGTGATTTCTTACTAAACCCCTAAATCCTCTAAAGGGGACGACTTTTAATAGCCGATGAAAAGAGCGACCTTAATCTGTTTCTTGTTATTAACTTCAATTTTTGCCTTTGCTCAAAAGAATTGGGTAAAACAAAAATTGACTAATAGATTAACAGTAGCTTTTCCTGCTGCTGCTAGCAAAACGGCTGGTACTACATTCGCACTTAAAGATACTGCTGGCGTTGTTTATACCGCGACTTACAGTTTCATTGCCCAAAATTTAAAAATTGACCAAAGAGCATTTAGCAAATTGGTAACCACTAACGAGTTTGCTAGCGAATTTTTAAGTGGCTTACAAACAACCCTCGCTGGTTATAATTTGCAGGAGATAAAAATAAAGCAGCATAAAAACTACGTAAGCTATACTACAGAAGGCAAAAACGAAGAAGAACATAAATCCATTTTCTTGAATATCATTTTCGTAGATGGCATTTACTATAGCTTATCTTGCGTACTTCCAGATGGGCAGAATCTGCAGAACAAAGATATTTTTCTGAGTAGCTTTCAGCTTACAAAGTAGCAAATACCATTTCTTAAAAAGTGTTAAAGTTTTTAGTGCTCAGGTTTTTATATCGCAATATTCATTAAGTTTGATATTATAAACCACCTGATCAACAAATAACTCTAATTAACGCTTTAATGAAACTTTTTAGGTTCAAACTATTTTTGGCATTGGTTTGCCAACTGGCTTGCGCAACTCTTTATGCGCAAATTGGAAAAATTGACAGTAGCAGTATCGTAACGCTACGATTAGACCCTCAAAGTGCAAGAGGAGCAGCAGTTTCACAGATTTTTGAAGAGGTAAAATTTGTACCGTTAGAAACAACCAAAGAAAGCCTGTTCGGAAATATCTCTCAATTTAAAACTATAGATAACCTTTATCTTATTTTTGATTACGACACCAAAGCGGTACTTATTTTTGACTTGACTGGAAAATACATTACCAAAATTGATGCAACAAAGCTAGAGAGCAATAAAGACAACAATGAGAAAATGCAGTTTTATGGTTTTACAACTATAAAGGACAATAACCAGCAACTGATTGCAATTTATACACCCAAAAATGTTCAATTATATGACTTAAAGGGGAAGTTTGTAAAGAAAACATCAAACGAAAAATTTAAATTTAATAACGATACTAAGTTTGATGACGGAAACACGAGTATTAAACAAGGTCACTTTGTAAAGAATGGAAAAGACAGCACCTATTTTCAACTGGGTCTAAAGCACCAAAAACCATTAGATAGCATTGCGTTTTTCAAAGATGACATTAAGAAATACGAAAAAGATGAATGGTATGGCAACGCTGGTGTAAGCAAATATGCCGCAAATGAGGCCTTCTTTATCAACCACTACAACTACAACATTTACCGAATTACACCAAAAGCAGTTGCATTAGCTTACAAACTGATATTCCCTGCCCAAAATTCTTTACCTGCAGATTTTTTAACCAATCCTATTTATATTAAAAAGAGACGCACCTATTTTGAAGACAACAAAAAAGTGATTTATGGTTTAGGCATGCCTTATCTCTTCGGAAATAATTTATTTTTAAGAACACATAGTTTTTATTGGGATAAAGACCGCAAAAGTAACCTGATATATAACCTCAACACTAGCGAGCTTACCTCCTTTCAAGATATAGAACCAGACAGCCTTTCGCATTTTTTACCTATTACTGACTCTGGCTTTAGTTATGATTTTGAAAATAGAGGATTTTTAGCCTACGAGAACGAGCGCTTTTACACTAGCTACTCATCATTAACCATGTTCGAGTTTAAAAACCGTAGCGCCGGCAAAGCAAGCAAATATCCACCTCTGTTAGAAAATTATTTTAAGACAGCGGACAGAAAGGCTAACCCAGTTCTTATCATTCTTAAACCTAAGAAACACTAATTTATGTTTAAACGCTTGCTCTCTCTGTTTAGCCTTTTCTGCTTAACATTATCTCTTAATGCCCAAACCACTACGCCTCACCAAGGTGTAATTAAAGGAGTTGTTAGAGATACCGTTCATAATTATGTGTTAAAATCGGCTACAGTATCAATCTACAAGCCTGACAATACTATCATAAATTATCAGCTGAGCAACAATTACGGCGAGTTTAAATTTGTGAATGTACCTATTGACCAACAACTACGCATAGATATTAGCAATGTAGGTTATCAAACTTTGAGAAAAAACATTACCATACCTAAAGGACAAACTTTACTTGACTTAAAGACACTTATTTTAAATCCGCAAGATGTAACTTTAAAGGAGGTAACTATTTCTGTACCGCCAATTACCTACAATAACGACACTTTAGAAATTAATGCCATTGCTTTTAAATTAGACACTAATGCCACAGTAGAAGATTTGCTTAAAAAAGTGCCCAATATTACTGTTTGGGGCGATGGATTAATCACCGTAAATGGTAAAGAAATTAAACGTTTGTTGGTAAATGGAAAAGACTTTTTTGGTGGAGATAACAAAATCGCTCTGCAAAACATCCCTAAAAATGCTTTAGAAAAAATACAGATTTTTAATACTGCAGATAGGGACAAACCGCTTGACAGTAATTTGGTGGCCAATTTAAAACTGAAGAAAGGTAAAGACAGAAACTATTTTGGTAAAATTGGTATAGGTTACGGAACTGATAATCATTACCAATTTGATGGAAATATTAATTTAAACACGCCAAAACTGCAATTAGCCATTATTGGTGCCAGTAACGATGTCAATAAAATTCCAAATGACATAAACACGCTGATACGAAATAGCACTTACAAAGGCGTAGGCACAAGCGTAGAATATCAATCGGATTTTAGGCAAGAAGGGCTAAATAAAGGCAATGTTATTGGTACCCAAATGACCTATAACTTTAAACCCGACAGCAAAGAGTGGAACAATAAAAATGTCGTAAATGCCAGCTACTATTTCAAAAATTTAAACAGTATTAACGAGCGAGAAACACAAACCACAACAGTATTAGCTGCCAATAATCAGCTCTTCTCTAACAGTACCAGTAATAGTGACAACACTAACAATAGCCACCGTTTTAATTCTGGCTACAACTATTACAGGAAAAACCATCGTTTAGATATTAAGCAAACCATGAATTTAGACAATGGAGAAAACGAAAGTGTAAATTTGCGAAACGCCAGAAACAACGCAGGTCAGTTGACTAGTACCAACAATGCCACTACCAGCGGCAATTTCGACAACAAAAGCTTCTCATTTAACGCCGACTATAGCTACAACAATTATAACAACTGGAAAAGCCGTTTCAAAAGCCTCAATGCGGGCTATAATCTTTCTGCAGCAGATAATGCTAACGATAGAACTGAAATTACCCAGTACCGGGACTTGCTAAACAATGCGAACAACTTAGATATTAACAGGCGCTACCAAACGCAATCAAAAAGGCTCAGACAAGAGTTCAGTTTTGGTTTACCCAATCTTAGATCTTTGTTATTTAAGGATGCAAAACTTTCCAACTTCGACCTAGAAATAAACGGAAGACTAAATTTGAGTAACAATACAGACAATAACGTAGTAGAAGATTTTAACAACAATGCCTATCAGCAAAACAGTGACCTAACCAATCAAACACAAACCAACCAGGTAGATTTTATGCCAGGTATGATACTTAGCAAGCAGTTTACCAAAAACCTGAGCAATAGATACTACAAGAATTTAACTTTAAAACTATTTGCTGCACAACAGTTCATCAACCAAAACAATAATTCCGACAAAGCATTTCAAAATATTAAAAGGAATTACAGCAACTTTTTGCCAGGTTTCGCGGTCAATGCTTACAATCAGCAAACAGGAAACTACTTTCAAAGTATCAACCTAAGTTTTGGCACAAACATTCGCATACCAACGTTGCAACAGCTTGCTCCTTTAATAGACAATAACAATCAATATTATATACAAAGAGGCAATGTTAACTTAAAAGAAGAGGTTGATCGTACTTTGAATTTGTCCTTTAGTCATAACGACATGAAGAACAAAAACACCTTAAATTTCTATTTGTCTGGTGCCATTGGTCAAATTAGCGATGCAATTGTAGACAGTATTTTAATTAATCAACAAAATCGTAGAGATGTGTTTTTAACCAACGCAGATGGCAGCAAATATGCCCGCTTCAATGGAAACATCCGTAAATCGATCAAATTTAAAAGTAGCGAATTGCAACTGGCCTACTTTACTTCGGGCAATATTAGCAAAAGACCTACCTACACCAATAATATTTTCAACTTTTCAGATAATCTGAACATTGACAATTCAATTTCAACCTTCTTCAGTTATAAAGACAAATTGGGTTTAGAAGCCAAGCAGAGCATACAAAACAGTTCATCTAAACAGCGTAGCCTCAACAGCCAATTTAGTAACGTAACGCTTACTTCTAGCTTAAGTACCAATTATAATTTCACTAAAAAATTCTCTGTAAATTCAAATATTAGCTATAACAACAATAATCCATCGGTGGGAGAAACCATTAATTTTACCATCTGGAACGCCAATGTAACCTATCGTTTTACAAAAGGTAACAATGCAGAAATCAAACTTTCGGCTTTAGATATTTTACGTCAAAACCAGAGCGTAATGAATTTTGCCCAAACAAATGGCTTCTCTACCTCTACCAGAAATGTATTGCAGCAATATTTTATGGCTACCCTTTCCTATTACCCACGTAAATTTGGCTTTAACGACAAAGCGAAGAAGTAAGCATTTCCCTTTTAGTGTTATTTTTAATAAATTGAGCCAAACTAAAACATGGCAGCACTAAATACCATTATTGTTGATGATGAGGAATTTGCACGTTCTTCATTATATTTTTTACTACAGGAAAACTGTCCTGATGTAAACATTTGCGGTATAGCCAAGTCTGTTAACGAAGCCAGAACCTTACTACAAAGCCATGAAATTGATTTGATTTTCTTGGATATTGCCATGCCGGGAGAGAATGGCTTTTCTCTAATTCCACAGGCACAGGAAGCTAACGCAACCGTTGTTTTTACCACAGCTTACGATCAATACGCCTTAAAAGCAATTAAAGCAAATGCTTTAGATTACTTACTGAAACCTATAGATATCGATGAATTAATTGCCGCCGTAGAAAAAGCTGTGAAGCATCAGCAATTAAACAATGCTTTTGCCAGAAATTCGAGCCTTAAAAACTTGGAGGATGATTTAAAAGAGCAAAAAGGTGTTAACAGGATAACCTTACCCAACGGACAGGGTTATCGGTTAGTTGATGTAGACGACATTATTCACATAGAAGCAGACAGTAACTACTCTATCTTCCATTTAAAGAACACCGAAAAAATCACAGTTTCTAAAGTGCTTAAGGATTACGAGGAAATTTTGCCCGAAGAACGTTTTATGAGGATACACAAATCGAGTATTGTTAACCTAAAATATGTAAAAGAATACAATAATAAAAACGGACTGGTATTATCGCTTTCGAATGGAGAAAATATCATAGTTTCAAGGCGTAGAGCTAGCGATTTTTTTGAGAAGATGAAACACTACGGTCAACTACAAAGTGAAAAATAGCTTATTAACCATAGTGAGTTTTTGTTTTTTGGTGATATTTTGCCAGGAGACAAGCTATGCTCAAAGCGTTTACCTGCCGCACTATACTACAAAAGATGGCTTGCCTAGCAACAACTGCTACTACACTTTACAAGACCAAAAAGGTTTCATTTGGATTGCAACCGATGCCGGAGTTAGTAGATTTGACGGCTCTGTATTTGAAAATTTCTCAGTAGATGACGGTTTGCCCGACAATCAAATTTTACAGATGAGACAAGATAGTAAAGGTAGAATTTGGTTTATGGCGCTTAACGGTCAGTTAAGTTATTTTTTGGATGGAAAAATCCATAATGAGAAAAACAATACTGCGTTAAAAGAACTGAATTTTAATGGCGTAGTAGTTTCATTTTTAGAAGACAGCAAGGGCAAATTGTGGTTTGGCACGAACAACAATGTCATAGGCATTTGGGATGGACAAAAAACCACGAAAATAATTTCAAACAGCATCGCTTCCAGATATCAAAATGCATTTCTTTATGAAGATGAACAACAAAACATCCGAGCGGTAAACAACACGGCTAACTTCATCTTTTCTAATGGCTATTTTGTTCCAACAAAAGTTAGTATCAACCCTATATCTTATAAAGCAATTAACTACGCAAATGGCGAAATTTATTTCTTAAACCAGCAGGGGCTAAATATCTTTAGCAAGAAAACTACAAAACAGGTATTAAAAATAAGTCCCGAATTACTTCAGTCTGATATTGGCTATATTTTGCTTGGTGAAAAGAAATTGTGGTTTACGAACAATAATGGCGTTAAAGGAATAAACCTTGATGGCACTGGAGAAAAAGAATTTCTACGTGGTGTAAGTGTGAACCAAACCATAAGAGACAACGAAGGTAATTTATGGTTTACCACTAAAAGTGGGGTTTACAAATTGCCTAAAATAAAAGATCAACTCTATACCATTAGCAAAGAAAACGGTCTGTCCGACGCTGTAATTAAAAGTATTGCAAAAGATAAAAACAATCGCTTATGGCTGGGCAGCAATAATGGTATCATCAACATCTTAGATTTAAAAACAAAAGCAACCAAAAAAATTACACTCCCAGATCCAAATAAATACAATACTATTAAGCAGTTAGTTGTAGATAAAAAGGATAAACGCATATTCTTTGCTTCAGATTATGGCTTGGGTTCGGTGAGCAGCAATTATCCGAGCACAACTGATTTTAAATTTCTTCGAGAAGTTAACAACCACATGTTTGTGGTAAAAAACTTCGCGATAGATAGTACCTCTAAACTCACGCTCTCTTTGTCGTCGGGCGTAGTAATTATTAACGACAGAAATGAATTGGCATTTTCTTCCCTAAAGTATAAGGAACTAGAAGACTTTTTCAAAGATCGTTCCTACCGTGTGTTTTACGACAAAGAGCAAAATCTTTGGTTCTCTAACGTCAGCGGACTATCAGAATTTAACCACAATAAACTCAACAAGCATTATCAGAAATATCCAATATTAACTAAAAGGATAAACGATATACGCCAACTGGCGGATGGTAGTATGGCCATGGCAACCGACGGTTATGGGATCGTAATTTTAAGGGATGGAAAAATTAAGCACATTCTTAATCACCAAAAAGGGTTGAACAATAACATTATCAATAAACTATTTGTACGCGGCGATTATCTATGGGCTATTAGCAACACCGGTATTAACAGAATTGCTATAAAAAATGGAAAAGTGAACATCAGCAGTTTCGATGACGTAAGCGGGATGCTTTCTGATGATTTGAACGATCTTTACATAGATAAGGATACCGCATACTTTGCAACTAATAATGGATTGGTTTACTTCGCCTACAACCAATCTTTACAGCACAGCAACCCACCTAAAATCTACATCAATTCTATTTTAAAAAATAAAACCACGTTAGATCTCAATAAACGTAGCTTCAACTTAGCGCCACATGAACAAAATTTAACGATTACTTACAGTGCCATCGACTTTAAAAATAGAAATATCACTTATAAATATCGTTTAAAAAGTACCGGAAATTGGATAGAAACTAAAAACCGAAAATTAGAATTATCCTCTCTGGAACCTGGAGAATACGTGTTCGAGATTAGTGCAAAAAGTCAGAACAGTGATTGGAGCGAGCCTGCCAAAGTGAAACTCAATTTACAAAAACGCTTTTATCAAACCTGGTGGTTTATTGCAATTGCTTTGGGTATTGGTGGTTATCTCATCTATTTAATTGGTGTAAGCATCACCAAAAGGCAAAAAAATAAAGAACAAGAGCAATTACTGCTAAAAAATAGGATATTGATGTTGGAACAGCAAGCGCTGCAAGCTATGATGAATCCGCATTTTGTATTTAATGTGATGAATTCTATACAGCATTTTATCAATACTAAAAATACAAATTCGGCAAATAAAGTGCTCACGGGGTTTGCTAGGCTAATCAGGAAAAATTTGGAGATATGTACACAGAGCTATATTTCTCTGGAAGAAGAAATCAATTACCTTAATCTATATTTAAGCCTCGAAAAAAACCGATTTGGAGAGAAGTTCCAGTATGAGATTAATATGGATCGGACAATAGACAGCGATGAAACACGCATACCCTCAATGTTGTTGCAACCATTTATAGAAAATGCGATTTGGCATGGCATTATGCCCAAAGAAGAAGGTGGCAAGGTTGCGATAAAAATTGGTAAGGAAGACGAAAACTTGTTGATTACCATTATAGATGATGGCATAGGCATAGACAATTCTTTAGCAAGTAAAAAGGATGGTCATCAAAGCAAAGGAATGATGTTAACAAAAGAACGTATCAACCTATTGAATAAAATTGAAGCAAAAGCTATACATCTGGACATAAAACAGAACGGTAAATCAGGCACAATTGTATCGATAACAGTACCGTTTACGTAACAATTTACCGTTTACTCAAATATTTATACCATTCACTAAATAGGTGTCTGCATTCGTATTTTTTGTATTAAACTTGTTATAAGAAATTAAGCAAACATTAATTGTTTGTTCTGAGAACGTTCATATAGGATTGACAAAAGATATTATTTTAACCTAACCTAAAAGTATATCTCAATTCAGGTTTCATTTGTGTGTTAAAAGCGTCCCGATTTTCATAATTAGGACGCTTTTTTGTTTTCAAACCATTTTATAACACTGAAAACAAGGCTGATAAAATTTTGAAAAAAAGTTCTTCAAAAGTGGTTTTTATTCTATTTTTGGCACCATTAAAATAAACAAACAGAGCTATCTTCTATTTTAAAAAAGATTTTTGTAACTTTAAGTAGCGCATTTAACTTTCGAACTATTAAACATTTTTTGTGTAATGAAATCGCCAAAAAAACCTATCCAAAACAAGCCAAGTGGCAAGCCAAATTCTAAGAAAGAAGAAACGGATGAAGAATTAGATGACATCCAAGATGAAAGAAATGTAGATGAGGATGAAGATGTTTTAGACATGCCTCTTGATGACATTGATACGTTCGATAGTTTTGACGACGACGATGATGACGACTACTAGATAGTAATTCTATAAAGATTACCTCAACAAAAGCCCCGAAATTCCGAGGCTTTTGTTATTTTAGCCCCTCACAGTGAGTGTATGAAAGCAGTAATAGTTAGCAATAGTAAAATCCAGCAACATTTTCTTAATATAGTTGAAAAGCTTTACAGTAATGATAAAGCCTATATCAGACCTTTAGATCAAGACGTAGAGAAAGTATTCGATACTGAACAAAATCCATTCTTCAAACACGGACAGTGCGTTAGATGGATTTTTATTGACGACCAGAATAAAATAATTGGTAGAATTGCCGCTTTTGTGAATGAGAAAAAAGCTTACGGCTACGAAGTGCCAACTGGCGGAATTGGCTTTTTTGAATGTATTGATGACCAAGCCGCAGCTAATTTTCTATTTGACACCGCAAAAAGCTGGTTGGAAGAAAAAGGAATGAAAGCGATGGAAGGTCCTATCAACTTTGGCGAGAATGATAGCTTTTGGGGGTTATTGGTAGAAGGCTTTACGTCGGCTTCCTATGGTATGAATTATCATTTGCCCTATTATCTTCAGTTATTTAGCAACTACGGCTTTACTACTGCTTATGAACAAATCACAAACATCATAGATTTAACCATCCCCTTTCCTGCCCGTTTTACAAAAATTGCAAATTGGGTAGCAGCTAAACCTGGTTATTCTTTTGAATATTTTAGAAAGAAAAATGCCGAAAAGTACATTAACGATTTGATGGAAATTTACAATGATGGATGGCAAGATTTTGAGAATTTTGTTCCCATCAAAAAAGAAACTTTGCAAGAAAGTTTTAAGCAAATGGAAGTAATAATGGACGAAAAATTGATTTGGTTTTCTTACGTAGATGGAGAACCAGCATCATTCACTGTGCTGATTCCAGACGCTAACCAAATGATTAAAGACCTAAATGGAAAGTTAGGGTTGTGGGAGAAACTGAAATTTGCTTACAGACGTTGGGTTGGTGTAAGTAGAATGAGGGCCGTTGTGATGGGTACTAAACAGAAATTCCAAAAACACGGTTTAGAGTCTGCATTGTTCATCAAATTAGGAGAACATGTATTGCCTAAAAATCAGTATACTGAATTGGAGCTTTCTTGGGTTGGCGATTTTAATGACAAGATGTTGTCATTACATGAAGCTACTGGTGCTAAATTCGGCAAGAAACATTTGACCTTGAGGAAGACGTTTTAAGATATTTTTTTTATCCGGGTCGTCATTGCGAGGTACGAAGCAATCTTAAAGCCATAGTTTGACGTTGTAAGATTGCTTCGTACCTCGCAATGACGAAATATCAAAGTCCCAACTTATCGTACAAATCAATTACTTTTTTCTGCAACTTTACTACTTCAGCTTCCTTCTCTAAAAGTTGCTTTTTTAGTTCAGCAATTTCCTCTACGACATCTTGAGAAATTGACGTCTTTACTTCCTTTGAAATAATTGAACCCACAGAAACTCCGAAATATTTGGCAATTTGCGCCAACCTAGAAACATTGATATCAGTTTGTCCATTTTCTATTTTAGACAAAGCCGCAACCGAAATTTTCAATGCAGTAGCCACTTCGGTTTGACCTTTAGCTTTTGCTAATCGAAGCTGCTTGATGTTTGCCGCTATTTCCGATATCAACTTCTGATTAGCCAAAACGAATTACTTTGTTTTTAATTCAGTTGCAAATTTTGGTAAATCTAAGCCCGCATAAGTACCAGAACTCATCATCAACAAGTTAGTATTTTGATAATTTAAGCTTTTTAGGTAAGCTTCTAACTTAGCAGCATCGTCGAAATATAGCAAATTATCATCCTCGAAAGCTAACTTAATATCTTGCTCAGTTAAGGGCTGCATTTTCTTTTGTTCAAAGGTTTTGGCATCGATATAAACAATGGCCAAATCAGCATCGCTCATAGCGCCTTTATATTCCTTCAAGAACTCTTTGTTTAAGCTACTGAACGTATGCAGTTCCATAAAAGCCACCAATTTTCTATTGGTAAACTGAGATTTTACCGCATGAATAGTCGCTTTTAACTTCGATGGCGAATGCGCAAAATCTTTATAAACATTGGTTTGATTTACAGCACTAATTAACTCTAAACGTTTTGCAGCACCAGCAAAAGAGCTAATCGCAGCATTGAAACCTTCCTCATCAATTCCCAATTGCGCACATACTTGTTTAGCCGCATTTAGGTTCATCAAGTTATGATCGCCAAATACATTCAAAGGCGTTTGTTGCGGCAATAAATAGCTCACACCATCTTTAACTTCATGCGCAGGAATTCCGTAAGGTATTTTAATCACATCAGCAGCTGACTGCGCTACGGTGTTCTTTAATTCCTCATCCAACTCACAATAAATTAGCTTTCCTTTTGCCGTAATAGTATCGATAAACTTTGCAAACTGTTCTACGTAATCTGCAAAAGTTGGAAACACGTTGATATGGTCCCAAGCAATGCCGCTAATTACAGCAATATTAGCATGATATAAATGGAATTTAGGTCTTCTATCAATCGGTGACGCTAAATATTCATCTCCTTCTATTACCATAATAGGTGCGGTATCAGTTATTTTTACCATCGTGTCAAAACCAGCCAATTGAGCACCAACTAAATAATCGAACTCTTTTTGGTGATAATTCAACACATGTAAAATCATCGAAGTGATAGTCGTTTTACCATGACTTCCTCCAATAACTACTCTAATTTTTTCTTTAGATTGCTCGTAGATGTAGGCAGGGTAAGAATAGATTTTCAAGCCTAATTCCTGCGCCTTCAACAACTCAGGATTATCTACACGAGCGTGCATCCCCAAAATAATAGCATCAATATCTCGAGTAATACGACTTTCATCCCAACCCATTTCAGCTGGCAATAAACCATATTTATCCAGTCGGCTTTTAGAAGGTTCGTAAACTACATCATCAGAACCCGTAACTTCAAAACCTTTTTTGTGTAAAGCGATGGCTAAATTGTGCATTGCCGCACCACCGATGGCTATTAAATGAATTTTCATACCTATCAATTATTGAATGACTGAATTTTGAATGATTGAATTTACATTATGTTTATTCAAAATCCACTCATCCTATCATTCAATTATTTTATAAACTTGGCCGAAACCCAGTTATCTATTTTTTTATGGTTTTGATAAGTTAAACCAAACTGCTCACAATGTGATTTTATGATATCCAAATCTGGCGTTTCGTAAAAACCACTGAAGAAAATTAAACCGCCTTCTTCTAACACAGAAACATAAGTTTCAATTTGGTCTAAAAGGATGTTTCTATTGATGTTAGCTAAAATGATATCAAAAGTTTGTTGTGGAATAGCTTCTTTACTTCCATGCAATGAAACCAAGTTATCGATATGATTTAGTTTTGCGTTTTCGATAGCACTCTCGTAGCAAACTTCGTCATAATCAATCGCTATTACATCTTTTGCTCCTCTTTTTGCTGCCAAAATCCCTAAGATTGCTGTACCAGCACCCATGTCTAAAACCGAAGTTCCAGCAAAATCAGTTTCTAAAATATATTGCATCATCATGGTTGTAGTTTGATGATGACCAGTACCAAAAGACATTTTTGGGTCAATTACAATTTCATATTGATATTGAGGCTGCGCTTCGTGAAAAGTAGCCCTAACGTAACATTCGTCGCTAATAATTAACGGACTGAAATTACTCTCCCACTCTTTATTCCAATTCTCAGAAACAACTTCCTCTACTTCATAATTTGCATTTATCGATTGATGCTCAGCCAAAACAGCTTGAAGTTTAACATCCTCAAATAAACTTTTTTGCACAAAAGCATCAAAGCCATTAGTTGTATCTTCAAAAGTTTCAAAATCGATGTCAGCTAAATCTGCAATTAGCAAGTCTTTCTGATATTCTTCAATTTCACCAAAGGCAAAACTTACTTTTAGGTAGTCCATATTTTAAAAACCATTTAAGGCATATAAGCACATATAAGATTTGCCTATACGCCTTATATGGTCGAAATTTTATATTAAGAATTTAATGCTTTAACAATATCTGTAAAATCACGAGATTTCAAAGAAGCACCGCCAATTAAACCACCGTCAATATCTGGCTGTGAGAACAAATCAGGAGCATTTTTAGCGTTACAACTTCCACCGTATAAAATTGTAGTATCATCAGCTACATTCATTCCGTATTTAGCATCTACTTTAGATCTAATGAAAGCGTGGATATCTTGTGCTTGCTCTGGAGTTGCAGTTAAACCTGTACCGATAGCCCAAACAGGCTCGTAAGCCAATACCACTTTCTCAAAATCTGCTTGACTTAGTCCAAAAACACCTTCTTCCAGTTGTTTCTCAATCACTTGAAAATAACTTCCATTGTTTCTCTCATCTAAAGTTTCGCCAATACAGAAAATTGGAATTAGGCCGTTTGCCAAAGCAGTAACTGTTTTTTCAGCTAATAATTGATTGCTTTCAGCGAAATATTGTCTACGCTCTGAGTGACCGATAATCACATATTCTGCACCTGTAGATTTAATCATTTTTGCAGAAGTTTCGCCAGTGTAAGCACCGTTTTCATTTTGGTGGCAGTTTTGTGCACCAATTTTAACAATACCAGATGACAACTGCGCTAAGCTGTTTAAATGAATAGCTGGAGAACAGATTACAGCAATTTGATCGCCTTTTTTCTCGTCTCTAACCATGTTTACAATTTCAGAGAACAATGAAACACCTTCATTGTAATCATTATTCATTTTCCAGTTTCCTGCAACAATTTGTTTTCTCATTTCTATTTTGGTTTTTATGTTGGAATGCTATAAAGTTTGAAGGTTGTAGTAGAACTTTCAAACTTTTCAACCTCCGTTAAAAGTGTCTATATTCTTTTGTCATCTCAAAAATGTGAGATATAATGTTCTTTTCAGTTTCGTCCAAAGTTAAATCTCTTCGATCATAAACCAATGCAGCCGTCTCCAACATCTTATCTAACGCATAAATATCAAATCCATGTGCGCCACCCCAAGCAAAATCTGGAATAAAGTTGCGAGGGAAACCGCTACCGAAAATGTTAGCACTCACACCAGCTACCGTACCTGTATTAAACATGGTATTAATGGCACATTTAGCGTGGTCTGCCATAATTAAACCGCAGAACTGCAAACCAGTTTTTCTGAAGTTCTCTTTTTCATAATCCCACAAACGCACTTCTCCGTAGTTATTTTTTAAGTTTGAGTTATTGCTATCTGCGCCGATGTTGCACCACTGTCCCATTACAGAGTTACCTAAATACCCCTCATGCCCTTTTGACGAATAACCCCAAATTACAGCATTGTTAATTTCGCCACCTACTCTACTAAAAGGTCCAATGGTTGTTTTCCCATAGATTTTAGCACCCATTTTAACCTGCGAATTATGGCACAAAGCAAACGAGCCTCTTATATGGCAGCCTTCCCAAACCTGACTATTTTTACCTAAGTAAATCGGTCCCTGCAAAGTATTAAAAGTAGAACATTCGGCTACCGCACCATCTTCAACAAAAATATTATCGCCTAAAATGGTATTTGTGCCACTTAACCTTCCAGAAGTTCTCCCTTTGGTAAGCAAGGCAAAATCCTTTTGTAGTTCGATATCATTAAAGCCGAAAATTTGTTCTGGATAATCTATTTTAACAAAACTCGAAAGGTATGCAACCCGTTCTAGGCTATTTAAAGCATCCTGGTAATTAAATGAACTAGCATAATAAGCAATAATTACATCGGCAGCATGCAGAACTTCACCCTCTTTCAAATTACTTACCGCCTCTACCAATTCTTCATCCGGACAAATAGAGCCATTTATAAAAAGGTTAGTATTAGCCAGAGCGTACTTCACATTAAGGTAATCTTGTGTAAGATAGCCAAAATCTGTTTCAAGATATTTTGCCCATTTTTCGGCGATTGTCAAAATGCCTATCCGTAAATCTGCTACAGGGCGTGTAAAAGTTAGAGGTCTTAGCGAAAGCCAAGATTTGTCATCAAAAAGGTTGATTGCCATAAGCAACAAAAATAAAAAAAGTCCCGAAGCTTACGCTTGGGACTTTCAAAAAAATATCATTTAAGCTAAAATTATTTCTTAGCGTAACGGTTTTTGAATTTATCGATACGACCAGCTGTATCTACCAACTTCATTTTACCAGTATAGAACGGGTGTGAAGTGTGAGAAATCTCTAATTTGTAAAGAGGATACTCGTTACCATCTTCCCATTTAATTGTTTCTTTAGTTTCAACACAAGATTTAGTTAAGAAAGAATATTCGTTAGACATATCTTTAAAAACAACGAATCTGTAGCTTGATGGATGCAAATCTTTTTTCATCTTTATTTATTTAATTTATTTTGAAACCTCAGCGCAAGCTTTGCAATTTGCTGGCAAACGATGCTGATGAGTATCTCTTATCTTTTTATTTCTAATTTTAGAGGTGCAAATATCATGATAATTTTTGACATCTACAATAACACAAAAAAGATATTTTCAAATATTCGCTAACAAACATTCAAATATCTTTTACATTTTCAGAAGTTTTGAAGTTGACTCCCCATTTTCTAGAGCTATACAAAAGCCTTTATCCCTTCAAAGCTTGCAAAAAAGGGCTTTTTTCAATACCTTGCGAACTTACCTATTTCAAAAATCCTTAAATTTTATTCATGGAGTTATACTATTCTTTTTCCGTTCTCATCGTTCTCGCCTCTTTTTTTTCGTACATCAATCTTAGATATTTAAAATTACCTTCTACCATCGGCATTATGATTATTGCCATGATATCTTCTATCATTTTGGTAATTACGGGACATTTGTTTCCAGATACTTTTACTCATTTCTCCAATCTTTTACGAGACGTAGATTTTACGGAAGTCTTGATGGGAGCAATGTTAAACTTCCTACTTTTTGCAGGAGCTATACATATTAACCTAAAAGATTTAAAGGAGCAGCGAGGTCCTATTGTGATATTTTCTACAGTAAGTGTAGTTATATCTACGTTTGTAGTAGCTGGAATTGTATTTTACGTAGCTCCTCTTTTGGGACTAGAAATGCCATTTTTATACTGTTTGTTATTTGGAGCTTTGATATCTCCTACCGACCCAATTGCGGTAATGGGTGTTTTAAAGGAAGCCAAAGTAAAAAAATCACTAGAGACCAAAGTTGCCGGAGAATCATTGTTTAATGATGGTGTTGCAGTTGTGGTTTTTGCGGTTATTTTGCAGTTAACACAAAGCAGCGATATGGATATTTCCTTTGGCAACATTTCTTGGTTATTAATCAAAGAAGCTGCTGGCGGATTTATAGTTGGTGCTTTATTAGGTCTTGGTGCATCCAATGCCATGCGTAAAATAGATGATTATAAAGTATCGGTATTGATCACCTTATCTGTAGTAATGGGTGGTTATTTAATTGCCCGAGGAATGCACATCTCTGGTCCGTTAACCATGGTTGCTGCAGGTATTGTAATTGGCAATTATGGCAAAAGAACCGCAATGTCGGCTACAACAAAAGATTATCTGAATAAATTTTGGGAGCTAATTGACGAAATTTTCAATGCAATCTTATTCTTATTCATTGGCTTTGAATTATTGATTATCCCTAACATTACCAATTACTGGATCATGGGCGGTATCAGTATCGTAATTGTGCTGTTTGCTAGATTTGTTTCGATTTACGTACCAGTGAAGTTAATCCCGTTTAAGAATAAATTTAGTAATGGAACTATCAAAGTTTTGGTTTGGGGAGGTTTAAGAGGTGGTGTTTCTATTGCCTTGGCCTTATCTATTGATGAAGGCCCGCATAAGCCAGTAATTTTAGCAATCACTTACTTTATCGTAGTTTTCTCAATTATTGTACAAGGTTTGAGCGTTGGAAAGGTTGCAACTAAAGCACTTTCTAAAGAGGAAGAATAATTTTTAGCACAGTTATTTTTAGACTTACGAAGTATCAAAAACTTCGTAAGTCTTTCGCTAACCATCACTTCGAATACTTATTCCAAATCTCCAATTTTGCTTTTTGCCTAGTAATGTAAGCATCTGCAATTACTTCTCCAGAGCTTGAATTTTCGGCACTTTCCAGTAACTGCTTCAATTTATCTTGGTCTACATCGGCACGATAAAGAATTTGTACCAGTTTAGAAAAATCATCTTCCACTAGATATTCAAAAGCTTTTATTAAAGCCTCTCGCAATTGGTTTTCCGATATATCTTCTGGTAATTCAAAGTCTTTACCTACCATTTTCGCTAACGACATTCCGCTCATCTAATCTCCTGACAAAGTTCTATCAATACCCCATTCGTTGTCTTTGGATGCACGAAGCAAATCAACTTGTTATCCGCACCTTTTTTAGGTTCTTCATTCAGCAACACAAAACCCTCCTTCTTTAACCTTTCCATTTCTGCATAAATATCATCCACATCAAAAGCAATGTGATGTATTCCCTCTCCTTTTTTAGCAATAAACTTGGCAATAGCGCTATCATCAGCTGTGCTAGCTAATAATTCTATTTTATTTTCTCCAGTTTTGAAAAACGCAGTATCCACGTTTTCACTCTCTACTCGCTCTGTTTTATAGCAACTTGTACCTAACAATTGCTCGTACAAATTAGATGCTTTTTGCAAATCGGCTACCGCTATCCCAATGTGTTCTATCTTGTTCATAGATTTAAGGTTATCAGAATGTAAAAATGCAGGTTTTATCTATAGCTTCATAGCCATTATTTATAATTGTTCGCAAAGTTTTTTCGTATCTTTGTAGTGTTAAAGGCTGAAAAGTGTTAAGCGCTCAGCTAAAATTTTAAAAAACAAGATTAGATGGAACTTCCTATTTATTTAGATAATAACGCTACAACACCTCTAGACCCAAGAGTATTAGAAGCAATGTTGCCTTACTTCACCAACAAATTTGGTAATGCAGCTAGCCGTAACCACGCTTTTGGATGGGTTGCTGAAGAAGGTGTAGACTATGCCCGTGAACAAGTTGCAAAATTGATTGGCTGTACAGAAAAAGAAATCATCTTTACTTCTGGTGCTACCGAGGCTGATAACTTGGCGATCAAAGGTGTTTTCGAAATGTATGCTGATAAAGGTAATCACATCATTACTGCTACTACAGAGCACAAAGCTGTTTTAGATACTTGCAAACACTTAGAAAAACAAGGTGCAAGAGTTACTTATTTAAATGTAAAAGAAGATGGTTTAATTGATTTAGCTGAATTAGAAGCTGCAATGACGCCAGAAACCATTTTGGTAACCATCATGTACGGAAATAATGAGATTGGTGTAATTCAACCGATTAAAGAAATTTCTGCTATTGCTCACAAACACGGTGCTTTATTTTTTACTGATGCTACACAAGCAGTAGGTAAAATTCCTGTAGATGTAAACGCTGATGGCATTGACTTAATGGCTTTTAGTGCGCACAAAATGTACGGACCAAAAGGTGTTGGTGCTTTATATGTACGTAGAAAAAATCCAAGAGTTAAGGTGACTTCACAAATGGATGGCGGTGGTCATGAGCGTGGCATGCGTTCGGGAACACTAAACGTACCTGGTATTGTTGGTTTAGGTAAAGCTTGTGAGCTTTGTCGTTTAGAGATGGACGAAGAAGCTAAACGTTTATCCGCTTTGCGTGATAAGTTAGAAAGTGCTTTAACGGTATTGGAAGAAAGTTATGTAAATGGTAACGTACAACATCGTTTACCTCACGTAGCTAATATTTCTTTCAAATATGTTGAGGGTGAAGGCTTAATGATGGCAATGAAAGATTTAGCAGTTTCTTCTGGCTCTGCTTGTACATCTGCTTCATTAGAACCATCTTATGTGTTAAAATCTTTAGGTCTTTCTGATGATTTGGCACACTCTTCGATACGTTTTGGTTTAGGTAGATTTACTACGGAAGAAGAAGTTGATTACGCAATAGAAAACACTAAAAAAGCAGTAAACCACTTAAGAGATCTTTCTCCTCTTTGGGAAATGTTTAAAGAAGGTATCGACTTGAGCAAAATTGAGTGGGCAGAACACTAAGACGAGTTACGATTGTAGATTTACGAATTACGATTTGAAATAGACGATCATTAAATAAATTAAGAATACAACAATTTACGGTGGCAGGAAATCTAAAATCGCAAATCTAAAATCTAAAATATCATGGCATATTCAGAAAAAGTAATTGATCACTATACCAATCCTAGAAACGTTGGTACTTTAAATAAAGACAATAAAAACGTGGGTACTGGTTTAGTAGGTGCTCCAGAGTGTGGCGACGTAATGCGTTTACAAATTGAAGTTGATGATAACAACATGATTACAGATGCTAAATTCAAAACTTTTGGATGTGGCTCTGCGATCGCTTCTTCATCTTTAGCTACAGAGTGGTTAAAAGGTAAATCTATTGACGAGGCTTTGGCTATCGATAACATGGATTTAGTAGAAGAATTGGCTTTACCTCCAGTGAAAATCCACTGTTCGGTATTAGCTGAAGATGCTATCAAATCTGCAATTAACGATTACCGTGTTAAAAACGGAATGGAAGCATTAGAATTGCCTAAATCGCACCACTAATTAGTATTGAGATATGAGTAGTGAGTATTGAGACTCAATACGCTTATCGCAGTACGCAATACTAAAATATCATGATCACTATAACAGATAAAGCAAAAAGCAAAATCGACGAACTAATGCAGGATTCTGAAATGGGTTCTGACTACTTCTTACGTGTTTCGGTAAAAGGTGGTGGTTGCTCTGGTTTGTCTTATAACTTAGATTTCGATAACGAAGAGCAAAAAGGCGATCAGTTTTTCGAAGATCAAGGAATTAGAATTGCGTTGGATATGAAATCTTTCTTGTATCTAGCAGGAACAGAATTAGACTTCACTGATGGCTTAAACGGCAAAGGCTTTAATTTCGTAAACCCTAACGCTAGCCGTACTTGCGGTTGCGGAGAAAGTTTTTCTGTATAGTTTTTCAAATAATATTATACAAAGGCACTGCTTTATAGCGGTGCCTTTTTTGTTTGATCTCCTATTTAAATCCGACAAAAAATACAACTAAGGGCAATGCTTGGTATAAAAATTGAGCTAATTCAATAAAAAAGCCCTTGCCCATGATTTTACAAGCGATACAATCCAAGAATTTTGACGAAGCAAAACAATTACTACAAGCCGGTGAAAAACTAGATCCCTCGGTAAACATCTACACCAAAAGCCAAATTTTCGACACTTTACTTAAAGAAAAACAGTTCGAAATCTTACAGCTTCTCTTCGAAAATAAAGCTATAGAGCTAGACATTTACGAACTCGACAGTTTTAACAACACTATTTTCGACAGGATCTTATACAGCTTAAATACTGATGAAGATTCGTTGGTTTTTCTGGACGATTTCTTTTCGAAAGTTGACAATATTAATGACGAAGTTGCTGGCAAAACACTACTCTCTTATTTTTTTGAAAAAGAAGTGCCATTAGCATTTATATCTAAATTAGTTGATGCTGGCGCAGATATCAACTTTAAAAATAATGCGGAAGAAAGCTACCTGCATCAAGTTGCCAAAACTTATACAAGAAATACCGATTTATTAACCAGTTATATCGAATTTTTGGTTGAACAAGGATTGGATGTTAATTCAGGAAACGTAGTTTTACAAACCCCATTACATCAGGCTATTGATCTTAATAGAAAAGAATTTATTGAGCCGTTATTAAAAGCAGGTGCTGATCCAAATCAATTAAACAAGAATGGAAAAAGTAGTTTTTATTTGGCGATAGCTGAAAAACTTGATCCTGACATGTATCAATTGTTAAAAGAATATGGCAGCCCAGATTTTGACACTTTAACGAAGGATGGAGTAAGCTTATTTTTCGAATATGTGAGAATTAGTTATAGTGGATCGGACAGGGAACTGCAATTGTTAGCTGAACTTTTAAAGGATGGCGCAGATTTATATCAAATCAATTCTCACTACGGAAGAGAAACTACTCCATTAGATTTACTTGCAGAGAAAAAATCTGAGATGCTACAAACCATTCTTGAAAATGGAAATATCGACATCAATAGACAGGATGATGAAGGCAATACACTTTTACATAAAGTATGCGCCTACAACGTAAATTACGAGGCCGAAAAAGCAAAAGAGACTTACAGAAAAGTAAAACTATTACTCGAAAATGGTGCTGATAAAGACATCACTAACAATAAAGACCAAACTGCTTTAGCGCTAGCCAGCGATGATAATTTAAAAATCAAAACAGTAGAATTGCTGATGAAGTAAAATGAACCAATGAGCTAGTGAACTAATGAACAATTAATCATCATTTAACATTCCCATTTATGTCAATGTCATTTATACTTGCCTGCGAATCAGGAAAACGAAAAATAGCTGAATTACTACTCACCAACGGAGAGGCAGATTCAAAATATACCGATGAACGAGGAAGAACTGCACTTCATTACGCTGCCCACCATGGCTTCTTAGATCTGGTAAAAATGCTACTCAATAGCGGAGCTGATGTAAATTACGAAGATCAGGCAGGTGAAACACCTCTGTATTTTGCGCTTTTACAAAAACAGAAGCAAACTGCGTTGTATCTTATAGAAAACGGAGCTAGTACAGAAATTAGAGATCATAAAGGCAATAGCTTAATACATCTCGCTGCGCTTTATGGTCAGATAGAGATTTTGAATAAATTACTGGAAAATGGCCTATCGGCAGACACTGAAAACAATCTTTCAGAAACTGCTTTACTTTTGGCCGCTGGAACTAGAAACCGACAAATTGCAGAAGTCCTTTTAAATAATGGTACCAATGTAAATGCTACCGATAAGCAAGGCAATTCGCCACTATTGATCGCGGTTGCATCTAAAAATTCGCCCATGGTAGAACTGCTATTACAAAACGGAGCAGATATAAACCACAGTAATCATAATGGAGAAAATTCACTTCTACTAGCTTGCTATGATACCAATAGAATGATGATTAAGCTTTTGGTAGAAAATGGAGCCGATGTATTGACGACCAACAAAAATGGCTTGTCGCCTATCTGGTACGCTTGCGCTCATAATCAGAAAGAAGTGGTAGAACTCTTTTTAGATAACGGTGTAGATATAAATTATGCAAAACCAGTAATTTCTTCAGATAATTCTATGTCGTCTTACTTAGATTGGGTTGAAACTGCAACCAACTTAAGTAACGAAGCAAGCTTCTCCTTAAATAACGCATACAGCTACGGTGGTGAAAGTTTAATGCATGTTGCAGCTAAGAGTGGTCACATTAGCATGATTAAATTACTGTTGACTAAAGGTGCCAATGTAAACGTACAAGATGAAAGTGGAAATACGCCACTTCATTACGCTGCTGCCAATGGCAAAAAAGATATGGTGGCAATTCTATTGGAAAACCAGGCCGACCCAACAGTAGTAAATACCAAAGAGCAAAAAGCAATTGATTACGCCAATATCAAAGGCTTTAACGAAATTACAGAACTGCTGATTAAGTATGGACCAGCTAGTGCAGCTGCCAAAGCACCGCAAACGGACAGCAAACCTGAACAAAAACCGACTAACGCAGTAGATAAAAAACAAGCTTTGTTAGATCTAAAAGAATTGTTAGACGCTGGAATTTTAACGCAAGAAGAATTTAATGCAGAAAAAACGAAAATTCTTCAAGGAAGTTAGACAATTAGATATTAAAAAGTCCCGAGGTTAAGTCGGGACTTTTCTTTTTGCTAATTAGCCTCAAAAATTTTATTTCCAAAACTGTCTACCTTATAAGTTCCAATCTTGTTTCCATTTCCATCTTCTACTATTTGATTACCGAAGATGTCTTTTTTATAACGTCTAATCACATTACCGCTACTATCTTCGACAACTTCATTTCCAAAAATATCTGTCTTATATTTCCCTATTACATTACGGTTTCCATCTTCTACAATAAGATTACCAAAGATATCTTTCTTACGCACTAGCTTTACTTCGCCATTTCTACCTTCAATAATTTCGTTGCCAAAAATATCTTTTCTGAATTTAGTTACCACCTTGCCTTTTCCATCTTCTACTACTTCGTTACCGAAAATATCAGTTTTAAATTTGGCAATTGTATTTCCTTTCCCATCTTCTACTACATCATTACCAAATATATCTTTCCGATGTTTCCTTACCACATTGTTCGTTGAACTTTCAACCACCGTATTTCCAAAAATATCCTTCGAATATTTACCCACTTGTTGCCCTCTTCCATCTTCCAAAACTGTGTTACCGAAAATATCCTTTCTGAGCTTTAATAGCGTTTGGCCTTTTTCATCCTCCAGCACATCGTCGCCAAAAATATTTTTTTTAATCTTTCCAACTACATGATGCCGTCCATCAATAATTTCGGTATTTCCAAAAATATCTTTTCGATAAGTGTAGTTATTTGATTTCTTACCTTTTAAAAAACTACCTAAAAGAACCTTTTCTTGAGCAAAGGTTAACTCTACACTAGATAGGCAAAGGAGTACTACAACGACAGCCTTTAAGCCCTGCCACTTATGGAAGAATAGCTTTAATACAACATTTTTCATATTTCAAGTTTTTATTTGTGTGTAAAGCAATGTAGCTAAATTAGTTCCACAAATATTATCGTATCAATTATTTTATAAAGGCATTATTCTCATTTTTACCAACATTTATTCATTCATTTTGTATTATTAATTACAATGCTTTATCATTGTTGGTTCAAAACATCACCAAACATAAATGTAACATGGTATCATTCAACGAATTTTCTACCGTACCTACGCTTTTACGTAACGTCGTTAAAAATATCCATAAACCGGAAGAAACCTTTCTAATCCACAAAAAAGGGGCTAATTGGGAAGAAATATCTTTTAAGGAAACATTGGCTAAAGCTGATGCAGTTGCTGCTTTCTTTCTAGAAAAAGGCATTGTTAAAGGCGACAGACTAGGTTTGATGATGGAAAATTCACCAGAATATGTTTATTACGACCAAGGCATACAGCAAATTGGTGTAATCAATGTTTCTATCTACCCTACCCTTTCCGAGCAGGAAGTAGCTTATATTATCAATGACTCTGGTATTAAAGCAATTTTGGTTGGCAATCCTTTCCTTTTTAGAAAAGTGTTAAAGGTGGCTGATAATTGCCAGGAGTTAAAATATATTATTCCAGCATTTGCTGATTTTGGAAAGATTGTGATACCAGAAGGTTTAAATATTGAAGTAATTGATTACAACACGATATTAGATAGACCTGTATCTGCCGAAGAAACTGTCGAAATTGATAAAAGAAGAGCTGAAGTTCAACCGAATGATGTTTCTTCGTTGATTTATACTTCCGGAACTACAGGAACGCCAAAAGGTGTAATGCTAACCCATTATAACTTCGTA
Source organism: Pedobacter sp. T50_32 (assembly GCF_057652195.1). Taxonomy (NCBI): domain Bacteria; kingdom Pseudomonadati; phylum Bacteroidota; class Sphingobacteriia; order Sphingobacteriales; family Sphingobacteriaceae; genus Pedobacter; species Pedobacter sp. T50_32. The sequence goes on along the minus strand of NZ_JBYFBY010000004.1, from coordinate 106,970 downwards.
AAAAACGTAGAGGTTTGTTTACAGCAAATCCCAGTAATTGATGAAACAGAAACGTTTTTATCGTTCTTGCCATTATCTCACGTATTTGAGCGTACTGCAACTTACCACGTTTGCTGTGCACAAGGATGTAAAATTGCCTTTGCACAAAGTTTAGAATTGCTCGCTAAAAACATGGGCGAGGTTAGACCAACGGTGATGTCTTGCGTACCTCGTTTATTAGAACGCATACACGATAAGGCGATTAAATCTGGTACCGCAGCAGGCGGCATGAAAGCAAAAATATTCACTTGGGCTATTGAAACAGGTAGTGCTTACCGTGAGAAAAAAGAAGCCGGTAAAAACCCTGGATTGATTTTAAGCGGTAAGAAAGCAATAGCTGAGAAATTGGTGTTCAGCAAGATTAAGGAGAAAACGGGGGGGCGTTTAAAGTTCATGATTTCTGGTGGTGCTGCCCTACCTAAAAACGTGGGTGAGTTTTTCGGAAATTTGGGCATCAAAATATTGGAAGGCTTTGGTTTAACAGAAACTTCGCCGGTAATGGCCGTAACTGAATACCACAGACAAGTTTATGGCACTGTTGGTCGTGTAATTCCGGGCATTGAAATTGGAATTCAGAATGTAGAAACGAAGCAAATCATCAATATCCAAACTCACGATACTTTTAACGAAGAATTTGATTGCGAAGAGGGCGAAATCATTGTTAGAGGTCATTGTGTGATGAAAGGATATTTTAATAAACCTGCGGAAACTGCCGAAGCAATTGATAAAGATAAATGGTTCCACACGGGAGATATTGGTCGCTTTTACAAAGGCAACCTACAAATTACCGACCGACTAAAAAACATGATTGTGAATGCTTACGGCAAGAATGTTTATCCAACACCAGTAGAAAACATTTACCTTAAAAGTCCAAAGATTGAGCAATTATTTTTAATTGGGGATAAGAAGGAATACATTACGGCTATCATTATCCCTAACAGAGAAACTTTACAGGAAACCTTTAATTTAAAAGAAGAGTTTTTCCAACGTGAGGGCGATTTTATTCAAGAAAAAGAAATTAGCGATTGGATTGGCCAAGACATTAAGAAAATTTCTAACGAACTAGCCAAATTTGAACGCATCAAGCATTTTATTGTTAAACGTAATCCGTTTAGCATTGATGAAGGCGAAATTACGCCAACAATGAAAGTGAAGCGTAGAATTGTAGAGAAGAAATATGCACCTGCAATTGCGGAAATGTATGCAAAGGATAGTGCTGAGGTGGAGTAGTTAAAATTGTGAAGACAAAAGCAAGTAAGAAGTTTAAATCTGTAATTTTCTTTCAAATGTTCGACTTTATAAATTCAAATCAGACAAACTTTAGTATCATAGGTCTTACAATATTGATGTTTACACTCTTAGGATTACTTTTATTTTGCTTTTTAGCATTCATAAACTATTACACGAAAGTGTTCATTCAAAAAAAGGATAACTATGAATTTTTAATAAAATTCGTAAATGGCTATTTAACAGGATTTATTCTTGCTGTAATACTTGCTTTTGTTTTATGTCATATTGGACATTCCAGTCAAAAATTAAATAGATTAATAAGCTTAACCGTCGTTTTTTGCATTTTACTAAAGTTAAATTACATTAGACATAAGGTATATTTAAAATAGTTATGAAAATAAGTTCCACTAGTAGGCAATCCTCCCTAGTCGGGATTTGTAACCTGCTGTTCGACATTTGTAATGTCGAACTACCTACAGTGGAATTTGTAATTCCTTATATATATGCTTTAGAATTATAAATCCAATTGCATTTTCATTACCGTTCGGCTTTAGCCAACGGAATAAGAACAACCTATTCTAGACTTTAGCCAAAGCCACATTTGTGGTTAAAGCCAACTATTTAACATCTTTAAACCGTCTGCTAAAACAGACGGCAATGAAATCCCAAATTGTTCGCAGCCGCAATCTAACTTCCTATAATTCCAATATAACGTTTATACTCGGATTAAAAATACTTGAGAAGGCCTAGAAGTTGTAAACTCCGAAGAGCATTTGCTAAAAATCTTGAAGAGCAATGCTCAATGTGTGTGACTAAGGGGTAAACGTTAGCGAGATATCTCCACTAGTACTAACTTTATAAGCCACTCTATTCTTTTCACTTTGATACAATGATGTGGCTACTTCAAGCGTCATTGCTGTTTCTATTTTTCCAGATACAACCTTCAAATTTAAAGTTTGCACTTCGCCCTTATTATACTCCACTTGCATAACATGCGCACTTTTGATATTGTTTTGTGTTTCGATGTTAGTTCCCGAAAGTTGCAAGACCAAAGGAAAAGCAGTTAAATATATACCAGTATCCGCTGTAATGTACAATTTAACTTTTTCTTTAACTACTTCATCTTCTTCCTTTTTACACGACAGTGTTACTGAAAGAAAAAAAATAGCGAGAAGTAATAATTTAGAGAGTTTCATAAGTTTTTCGTTAAAAATATAAATTTTCTTCGATTGAATACAGTTTTTAAGTTTGATGGTTTGTAAGTTATTTGAATAAGCCTTTGTTGACTAAACGGGATAGCAGCGGAAATACTTTTTGTTTCTTACTTGAAGGATCTGTAAGTTATAAAGCACTAGAGAAATAGATTCCTCGTTCCTCGGAATGACAGGATGCATAAACAAAAAGATTGCAGTGTATAGCCCAGCTTACTTTAATAGTTGTAATAGGTTGCTTTTCTAAAAAGTAAATAGACTAACAGATGCTGAAATAAACAGCGAAGCTCTATTGAAGGCAAAATCAATTATGAACTACTGAAAAATTCAGCATGACGCGATATTAAAGGCTTGTGCAGGCGGCAATAACGAAGTATTTTACTACTTTTGCAAAAAATACAATTAATGAGTATAGGATTATCAGAACAGGAAATATTGCGTCGCGATTCGTTAAAACAGCTTCGCGAACTGGGTATTAACCCATATCCTGCAGAGGCGTACGAAATAAATGCTAATGCAGCAGACATTTTAGCTAACTACGAAAAAGATAAAACAGCATACAAGACAATTAGCATTGCGGGCAGAATTATGGGCCGTAATATCATGGGAGCGGCTTCTTTCGCCGAACTTCAGGACGCTACTGGTCGTATCCAAATTTATTTGAAGCGTGACGAGCTTTGCCCTGGTGATGATAAGACTTTGTACAATACTGTATTCAAGAAACTATTAGATATCGGCGATTTTGTTGGTGTGGAGGGTTATGTTTTTACTACTCAAACTGGCGAGATTTCGGTACACGTAAGCAAATTAACGGTACTTTCTAAATCTTTACGTCCGTTGCCAATTGTAAAACGCGATGACGAAGGAAATGTTTTCGATGGTTTCACCAACCCTGAATTGCGTTACAGAATGCGTTACGTAGATTTAACGGTAAACCCCGATTACAAACAAATCTTCATTAACCGTTCTAAGGTTATCAATACCATGCGTAATTACTTCGACAGCCAAGGCTGGATGGAAGTAGAAACGCCAATTTTACAGGCGGTGCACGGTGGTGCGGCGGCTCGTCCGTTTGCGACACACCACAACACTTTAGATATGCCTTTGTTCTTGCGTATCGCTAATGAGCTTTACCTAAAAAGATTAATTGTTGCTGGTTTTGATGGCGTTTACGAGTTCGGTAAAATGTTCCGTAACGAGGGAATGGACAGAACGCACAATCCTGAGTTTACTTCAATGGAAATCTATGTAGCTTACAAAGACTACGTTTGGATGATGGGTATGGTGGAAGAGTGTTTGGAGAAAATCGCTGTAGCTATCCACGGTTCGCCTGTGGTGAAAGTTGGTGGACATGAAATTGATTTTGCTGGTCCATACGAGAAATTAACGATGTACGAATCAATCCAAAAATATACGGGTATTGATGTTTCTGAGATGAGCGAAGAGCAGTTGGCTCAAACTTGTAAAGATCTAGGTATCGAGATCGATGACAGCATGGGGCGTGGTAAATTGGTGGATGAACTTTTCAGTGAGAAAGTGGAAGCTAACTTAATTCAGCCTACTTATATTACCGACTACCCTATCGAGATGACACCTTTAGCTAAGAAACACCGTAGCAAAGAAGGTTTGGTAGAGCGTTTCGAGCTTTTTGTGATGGGTAAAGAAATTGGCAACGCTTATTCTGAATTGAATGATCCAATTGACCAAAAGGAGCGTTTCGAAGATCAATTGAAATTAGCTGCCAGAGGCGATGATGAAGCAATGGCAATGGATGATGATTTCGTTCGTGCTTTGGAATATGGTATGCCTCCTACTTCTGGTTTAGGTATCGGTATTGATAGATTGGTGATGTTAATGACCGACCAGTCGACTATTCAAGAAGTATTGTTCTTCCCTCAAATGCGCCCAGAGAAAAAGAAAATCGAGCTTTCTGCTGAAGAAGCTGAATTGTATGCTTTGGTAAAAGAAGGTGAACAACAATTGCTAAGCGATATTAAAGCGCAATTAGCCGATTGGAGCAATAAAAAGTGGGATACTACTTTAAAAGGTTTAACTGGCAAAAATGTACTGAAAGTTAGTAAAACTGATGACGGTTTGTTTTTAGAGCATAAATAGAATTAATACATCTAAACATCTTAAGTCCTCAGTTTTTAACTGGGGATTTTTTTTGCCCGAATTTCTTAACTTTAATACAAAACCAATCAACTTTATGGACAAAACAGAACTTAAAGATGGCGATTTTTGTCAAGTAATTGCTGGCACACATAAGGGTAAATCAGGTACAGCAACAGATTTAAACATTAGCAAAACTGGAAATTTAACTATAACAGTTATTCAAGAAAATGGAGTTCGTTTTAAAACGCTAGGAAAGAATGTTACTGTAGTTAGCTTAAAGAACTAGTTAACACAAACATAACAGAAAGTTAAAAGCTTGTTGCAATTACAGTAACAAGCCTTTTTTATTTTAGTACCGTACTAAAGTTTAAACAAAATGAATAGTTCAAGTATCGAAATCACGGAAAACGAATATTGCATCAAGTTAAGCAAAGACACTTTTGACTTATCACTTATTCGTCAGTTAATTAAACGTATCCAAGCAGAAGAGCTTTTTTTCAGTAAGAAAAGAAGAGAAGAAGAGGATGACTTGTTGAGCAGAACAGATGCTGCTTACGAAGAGAATTTTGATCGTTTATGCGACAAATAAAAAGAGCTAATCGCTTTGTAGCAATTAGCTCTTTTTATTTTTTTACCTTATCTGTGGCTGTAGCGCACTTGTTGTTGTCTATCTAACATGCCCAGCTGATCTTTCATTTGCTTAATCTGATCAGCTAATAATTTGTTTTTATCTGCTTTCTTAGCTTCCGTTAAATACATTTGGGCTTCGCGTTTATTACGTTTTCCCATGGCAATACCTGCCAAACTTAATTTAGCTAAAGCAACGTTATGATCCATATGTAGACCGAAACTTAGAGCTGCCTTGAAATATTTTTCAGATTTCATGGGTGCTTTTCTAGATTCCATTAAACCTAACAAAAGGTTGTAATAACCAAATTGCATTTTGTTCAATTGCTTTTCGTAGTTGGTTATTCTCGACAAAAACACTTCGGCTTTTGGCATATTGTCTTTACGTAAATACCATTGTGCTATGAGCATGTTCTCGTTGTAGAAGTACGTAACGAAAACGAATATGCTAATAAAAACAGTTGGAATTCCCCAACCCCAGTGACCAAAGATAAAAAGTGCAACTGCTGCACCCAGTAAAGCAAAGCCTATAATTAGACGTACTAAATTTGACATAGTTTTTCAATATTTCTGCAAATATCGGTTTTCTATAGCAGAAAATAGCGATTTAATTTATAATTTCAACAAAAATTAGACAAAATGAAATACCTATTCACCTTTATAATTGGATTGTTTTTTATGACATCAAACGCCCAAGAAATTAATAAAAAGTTAGAAGATCAAATAAAACATAAAGAAATCATGTTAAATGAATGCTCAAGGGAGGGTTTGGTAGAATTCCCAGAATTTAAAGCTAGCTATGATGCCAATTACGAAAACTACAAAGTAGATTCTACATCTATTCCGCAGTTAGAAAAGTTAATTAAAGGCAAAAAAATTAAAGTAGTTTTAGGCACTTGGTGTGGAGATAGCAAATATCAAGTACCCAACTTTTTAAAAGTAACCGATGCGGTAAAAGTTAAAGAAAGCGATGTAACTTTTGTTGCTGTAGATGGTGCTAAAAAAGCTGAAAATGGTTTGTTAGATGGTCTAGATATTCAACGTGTACCAACTTTTATTGTTTTAGATAAAAAAGGTAAGGAAATTGGTCGTATTGTAGAAAATCCTAAAAAAAGTATCGAACTAGATTTGATTGATATTTTATCTGTTAAAAAGCAGAAGTAAAATTTTCACTTTAAACTTTATACTTTTAACTTAAAAAATGGCTGTAGATTTAGAACCAGGTTGGCTTAAAGTATTGGAAGGCGAGTTTGATCAGCCTTACATGAAATCGTTAAAAAACTTCCTACAAGAAGAAAAACAAGCTGGTTTTACAGTGTTCCCTAAAGGCTCAGATATTTTTAATGCCTTTAAACATACACCGTTTGACCAAGTAAAAGTTATTATTTTAGGACAAGATCCTTATCACAACGTTGGGCAAGCTCACGGACTTTCTTTTTCCGTACAAAAAGGTGTTGTTCCGCCACCTTCTCTTAAAAACATCTACAAAGAACTAGCGGATGAATTTCCTGATTTTAAAGCACCAAACCATGGCGAATTAACTGCATGGGCAGATCAGGGAGTTTTATTGTTAAATGCAACATTAACGGTTAGAGCACATACCGCTGGCTCGCATCAGAAACGGGGGTGGGAACAATTTACAGATAAAGTAATTACCGAACTTTCTGCTAAAAAAACAGGTTTAGTGTTTATTTTGTGGGGCAATTATGCCAAACAGAAGGAAGCTTTAATCGACAAAAGTAAGCATTTCATTATCAGTTCTGCTCACCCGTCACCTTTCTCGGCCTATAATGGTTTCTTTGGCTCAAAGCCTTTTTCTAAGACTAACGAAATCCTTAAAAAACAAGGAAAAGAAGAAATTAACTGGCATGTTACCTAATTTACGAATTACGATTGGCAGAATTCAAAGCTAACTAATACCTAACTCCTGATACCTGAACATTAATTAATACTCAAGAGGCACAATCGGTTCCTTCTTTGTAGTAGACATGATCATCATCGTTTGAAAAGTCTTCACTACAGAAATCTTACTGATTTTATCCATAATTAAGCGCTCGTAAGATTTAATATCACTTACATAAACCTTCAACAAGAAATCTGCCTGACCAGTTACATGGTGACATTCTGTTACTTCTTTGATTTGATTTACTTCGTCCAAAAAGATTTGAATGGTATTGTTTTTATGGAAATCAAGTTGAATCTGGATGAAAGTCTTAATGCCCAAACCTAATTTTTCTTCATCAACTAAAGCATGATAACTTTTGATGTAGCCTGACATTTCCAGCTTACGCACACGTTCTAAAGTTGGTGCCGGCGATAAACCAATTTCTTGCGAAAGCAGTAGATTGGTAATTCTACCATTTTCTTGCAATAATTTTAAAATTTTGAAATCGATTTTATCTAGTTCGAGTGCCATACTTTATAATTTGAATTGACCAAAGATATAACAGGAAGCTTAACACACAAAATTTTATTCTAAAATTAATGTAAAAATTTAGCGAATATTTTATGTTAAAATTTTTAGATTTGTCTAAATAATGAATTAGAAAACCAAAAATGCAGTCATATACCGAAGAGAATTACTTAAAAATCATTTATCACCTGTCGGAAATTAGCAATCCGGTGCTAACTAACGCTATTGCAGAGCGTATTCAAACTAAAGCGGCGTCTGTAACTGATATGATTAAAAAGCTTTCGGAAAAGGAATTGGTAAACTATGTAAAGTATCAAGGTGTAACGCTAACAGAAAAAGGCAAACTTACAGCCATTAATATTGTTAGAAAGCACAGATTATGGGAGGTATTTTTGGTAGACAAGCTTAATTTTAAGTGGGATGAAGTGCATGAAGTAGCTGAAGAGTTAGAGCACATCCAATCTAATTTATTGATAGAACGTTTAGACCAGTTCTTAGATTTCCCAAAAGTAGATCCTCACGGCGACCTCATTCCAGATAAGCACGGCAACTTCGCCGATCTTTCTTTTTTCAAATTGAGTAAACTTAACGCTAAAGATAAAGGAACTATCACTGGCGTAAGTGAACACTCTTCGGCTTTTCTCAAACACTTAGAAAAACTGGGGCTAACCTTAGGCAAACGCGTCGAGATTATTGAAGTTTTAGAGTTTGATGGTTCTGTTGAACTTTTGGTAGAACAACAAAAAACGAACATCAGCAGAGAAGTAGCTAAGCACATTTTAATTACCAAAAACTAATGGCAGAGAAGCAGTCCTTAAGCGAAGTACATCAAAGTGTAGCTACCAACCAGAAAAAAGGTTGGCGAAGGATATTAGCTTTCTTAGGTCCAGCGTACTTGGTAAGTGTAGGTTACATGGATCCAGGAAACTGGGCTACAGACATTGCTGGCGGTAGTAAATTTGGTTATCAGCTCATTTGGGTGCTGTTGATGTCTAATCTTATTGCCCTACTTCTGCAATCTTTAAGTGCTCGTTTAGGTATTGTAAGAGGATTGGATTTGGCACAAGCTTCCAGGAACACCTATCCTAAATGGGTTAATTTTCCATTATTTGTATTAGCGCAAACAGCTATCATTGCTTGTGATTTGGCAGAAATCATCGGGATGGCCATTGGTTTAAACCTCCTTTTCGGACTGCCGTTGATTTGGGGTATTTCCATCACTATCTTCGATACCGTCCTCTTACTTTTCTTGCTCAACAAAGGCATGCGTAAAATGGAGGCTTTCATTGTCTCTATGGTTTTTATCGTGGGGCTTTCTTTCTTGGTAGAGATGTTCATTGTAGAACCATCCTTAAAAGAAATCGCCAAAGGTTTTGAACCGTCAATGTTGGGTGGAGAAGCACTTTACATCGCCATTGGTATTATTGGAGCCACGGTAATGCCACACAATTTGTACCTCCACTCATCCTTAGTACAAACCCGAAAGTTCGAAAGAGACAGCAAAGGAATTAAAGAAGCCATTAAATTTAACTTTATAGATACTGCAGTTGCCCTCAATTTGGCATTTTTCGTTAATGCAGCCATTTTAATTTTAGCAGCCGCAGCATTCTACAAAAATGGTTTCCACGAAGTTGCAGAGATACAAGATGCCCACGAATTGCTGACTAATATTTTCGGAAATGTAGCTCCTGCCCTATTTGCCATCGCCTTAATTGCTGCTGGACAGAGTTCTACCGTAACAGGCACACTTGCCGGACAAATCGTAATGGAAGGTCACTTAAATTTAAGAATTCAACCTTGGCTACGCCGATTAATTACCCGTTTACTGGCTATTGTTCCTGCGTTTTTTACCATTCTTTATTTTGGCGATGATGCCCTCGGCGGACTGTTGATTTTAAGTCAGGTGGTGCTAAGTTTACAACTAGGCTTTGCTATAATCCCTTTAATCCACCTTAACTCCGACAAAAAGGAAATGAAGGAGTTTACGATTAAACTTTGGGTAAAGATTTTGGCTTGGCTAAGTGCTGCTGTAATTGTGGCACTCAATATCAAATTAGTGATAGAAGAAATGGGCGGTTGGATGTCAGAATCCAACGCTTGGTATATTTACGTAATTGTATTGCCGGCATCTGTTCTCATTGCTTTATTATTAGCGTATATTTTCATCTATCCTTTTGTTAACAAGAAACAACGCATCGGCAATGTACCTCACGGCGATGCATTGGCAATTGGAAACATAGAAAAAATCAATTACGAACGCATTGGCATCACCGTAGATTTTTCAGAGAACGATAGGAAAACTATTCGACATGCGCTCATACAAGGTGGAAAAGATGCACATTATTACCTAATTCACGTGGTAGAAACCGCAGCCGCTCGTTATCACGGCAAAACAGCAATGGATCACGAAACACAGTCGGATATTGATAACCTCAAAAAATATCAAGAAAACCTAGCAGACTTGGGATACCAAGCCACACCACATATTGGTTTTGGAGGAACAGCTAAAGCCATCGCCGACATCAGTAACTCAAATCAATTGGAACTGTTAGTGATGGGCGCACATGGTCACAAAGGTTTAAAAGATTTGATATTTGGCACTACCGTAGATTCGGTAAGGCACAAAGTGGATATTCCGGTTTTAATTGTGAGATAATTTATTTTGGAAAGCAATTTTAGTACTACTATTTACTGATAGTCCCGCTTTTTGCTTCTGCCGATAAAATCGGCATCCACTTCAATCGGATTTAGAAAACAAAAAACACTGCTCAAAAATTAATAAGTTTGGTTCATACTAATTCAAAATTGACACATCATTTCACAGCAGTTTTAGAAATTATCGGCATAAATCCATTTGTATTTATTCCAGATGAGATATTGAAGCAACTTTTTTCTGAGCACGGAAAAGACAAGGGACACATACCAGTTTGTGGTATCATCAATAAAAAGCGATACACACAAACATTATTGAAATATAAAGGCGAATGGCGCTTGTATATCAATACCACAATGTTAAAAAACTCACCTAAATTAATTGGAGAAGAAATTAGCATTGAAATTCAAATCGACACAACAAGCAGAGCGATATCGCCTCACCCAAAACTAGCAAGAGCATTAAACGAAAATCAACCGGCTAAAGTTATATTTGAGCAGCTAACTCCATCAAAACAAAAAGAAATCATTAAATATATCTCCTTCTTGAAATCTGAAAAAAGCATTGAAGAGAATATCGAAAAAGCAATTGGCTTTTTGTTAGGTAAAAACAGATTTATTGGAAGAGACAATCCATAGTTCTATTCAATTACCTCAAATTATACCTCAATCCAAAGAAACCTCTAATGCCTTGATTTGGCGCATACATATAACTTGGATCAAAAGTTAAACCGTAGGGATTGTTTGGCGTTGCAACCGCATTTCCATTAGCATCAAATTGCACTTGCTTATCAAAAGGATCATTAGCTCTAGCGATAATAAAAGGATTATTTCTAGTTGGCTTAAAGTTGAGCAAGTTTTTTACGCCACCATACACTTCCAAGTTTTTAAACCCACGATAAGTAAACTGAACATTCTGCAAACTCCAAACTGGAGAATTTGGCTGTCGTGGATCCAACTCATTTAACAAAGGCAAACGCATTGGCCCGTAAATATTGCCAGTATAATCAATTCCTAAATTCAGTTTATTAATGAGATACGAAACTGACCAAGTTCCCATCCATTTCTCGGTAAGTATTTGCTGAGTTTTCACACCGTCTTCTATCAATCCAACATCCTGCAAAGTAATACCAGCGTTCAATTTTAAGCCGAAATTCAACACTACATCCAAATTACCAGTTAAGCCTTTACTAACTGCGTAGCCACTCAAATTATCATACCTAATCTGATTAGTATTGGTTTCGTAATCTGCCACAATCCTATTAGTGAAGTGCGTATAAAAGGCGGACACATCGAACGTAAAAATGTTTCCATTGGTGGCATAAAGTTTCTTCAAGTAATTCAGATTCAAGTTATAAGTTTTTTCTGGCTTTAAGTCGTTTTCTATGATTACATCTCTAGCTCCAGTTAACGCAGCATGGTCTTCTGTAAAAATGTTGACTACCCTAAAACCAGTTCCGGCGTTTAATCTTAAAATACTCGTTTCATCAAAATTGATTTTATAAGCGAAACGTGGTGTAAAAATACTCCCGTGGTTAGAATTATAATCGTAACGTATCCCTAGCAACACTGAGTGCTTTTGAGCTAGCTTGATTTCATCTTGTACGAATATTCCAGGCAAGTATGTATTTTCGGGTGTATTGCCGTTAACCTGCGAAAAAGTTGCTGGTGTGTTGTCATCGTAATAAGTATAACGAAAAGCAGTACCAAAAAGCAAATCGTGGTTATCGATTTTCTTATCCCAAGTAAGTTGAGAGAAAGCAATGTTCTGTCGTGCAATGTAAGAAGTAATTCCGTAGCGACTATCCTGATTGTGGCTGGTCAGTGAAAATGCAAGGAACATTTTCTCCTTAACTGGCAGCTGATAATTCCCCAACAACTCGAAACGTTTGGTGTAAATACTTTCGCCATAAACTTCATCACCACCTCTATCGGCTTTTGTCCAGTTCATTTCTCCACCCCATCTATCTTCATATAAAAACCGCCCTGCTAAAGAAAACAAACGATTTTCCTTTCTTTGAAAATTCCACTTTTGAAAAACTGAAATACGATCTTGCAAAGTGACATCGGTGAAATTATCATGGTTATGATCTACTTTGTTACCATATTTAAAGTAATTCAATCCTGTTAATACATTTATTTTAGGATGGATCTTCGTTTTTAATCCTACATCAAGATTGTGCTCTAAATAACTTGTCGTCATCAAATCAACACTTAGCGCAGAAGCTTTATTCACATCTTTAGTGATGATATTAATTAGACCACCAACTGCCTCACTCCCATACAAAGAAGAAGCCGGACCTTTCACCACTTCTACCCTTTCTACCAAAGAATTTGGAATTCCAGACAGCCCATAAACGGTGGAAAGACTGCTCACAATTGGCATCCCGTCAATCATTACCATAGTGTAAGGGCCTTCTAGGCCATTGATATGAATATCTCCAGTATTACAAATATTGCAGTTTAACTGCGGGCGCACACCGTTAATATTTTGTAAGGCATCAAAAATACTCGGTGTTGGATTTTTCTGAAAAAACTTAGCTGTATAAATCTCTACCGGCACCGGACTTTCTAACCTGTTTACCTCCTTCTGTGTTCCAGTAATAACCACCTCTCTCAAATCTTCCTTTTGCTCAATTAAATTAAAAGTGATGATCGTATCCGAAGAGACTTCAATTCTATTTATTTGTGGTTTGTACCCCACCGCTGTAATGCGGATTTGATAGCGTCCTGCGTTTAAAGCAACGAAACCAAACTCTCCATCGGCATTGGTTTGTGTTGAGCGTTGCAGTTCTACAATACGCAAATTAGCTTTTGGAACTGCAATTCCGTTACTTTCCACCTTTCCTTTGAAGACTAGATCTTGAGCAAAAGTAGTTAATGAAAGTATCAAGAAACTGAAGACAAATAATATCCTTTTCATTTAATTAGCTATACAAAAATATAAATTTAGACAAATCTAAAAATAAATTTAGAAATATAAATAAAATTGAATTGAAAATATAAAATCATATCATTAACGCAACTTTATTGCAAAAATAGAAATCAGAAACTAAAACGCAACTAAATTGCATTAAAACAAACCGTCAAAAATTTCGTTGTCAATAAAAATCTTTAGTGATTATACATACCGTACTTTTTCAACAATTTCGCAATTAAACAATTCAGCAATTAACCTATCTTTGCAATATGCCTAACGATATACAGATAAAGAATAAGAGAGCCTATTTTGATTACCACATTTCAGATAAATATGTAGCTGGAATTGCGTTACTTGGCACAGAAATAAAATCTATAAGACAAGGAAAAGCAAATATAACCGATGCATTTTGCACTTTTATAGGCAGTAGCCTTTATGTAAGAAATCTTCATATTTCAGAATATAGCCATAGCTCATTCTATCATCATGATATTAAGAGAGACCGCGTGCTCCTTTTGCAGAAGAAAGAACTTAGGAAACTAAAAATAAAAGGCGAAGAGAAAGGTTTTACCATTGTACCGCTTCGTATTTTTATCAATGAAAGAGGTTTTGCTAAAATTGAAATTGCATTAGGACAAGGTAAAAAAGAATTCGACAAACGTGATAGCATCAAAGAAAGAGATGGCAAACGTGAGTTGGATAGAGCGATGAAATTTTAAAAGAGAAATTGAGTAAATTGATAAATGAGAAAATTATTCGACTGTCATAAAAATACTTACTCATTTAGTCATTTACTCATTCAAAATTAATTTATGAAAATAGTTTTTATGGGTACGCCCGATTTCGCAGTAGCATCATTAAATGCGCTGAAGAACGCGGGATTTGATATTGTTGGAGTGGTTACAGCTGCTGATAAACCTGCGGGACGTGGGCAAAAGTTAAATGAAAGTGCGGTTAAGAAATATGCTGTAGAAAATGGATTAAAAGTTCTACAACCTTTAAAATTAAAAGACTCAGAGTTTATTGCCGAACTACAATCATTGAATGCAGATTTACAGGTGGTAGTTGCTTTTAGGATGTTGCCAGAAGTTGTTTGGAATATGCCACCGAAAGGAACTATTAATCTACACGGATCGTTGTTACCACAATATAGAGGTGCTGCACCTATTAACCATGCTATTATTAATGGAGAAAAAGAAAGTGGCGTAACTACCTTCTTTTTAAAACAGGAGATTGACACTGGAGATGTGATTTTATCTGCAAGTACGCCAATTACGGAAGAAGATACAGCAGGTACACTTCACGATAAGCTAATGAATATTGGTGCAGAGCTGATTATGAAAACGGTTAAATCTATTGAAGAAGGTAACTACACAGAAGTACCACAACCAATGGATACCGAACTAAAAGCTGCACCAAAAATTTTCAAGGATTTTTGCGAGATTAACTGGAAACAGGACAATCAAGTGGCTTATAATCACATTAGAGGTTTGAGCCCTTACCCTACTGCGTTTACTTTTTTGAACGAAAAAACATTGAAGGTGTTTAAAGTTGAAAAGGAAGATGTAAATCCAACAGTTGAAGCCGGAAGTTTTGAAACAGATGGTAAAACTTTCTTAAAATTTGCTACCAACAACGGCTATATTAAATTATTGGAATTGCAACTGGAAGGCAAAAAACGTATGCAGGTTGATGAATTTCTGAGAGGTGTAAGATTATAATTTGTTCATTGGCTCATTTGTTCATTAGTTTTTTTGCCTCAAAATATGAGATTGCCTTTTAGCTCTTTGATGTACGCAGGTTATTGTTTCCTACTTTGATTATTCATTTTTGGTAATTGTTTATTGATTATTTGGTCATTATTTTTTTATTAGATGGATGCAGATCAAAAAAGTATTTTAGAGGCTAAAAAACATCAAATTCACTTGCGTATTAGGGTTGATGAGTTTATAGATAGACACTTATTAAATTGGCTTGAAATTTATGAAACTATCTTGTCTTGCAATGTTGACCATGAGCTGGTGCAATTGGCGAACGTAGCAGAAGAGGAGATTGTTTTTTGGGAAACAGTGCTACAAAAGCCACCATTTGCTAAATTCAACTTTGATCTGCGACTACTCAACACCGAAGATCAGAAAAATATTTACGCTCAAATTCATGATGCTTATCCTTCTACCTATCCGTTAAGATATATGCCTAGCGATACCGTTCCATTGTTGGTTTCGGATAAGCCTGATTTAATTATTACAGACTTTGCTAAAAAGCTATCGATTGATTTAGAAGAAGATGTTTACTTGACATATCTCTATTATTCACCTGTGCTGAAAGTAAAACTAAATGACATTATCGCTTCTGCGGAACAATTATATGATTTTCCGATGGAGGATATTTTAATTACAGCACCAAATTTAGATTGGATGATTTTCCGTTCGATGGAGGGTGAATGGCGGTTTTGCAAAAGAACTACCGCACTGGATTAACTAAACCTTATTGAAGCGGAAATACTTTTTGTCTTAAATGTCATTCTGAGCGCAGCGAAGAACCCGTTTCTCCTAGCAGTTTTAAAATAGATTCCACCTTCCTCGGAATGACAGGAAGCCTAAACAAAAAGATTATAGCGGAAAGAAGGACTTCAATTGCCGAAACGCATAGAACATTGCTTTTCAAATTATATAACGCTTTAAGATTGTGTAATTTTCAGCAATTAGGCCGACTCATTTAACCAAGCACTAAACGCTCTTGCAACTTCGTTAAAATAGCGTTTGCGTCCGTAGCCCATTACCCACCTTACACCGCCAATAGCGTTGGTTAAAAACACTTCTTCGGCTTCGTTTAAAATCTGTGGATTAATCTGTGCCTCAATTAACGGCAACTGATGTTTTTTCGCTAGCTGCATCACCACATTACGCATTACACCACTCACACAGCCTTCAGAAAGTGCAGGTGTGTAAATTTGGTTCTGATAAACTACAAAGAGGTTAGAACTTGTGCTTTCGCACAAAAATCCGTTTTGGTTAAGTAATAAAACTTCATCTAAGCGATGTTGTTTTTGATAAATTGCAGCCATTACAAAGGGCAGCGAATTGGTAGTCTTATAATTTGAGAGTTTGTTGATAGGCTTAGCTATTTCATCGTAAACATCTACAATAATGCCTTTTTTGTTTAGCTCGTAGCTAGCCGTTTCTAAAGGTTTAACTTCTAGTAAATAGCCAACCTTATTGGTTTCTGGGGTGTAAAGCCCTTCGCCCTGCCTGTAAATGGTTAGGCGAAAACGGGCATTGCCATTAATTTTATTCTTACGTGCTAGTTCGGCTGTTTTTTGCTTTAAAAAATAGCCGTCGAGTAAATTGTAGCCGTCCATTTTTAAGGCTTTCATTGTAGCCTTAATTCTATCGGCGTGTAGTTCTGGAAATTTCAACTTGCCGCTACACATACGCATAGTTTCAAAAAAGCCGTCGCCAAACTTAAAAGCTCGGTTTGTAGCTTGCAATATAGCAGTGTCGCTGGTAAAAAACTGGTCGTTAAATAATATGTATTGCGACATTTATGCGATATAGTTACGCCATTTATTTAAAACTGCTTCAAAATCTGCTGGCATCGGCGCCTCGAACTCCATATATTGTTGTGTTGTTGGATGAATAAAACCCAATGTTTGCGCATGTAAGGCCTGACGTGGCATCAATTCGAAACAATTGGCAACAAATTGCTTGTATTTAGAGAACGTAGTTCCTTTTAAAATCTTATCGCCACCATAGGTTGCATCGCTAAAAAGCGGATGACCGATGTGTTTCATGTGTGCCCTGATTTGATGTGTACGACCAGTTTCTAACTGGCAGCTTACTAAAGTAACGTAGTTTAAACGCTCTAAAACTTTGTAATTAGTTACCGACCACTTGCCCTTCTCTTCATCATCATACACATCTTGGATAATTCTATTTTTTAGGCTTCGCCCGATGTACCCCTCAATTCTTCCATCATTTTCGATATCACCCCAGGCTAATGCTAAATATTTACGGGTAATACTGTGATCAAAAAACTGCTTTGCCAATTTAGTCATGGTGATTTCGTTTTTACTGATGAGTAGCAGTCCAGAGGTATCTTTATCTATGCGATGCACCAAACCGGGGCGGCCATCGTTTCCAGGTAGCGTAGGTAATTGCTCAAAATGGAACGCTAGTGCATTTACCAAAGTTCCGGTATAATTATTAAAACCCGGATGAACTACCATTCCTGCTGGCTTGTTTACCACTAGCAAATCATCGTCTTCGTAAACAATATCAATTGGAATATCTTCTGGATACACTTCTGTATCACGCGGAGGCTGCGCATAAACGATCGAAATTTCATCGAACGGCTTCACCTTGTAGCTCGCTTTAATTTGCTGTTTATTAACCAGAACGTTTCCTGCATCAATGGCATTCTGTATTCTGTTACGTGACGCATTTTCTATACGGTGCATCAAAAACTTGTCAATTCGCAACAAAGACTGTCCTTTATCTACTACGATATTAAAATGTTCAAATAAATCTTGTTCCTCTTCTTCTTGGCCTATTGCGAAATTTTCCATGTTGCAAAAGTAATTCATCAAAAATGATATTCCTAAAAAACAATTTGGCTTATTTGTTGTAGTGTAGTTGACGAATTAATGATGTGTGTATGAAAAACTTCTCCCAAAATTTTAGGATTGTAATGAATTTTTTTCCTTATTTGATTAGAAAGATATATTTTCGTGTCTGAAAATCAAACAAATAAACATGGAAATTAAATTTAGGGCGTTGAGGAACATGGTGTTGCTTAGCGCTTTTTTTATGCCGTTAAGTTTAATGGCACAAGATGAAGTTGGGGGTGTTTTTAGAGGAGACCCTCAGGATGCAGCTAAACTAGCTGGTGCTTACTTGCTTCCTGCAACCACTGGTTTTGGTTTAGGCTTAAACTCTGGATGGTATACATCAGCAAAAGCCAAAGGAACTTTACGTTTCGATTTACGTATAACTGGTACGGCCGCATTCGTTCCAAACAAAGACAAAAACTTTGATGTAGCGAAACTAGGTCTAACTAGTATGTCGGCTGTAGGAAGTTCTGTTACTCCTACCGTAGCAGGTCCGGAAGTAGACGGAGCCAAAATGCAGGTAAATAGAAATGGACAGCAGTTTAATTTACCCGACGGAGTTGGATTGAACATCATACCATCTCCACAGGTACAACTTACTGTTGGTTTGCCAAAAAATATTGACGTGTCATTCCGCTACTTGCCAACAATAGATCTTGATGATGTTGGTAAAGTTAACTTATTTGGAGTTGGTGCTAAAGTTGAACTTTTACCGATAATTTTGGGTAAAAAGGAGAAATTATTACCATTTGATTTGGCTGTAGCTTTTGGTTATACCCAATTAACTTGGAATATTCCTCTCGAAGTAGGCACCAACCCAGATCCTAATCAAAATATCGATATTAAACTATCTGGCTTTAGTACTGATGTCATCATTTCAAAAAGATTATCTGTATTCACGCCTTTTTTCAGCGTAGGCTACAACAAATCTAACACAGATATTAGAGCCTTGGGCACATATAATTTTGATGGAGAAGTACATAAAGATCCATTTCAGATTAAAAGAGATGATGTAAATGGTATGAGAGCCTCTGCTGGTTTCCAACTACATTTAGGGTTCTTTAGACTTTACACCTCTTACACCCAAGCTAAATATGGCTACCTAAACGCTGGTATAGGCTTAGGCATCGGAAAATAAAATTTTCAAAAACGCTTAAAAAAGCTTCTCTTTGGAGGAGCTTTTTTTATGCAGTTACCTAGTCCTATCAATCATGTTTCTTATAACGGTTACAGTATTTCGATTAAACGAGATGACTTGATAGATCCGTTTGTATCTGGTAATAAATGGCGAAAACTTAAGTACATCCTGCTAGATGCAGCCGCCAAAAACAAAAATCATCTTGTAACCTTTGGAGGAGCTTATTCTAATCATTTGCTAGCCACCGCAGCTGCAGCGGCCAAACACCAATTAAAAGTTACTGCATTTGTGAGAGGCGAGGAAGTTGAGAACCCAATGCTTACACTGTGTAAGTTATTCGGCATGCAGTTGAACTTTGTAGACAGAGAATGTTATAGGAACAAGCAAAGTTTATTCGAAAAGCACTACAGAAATGATCAAAACACCTATTTCATAGATGAAGGTGGCGCAAGTGAAGCAGCTACAATTGGCTGTGCAGAAATTATCACAGAACTGACAGTACATTTTGATCATATTTTTTGTGCTGCAGGTACAGGAACAACGGCGGCAGGCTTATTAAAAAGCATCAACAAACTTGATTTAAATACGCAACTCCATGTAATTCCAATATTAAAAGGCGGAGATTTTATTAAGGATGAAATAGCTCATTACGAAACAAACATAGACAAGCTACAACTACATTGCGATTACCATTTCGGTGGTTATGCAAAAACTAATCCTCAACTCATTTCTTTTATTAAAGATTTCACCTCAAAAACTGGTGTACTTTTAGATCCTATTTACACCGGAAAAATGTTTTACGCTATTAATGATTTGCTTGAGAAAAAACAGTTTCCAAAAGAAGCCAAAATACTAGCAATACATACCGGCGGATTATTTGGAATTTTGGGAAAACTCGATGAATTTTAAAAGGCACCTAAAAATAACATATTTTTTAGGCGCCTTTAAACAGTTTATACATTGTAATATTGCTCCCAACCTTTTGCTGGTGGCGGACCAGCCAAAAGTGCATTTGCGAACTTATCGTTAACAATTTCTTTTTTGACAGGATCGAAATTGATTTTAGTATTAAGTCGTTGCGTAATTACCCCTAAGCAAAATACCTGACTTAATGGTCCGGCAATGCTAAATGGAGATCGTGTCTTTTCTTCTCCCTTACAAGCTTTCAAGAAGTTGGCAAAATGGTTGGATGGAGATAGCGGAACCTCTGGCATTTTATTCTTCAAATCATTGGCTTTTGATTCTGGAATAATTTCTAAGGTACTAGCATGTGAACCTCCCTTAAAAACTAAATCTTTGCTATAGATAATTTTCCCAGGATTTAACTTAGCGGGCTGAATACTACCTGTACTTGGAGATGGAATGTTGGGGTCTAAACCAGATACGCCATAACCTTCTGGGATTTTCGGCAGATTATCTAATCCATCGTACCAAGTAATATTTACCGGAGGCATACCTTTTCTCTTTGCAAAATGGAAATTAATAGTAGAAGACATTGGGAAGAAGAAAGAATTATGATCTTTCAAATATTTTGCTTCCACTTGTGTGGGCAAACCGAGCTCTAAAAATTCGTGTGCAGTATCTAGAATATGTGCGCCCCAATCGCCTAAAGCACCCATACCAAAATCGAACCAGCAACGCCATTGTCCGTTCACAAAATCTTTATTATAATCGTGTCCAAGTGTTTGCATTTGCCACAACTCCCAATCTAAAGTAGTTGGTATTGTTTCAGCTGGCGGAAAATTCTTCATTTTAGGATTCCAACTGTGCCACCTCCGGGCCATGTTCATGTGTGCATCTATTTGGGTAACATCCTTAATAATCCCTGCATCTTTCCAAGCTTTAAACTGAAAATAATTTGCTTCAGAATGCCCCTGATTGCCCATTTGCGTAACCACTTTAGGATTTTTTTTCGCTTTCTGCATCATCAGTTCAACTTCCCAAAAGGTTTGCGCCATGGGTTTTTCTACATAAACGTGCTTACCTAAATCTAGCGCTTGCATGGTAACAGCAAAATGCGCAAAATCTGGTGTGCCTACAGCTACGGCATCTATTTGATTTGCCATTTTATCAAACATTTGCCTAAAGTCCTTAAATCGAGGAACATCGGGGAACATCTTCAAAATCTTCTGCGTATGTTCTGCTTCCATGTCCACATCGCAAAACGCAACTATATTACAAAGACCCGTTTTGTACAAATCTCTAATAATTTCTCCGGCCCTATTACCTACACCAACACAAGCCAAATTGACCCTTTCGTTTGCAGAGGCAAAAGGTATTTTTCCTAAAAGGCTATTTGAGAGCATCACACCGCCACCTGCCATAACAGTTCGGCTAATGAAACTACGACGAGAAAGATAATGGTTCATATTTTTTGGTTTAGTGATTATCGTTATTTCAATTTCTTAATTTTGATGTTTCTGAAGGAAACATGATCTCCATGGTCTTGCAAAAGAATGTGACCTTCGGCAGCTTCTCCAAAACGTTCCCAATCTTTATACTTGCTTTTAGCAACCAAATCACGAAAATCTTGAGATCCGCGTTGATATTGAACCACTTTAATTCCATTTAGGTAATGCGTTACCGTGTTATCTGCCGAAACTACAACCCTTCCTCTATTCCATTCGCCAATAGGTCGACGAGCTCTCGGATCTTTATTAGAAGTAATCAAATCATACAAAGATGCTAAGGTTCGATTACCATCGCGACCCATTTTAGCATCTGGATGTAGTTTATCATCCAGTATCTGATACTCTAGTCCTATAGCAGAGCCTTGCGTTTTTTCTTTTAGCGTTACGAAATATTTAACACCGCTATTGGCTCCAGGACTAAGCTTAAATTCGAATGATAAATCGAACACACTATACTGATCTCGTGTGATAATGTCACCTCCATTAGTAGATTCGCCACCATCCGATTTTAACACAGTCATTTCTCCTTTACCTACTTTCCAGCCTTTTTCTGGGAAGGAATTTCCGCGAACGCTTCTCCATTGGTCCGCTTTATCACCATCAAACAATAACGAAAAACCAGCCGCTTTCTCTGCCGAGCTCAATACATTGGGTTTTAGGTTAACTACAAAAACATCCTTCGAAAATGCTTGAGGTTTTAGATTATTCGTTTGGATTCGAATATTTTTAAAATACACTTTTTTGCCGTCTAATTTATCGGGAATACTATGCACCTGTAGACCAATAAATCCACTTTTATCTAGTGTATCTATTACATAAGATACTGGAACCTGATTAACCCAAGTACGCAATTCATCGCCAATGGCCTCTATACGGATGCGATTATATTCATTAGGTTTATAGGCAGATTTTGCAGTTTCATTAAGATCTAACGGGTATAGCCATCCTCTTCTAGCTTCGTCATAAATACCACCAGTCCATGCTCTTGCTGTAGGATCCACTTCTACTTGCCTGCCAAAAACCCGCTGTTTTTCTGCATCATATTGACTTCTGGTTTGAACGCCCGAATTGGTTTCATTACCCTCTAACTTAATATCTATTTCCAAGATAAAATCGCCATATTCTTTTTCGGTTACCAAGAACGAGTTTGGTGTTCCCTTCGTCATCGTTCCAACTATTGCTCCTTGTTCAATGGTATAAGGTGCATTACCACCCAGTTTTTTCCAGCCTTTTAAACTTTTGCCATCAAACAGACTGATCCAATTACCTTTTGGTGACTGAGCGAATGTTTGCATTGGCTGATAGAAAATAAACCCAATGGCTAGTGTCGTAAAAATTTTTGAAATAGTAGTTCTCATATTATATTTTGGTTAGGATTGTTGGTTGTTAAGTATTTGATTATTTATAAATATTCCCGCAGATTATCACTGATTTACACGCAGATTTACGGTGGTTTGTATTGGAGATTTGGTTTGTTTATTTGTTAGAATAATTGGTAATCGTTTTATATGTTCGGCATTTTATATCCGTTAAGGTATTTCGCAGCGAGATATTTATTAGCTTCTCTATCTGTAAATTTACGCTTGCTACGATCCCAATAAAGCTTTTTGCCTGTGCGATAGGCTATGTTTCCCATCTGAGAAAATGCAGCGATGTTGGCGCCAACTTGGATGGGAGCTTTTAGTATTGAGCTATCTTTTTTAGTGATGGCTTCAACAAAATTTTCCATGTGTAGCTCTAGTCCTCTATTGTTAGACTTTTGTAAAGAAACCGCTTCCATTCTACCTCTCTCCGAAATAACTTCCCAGCCATTTCTATTAAGCACCAACGTGCCATTATTTCCAATAAATGCAACGCCGTTACTTCTGCCGTACAAACCAAGTCCAATTCCTATGGCATGCTCCCATTGTACGCTAAAATCATCAAATTCATAGATTACATTTAAAGTATCTGGTGTTTCTGCGGCTCCATTCGGGTCTGCAAACTTTCCACCAGACGCCAGCACAGAAATTGGGTCAGAAACTTTCATTCCGAGCAATGCATAATCCAAGAGGTGTACTCCCCAATCTGTCATTAAACCTCCTGCGTAATCCCAAAACCAGCGAAATTCAAAATGAAATCTATTCGGGTTAAATGGTTTTTTTTCTGCTGGTCCCAACCATAAATCATAATTTACACCTTTTGGTACCGCAGCATCTGGTTTATTTACAATTGTCTTTTTCCAATCTAAATAAGACCAAGCCTTTACCGTTCTTATCTTACCTAGTTTACCAGAATGCACAAAATCTATAGCATCCAGAAAATGCTGCTGACTACGTTGCCATTGCCCAACCTGCACAATGCTTGCGCTATTTTTAACAGCACTTACCATTACATCACATTCTTTTATGGAGTTGCCTATCGGTTTTTCGACGTACACATGCTTTCCAGCTTTCACTGAATCTACCAATTGTAAGCAATGCCAATGATCTGGTGTAGCAACAATAACAGCATCTACCAAATCTCCATTTAACATTTCTTGATAGGAAATGAATGTCTTCACCTTAATCCCTCTATCAGCCAATTCTGTTTTACGCTTATTTAATACATTTTCATCTACATCGCATAGGGCAGTACATACTACTCGAGTATTTTTCAAAATAGCATTCAAATTGGACCATCCCATTCCATTTACCCCAATAAGGCCCACTCGAATTTCCTTCTCACTTTGAATTGCAAAAACATGATTAAGAGGCACGAAAGTAGCTGCCGTAAATATGGATGAAGCCTTTAGAAACTCTTTTCTATTCATTATCTGGGATATATTTATATGCGAACTATGTATGTTGCTTTACAGCTAAAAACAGGCAACAGTTAAAATGCCCTTTCAATAAAAATAGTTAAAAGAAATTAGCAACTGAAGGATGTTCTAAAACGCAAACGTTTGCGTTTTACTTTTCGAGAAATGTAATGAATGTTTTACATCGGGCCACTCATCAATAATCAGCTTCAGTATCAATTTTTCAATCTAAATGATTTGATTTTCCCCGAAAAAAAGAGGCATTTTTACACAAATCAATCAAAATATTTTTCCACATTTTTTAAAAGCTGTCAAAGTTTTAGGCAAAATCCAACTTTAAACGTTTTAAACCTAGTTTTTGAACTCCGAGTTCAAAAACCCTCTAAATTTGATATTTTGGCACATTTATATAAATTTGATTTCAACCAAAACTCAAATTTATGTATCAATTAAATGTTGCTGCAGACCAAGTTTCACAAGCGCTAAAAAAACACATTCTTGCCGATGGTTACGACCTTACCTACGACATGGAAAAAAGTAACGGCGCTTATATTTACGATTCGAAATACAATCGCAAACTTTTAGACTTTTTCACCTGCTTTGCTTCCGTTCCTTTAGGTTACAATCATCCAAAAATGGTAAACGATGAAGCCTTTAAACATAACCTGCTACTAGCTGCACTGGCTAATCCATCAAACTCAGATGTTTACACACAACAGTATGCAGAGTTTGTAAATACATTTTCTCGTGTTGGTATTCCAGATTATTTACCGCATGCCTTCTTTATTGCTGGCGGCGCATTAGCCGTAGAAAATGCACTTAAAGTAGCAATGGATTGGAAGGTTCAAAAAAACTTTGCTAAAGGTTACAAAGAAGAAAAAGGCTTTAAGGTAATCCATTTTGAGAAAGCATTTCATGGCAGAAGTGGCTACACCCTTAGTTTAACCAACACCTTACCAGATAAAACCAAATGGTTTGCCAAGTTTGACTGGCCTAGAGTAAGTACGCCGCAGCTAAAGTTTCCTTTAAATGAAGAAAACCTAAAAGTTGCAGCACAAACTGAAGCCGCTTCTTTAGCTCAAATTAAGCAGGCCTTTGCAGATAACAAGGACGACGTTTGTGCCATTATCATCGAGCCAATTCAATCTGAAGGTGGCGACAACCATATTCGTGAAGAATTTTTAGTAAAGCTACGCCAACTGGCAGATGAAAACGATGCGATGTTGATTTACGACGAAATTCAAACGGGCGTTGGTTTAACAGGAAAATTCTGGTGCCACCAACATTTTAATGAGCAAGCTAGACCAGACATTTTAACTTTTGGTAAAAAAATGCAGATATGTGGCATTCTAGTAGGCAATAAGGTTAATGAAGTTGATGGCAACGTATTCAAAGTTCCTTCTCGAATTAACTCAACTTGGGGCGGCAATTTGGTAGACATGGTACGTTCTACCCAAATTTTAAGCATCGTAGCAGAAGACCAACTTTGTGAAAATGCAGCTAATGTTGGCGAATACTTAAAAAACCAACTGCACGAATTAGCTAACAAATACGACAAAATGAGCAATGTTCGTGGAAGAGGCTTACTTTGCTCTTTTGATTTTCCTGATAAGGATATGAGAAACAAGTTTGTAGAGAAAGGAATGGAAAACAACGTAATGTTTCTAGGTTGCGGCAACCAAACCATCCGTTTTAGACCAGCACTTTGCATAGAGAAAAAACATATTGACGAGGGAATAGAAATAATGCACAAAATATTGCCTACGCTGTAATAAGCTTCGCCAAAACGGCATATTAATTTTTAAACCATTAAGAGTTTAAGGCTATTTAAAGCTTAATTCTTAATGGTTTTTCTATTTCTTTACTTCGCTCCTACAAACCGAAAGTCAATTTGCATTAACTTCGAAACATGAAAAAAATTGGACTAGCACTATTGGCTATTGCTTTAATTGGCTGGATGCTAAAAGATACTTTCACGCAATCTGGAATTGAAGATTTGAAGGGTGGTTTTACCGAAATTGCCAACTATAGAAACGAAAATAATACTGGCCCTGTACAGCGCATTTACGCTGTTACGGTTAAAGATACCACCGCCGCACAACTCAAAGAATATGGCGATTTAATGCCGCATACCAAGTATGGCAACACCAAGGTTTATTACTTTTTTGAAGGCAAAGGTGCTCCATCACAATTAGTACCAGGCGATATTAATTTTGATGCTCAATACAACACCAACTGTTTTGCACTTTATGAGAAGAGTGCTATGGGCAACGTAGGCTTGCTTAAATGGCCGTTCAAATAACTTTTAGAAGCGCAAATTTCTGCAAAACAATAACTGCAGTCCCGTTTTTCGCTTTTACGCTTCGCTTCGTCATACTTCCTCGCTGCAGGGTAAGCGCTACAACCGGGGCTAGTTGGCAACAAACGTACATCTATCGAAGATTGTTAGCCTAAGCACAGGCTAAAGAAGGTAGTTTTTAGCAATGCAGGTAGTTAATTAAACCTGATTGAAGTGGTTCCCGATTTAACTCACTGCCGTTAATCTTAAACAGGTCTTATCGGGAGCAACAAAAAGCAGGACTACAAAGGCCAAAAGCTACCTCCATTCTTTTCCAAATAAATTTTCTAAACAAACGCCGAATGACCGGTAATTGCCCTACCCACAATTAAGGTGTTGATTTCCTTCGTGCCTTCGTAAGAGTAAATTGCCTCGGCATCTGCTACAAAGCGAGCCACATCATACTCTAACAAAATGCCATTACCACCCATCACCTCTCTTGCTCTACTCACCACATCGCGGGTGCGCATAGAACAGAAAACTTTGGCCAAAGAGGCATGCTCATCGGTCAATAAATTTTGATCTTGCAGTTGCGACAACCGGAAACACAAAGTCTGCATGGCAGTTAGGTTAGATAACATCTCTACCAAATGATTTTGGATCAACTGAAAAGATGAGATAGGCCTACCAAATTGCTTACGCTTTTGTGTATAGGCCAAAGCTGCCTCGTAAGCTCCTCTTGCACAACCTACTGCCTGCCAAGCAACTCCAGCCCTAGTCATTTGCAAAACCTTAGCGGTATCTTTAAAAGAATTAGCATTTTGTAACCTGTCTGCCTCGTCTACTTCGCAATTATTAAGCGTAATTAAACCGTTTTGCACAATACGCAAAGCCATTTTATCCTGCATTTTTTCTACAGATATTCCAGGTGTACCTTTCCTTACCAAGAAACCTTTTACTTGGTTATCATCTAAATCTCGGGCCCAAATAATAGTTACGTCAGCAAACGTAGCATTGCCAATCCACTTCTTTTGCCCATTAATAATCCATTTATTTCCTTTGCGTTTAACGGTGGTCGTCAATCCTCCAGCGGCGCCAGAACCAACTTCTGGTTCTGTCAATCCAAAAGCTCCAATAGTTTTAAATTGTTGCATAGACGGCAACCATTCTTGCTTTTGCTCTTCGGAACCGCACAGGTAAATGCTACCCATGGCTAAACCGCTCTGTACGCCAAAAAAAGTAGACATAGATGTATCAATACGAGCCAACTCCATGGCTAAAATACCCTCCATGAGGTTAGATTTGCCTGCGCAACCGTAACCTTTGTAAACCAAACCACAAACATTCAGTTCAGCAATTTTTGGTATAATTTCGTGGGGAAACTCAGCTCGCAACCAATAATCGTTAACAATTGGTTTTACTTCCTTTTCCAAGAAAGCTCTCACTTTTAACTGTAAAGCTCGGTCTTCTTCGTTTAAGGCTTCTTCTCCAAGTTGATAAAAATCTCCTTCAATAGGTGGCAATTCTTTCTTACGAGAATTTCCGCCCATCATTTTCATCATACCTTGTAATTGCTTTTCGTCGAGACTAGAAATTGTTTCTACCATTTTAGGTAGATCAACTTTCTTAGAAAGTGCATCCAGTTTCTGAAAATCTACACTTTTAAATAATTGATAAGCGTTTTTTAAAGAGGAAAATAGATTAGCCATAGATGGGATATGTTTTAATGTAAAAGTTTGAAGTCCTACTATTGCAAGACCTCGTTACCTCCATACAAAACAAGAAATCCCCTAAATTGTTGGCTTTTGGAAGATTTCTACCTCAAATCAAACAAACTTTCTACACCCAAAAGTTTCCTAGATGTAAAGCCTTCGCCATATTCGGCACCAATGTTCTTACCCATTTCCCTAGCTCTGGCAATTACAGATTGTAGAAAAGCAGGCGTAGAAATATAGGTTTGAGGTTCGTTTTCATCTGGGCTATCAAATTGGGTTTTAAAAGCTTTGATGGCCTCTATTTTTTGCTCCATTTGCTCAGAAATATCGATGATAATATCCGGTTTGATATAGGTGTCTTGGATATACTGCAGCGTTAAACGTGGTCGCCAAGGTTCTTGTTTTATACTATCCAGCTCCGTTTCAATCCTCCTTAATCCAGAAAGAAAAATTGCGTCGTTAGCCAAATCCGAAGCTCTACCATGATCAGGATGACGATCGTATAGCGCATTAGTAAGCACAATCTCAGGCTGGTATTTGCGGATCATCTTCACCACTTCTAGCTGATGTGCTTCATCGTTTTTGAAAAATCCGTCTCTTATGCCAATGTTTTCTCTAGCGTGTATACCCATGATAGCAGAAGCATTTTTCGACTCTTCTGCACGAGTTTCAGCCGTACCGCGAGTTCCAAGTTCGCCTCTGGTAAAATCTACAATTCCTACTTTTTTACCTTGCGCAATATGTTTGATAATAGTACCCGAACAGCCTAATTCTGCATCATCAGGATGAACTGCTAAAACCAATAAATCTAATTTCATTCGTACCTTAATTTTACCACAAAGACACTAACAGCACAAAGCGATTTTATTCTGTGCTCCTGGTGTCTTTGTGCTTTATAATTTAGACATTTTCTTGTAAGAGACGTAGTATTTTTTTCTTCACTTTAGATGAAGTTGGCTTCGTGAACGGGAAAAAGTATTCAACCACTTCGCCTTTTTTATTGATCAGGTATTTATGGAAATTCCAACGGGGTGTAGAAGTCAAATTTCCATTTTGCTTCTTATCTGCCAAAAATTTAAATAAGGGATGAGCTTCCTTTCCCCTAATCATTACCTTATCGAAAATTGGGAAATTCACACCATAATTTACTTCGCAAAACTCATTGATGGCTTTGCCATCCAAAGGTTCTTGCTTACCAAAATCATTAGAAGGAAAACCTAAAATTTCGAAACCTTGTGCAGAAAATTCTTCTCTGATTTGTTGTAGTTCTTTCAACTGGGGTGTAAAACCACAACCAGAAGCTGTGTTTACGATCAACAATACTTTGCCTTTGTAATCGGCCAAGTTTTTTTCTGTTCCATTAATAAGGCGAGCCTTAAATGGATACACTGTTGGAGTTACATTCATATTTTAACCTTACTGATAGTAGCCAGACCCCTTAATGATCGATTCGATATCTCTATCTTCCTGAACGCTGTACGTGCTTTTTAAGTTATGACCAACCACTCTAGCGACCAGTTGATAGGAAAAAGCGGCAAATTTACCTTTTGTTTCCTTCACAATATCGTACGTTGTTCGCCCAACTTCCCTATCAATTAATTTAGTTAGTATTTGTCCTTGTGTAATGGTCAACTCCTTAATTTCAGTGTTGAACATTTTCTTAATTTCATTATCGCATTGCTTTACTAAGCGCTTTTGTTCCTTTTTATCTGATACCAAAGCTAGCTCACGCTCTAATTGCTCGTATCTACGCTTCGCAAACAACGCATAAGGCATCACTTTCAGCACATTATATCTCAGCCTGTTATAGGCAGCTTGCTCTTGTGGCGACTTCCAAATCCGTTGACCGTAGATCACTACCTCCCTTAAACCAATCCATGGAATCATAAAGCCTCCATCTACCGTGGCGGCTACACGAATGGTATCATTTTTGCCTAAATTTGGCCAAATAGCTTTAGATGTGCTGTCTTGTGCTTGGGCACAAAAACCAGCAATCATGACAATTGAAAGAGCAAAAAGACGATAAAAATTCATAAATTTATGCCTATTCAAAGTTAGCGCTATTTTTATATATTCGTTTTAACTACAAACCTAATATAATACTTTATAGTTTAATATTACTATAATTTTACCTAGAAAATACAAATGAAGAATACTTTAGTTATAGATCTGGAAGTCGAGAAAAAGGAAATACTAAAAAGGTATCGGGCTTTGCTACGTGCCTGTAAATCAACGTTACAAAGAGGAGATAAAAAAGAAATACGTAAGGCATTTGACATGGCTTTGGAGAGCCACAAAGATATGCGCCGTAAGTCTGGCGAACCTTACATTTACCATCCAATTGCAGTTGCACAAATTGCTGCCGAAGAAATTGGATTAGGTACCACATCGATTGTATGTGCTTTGCTGCACGATGTGGTTGAGGACACCGACATTACTTTGGAAGATATTGAGCGTGAGTTTGGCAAAAAAACCGCTAAAATTATCGATGGTTTAACCAAGATATCTGGCGTATTTGACACTAACAGTTCTTTACAGGCAGAGAATTTTAGAAAAATGTTACTTACCCTAGCAGATGATGTAAGGGTAATTTTAATTAAGCTGGCAGATAGGTTGCACAATATGCGTACGATGGATTTTATGCCTCGTCACAAACAACTGAAAATAGCATCAGAAACCATTTATTTGTACGCACCACTAGCCCACAGATTAGGTTTATATGCTATCAAATCTGAACTAGAAGATTTGTCTATGAAGTATTTGGAACCAGACACCTACAAATACATCGCCACACAACTTAACGAGAAAAAAGCTGAAAGAAATGCTTTTATAAAGGCTTTTGTCGAGCCTATCAATGATATTTTAGCTGAGCAGGGATTAATAGCCAACATTTACGGTCGTCCGAAATCTATCCATTCAATATGGAATAAGATGAAGAAAAAGAACATACCTTTTGAAGAGGTATACGATCTTTTTGCTATCAGAATTATATTAGACAGTGCTCCAGAAAGTGAAAAAGCGGATTGTTGGAAAGCTTATTCTATAGTTACCGATTTGTACCGGCCAAATCCCGATCGTTTGCGTGACTGGGTTTCATCGCCAAAAGGAAATGGTTACGAATCTTTACATACTACCGTGATGGGGCCAAAAGGGCAATGGGTAGAAGTGCAAATTCGAACGCAAAGAATGAACGAAATTGCTGAAAAAGGTTTTGCCGCACACTGGAAATACAAAGAAAGCAGTAATGATAATGGTCTTGACCAATGGATCCAGAAAGTAAGGGAAATGCTGAGCAACCCTGAGTCTAATGCTTTAGACTTCTTGGATGATTTCAAAATGAACCTTTTCTCTGATGAGATTTTCATTTTTACCCCAAAAGGTGCTTTATTGCAATTACCTTTAGGTGCAACTGCGTTAGATTTTGCATTTGAGATCCATACCGATATTGGTGCAAAATGTATTGGCGCTAAAGTAAATCACAAATTAGTGCCACTTTCTTATAAGCTTCAAAATGGCGATCAGGTAGAGATCATTACATCTAGCAAGCAAACACCGAAAGAAGATTGGCTGAATATTGTGATGACGGCCAAAGCGAAATCTAAGATCAAGTCATCCTTAAAAGAAGAAAAACGAAAAATTGCAGAAGAAGGAAAGGAAATTTTAGAACGTAAACTAAAATCCCTTAAAATCACCTACAATACCGATAATCTTAACAAACTAAGTTATTTCTTTAAACTGCAATCTACGCAAGATCTATTCATTTCTGTTGCCACAGGTAAAATAGAATTGAAAGATTTAAAAGAGTACCTCGCTGGCGAAAAAGAGATCGAAAATCGTGGTAACGAAAGAGGTTCGGACAATGACCGCATAGATGCATTACTTAAAAAAGTTAAGGGTCCAGAATCTGATGTACTTTTAATTGGCGAAGATCTACAAAAGATAGACTACACGTTAGCTGCCTGCTGTAACCCAATTCCGGGAGATGACGTTTTTGGCTTTGTGACCGTAAACGAAGGTATTAAGATACATAGAACTAATTGCCCTAATGCAGCACAGCTGATGGCCAATTATGGCTACCGTGTGGTTAAAGCAAAATGGAACAAGCAACAAGAATTAAGTTTCTTAACAGGATTAAGAATAGTAGGAATTGACGATGTAGGTTTAATCAATAGTTTAACCAAAGTAATTTCAAACGATTTTAAGGTTAATATTCGCTCAATTACTATCGATACCGATGATGGAATTTTTGACGGCTCAATTAAAGTTTTCGTAAACGATAAGGAACATCTAGATAATTTGATTAAAAATCTTTTAGCAGTAAAAGGCATCACTGGTGTGACTAGGTTTGATGCATAACCTACTACCTAGACTTACGAAGTTTTAAAAACTTTGTAAGTCTACCATAAAACAATTCAACAATCTATCATTTTATCAACATAAAACTGTCTAGTTCTTTAATCTCTGTAATCATTTAACTACCTTTGGTTGGAGTTTAAAACTATGTCTGAACAGAACACAAGTGAGTTGGTTAGAAAGATATTCGAAGCCTATCTCGAAAACAAAAACTTAAGAAAAACCCCTGAGCGTTTTGCTATTTTAGAAGAAATCTACTCAAGAGATGATCACTTTGACGTAGAGACCCTTTACATACACATGAAAAATCAAAAATACCGTGTAAGTAGGGCTACCGTTTATAACACGCTAGAGCTTCTAGTTTCTTGTGATTTGGTAACAAAACACCAATTCGGCAAGAACATGGCACAGTTCGAAAAATCGTACGGCTATCACCAACACGACCACGTTATTTGTATAGATTGTGGTAAAGTGGTAGAGTTTTGCGATCCTCGTATTGGTCAAATCCAAAATATGGTGGGCGATTTACTAAAATTCGACATCAAACATCACTCTTTAAACCTTTATGGAGTATGTTTCGATTGCAGCGCCGCAGCAACCATTAAAAACAAAGCACACTAATTATTTATAAAACCAATATTCTCTTAATTTAAAATAATGACGCAAGTAGATGTACTACTAGGCCTACAATGGGGCGATGAAGGTAAAGGAAAAATCGTTGACGTTCTTAGTCCTCAATACGATTTAATAGCTCGTTTTCAAGGCGGTCCAAATGCTGGGCACACCCTAGAGTTCGATGGCAAAAAATTCGTACTTAACACTATTCCATCAGGCATTTTTAACGAAAAAACCATGAACCTTATAGGAAATGGTGTTGTAATTGACCCGATCATTTTAAAAAGAGAATTAGATAATTTAAGAGCTGCTGGCCACGATCCTGTTGGTAAACAAAAACTAGTTTTGGCACGTAAAGCGCACTTAATTTTACCTACTCACCAATTATTAGATGCCGCTAACGAGCAAAAAATGGGTGCTGGTAAAATTGGTTCTACATTAAAAGGTATTGGTCCAACTTATATGGACAAAACTGGCAGAAACGGTATCCGTGTTGGAGACACTACGCTGCCAGACTTTAAAGAGAGATACGAAAAATTAGTACAGAAACATAAAGAAATCCTATCTCACTACGAGTTTGAATATGATTTAACGGAGAAAGAAGCGGCATTTTTTGAAGCTATCGAGTTCATCAAATCTATTCCTCATGTAGATAGTGAGCATTTTGTAAATGGCTACCTAAAAGAAGGCAAAAAGGTTTTGGCAGAAGGTGCTCAAGGTGCATTGTTAGATGTTGATTTTGGTTCTTACCCATTTGTAACTTCATCTAACACAACCACTGCTGGCGCTTGTACCGGTTTAGGTATTGCTCCTAATAAAGTTGGTGATGTTTATGGTATCTTCAAAGCGTATTGCACTAGAGTTGGTGGTGGTCCATTCCCCACTGAATTATTCGACGAAACTGGAGAAACATTACGTGCTGTGGGTCACGAGTTCGGAGCAACTACAGGTAGAGCTCGTCGTTGCGGATGGATTGATCTTCCAGCATTGAAATATGCCATCATGTTAAATGGTGTTACCGAATTAATTATGATGAAAGCTGACGTATTGGATGGTTTCGACACTATTTACGCTTGTACTCATTATGAGCACGATGGTCAAACGATCGATTATATGCCTTACGATATCATCACAGTAGCGCCGAAACCAGTTTTAAAAGCTATTGAAGGCTGGAAAACTGATTTAACTGGCATCACTTCCACTGATCAAATCCCTGCACAGTTAAATGCTTATATCGAATTCTTGGAAAAAGAGCTAGAAGTGCCAATCAAATTTTTATCGGTTGGTCCAGACAGAACACAAACTTTGACTTTGAAATAAACAAAGCTTAGATAAATAAAAAGCTCCGAAAAATTTTCGGAGCTTTTTTACTTTTATTCGTCTTCTAACAACGTTACACAATTTTGTGCTAGAGGTTTCAAACGATTTGGTAAAGTG
Organism: Pedobacter sp. T50_32; assembly: GCF_057652195.1. Lineage (NCBI taxonomy): Bacteria > Pseudomonadati > Bacteroidota > Sphingobacteriia > Sphingobacteriales > Sphingobacteriaceae > Pedobacter > Pedobacter sp. T50_32. The sequence goes on along the minus strand of NZ_JBYFBY010000004.1, from coordinate 72,428 downwards.
GTGATTGCCTGTGGTTCCTTAATGCTTTTGTAAAGATTAGAAATCATGGTTTGTGTCTCCTCATCTGTCTCACAAGCTTGATATTTTTCGAAATGAGGCAAAGCCTTTTTTACCATTGCCTTATATTTCTCAAAAGCTTTTGCATTTGCTACAGCATTTTTTGTTGCTTTAGCTTCATTCATCTCAGCTATAATGGGCTTAGTTTTGTCCAGATAAATAAAACCCATTGCTCGATGGATCACCGTATAATTTGGTTCGCCTTTAATTGACTCTAAATAATGTAACAATGCATTTTCAGGATCTTTAATGTCTTCGTACATCCTTCCCAATTGAAATTCAAGATTAGCTACCTGCTTTACCGACAACTGATCTTTCTGTTCTAGCAGAGCTGTGATTTTCTTAATTTTACTCTCATCTCCCTTGCCTGTTCTGTAACCCATAAATTCGCTATAGCTGGCTTTTGCCGATTTCTGGGCATTTGCTACAAAACAACTTCCAATTAGCAAGCAAAGCGTTAAGATATTTTTCTTCATAAAAATGATTAATAATTAAGTTGGAAAGATATAAATTATAAGATTGCTTCTATTACATTTTTTTACCTTTGTCTTGTAATAAAATGACCCACCAGCAGATCTCTAATTTTAAACAAAAAGCATTACAGTACGCTTCAAGCTTCGAGGTTTGTTGTTATTTAGATTCTCACAAATACGAAGACAAGTATGGCAAGCACGATTGTTTAATTGCTTTTGGAAAAGACCAAGAGCTTACTGCTTCTACTGGCAATGCATTTAAACTCCTGAAACCATTTGTTGACGAGAACAAAACTTGGATGTTTGGTCTATTCACTTATGATTTAAAAGGTGAAATGGAGGATATTCCGAATTCAAAAAGTGATAAATTATACTTTCCAGATCTTTATTTTTTTGTTCCTTATAGCTTAATAGCTATTAAAGGCAATGAGATTCAAGTTTTAAAAGGTGATAAAGATATCCTTAAAAAAATTGATCAAATAAGTTTAGAAAACAATACAGTTACTTTAGATATACATATCGAACAGAAGTTTACTCGTGAAGATTATGTAGCTAGTATTGAAAAGGTTAAAGAGCACATTAAACGCGGCGACGTGTATGAAATGAATTTTTGCCAAGAGTTTTTTTCAGAAAATGCAATGATTAATCCATTGGCAGTTTATCATCATTTAACTGCTATTTCCCCTACTCCATTTGCAGGTTTTTTCAAAATTGGCAACAAGTATATATTATCGGCTACGCCAGAAAGGTTTTTATCTAAGCGTGGAAATATCCTGACTTCGCAACCGATTAAAGGAACAGCTAAAAGAAGCATTGATATTGACGAAGATTTACGCATCAAAGCGGATTTAAAAAACAGCAAAAAAGAACAAGCAGAAAATGTAATGATTGTAGATTTGGTGAGAAACGACTTGACGAAAAGTGCGGTAAAAGGTACGGTAAAAGTAGATGAGTTGTTTGGAATTTATACTTTTCCACAAGTACACCAAATGATCTCTAGCATTAGTTGTGAATTATCTCCGGATGTGCATTTTATAGATGCTATCAAGAATACCTTCCCAATGGGATCTATGACCGGCGCACCAAAATTACGTGCCATGCAACTTATTGATGAATATGAAAGAAGTAAGAGAGGTGCCTATTCTGGTTCTTTTGGCTACATCAACCCGAACGGTGATTTTGATTTTAACGTAATCATTAGAAGTATTCTTTATAATGAAGAAAGTGCTTATTTATCGTTCCAAGTAGGTGGCGCTATCACTTATGAATCTGATCCGGAAAAGGAATATGAAGAATGCCTAGTGAAAGCCTCAGCAATCATGAGCGTATTAACCCCAACCCCCTAAAGGGACTTCCGAATTTGGAGCAAAAAAATAATGCTTTGCAAAAATCTTACAAAGCACTATTTCAAAAAAACTCCCATTTAGGGGCTAAGGGTTATTTCCCTTTATAATATTTCATCGCCTCTGGCAATGCTTTTTGTATTTGAGCAATACGAGATTGATCTGAAGGGTGGGTGCTTAAAAATGCTGGTGGTTTTTGAGAACCAGAGCTCGCTTGTGCCATTCTCTGCCAAAATCCAATAGCGTTGTTTGGATTATATCCTGCCATTGCCATAAATGCTAATCCCATTTTATCAGCTTCCAATTCCTGATTTCTGCCATAGCTCAAAATAGCTAACTGCCCGCCAATACCATAAGCGGTATTGATATACTGGGCATATTTAGAGTTTGCACTAGCCACACCCACCGCAGTACCAACGCCCTGAGCAACTGTCATTTGCGACGCTCTTTCTGCTGAGTGTTGCGCAATGGCGTGAGCCACTTCGTGTCCCATTACAGTAGCCAAACCAGCTTCGTCTTTTGTAACGGGCAATATACCCGTATAAACCGCAATTTTACCACCTGGCATACACCAAGCGTTAATTTCCTTACTATCAATTAAATTGTATTCCCATTTATAGTTGGCAATTTGATCTCCATAGCCATTTTGGTTCATATACTGAGTAACGGCAGTAGCAATTTTTTGTCCTACACGTTTTACCATAGCAGCATTGGCATTGCTTGAAGATACCACTTTAGTTTGCGGATCGCTTAACAATTGAGCATAACCAATTGCTGCTTGCTGTTGCAGCTGGCTATCGTCTACCAAACTTAACCTGCTACGCCCAGTTAATGGAACAGTTGAACACGAGGAAATGGCAAGTAATGCAGTTGCCAGACCAAAAATCATTGTTTTTTTCATCATTGTAAATTTATCACCCAACACATAACTATTTTGCAAGCAAATTTGTTTGCAGTTTTGTGCTAAGCTTGTTTTTTCTTAAATAGATACACTTTAGATTCTTTTCCTTTTAGCAGACGCTCTATATTTTTCTGATGCGTTACCAAGATCAGAACGCATACACAAATGCTGTAGAGCACTTCCGCTTTTACAGACGATTGAAAAACAAAAACTGTGCCCAACGGAAAAGTAAATCCGGCACAGATAGAACTTAAGGAAACATATTTAGAAACGAGAAGTACAGTTACAAAAACGCTTACACATAAAAGCGCTGCCAAAGGATTAACAGCGAGCACCATACCGAACAAAGTAGCCACTCCCTTTCCACCTCTAAAACCAGCAAAAATTGGGAATAAGTGACCCATTACGGCAATTACGCCAAGTGCAAGCTCGTAGTTTACAAATTGTGCAGAATATTTTGGTCCTGTAACAGAAAGTCCTATTAGATATGCTAATTTGGTAGCTGTAAATCCCTTCATAATATCGATGGTCATTACAATAATACCTGGCTTTTTACCTAAAACCCTAAATGTGTTGGTAGCTCCAGCGTTTCCACTTCCGTACTCCCTCACATCAATACCGTAGAATGCCTGCCCTAGCCACACTGCTGTAGGAATAGACCCCAGAAGATAAGCTGCAATTAGCGCAGAAATGGAATAAATTGAAATCATTTAGCTACAATGATAATAAAAAAAACGGTTTCGTAAATTATGGTTATTAAAAAGCTTTTAAACTTAAATCTAGGCTTTTTACCGAATGTGTTAATGCACCCATTGAAATGTAATCTACTCCACAAGCAGCATAATCAGTAACATTCTCTTCAATAATGCCTCCTGAAGCTTCAGTTACAAACTTTCCATCAATCATTTCAACAGCTTGTTTCAAACGTGGTAGCTCAAAATTATCTAACATAATTCTGTCTACTCCGCCAATTGATAAAACCTGTTGCAGCTCCTCTAAGTTACGTACTTCTATCTCAATTTGTAATTGCTTACCAGTATCTTTCAAATAACTTTTAGCTTGATTGATTGCATTATGGATACCACCTGCATAATCTACATGATTGTCTTTAATTAAGATCATATCGTACAAACCAATTCGATGATTAACGCCGCCACCAATTCTAACTGCCCATTTTTCAAGATATCTTAATCCTGGCGTAGTTTTGCGAGTATCAAGCACTTTAGTTTTATACCCTTCTAAACTCTTTACAATACGATTTGTTTTAGTGGCGATACCACTCATACGCTGCATACAGTTTAAGACCAAACGCTCTGCCAGCAATATTGCATGTGTACTACCGTGAACAGTGAGCGCAATATCTCCAGGATTTACTTCTTGTCCGTCATTTAGAAGAACATCTACTTTAAGAAGCGGATCTACTTGATGAAAAATCTCTAATGCAAGTTCTACCCCTGCTAAAATACCTTTTTCTTTTACAATTAACTTCGCTTTTCCTTGCGTGCCCTCAGGTATGGTAGACAATGAAGTATGATCTCCATCGCCAACATCTTCGGCAATTGCATTTTTAATAAATTGATCTATGATTTGCTTATCCAATGCGATATAATTTGCCACAAAAATAGCAAAATGCGCATCAATATGGAATTATCTCTCAGGTTCTATCCTTAACTCAGTGATTAAAAAAGCATTACCAGTTTTTTTCATTGTAACGGTAACCCTAAATTTTTCTGTTTTAGTTGTTAAAGAGAGAATAGTGAGCCTATAATTTGGACTATTACTGAGCTTATGAATAATACTTGTTTTACTTGGCTGGTTTTTCAGAAAAAAATCTTTAAGAATTTGTTCAGCCTGTGCTCTATTATATACATCTTCTTGATCTATGATGATTAGTTCTATAGACGGCGCAAAACTTTTAGCAATTTCTTTAGAGTTTCCTTGTCGAAAATTTGTCGCTAAATCATCGGCAATATCTACCTGCATAGCCTGTTGAGGCGTAAAATGCAGAAACATAACCATGAGCGCAAGTATAGATTTAAACATGATCCTTAAAAGCTAAAGCAAACTTACAGCCAAAACTATGCCATTTACCTATTTTTAAATCTAAAATATTGGGTTTAGGGCTTAATTTAGCGTATATTTGCAAATAACGTAATACAAAACACAACAAAATTATATCAGATGGAAGCTAAAAAATTGGTACTACTAATTCTTGATGGTTGGGGTTACGGCAAAAAAGATAATTCTGATGCCGCCTACGCTGCCCATACTCCTTTTTTCGATTCATTATTAGCTAATTATCCTAACTCAAAACTAGAGGCTTCAGGCGAAGCAGTAGGTTTACCTGCGGGACAAATGGGTAATTCGGAAGTGGGACATATGAATTTAGGTGCTGGAAGAGTAGTTTACCAAGAACTGGGACGCATCAATAACTCCATTACTGAGAAGTTTTTGAATACAAATACTACTTTGCTCGAAGCATTTGCTTATGCAAAACAGAACAATAAACCTGTGCACCTTATTGGATTAGTTTCCGATGGTGGTGTACACGCACACATCAGCCATTTAAAGGCACTTTGCGATATTGCCAAAGAAAATGAACTGAAAGATGTGTTTATTCATGCTTTTTTAGACGGCAGAGATACAGACCCAAATGGAGGTTTAGCTTACATTGCCGCATTGGATGAGCATCTTGCAAGTTCAGCAGGTAAAGTTGCAAGTTTGGTGGGTAGGTATTATGCTATGGACAGAGATAATCGTTGGGAAAGGGTAAAACTGGCTTATGATGTAATGGTGAACGGCATTGGTGAAAAATTTAGCAGTCCTGAACTTGCCATACAGCATTCTTACTCTCAGGGAATTACTGATGAGTTTGTTAAACCAATTGTAATTACTGATGATCAAGGCAACCCAACGGCTACGATAAAGGAAGGAGATGTGGTCATCTGTTTCAATTACCGTACAGATAGAGGTAGAGAAATTACCCAAGCGCTTTGCCAAAAAGATTTTCCAGAGCAAGGAATGTGCAAACTTCCTTTGTACTACGTTACCATGACAAGCTATGATGAAAGTTTCGAAAATGTAAACGTAATTTTCACAAAAGATGATCTGAGCAACACATTAGGCGAAGTTTTGGAAGCAAACAATAAAAACCAGATCAGAATTGCCGAAACGGAGAAATATCCGCATGTTACTTTTTTCTTTTCTGGCGGAAGAGAGAAAGAATTTTTTAATGAGAAACGAATATTGGTGCCTTCACCAAAAGTAGCTACTTACGATTTACAGCCAGAAATGAGTGCTGCAGGAATTACAGAAGCTATAGTGAAGGAGTTAGAAAGCAAATGGCCAGATTTCGTCTGCCTAAACTTTGCTAACCCAGATATGGTAGGACACACTGGCGTGTTTGAAGCAGTAGTTAAAGCGGTAGAAACAGTTGATAGTTGTGCACGCAAGGTAGTAGAAACTGGAATTGCGAACGGTTATTCATTTATTATCTTGGCAGATCATGGCAATGCCGAATTTATGCTAAACGCTGACGGCTCTGTAAACACTGCCCATACTACTAACCTTGTACCATGTATTTTGGTTGATAAAGACTACAAAACTATTGCTGATGGCAAATTAGGTGATATTGGACCAACCGTTTTAAAAATTATGGGCTTAGAAGCTCCTGCTATTATGACAGGAAACTGTTTAGTATAATGAAACAACTTATTTTAGGTGTATTTGTCTTATTTCTATTTTCTTGCGCTCAGCAGGAAAGTAAAAAGGCAAATGCGCCTACTTATTTTGATATTACAGGATATTTTACAAACGAGGCTAATCGTTTGCAAAAAACAAATCCAACTATTATTAAGGATGTAATTGCTGTAGGTAAAGCCGAAAAAAGGTCAACAACGATAAGCGACTGGAAAACCGAGTTGGTAAGCTTTAGTAATTCAGATATTAACAAAGCGGCATGGGCAGGAGAATTTACAGTTATACAAAATGGCACTGTTACCAGCTATAGCACTGAAAATCCGAAAATACCCGTTAAAAAAATAGAAATAACTAAAGCTGGTGAAAAAATTACTGGAATAAAGATTTTCAAAGCGACCGAGAATTACCTTTACAATTCTACAGATACGCTACTTTACTATCCCGACAGTTTATACTTTATCCAAAACCAGCAGAAGGTTAAACTATTAAGTTCAAAAAACTATAAGATCATCGGAAAGTTAAAGTAGTAGTTCTTACTGCTATTTCATACTTGCAGACTGCGCCTTCACATAATCAATCAACGACATTACATCTTTCCTCAGCGGTTGCATGGTTAAAATTTTCTGAAAATCAGCGATTGAGTTGTTGAACAAAGCAATACAAGCATTTTTATCTACAGATTTCTTTGCTTTATAAGATTTGAAAATCCCATAATCCTTGTAGGCAACTCCCCTATTTTGTAAGATTTGGATATCCTCTTCACCACTAATTTCCATAGCTTTCGAAAAATCCTTAATTGCCGTGCTGTAAAAACTATCACGCATTTGGTTTAAAGATTCTTTTGGTGCATTGGCAATATTTAATCTGGCTTTACCACGATAATAGTAGGCCGAATAATCAGCAGGTTTTTGTGCAATTAAACGAGTATAAGCGGCAATTGCATTTTCAAAATCTCCATTTTGGAAATAAGAATAGCCCAACATCTTTAATACATTTGCATTACTTGGATCTTTAGCTTCTGCTTTTTCAAGTTGTACCACTGCAGTTTTAAAGTCACCTTTCATCCATGCTTGCGTACCTTGTTTCTCAAAATTACTCTGTGCCTGAACCTGTAAACTAACTGAAATAGCTAATAATACTAAATAAGATTTGCTAAGAAATTTCATTAAAAATGTTTTTATATAAACTTACACATTTCTTTAATCAAAATGTAAACGCTAATTTACCTTTTATGTGCAATTATACAAGTTAACGCATAATATTTGCAAATATGATTTTAGCAAACGATTATTTATATGACGTTTTTACCGAAAACCTATTTTGTCTGAAAGTGTTTCAATAACAAGGCCGATTAATTTGAATTTAAAAAATAGCCTCTTTAGGCTCTAATTAAAGATAATCAGCGAAATTAAGCAGATCAAGTTTCCACTACCGTTTAAAAATGATTTTTGGCATAGGAGTTGAAATTACAAGCTGCATAATTATTTCATAAACTTATAGCGGCAATGCTGTCATATTGTCGCCTACCTTATAAATACAAAACTGAATGAGCAAACAAGACCCATTTGATTTTAATACACTACCAATCATAAATGAAGATACCGAGTTTTTTCCGCTAATGTCTCAGCAAGACGAGGATGAAATGAATAGCGAAGAAACTCCAGAAATATTATCTATACTTCCTTTAAGAAATACAGTACTTTTTCCTGGTGTAGTAATTCCAATTACTGTTGGCAGAGATAAGTCAATTAAATTGATTAAGGATGCCTACAAAGGAGACCGCGTAATTGGCGTTGTTGCGCAGAAAGATGTTTCTATTGAAGATCCTACTTTTGAGCAGTTGCACAATGTTGGTACTGTTGCACACATCATCAAGATGCTACAAATGCCTGATGGTAATACTACCGTAATTATTCAGGGTAAGCAACGTTTCCAATTGGTAGATGAGGTACAAAACGAGCCATTTATTAAGGCAGTTGTGGCTAAGTTTACCGAAACAAAGCATAAAAACGATAAAGAATTTAAAAACTTGGTAGCGGCAATCAAAGAGATGTCGAGCCAAATTATACAGCTTTCTCCAAACATACCTAGTGAAGCTGGAATTGCCCTAAAGAACATCGAAAGCACTTCATTTCTGATTAATTTCATTTCATCGAACATGAACGCTGAAATGGCCGACAAGCAGAAAATGCTAGAGATGGGCAATTTGCGCAAGCGTGCAGAAATGGTGATGGATTTGCTAACGCAAGAGTTGCAAATGTTGGAGTTGAAAAATCAAATTCAATCTAAGGTTAGGACTGATCTAGATAAGCAACAACGCGATTACTTCTTAAATCAGCAATTAAAAACGATCCAAGAAGAACTTGGAAACTCTACCGATTTAGAATTTGAAGCCTTACAAAACAGAGGTAAAAAGAAAAAATGGAAGGTTGAAGTTAAAGAGCATTTCAATAAAGAACTAGAAAAATTAGGCAGAATGAACCCTGCTGCTCCAGATTATTCAATTCAAATGAACTATCTGGAGTTGCTTTTAGAGTTACCTTGGAATGAATTTACAAAAGACAATTTCGACTTAAAAAGAGCGCAGAGGGTTCTAGATAAAGATCACTTTGGTTTAGAGAAAGTTAAGCAACGTATCATCGAATATTTGGCTGTTTTAAAGCTAAAACGTGATATGAAAGCACCTATTTTGTGCCTAGTAGGTCCTCCGGGAGTTGGTAAAACATCCTTAGGTAAATCTATTGCAAAGGCTTTGAACCGTAAATATGTGCGTATGGCTTTGGGTGGTGTAAGAGACGAAGCGGAAATCCGTGGACATCGTAAAACTTACATTGGAGCAATGCCAGGCCGTATTATTCAATCTATCAAGAAAGCAGGCGCAGACAACCCTGTGTTTGTTTTGGATGAGATTGATAAAGTAGGTTCTGATTTTAGAGGAGACCCTTCATCAGCTTTGCTTGAAGTTTTAGACCCTGAGCAAAATAATGCGTTTAACGATCACTACGTAGAGGCAGAATATGATCTTTCTAATGTTCTTTTTATCGCTACGGCAAACTCTTTGAGCACCATACAACCTGCTTTGTTAGATCGTATGGAAATTATCGAGGTAAATGGATATACGATTGAGGAGAAAATCGAAATCGCTAAAAAATATCTGTTACCTAAGCAAAAAGAGGTACACGGATTAGACAACAAACAAATCACGCTTAAAAATTCATTAATTGAGAAAGTAATTGAAGATTACACGAGGGAAAGTGGTGTACGTGGTTTGGAGAAAAAAATTGGTTCTTTGGTACGTGGCATTGCTACTAAAATTGCCATGGAAGAAGCTTACGAGCCAACATTGAGCAATGACGATGTAGAACGAATTTTAGGGGCTCCTATTTTCGATAAAGATGCTTACGAAGGCAATGAAGTAGCTGGTGTAGTTACAGGTTTAGCCTGGACACAAGTTGGTGGCGATATCCTCTTCATCGAAGCGAGTTTAAGTCCGGGTAAAGGTAAATTGACCTTAACAGGTAATTTAGGTGATGTGATGAAAGAGTCTGCAGTAATTGCTCTGGCATACATTAGAGCACATGCTTCGCAATTTGGCATTAACCACGAATTGTTCGACAACTTCGATTTACACGTTCACGTTCCGGCAGGTGCTACGCCAAAAGACGGACCTTCTGCGGGTATTACCATGTTAACGGCTTTAGTTTCGGCATTTACACAACGTAAAGTGAAACAAAATTTAGCGATGACTGGTGAAATTACACTTCGTGGAAAAGTATTGCCTGTTGGTGGAATTAAGGAAAAAATCTTGGCTGCCAAACGTGCCAACATCAAAGAAATCATTCTATGTAAATCGAACCGCAAGGATATTTTAGAAATTAAGGAAGATTACATTAAGGATTTAAAATTCCACTATGTGACAGAAATGCAAGAAGTGATTAACTTAGCATTAACAAAGGATAAGGTTAAAAATCCGATTGATTTAACGATAAAAACAAAACCTAGTACCGATAAATAGATGTACAAGAAACTCGTTCTGGCTACCCTTGCCATTTTAGCTATTGTTTATGGTTCTTATGCGCAAGAGTACAAGAACGAGTTTGGTTTTAAAAGTGATAACGATGCCTATCTTTGGTACGGACAAGACCGTTATTACACCAATGGTCTGTTTGTCTATTTTAGACGGGCCATGAAAATACCCGAAAACGAAGCTATGGATATCGAAAAGCTCACTTATGAAATATCCGTAGGGCAAAAAATGTTTAACCCTCTTTCTGGCTTTAGACCAGATCCTGCAACCCACGACAGACCATTTGCCGGATATTTATACGGTGGTTTTAAAGTTGGCTTATTCCACAAAAACGAAAGTGTAGTTAAAATTGGATTAGATGTTGGTACAGTTGGCCCCAATGCCCTAGGCAAAGAAGCACAAGATCTACTACATAGCATTGTTGGATTTTACAAAGTGCAGGGCTGGGATTACCAAATTGCCAATGATTTTGCTGTTAATGCAAACGCAAAATATGCAAAGCTTTTGCATAGAAGTAGTGATAATGTATTGGATTTTACATTAGATGGCTATGCCAATCTAGGCACAATTTATAATGGAGCGGGAGTTGCTGTAGTTTTTAGGGCTGGAGATATTAACCAACTCTTCAATTCTGTTCACTATAATGGCAGCATCAGCAATGGCAGTAAAACGGAAAAACTGAAAAAGAAAGAGTTTTATTTCTATGCTAAGCCTCAGTTAAACTACGTAGCTTATGATGCTACAATTCAAGGAAGCCTGCTTTATGATACTTATAGTCCTGTTACGTTTGGAGTAAAGCCTATAGTTTTTTCGCAGACAATGGGCTTCAACTACAGCTCTCCGCGTTTCACTATCGATTACAGCTTGATCTTTTTATCTAAGGAGATTAAGAGTAATGCCAGGGCGCACCAATATGGTAGTATTTCTATGTACTATCGTTTTAATTAATAGGCGATGAAGAAAGCTGCAATTCTATGTCTTTATTTCATATTGATAGTTTTTACCAGTTGCGCTATTTATAATCTTTGGCCAGAAAAACGACTTGCAGAAAACTCAAAAATCGATTACCTGTTGGTAGAAAAGTCTGAGCAGACTATGAAAGCTTATCAAGGCAAGCAGTTACTTAAAACGTACAAAATTACTGTGGGTAAAAACTCAATTGGTCATAAAGTTTTTGAAGGCGACCAAAAAACTCCAGAAGGCATTTACAGTATCAATGATAGAAATCCGAATAGCGACTACCACAAAAATTTAGGCGTATCCTATCCAAATGATACCGACAGAGAAAAAGCAAAGGCTCTAGGCAAATCGCCAGGCGGCGATATTAAAATACACGGTTTAAAAAATGGTGGTTTTGGGATTATCAAAAAGTTGCACCGCTTAGCTAATTGGACGAATGGTTGCATTGCAATTACCGATGGTGAAATTGATGAGCTTTATACTGCTGTTGTGCCTAATGCGAAGATTGAGATTAGGCCTTAGAAAACTAGAGAACTTTTGCAAAAAGCTATTCATAAAAAGTTCGGAATAATTAATCCCGACCTTTTTATGAACTTGAATAGATGATATTAGTTTTTTAGCTTAACAGATTTAGCTGTAAAATATTGTTCGATATAGTTTTTAACCAATTCCTTTTTAGCGGCGTTATCGATAAACTTATGAAGAGGCTCTAAGCCATTGTTTGAAGGACCAATAAATCTAGCCTTGTCCTCTGTAGTAGAAGCTCTCCAGTTATTAAGATTCAAGATCAATCGATTATTTATAGTTTCAGTCTTCAACTCACTAAATTTACCACCAACGGAACTATAGTAAATCTTTGCAGAAGAATTCGCATTTAAGTTCTTTAAATTCGGATCATCTGAGTATCCTGTCATCAAGCCAAACGTTCTTTTTAAAGTGTAACGTAATCCTTCCATGCTAATAGCTTCCCTGTTCTCATCTTCGCTAGGAGCAGCAGCTTGATAAACTACATCGAATTTTGAACCAATTTTTATACGTGTCAGAACGTGTGTTCCATATTTACTGACTAGTTCTTGAGCATTTAACAAAGTGATATCTCTTTTAAAATCGGTTGTTAAATAATTATTCACTTCTTGTTCATAATAGATGGTGTATCTTTTCCAAATCATATAATTAGAATATTACCCGTAAACATACTTCTTATCATCGGCAACAGTTTCTGTGAAAGCATGTATAATTGTACTTCCAAAAAGCTTATTTCCCTTAGTAGCCTCAAATGAATTAGAAAACTTTTCTGATAATGCGACTGCATCTTTAGCTTGAAAAGTGGTCCAAGAACCCTCCGTTCCTCCACTAGAATTCACTCTAGAAGTGCCACTAGCAGCATACAATGGAATATCTATTATGTTTGCCCTAATAGAAGCTTGATCATTAAATCGATCTGTTACATCGTACCCATAGCCTAAAAAATCATATTTTTTAGATGGCTGATGTAAAGGTTGACTTTCTTGAGTAGCCCCTTTTACGGAAAATAGAATATCTTCTGACAATTTCACTGCGGGCGTTGGCAGATTGGCTTCATTCTTTTTACAAGAAGCCATTATGGCGATGAGTGCCATGAACATAAGCGTTTTTTTCATACTATCGTTTCATTTGTGTGTAATAACAAATATAAACTTCAAAACCTAATCTCACACATTGCCAAGTAAAAGATTTGTTGGGTATAAAATTTAGATTTTTAAAAATCTGAGAACCTTCTATTTTTCTTCTTCTCCGCATTTGCAGCCTTATTAGCCAAACGTTTTTCTTTAACCGCCTTAGGAATTTTACTCGCCTTTCTTGCTTTTTGCACTTCCAAACCAGCTTTTAAAATTGCCATCAACTTTAGAACCGTTCTCTGTTTATTCAAGAGCTGACTCCTATCTTCCTGCGAAACAACATGAAGCAAGCCTTCACTATCTAACCTCGAAGCTAATTTTTCTTTCAAACGGGCTTTTTCATCCTCACTAAAAAATGACGCATCATCAATATTAAAAATCAGTTCTACTTTACTAGAAACTTTGTTCACATTTTGCCCGCCCTTGCCCCCACTTCTTGAGGTTTTAAAGCTAACTGCTTTTAATAATTCCGATTGATCTGGCAACATACACAAATGTAGTTTTTATTTCATTATGTCTCCCTAACTGTATTATATTTGCCGCGTATGAGAAAAAATATAGTGGTAGCGATAGACGGTTACTCATCTTGCGGAAAAAGTACGTTGGCAAAGGCATTAGCGAAAAAGTTAGGTTTTATCTATATCGATAGTGGCGCTATGTACAGAGCAATTACCTTATATTTTTTGCGTAACAACGTTGATTTAGAAAATCACGAAGCGATTGAAGAAGCACTACAACAAATCGAACTGAATTTTCATTCTAAAGATTACGAATCTCACATTACTCTAAACGGAGAAGAAGTTTCTGATGAAATTAGGTTAATGCCTGTTTCGGAAGCTGTAAGTCCTGTTTCTGCCATTAAAGAAGTGCGCAAAGAAATGGTAAAACAGCAACAGCGTATGGGCAAGTCTAAAAACATTGTGATGGATGGCCGTGACATTGGTACCGCTGTTTTCCCAGATGCACAGGTAAAATTTTTCATGACTGCTGATCCAAAAATCAGAGCAGAACGCAGACACAAAGAAATGGTAGCCAAAGGCGATAATACCATTACTTTAGAAGAAGTATTCGAAAATTTAGCGCACCGCGATTACGCCGATACAACCAGAGAAGAAAGTCCTCTTACTCGAGCAGAAGATGCGATTATATTAGACAATACTGATATTACTGAAACAGAACAACTGGCTTTTGCGTTAGAGAAAGTAGAGCCATTTTTACACGTCTAAAACCTAATGATGATGCTTAGAATAAAAATCCTTTCGATCATAATTTTAAGCTTCGTCAGCTTTACAACTGTTAGCGCTAGGCAGCACAGCATTTCTTCCATTCCAGATCCTAAAAAGCAAGGGCAGGACTATTTTGTCAGTAATCCTGATGGTATCCTATCAAGCTCGGAAGTTGATGAACTTAACCAAATAGCCAAACAAATTGAAGCTACTGGAAAAGTGGAATTTGCCGTGGTGGTGATTAATGATTTCACCCAAGAAGATGATGATTTCACTTTTGCTTATGCGTTGTTTAATGCTTGGGAAATTGGCAAAAAAGATGCAGATAACGGGTTGTTGCTTTTAGTGGCAAAAGATAGGCGAAGATATCGTTTCATTACCGGCTCTGGCATAGAAGGCTTGCTGCCAGATATCAGGTTAAAACAAATTGGAGAGCGGGTTTTGGTACCTGCATTTAAGGAAGGAAATTATGGCAAAGGCATTGTGAACGCTGCATCTGTAATTGAAAAAACCCTAGGATCTCCAGATGGTATTGCAGAATTAAATACACTAATTCCTAGGGAAAAGACCTTTATAGAAAAAAACAGCAATCATCTCCTTATTGCTTTAGCAACTATTTTAGCCTATTTCGGCGTATTCAAACTCTTCAAACGTTTTGGAAAAAACAATAAAGCAAGTTCTAAAAAGAAAAACGATGGACTAGAAAAAAATATTCTAGTAGGATGTGGTATTATGTTTTTCGGAATTTTCTTTGGCGTTTTTGCGGCAAGTTTATTCAACATCAATATTATTGAACCAGAATATTTACCTTGGACCATTGCAGCCGTAGCTTCGTTATTTCTAACAATGCAAATTAATACAAGACGGCGAGCCATTAAAAAGGAATACAGCGATGTTGCTAGCTATCTATCTGCAGTAAAAAGTTATTTAGGAAAAACTGCTCTATTTGTGCCTTTTGCTCCATTAACTGTGATTGGTATATTAAAGCAATACTTCGAAAACAAGCGCCTCAGCAAACAGTTGGTCGCACCAGTAGGATTTGAACATTATCATCGAATAGACAGAAGCACTAATAAGGATGGTAAACCTTATTTAAACAGTGGTCAAATTAAGGAAGAGCGTTTAGAAGCCAAAACCTACCAGATATGGAAAGGCAGCAAAGCTGATGAAATTCAAATTGTGGCATGGCCGGGCGAAAGTAGTGCTGATTTTTCTGAATGTGAGAAATGTCATTTCAGCACAATGACCAAACCCAAGTTAAAAACCATCAGTCAGGCTACTTACAGCAGTGCAGGCCAAGCAGAGCGCTATCAAAGCTGTGAATTTTGCAATCATCGAATTTCATTAGGAATGGTCGTACTTAGCAAGTTGGTTAGAACTACCAGTAGTAGCAGTTCTTCTTCTTCGTCGTCTTCATCATCTTCATCCTCATCGGGTAGTTGGGGCGGCGGCCGCAGCAGCGGTGGCGGTGCCGGTGGTAGTTGGTAATTCTAAAAAAATTCCTAGTTTTATCTATACACTTTTATAGATAATGAACATTCGTAAGACAGCACTATTTTTAGCCCTTATCATACTTAACTTAAATAGCTTTGCCCAAAAAGGATGGATTAACCTTTTCAATGGCAAAGATTTAAAGGATTGGAATATCAAAATTGCCAAACATAATTACAATGAAAATTACGGCAATACCTTTTATGTAGAAAACGGCTTAATGAAGGTTAAGTACGACGGATACGAAAAGTTTGACCAACAATACGGGCATATTTTCTATAAAAAACCTTTCTCTTATTACTTATTAAAAGTAGAATACCGATTTGTAGGCGAACAAGCCAAAGGTGGCGAAGGTTGGGCATTAAGAAACAGCGGGGCCATGTTGCATTGTCAAGATCCAGCTACCATGTTGAAAGACCAAGACTTCCCTATTTCTGTAGAAGCACAGTTTTTAGGGGGTAATGGTAAAGATGAAAGACCAACTGGCAATGTTTGCACGCCAGGAACTACGATAGAAATCAAAGACAATTTATTTACTCCGCATTGCTTAAATAGCACCTCTAAAACTTATCATGGCGACCAGTGGGTTACGGCAGAGTTTTTAGTCCTAGGTGATTCGGTGATTAAGCACATCATTAATAAAGACACGGTTTTAACTTACACCAAACCTAAAATTGATGGTGGCAATGTGGCTAATTTTAATTCTAAAGTTAAAGAAGATGGTAAGCGCTTAACTGGCGGATATATTGCTTTACAAAGTGAAAGTCACCCTATTGAGTTTAGAACCGTAAAACTTTTTGATTTGCAGCCTTATGCAAAGGATGAGAAAAAGTTGGAGAAGGTTTTGGAGAGATTGAGGAAGGAATAGTATGGAATTTATTTAACACAGACATCTTCAATTTATGAAAAGAATTTTTATCATCTTACTTCTGATATCATTATCAATAAGTGCCTTTGCGTGTAGCTGCTCATTATCATCTACAATCACCAGCTACTATCAAACTTCGGATTTTGTTGGCGTAGTTAAAATTTTAAAAAACCATAAGAACTATCCTGATACAAATCAATATTACAGGGCGGATGTTGAAGTATTAAATTTGTACAAAGGCAAGGCTATAAAAAACTTGTATGTACTTGGCGAAAATGGCGGCAAGTCATACAGCTCTTGCGGTACATTTATAAGTGAAGGAGAAATACGACTTGTCTTTGGAAAAGTTAATGCAGAAAAGTTAGTCACTACTTATTTATGCACTTCACACTACAAACCTCAACAATCGTACTATAAAAGAGACCAAATTGAGGAAAAACTAAATGTTTTAAAACGCTCTGCCCAGAAGCACACCATCATAATTTACAACGAAGCGGCAATTTATCCGTCAGACTTTTTGAGAACAAGCAATTTAGCTTCTATCAATTATTTTAGTATTGTTGGCGTTAGGTTAGGTGAAGAAGGAAAAATCAAAAAAATATTCTTTCTTACTAAAGATGATAAGGCTTTGAAAGTTAAAATAACGGATTATTTTAATCGCATATTCGATTGGAAAAGATTGGCTCGAGTTAGAGAAATTAATAAAGGCAAACTAACCGTTTTTTTTGAAATTAATCCTTACAAACCTTAATTATTCCCGAAAAGAATATTAAACTTTGTCAATCTTAACTAGATATCTTATACAAGATTGGCAAAGTTAACATACAAGCCTTCGCGTTCTTTGCGATTACTTCAAATCCTTTGCGGTTCGCCAAACTTTAACCGCAAAGATGAAATAAGAGTTACGCAAAGGTCGCAAAGTAGGTATTTTGCTCAGGTTTAGGTTAATTAAACCCGATAGTAGCGGATCCCGATTTATCGGGAGTAGCAGATAGCGGGGCCGCATTTACCATGTTGCACAATCGTTCTTTTCCAAAATATAAAAAATCACCAACGTTCTCCATATTTAAAAGAACACCTACTAAGTTTGTAATAGATACTTCGCTGCCCTCAAGATGACAGGGAGCTTATAAAAAAAACACTAAACCAAAATTCAACCCATTAAATATCAGCGATATTTATTTAAAAATAGTTTTGTTTTTTTAATATTATCCGTACCTTTGCCGTCCCTAAACAGGGAAAAAGGAGATAATTAATTAATGGCAAAAAAACAAGTTGCAGAAAAAGAACTAAAGGCTAAAGAAGCCGAATTGCAAGGTGCAGACGCCCGTTTGAACCAAAAGGAAACTATTGAGTCAGAAGCTGATTCAGTATCGATCGAACAGATCAAATCACAATTAGCAACACCAGATCAAGATTTTGACTGGGATGCAGACGACAAAGTTTTTGGTAACTACAATGACGAAGACCGTAAAAAGTTTGAAGCAATGTATACTGATACTTTCAATCAAATCACTCAAGGTGAGATCATTTCTGGTACTGTAGTATCAATTAACAACAAAGACGTAGTATTAAACGTAGGTTTCAAATCTGACGGTTTAGTTTCTGCTTCTGAGTTCCGTGACCTTCCTGAGTTGAAAATTGGCGATTCAGTTGACGTGTTTGTAGAAGCACCTGAAGATGCAAATGGCCAGTTAATTTTATCTCGTAAGAGAGCAAAAACTCAACGTTCTTGGGAAACTATCAACGCTGCGCTTGACAATGACACAATCATTAACGGTTTCGTTAAGAGCCGTACTAAAGGTGGTCTTATTGTTGACATTATGGGTGTTGAGGCGTTCTTGCCAGGTTCTCAAATCGACATTAAACCAATTCGCGATTACGATGTTTATGTTGGTAAAACAATGGAATTCAAAGTGGTTAAAATTAACCATGAGTTCAAAAACGTTGTTGTATCACACAAAGTATTGATCGAGGACGATTTAGAGTCGCAAAAAGTTGAAATCGTTTCTAAATTAGAAAAAGGACAAGTACTTGAAGGTACTGTTAAAAATATTACTGATTTCGGTGTATTCATCGATCTTGGTGGCGTAGACGGTTTATTACACATCACTGATATTTCTTGGGGCCGCATAGAGCATCCAAAAGAAGTATTGGCATTAGATCAAAAAATCAATGTTGTTGTTTTAGATTTTGATGATGAGAAAAAACGTATCGCATTAGGCTTAAAACAATTAACTGCTCACCCTTGGGAGAATTTAGATGCTAACTTAGCTGTTGGTTCTAAAGTAAAAGGTAAAATCGTAACTGTTGCAGATTACGGTGCTTTCTTAGAAATCATCCCTGGTGTTGAAGGTTTAATCCACGTTTCAGAAATGAGCTGGTCACAAAACTTACGTTCTCCACAAGAGTTCTTAAAAGTTGGTGATGAAATCGAAGCTGAAGTTTTAACTTTAGATAGAGACGAGCGCAAAATGAGCTTGGGTATCAAACAATTAACTCAAGATCCTTGGGGCGGCGTTGCAGAGAAATATCCAGTTGGAAGCAAACACCAAGCTGTTGTTAAAAACATGACTAACTTCGGTGTATTTGTTGAAATTGAAGAAGGAATTGACGGATTAATCCACATTTCTGATCTTTCTTGGAGCAAAAAAGTTAACCACCCTAACGAGTTCACCAAAGTTGGCGATACTTTAGATGTTGTTGTGTTAGAACTTGATGTTGATAACCGCAAATTATCTTTAGGTCACAAACAATTGGAAGAAAACCCTTGGGATACTTTCGAAACTGTTTTCACTTTAGATTCAATTCACCAAGGTACAGTAATTAAAGTAACTGATAAAGGTGCTGTAATTGCATTACCATATGGCGTTGAAGGTTTTGTACCAACAAAACACATGGCTAAAGAAGATGGTACTACTTTAAAAGCTGACGAAACTGCTGATTTCAAAATCATCGAGTTTAACAAAGATGCTAAGCGTATCGTTGTTTCTCACGCCCGTATCTGGGAAGAGGCTAAAGCTGAAGTAGTAGCTGAAGAAAGAGCAACTAAGAAAAAAGATGCGAAAGCAGCTAGCTCAGCAGTTAAAAAAGTGAAAGATTCAGTAGAGAAATCAACATTAGGAGATCTTGATGTGTTAGCTCAATTGAAGTCACAAATGGAAAGCAATGAGAAAAAAGGTTAATCCTTAATTCTTATTCCAAATATTAAATCCCGATAGCGCAAGTTATCGGGATTTTTTTTGTTATACACTCGTCATTGCGAGGAAGAATGACGAAGCAATTTCTTTTTCAACCGTATAAGTCCATTGAAGCCTTAACTTATATTTACTTAAATACCTTACATGGTTCAATAATTTGAAAACGAAAGTAAGCTCTCATCGGTAACTCCTGCCCTGCTTTCGCTTATAGTCCTCGGTTTCGTTACACTCCACCTGTGGGCTAATCCGCTCAATCAGGTTTAGTTAATAACGTAATGTGTTTCTTGGCAATTAAAACATATCCAATTAAGATTTATGAAGTTTTTGAAACTTCTTAAGTCTATTAACAAAAATAATTAACGCAAAAAACAGCATAAAAACTCAAGAACATTCATATTGTAATTGCGAGCTTTATAAATAAATGCTATTTTTGGATATGAAGAAATTTGTAATCACAGCATTATTGATAAGCTCTACCTTATTTTCAATAGCTCAAATCAACATCATTCCAAAGCCTGTGTATTTAAAAGAAGAAGCACAGCAAAAAGGTTTTACTATTAACACGCAAACCAAAATCGTTATAGAAAATGATTCGTTGAAAAATTCAGCAGTTTTCTTCAATAATTATTTAGAGAAATATCTTCAGTTTAAGCTTACCATAACTAACGTTAAGCCATCAGAGAACTACATCTACTTAGTTGTTAATACTCGCATAAGCGAATTTAGTAATGTTTATTTACTAAATAGCTCTTCAAAAAACATCTCTATAGCTGGCACGTCTAAACCTAGTGTCTTTCATGGTGTGCAATCATTAATTCAACTACTTCCAACCAAAAAAAGCAATGAGTTAATTATTCCCGCCGTTACCATTAACGATTACCCCCGTTTCGATTACCGTGGCATGCACTTAGATGTAAGTCGCCATTTTTTTGACGTTGCTTTTATTAAGCAATACATTGACTACATGGCATTGCATAAAATGAACTACTTCCATTGGCATTTAACTGATGACCATGGATGGAGAATTGAAATCAAAAAATACCCGAAACTAACGGAAGTTGGTGCTTGGAGAAATGGCAGTATTGTAGGTTTATGGCCAGGAAAAGGGAACGAGCACATCAAATATCAGGTTTTACCAAACGATGTAAAAATTACACCAGCTGGTGCAGTAGTTAAAACAGATGGCATTCGTCACGGTGGTTTTTATACACAAGACGAAGTGAAAGAAGTAATTAAATACGCAGCCGATAGATACATCACTGTAATTCCTGAAATTGAAATGCCTGCTCATAGCATGGCAGCTTTGGCAGCTTACCCTGAGTTTGGTACAGACTCAAAAAGTGGTTACAAAGTAGCCGAAACTTGGGGAATGATGAACAAATACAACAATGTTTTTCAACCGACTGACAAGAGCTTTGGCTTCTTAGAAGATGTACTGACAGAAGTAATGGATTTATTCCCTTCCCCATACGTTCACATCGGTGGCGACGAAGCTTCTAAAATTTGGTGGAAGCAATCTGCCGAGACGCAGAAAATTATGAAGGAAAAAGGCATTAAAGATGAAGTTGCCTTACAAAGTTATTTCATTCATCGTATCGAAAAATTTGTAAACAGCAAAGGCAAAACCATTATTGGCTGGGACGAGATTTTAGATGGCGGATTAGCGCCAAATGCCATTGTAATGAGCTGGCGTGGCGAAAAAGGTGGCATTGCCGCAGCAAAGGTTAAACAAAGAGTAATTATGTCGCCAGAAGAAAAGCTATACCTTAACCATAAGCAATTTATGAAAGATGATAGCTTGGCTGCCAATAAATTCTTACCTCTGGAAACGGTTTACAATTACGAGCCTGTACCTGCAGAATTAAATGCTGAACAAGGGAAGTACATTTGGGGAGCACAGGGAAATCTATGGTCAGAATACATTGGCAACCCAGCTAAAGTGGAGTATATGATTTTTCCTCGTATGGATGCACTGAGCGAAATTCAATGGTCGCCAAAAGCTCAAAAAAACTACCCAGATTTTCTCAACAGATTAAAGACGCAATTTAAGCGCTACGATTTAATGGGGATTACTTATAGCAAGCGATATTTGACTGCAACCCCCTAAAAAATTTCCCTTTATAAGCAGGTTATTATTTGCCACAGATGCACAGATTTTATGAAAAACATATCTGTGCATCTGTGGCTTTTATATTTCTAAAAAATATTTCTACTTCCCTGTAATTTTCCGGAGCCTTTGCTTACTAACTGTACAAATAAACAGTTTAAAAATGAGCAAGACAGAAAAAAAACCAACCGTAAGTATAGCGACTACCGCTTTTCTCATTCTTATTCTTTCTACTACAGAAATGCCTCCATTGTTGAAATATCCAATGTTGGCCATCGCAACTATTTCTTTTATTATTGTGGCGGTTCATCTGTACCATGAGTTTAAGGAAAATCGTTCATCATCAAAATCAATTCATTAAAAAATCAACTATGAAAACTCAAGAAACAACAACCAACCAAATTAAAAACAGCATTTTAATGATTATTGGAATGGCCTTTATGGTCATTGGTACTAGAGATGTCCCTCCATATTTAAAATATACTTTGCTAGTAATATCGATTTCTGCATTTCTTTACTTACTTTTTGGTTTTGCAAAAGATGCCACCAAACAAATAGCACAAGCAAAAAAAGACAAGGCCAATAAATAATGACAGAAAAAATCTATCTCCAAAAAATTGAAGAGCATAAAGGTATCATCCTTAAAGTGGTGAACCTTTATGCCGATGATTTGGAAGACAGAAAAGACCTGTATCAAGAAATTGTATTACAAAGTTGGAGTGCCTATCATCGGTTTGAAGGCAACTCGAAATTTTCTACTTGGCTTTACAGAATTAGCCTAAACGTTGCGCTCACTTTTTTAAATAAGCAGAAGAAAGCAACAAACATTAAGCAAAGTAGTCATGCAGAAATTAGCTACGAACCAAAAGAACTATCGGAAAGAGCAGACTTTTTGTACAGAGCAATTAAGCAACTGGCAGAAGTTGACCGGAGTATCATCATGTTGCATTTGGATGGTTTCGACAATACAGAGATTAGCGAAATTACAGGCTTATCTAAAGGGAATACTAACGTTAAACTGCATCGTATTAAACAACAACTCACTACTATTTTAAACAAAAAATAAAATGGATTTACAACAAGAATGGCAAAATATGTCGGCAGAGCTGATGAACTCCGAGCAAAGTGCCCAAGTTTCGAAATTCAACCTAGATGTACAATCTAAAGATCTGCTTCAAGATTTGATATTTAAACTGAAATGGAAGTTAAGATGGGTAAGAATCATTGATCTGCCAATTTTAGCCATTGCCTTATTTGCAGACAGAGATTTGAAGATTTTATTGCTAGGTGTTTTTGCACTCTATGAGATTTCAAGATGGTTTGGCGCAAAGGAATTCCAGAAAATTAAAACCAGTGTAGATTACTCCTCTAGCACAAAAGAAGTGTTAGAGAGCAATTTAAAAGCAATCACTAAAATTCTTTCGATAGAAAATATTTGGGGATACATAACCGCCCCCTTAGCTGGGCCAATTGGATTTTTGTGTTATAAACTAACTGTCCACAAAAGCTTTGCTAACGTGTTTGAGTTACCAAACATTTACTTGCACTTAGCCTTATTATTACCGTTGGGGATATTGGTTATCTTGTTGGGCAATTTGATGAACCGCAGCATTTTCAAAAAGCAAATTGAAAGTTTGAAGGCAAAGATTGGGGAATTTGCTGATGATAGAACCACATAGGCACATAGTATTAATAGCTCGTCATTCCCGCGTAGGCGGGAATCGTAAAGCAAAAAAAGTTTAATTGATTTACCAAAGCATTACGATACCCAATCAAGTTGGGTATGACGAAATACAAAACTACTGCTACTTGGCCTTTATCTACAAAACCAACCTCGGCATCATTCCTTGCGATTGAAAAGCACCTGGAGTGATGCCTACTATCTTTTTAAAGGCTCTGGTAAAATAATTGGCATCGCTAAAACCTAACTCATAACTAATTGCCGCAATCTTTATTCCCGGTTTAAGTAACATCTCCTTGGCTTTTTTCATCTTCTCTGCCAATATAAAATCATTCGGACTAACCCCTAATTCACGTTTAAACAATCTATAGAACGTAGCTTTACTCATACAAGCTTTGTCGCTCAAACTTTCTATGCTTATTTTCTCATTGAGATTAGATTTGATATAGCCAATTACATAAGCTAAAGGATTGTTATTTAGTGTTTCGCTCTGTAAAAGATTTAGGTTTTGAGTTTGCATAATCCTCACCAACAACTCTTTTAAAGTTAAATCTGCCAATACATCTTTTTCTCTTGAGGTATCAGAACAAACTTTTATCACTTTGTTAATTAAATAAGCTATCTCTTCGTTGTTATAAAAATGATATTCATCGTAATTCAACTTCCACTCCTCGTCGTTGCTCTCTTTTGGGAAATACTCGTTCAAATACCTGATGGTTTGTTTAATCTGTCCGTTATCAATTGCTAAAGCGATACACTGCGTTGGATTTAAATCTGTAGCCTCTGGAAAATCGATGCGCATGGTTTCAGATGGAGGAACAATTACCGTTTCGCCAGGCAAATATTCAAACTCCTTCTTCTCGTTCAAATGCATCACCTTTTTACCACGCAACATGCTTGTAATTACAAAATCATCGAAAGTTAATGGCACTTTGTAAGATTGCGTATAGGTTTCAAACACGTTTAACTCGCAACGCTCCAAAGTGTACGAAGTTCTATTTTCGACTAGAGTTTGCAACTTAGATTCGTTGCTAAGGCTTACCAAATCCAATTTGTGGTTCATCATTTTATGCTTTGGTTAAATAACGTAATATTCCACTATGTTGTTAAAGTAAAGATAGAATTATTTCAAATCTATTACATTGCTTGCAACGATAATGCTATCATTTGCAACTATTTTACTATCGTCTAGCTTCTATGAATCATAGGTTTGTAATAACCAAATTTTAAAATCATGGAACAAATAGTAAAAAGACCAGAGTTTAAATCTCACTACGACAATTATATTAACGGTCAGTTTGTAGCACCGGTAAATGGAAAATACTTCGACAACATCTCTCCTATCGATGGAAAAGTATTCACCAAAGCTGCACATTCTTCAAAAGAAGATTTAGAATTGGCAGTTAACGCAGCGGCGGAAGCTTTCAAAACTTGGAGCAAAACATCATCTACCGAAAGAAGCATTATTTTGAACAAGATTGCCCAACGTATGGAAGACAATCTAGAATATTTGGCTACAGTAGAAACCATTGATAACGGAAAAGCGATACGCGAAACCTTGAATGCCGATTTACCTTTGGGTATCGATCACTTCAGATATTTTGCTGGTGTAATACGCGCCGAAGAAGGTTCTCACACAGAGTTAGACGAACATACTGTTTCTCTAATTGTGCATGAGCCAATTGGTGTAGTAGCTCAAATTATCCCTTGGAATTTTCCTTTATTGATGGGGATTTGGAAACTGGCGCCAGCTTTAGCCGCTGGAAATACTGTAGTGCTAAAACCTGCCGAAAGCACCCCTACTTCTATCATAGTTTTAATGGAACTAATTGGCGACCTATTGCCTCCAGGAGTAGTAAATGTTGTGAATGGATTTGGAGCAGAATTGGGTCGTCATTTGGTAACTAACCCGAAAGTTAACAAAGCTGCATTTACAGGTTCTACTCCAACGGGACGTTTGGTGATGCAATATGCTACAGAGAACATCATTCCAGTAACTTTAGAGTTAGGTGGTAAGTCTCCGAACATTTTCTTTAATTCCGTAATGGATGAAGATGATGCTTTCTTGGACAAAGCCATTGAAGGCGCTGTTTTATTTGCGTTGAACCAAGGTGAAATCTGTACTTGCCCATCGAGGTTATTGGTACAAGAAGATATTTATGACAAATTCATCGCTAAAGTAATTGAAAGAACTAACGCCATTAAAGTTGGAAGCCCTCTTGATAAAACAGTGATGATGGGTGCACAAGCTTCTAAAATTCAGTTCGAGAAAATTAAATCTTACATCGAATTAGGGAAGCAAGAAGGTGCAGAAGTATTAACTGGTGGCGATATTAATCAATTGTCTGATGAACTTGGCGGTGGCTACTACATTAAACCAACTATCTTTAAAGGGCACAATAAAATGCGCATTTTCCAAGAAGAAATTTTTGGGCCAGTATTGGCAGTAACTACTTTTAAAACCGTAGAAGAAGCTATTGAAATTGCCAACGATACTTTGTACGGTTTAGGAGCAGGTGTTTGGACTAGAGATGCACACGAACTTTATCAAGTACCGAGAGCTATCCAAGCTGGTAGAATTTGGGTAAACCAATACCATGCTTATCCAGCGGGTGCACCGTTTGGAGGCTACAAACAATCTGGTGTAGGTAGAGAAAATCATAAAATGATGTTAGGTCACTATCGCCAGTCGAAAAATATGTTAATCTCGTACAACAAAAACAAATTAGGCTTCTTTTAACATAACCAGTTTGTCATCCTGAGCACAGCGAAAGATCTGTTAAACTTAAAAACGAAAGGAGGAAAAATGGTTAAGCGATTAGATAGTACAGAAACAGCAAAAGACTTGATTAAAGAACTGAAAGCGCAACATGGCGAATTGATGTTCTATCAAGCTGGCGGCTGCTGCGAAGGCACCCAACCACAATGTTTCGAAAAGGGAGGCTTTTATGTTCGCATGAACGATATCCTACTAGGAACCATAGAAGATTGTGAGTTTTGGGTAGACAAAGATCTATTCGAATACTGGAAATACTCGCATTTTACGCTCGATGTATTAGATGGGTTTGGTGTCGGGGGATTTTCGTTAGAAACTCCTCTTGGCAAAACCTTTAAAATACATTATAGATTATTTACCGAAGAGGAACTGAATAATCTAGAGCCTATAACTACAGCACAATAATCTTAGTTTATATTTTGGTTTGATTTGCCAGTGAGCCGCTTTGGCTTGCTGGCTTTCTTTTTAAAACCAACAGTTGTAGTCAGTATCTCATTTTAACCTGATACGCATCACACTATCACCTATCGCATTCATCTATCTTTAAATTAACTCAATAATCCGTTCACTAAATTAATCATTATGCTTCCAAACACCATGAAAGCAGCCGTTGTTCGCGAATTCGGAAAGCCGCTGCAAATCGAAGAAGTTGAGGTAAAGAGACCTGGCAGAAATCAAATTTTAGTAAAAGTTATTGCCAGTGGCGTATGTCATACAGACCTACATGCTGTAGAAGGCGATTGGCCAGTTAAACCAAAAATGCCGCTAATTCCAGGACACGAAGGTGTAGGCTACGTGGTTGCTGTTGGCCCAGATGTACAGAATGTTAAAGAAGGAGATGCCGTTGGGGTGCCTTGGCTATATAGCGCTTGTGGTTGCTGCGACCATTGTATTACTGGTTGGGAAACACTTTGCGAAAGCCAACAAAACGGTGGCTACAGTGTAGATGGAGGCTTTGCTGAATATGTTATCGCTGATGCTAGATATGTTGGAAAACTACCTGTAAACACTAATTTCTTACAAATGGCACCCATACTTTGTGCTGGGGTTACCGTTTACAAAGGCTTAAAACAAACTGAAGTTAAACCAGGAGAATGGGTGGCCATTTCTGGAATTGGCGGTTTAGGTCACGTAGCGGTTCAATATGCAAAAGCGATGGGAATGAACGTAGCTGCAATCGACATCGCAGATGATAAGCTAGCTCTAGCAAAAAGATTAGGAGCTGATATTGTTGTTAACGCCAAAAATGAAGATCCAGCATCAGTGATCAAAAAAGAAACTGGTGGAGTACACGGCTCTTTAATTACTGCAGTTTCTCCTATTGCATTTAAACAAGGCTTACAAACCATGCGTAGAAAGGGTACGATGGTGCTAAACGGTTTGCCTCCTGGCACATTCGACCTTTCTATTTTCGATACCGTACTAAACGGAACTACCATTAGAGGTTCTATAGTTGGCACACGTAAAGATATGATTGAAGCCATTGAATTTGCGGTAGAAGGCAAGGTAAAAGCCAATGTTACCGCAGCTAAGTTAGAAGATGTTAATGACGTTTTCGAACAAATGAAAAAAGGCGAAATAGACGGCAGAATTGTGCTGCAAATAGCTGAATAATTATCTGTTAGCCACAGATACACCGATAAAAAGCGATAAAATCTGTGCATCTGTGGCTAATTTCAAATCCATCTAATTCTCATTACAGCATCCTCTTTTCAATTTTATTAGCAAAATCCGCAGAAAAGCCTAATATTTGAGTTCAAATTATTTTCGAATATGTTGCGTAAGATCATAGCTGCGATAGTTACAATTATTACGTTGTGGTTAATCAAAGAGACAATCTTTATCTTCACAACGTCGCAAGCCGATATTGCAAAAAACAGAGACTTTTTGAAATTAGCCAGTCTCAGTATTGTAATTCCATTGCTAATTTTAAACTTCTGGTTATGGCGTCCTAAATCTAAATTAGAAAATGATGAACCAAGATAATGAACATCTAAAAAAACTTGCTACTCAACTCAGCTGCCCGCAAAATGAAGAAGGCATTGAAGTTGCAAACATGATGCACGATAGCAATATCGGCATGACCAGAAAAACAATTGCTGCTTTAAATATTACCAAAGGTGATTTAATTTTAGAACTAGGTCATGGCAATTGCAAGCATCTTTCAGAAATTTTAAACCAAGCAGAAAACACTTCTTATTATGGTTTAGAAATCTCAGAACTGATGAAAAAGCAAGCTGCAGAAAATAATGTTGCAGCTATACAAAGCAATAGAGCCTCGTTTCATTTGTATAATGGCAATACCATTTCATTTTCAGAAAATACTTTTGACAAAATTTTAACTGTTAACACCATCTATTTTTGGGAAAACCCCGAAGCTTTTATTCAAGAAATTTATCGTGTATTAAAACCCCAAGGCCGTTTTGCTATTGGATTTGCCGATAAGGATTTCATGGAAAGCTTACCTTTTACTGCCTACGGTTTTGATTTGTACAGCAAAGAGCGTATTTATAAATTAGCTGATATAGCTGGATTTAAAATTATTGATATCAGCTCGTTTACTGAGAGAATTAGAAGCAAGGCTGGTGATGAAGTTGAAAGGCTATTCTATGTAGCACTAGCAGAAAAATAGTGCAGCGACTGTAAAATCGCCTTATACTTAGCAATCTAAGATCATTTACGGCTAAATCTCACGCTACTCCCAAACTCCGTTTGCCTAAAATCTAAATTCTGCTTTATTAATAGCGGTCGTTAATATGCAACTTTCTTAAAACAGTAGGTTAATGTAATCGTTATTAGTGTAAAGCAAACAGCAAAGCTCTATTTTATGAGTTTAGCATGAATTTTGCACTTGTTAAAACTTAAACACAAGCAAATTAATTAACCCTTTCAATTCATCGATTTTCTAGCATACTTAAATGGCAAAAGAGATTAAGGTTATCAAATGTCCAAACTGTGGTAGTGTAAATAAAGTAGAACTAAAACCACATTTCTACAAATGCAGCAGCTGCGAAACCGAATATTTCTTGGATGACAATGATATCAATATCAATTACAACCACAATTTTAATAACAACAACCAGTTTGATAGTAAAACCATAAAAACTGTTGCTATTGTTATTGGCTGTATTATTGGTTTTTTTGTACTCATGTCTGTTATTACAGGTCTTTTCAAAAGCAATAAATCAACCTCAAAAAACTATAATACCTACACTGCGCCTAAGGAAGACGATGACGAAAGATTTAGTGCAAGTAGGTACAGTTACCTTATATTTCTACAGCCAAGCAATCAGCCTGTAGTAATGACCTTAGAAAGCAGAAGATATTACTCAAATGCTCATGAGAGTAAAACAGGAACTTATTTAGCCTATTACAATCCAATAAAAAAGGAAATGATAGCCGAAGATAAATTAAGTGATGAATCCCTTTCTTCATCTGATGTAAAATTCAGAACCTTTTCTGATGGCCACATTTACATCCTCAATAATAAAACATCATTACTTAGATTAAACAAAGAAACCTTAAAGACTGAAGATGTTGGGAAAGGATTTTTTGAAGCGAATAATGAACTGCAAATTGGCGTTGCCACTATAGAGTTTGTTTATGATGATTATGGAGATGGCTTACTTCTTTTAACAAACGATGGCAAGAAACGATATTATTATCCTTTAATACAAAAGCTATATACAGAAAAGGAGTACAACAATGCCAAAAGAGGTTTTAACAATTTGCTACCTACTGCGAAAGACAAAACCATCTACGTTTTCACTTCTCAGAGTTCCGATTATCCTGAAGACAAATTGCAATTAATTAAGCTCACTTATAAAGATAATGGTGCTGGGCCTAAAGATGTTGCAGATAGATTATCTTGGGGAAAAGATTTTGGTGGCTCGGGCATTTTCACAGATAGAGACCCCTATAGAAAAGTCTTGATATCAAAATGGGAGAAAGAAACCTCTAGAATTTTAGATTGGAAAGACCTTACTCCAGACAGGCTGTACTTTGAGCCTTCAGTTGCACTTGATGACAGTACGGATTTATTGATACAATTTAGAGCCGATGCGAATACCAAAAGTGCCTTTAAATTACAGAAGCTAAACAAACAAACGGGTATAGCAGAGTGGACGGTGAATACGAACGATGGTAAAAAAATTAAAACGTTGCTAAAATATAAAGAAGGTTATGTAGGTGTTAACAACTCTAACGAACTTACCTTATTTGATGAAAAAGGCAACGTAAAAAGCACCTATAAATTAGATTAACATGGGATTAGGAGATTTTTTTAAAAGACAGTTATCGCAAGTAATAGAATGGAAAAACCAGGACACAAATGTATTGGTCTACAAATTTCCATCTAGTAATGACGAGTTGAAAAACGCAAGTAAATTGATTGTATCTCCTGGCCAGGCAGCAATTTTAATTTACGAAGGCAAGGTGGCGGACCATATTACGGAGAATGGGATTTACGATATCGAATCGGATAATCATCCCTTTATTACCACGCTATTAAAACTGCGTACCAATTTTGAAAGTGAGCACAAACTGAGAGTTTATTTTTACAGAACTGCCGAAAATGTAAACTTACATTGGGGAACATCGCAAGCTATAAAGTACATGGACCCAGTTTATAAAATACCGATAGAACTAGGTGCAAATGGCAGCTTTTCTTTTAAAATTGCTGACCCGCTACATTTGTTTACCAACATTATTGGCTCTAAAGATACCTACACCGTTAACGAAGCGAAGCAACTGTTGCAAAGTCGTTTTCCACAGGGAATTGCTTCGGTTTTGGCCACAAGTGCCTTATCTTACCAACAAATTGATGCGCAGTTGCCAACTATCGCCACTAACGTAAAAAAACTGTTAAATGAAGAAGCAGCAAATTTAGGTTTAGCATTAACGGATTTTAAAGTTAACGGAACCATATTTGACGAAAGCACGAAGGAAAGAATTGACAGAGTATCTGATATCACCGCAGATACTATGGCTGCAAGCGAGGGCGGTTTAACTTACGTAGAGCTTGAAAAACTAAAAGCTTTGAGAGATGCTGCTCGTAACGAAGGTGGGCTTGCAGGCGCAGGCTTGCATTTGGGCGTAGGCATGGAACTTGGAAAAACATTTGACCTTGCTAAGCAGGAACAATTAAATGCACCTGCCGAAGATACAGTTACCAAATTACAACAGCTTAAATTGTTGCTAAACGAAGGTATCATTACGCAAGAAGAATTTGACGCGAAGAAAAAAGAATGGTTAAGTAAATTTTAAAACGAATAAGATGAAAAATTTTATAGGAGCGCTTATTGTTTTGCTCAGCGTATCGCTAATTGGCATTTTAATTTTAAGAATTTGGGGTATCTACATTGTAAGTATAGACCAGATTGTTAAAAGTGGCTACACTCTCCTACTTTTGGGGGCATTAATCGTCGTTTTAATTATTGTTTACGGCGCATTTTTCAAGAACTCAAGTAAGGGCTACAACAAAAGTGTTGGCAACAATGCACATCCAAAACGAGATTCTTAAAACAGGTAAGTTACGCCACTACTTCCTTGCTGCCGTTTAGTTTTAAGCACTCCATTTCTTCCAATAGCGCTTTTTTAGATTCGAAGTACAATGTGTACATCATATCTCTTGTAGCGTTTAAAGCATCGAAAAGTATTTCGAGTTCACTGTTAATATATTCATCTACTAGAAAATATAATGGCTTTTCCTTCGAAAGATACTTTTCTAACTTTTCTTTTGCTTGTGAACTAACCTTCACACTAAGCGGCAGGGCGAGCAACGTTTGTATATGTTCCCTAAGCTTAATCTCCGTACGAGCAAAATCTTCAAAATTTGCTGTGATTTCGGCAAAAGGCGTAGTATACTGTATAAATTGGGTTTGTTCAACTGCCCTAGAGTACACCTCTATCACCTCCTCATAAGTTTTATCGAAAGCAATAAGTGTACGGTATTTCTCTAAATATACATCAGCGCTGCCATTGTTCAATGCTACCTTCCTAAAATAATCATGAATTACAGAATCATTTACAGCTATCGAAGCTTTTAACTCTTCCAGTTCAAGTTCTAACTTAGGTAGCAGTTCAGCAATTTCCCATTTTTGGTACTTCTTACCATCGTACTCAAAAGATTTAATGTCAGTTTCTTGAGTTTGTATCTGCTTTAAGCTATGAATATCTAATTCGAGTGACGAGGCAATATAGAGCATATCTGTCTTATCATAGGCATAAAGCTGATCAAAAGTTATCGGAGTATCGTTTACGGTCGACTGCTCCAAGTCAACCTTTATTGGATTGTGATTATCATAGTAGCCGTTAAAAATTGCTGGAAAACCATTTGCTTTAAAATCATCTTCATAAGTTTTTTTGAACAAATCAATATTGTCAGATCTTACTTCACCTTTATATTCAACATTGCTAAATAAAAGCGAAGTGACGGTTGCTTGCATGGCCGCACCATCGGCAAACAAAACTGTTGCAGGTTCTCCGTCGTCTTCCCCTTCTGGAAAATCCCCCATGACAACTGCAGCAATTCTATCTTCGGTACTCGGGTGACTAGCCCATTGGTTTTTGATTACCAACTTAGATTTGTTGTACCTATTAATATATTCATTAGTCACGTTTGGAAAACCGTTCACAAACTCAATTCCCGCATCTTGCGCAAGAATATTCATTACAAAGCGATGTTGCGGATAAATATTTTCAGGTTTTACATTCAAATCAATTTTCTGTTCATAATAGCCTATCGTCCTGTCAAATGCATTGTTCGATAAGTCTAGCCTCATCATCGAAGTGATAAACGGCTTTTTGCCTACAGTATTTGCAGCTATGGCGTCAGCATGAAATTCCATTTCTCTAGAAAGCTTCAAGTGCTGTAGATTAACCAGATCGTAAAGTTTTTTTAATACCCATTGCACGCCTTCAATAATCTTTATACCCAACGTAGCAAAAAATGCGAAGAAATTGCT
This sequence comes from Pedobacter sp. T50_32, assembly GCF_057652195.1. NCBI lineage: Bacteria > Pseudomonadati > Bacteroidota > Sphingobacteriia > Sphingobacteriales > Sphingobacteriaceae > Pedobacter > Pedobacter sp. T50_32. Next base: position 38,996 of record NZ_JBYFBY010000004.1, on the reverse strand, counting down.
AATGTTTGCAAACTGTTGTATCAGCTTTCCATAGCCTTCGTTATCATATAGCATATTGTAGATGATCTGATTTACAGTGTAAACATAACTGCCCACCTTCATAGATCGCTGAGAGAAATGGCCAAACTCATGTGCTAAAATGGCTTTCAATTCGTTTTTAGAAACGCTGTTTACCAAAGCCAGACCAATCTGCAAATTCTTCTTCACCGGAAAAATCATGCTCCAAAACGTAGAGTCGTAAAACACCGAAGCGTTTACTTCATGAGACACAAATATCTTTTTCGGGAAATCTGTCTGCACTTTCGCTACAATTTCCCTAATTTCCTGATAAAGCAATGGTGCATCTGTTTCCTTTAGTGCAATTAAATGCGAACGATCAACCTTGTGACGCTTAAAAATAAACTTCACTAAAAAAAATACTACCAAAAGGCCCATACCTATTAAGCCTAAACCTATTAATAATGTAATCCAATGCGCCTGAAATTCGATTAATGCAATGCCTAAAAATCCGCATAACACAGCTAGGCCGATAGCAAATAACAGAAGTACAAAATAAGAGATGATAAAAAATACAATTGCAAAAATTGCTTTACGAGCAGCGTTTTTAAACTCTTGGCTCGCTAAATCTTCTGACAGATTTCCCATAAGAGACGTTTAGTTTGTTTGGCATTGTAAATTAAACGATTATGTTGAAACCAGCAAATCTTTAACCCAAAAATTTCTTCTTCAATTCTGGTGTTGGCACCCAGCAACTTTCTTGCTTGCCAAACCATTTATATCTATTACGGGCAATGAACTTGTAAACCGCATTTCTAATAAATGGCGGAACAATTATAAAACCGTACAGCAAAGGCCATAAACCATTGAGTTTTCTCGCCACACGTAACGCAGCGGTAGATTGCTCGTACACTTTTCCATTTTCTAAAAGCACAAAGCTGTCTCCTTGCTTTACCTCTAACTGGTAATTAGAAAGCTGATTTTTTGCAAAATCGCTCTGCAACGCCGCAAATTTGAAACGATTTTTAGGGTCGCGTTCAATTACAAATTGCACAGCGCCATTGCATAAATTGCAAACTCCATCAAAAAATATGACATCCTCTTTTGGCATAGTGCAAGTTAGGCAATTTGATAAAGCTGTCATTAAAAAAATTATCAATCTAGTTTCATTCTTTTATTTTTTATTTCAAACTTTGGTTAGAACATTCGGTCCTTTTCGCGTTTGCAAAACTCTAGAGATAAATAATAATAAAATGAGCAATAGATACACTTATATTAACGGTCAGATAGTTTCAGATAGCGATGCTAAACTTTTAGTAACCGATTTAGCGGTACAGCGTGGTTACGGCATTTTCGATTTCCTGAAAACGATAAACGGTAAGCCCATTTTTATTGAAGATTATTTTAACCGTTTCTACAACTCGGCAAACGAGATGCACTTAGATATCGGCTTGGATAGGACTGAATTATTGAAAGCCATCAACTCGCTTTTAGAAAAGAACAGCATCGCCAATGCAAGCTTAAAGATTATTCTAACTGGCGGCTATTCTGACGATGGTTATCAAATTGCAAAACCGAATTTAGTGATTGTGCAAGCTCCTTTCGAGTACGATAAATCTAGTTTCAGCAAGGGATTAAATTTACTATCGCACAGTTACCAAAGGCAGTTGCCAACGGTTAAAACCATCGATTACCTACAAGCTATTCGTTTGCAGCCGTTACTTAAACTGAAACAAGCCGACGACTTATTGTACCACAATAATGGCGAAGTGAGAGAATGCCCAAGAGCTAACATTTTCATGGTAAAAGACAATGAAGTTTTTACGCCGAACACGGATATTTTACGTGGAATTACTCGTAGCAAAATCTTGAGCATTAAACTCGATGGCCTTAGCATTAAAGAACAGGATTTTAGTTTAGAGGAACTTGCAAATGCTGATGAGGCTTTTATCAGCAGCTCTACCAAAAATATTTTACCTGTTTTAAGTTTAGACGGCAAAGCAATAGGTGATGGCAAACCTGGAAAAATCACAACTGCTTTAAGTGAGCAATTGTTGGCTATGATTAATAATTATTAGAAAGGCAAGGCTCGAATTGCTATTTATGCAAGCCCCGCCAAACGCTTTACTACATGGTAAACACATAGGTTTACCACTACGTGCTCGCTTATGTCGGGTTTAAAATGCAAGTGCTGTGCAAAAGTTTGAGTTTCATAAACCCGATAGCAGCGGAAATACTTTTTGATGCGTCATTTCGACGAGGAACGAGGAGAAATCTGTTACATAGATGCGTTTATCTTTTAGATTTCTCTCTACGTTCGAAATGACGGCACAAGAACACAAAAAGATTGTAGCGTATAGCGGGACTAACGTCAATTTTAGCAGGCGGTTGCTTTTCCAAATATTAAAACGCATTAAAATATTTCCTTTAAACGGTATGAACTGACAATTAACCAATTAAACAGTTAAACGATTAACCGACATCAAATTTCCAACGTTTCAACTTTACAACCTTAAAACATTTATCTATATTTGTGCAATCCAAGTGCAATGCAAAAGAGAACTCTACTCAGCGGCCAAAAACTTCAAATCACAATTAAGCGACTTTGTCATCAGCTAATTGAGAACCATATCGATTTTAGTAATACCGTTTTAATTGGCATACAGCCAAGGGGAACGTTTTTTGCTGATAGGGTTCATCAGGAGCTTTCGGAAATTTTAAAAACCGACAACATTAAAAAAGGTCATTTAGACATTACTTTTTTTAGGGATGATTTTAGACGTAAAGATGGTTTGGTTACAGCCAGCAGTAATACCATTGATTTTATTATTGAAGGCAAGCAGGTTATTTTAATTGATGACGTGCTTTGGACTGGACGTACCATACGTGCGGCAATGGATGCACTTTTGGCTTACGGCAGACCAGAAAGCGTAGAGCTTATGGCGCTAATTGACCGCAGATTTTCGAGACATTTACCTATTGAAGCTAACTACATTGGTTTACAGGTAGACTCTGTAGATTCGCAGAAAGTAAAAGTAAGCTGGAAAGAAAACGAAGGCGAAGACAAAGTAATTTTATTAACAGATAAACAGTAAAATGGCAGCAGACAAATTATCAACCCGACATCTTTTAGGCATTAAAGATATTAACCTGAATGATATTGAATTGATTTTCGAAACTGCTGATAATTTTAAGGAAGTGATTAACCGCCCGATTAAAAAGGTGCCTTCTTTAAGAGATATTACCATTGCGAACATCTTCTTCGAAAATTCTACTCGTACCAAATTATCTTTTGAACTGGCCGAAAAAAGGCTTTCGGCAGATGTGGTCAACTTTGCAGCTTCTTCTTCCTCAGTAAGTAAAGGCGAGACGCTAATTGATACCGTAAACAACATTTTAGCGATGAAAGTTGATATGGTGGTGATGCGTCATCCTTACGCTGGTGCGGGTCAGTTTTTGAGCAGACATATTAACGCACAAATTGTGAACGCTGGCGACGGCGCTCACGAACACCCAACACAGGCTTTGCTAGATGCTTTCTCTATCCGTGAGAAATTGGGCGACGTAGCTGGTAAAAAAGTGGTAATTGTGGGTGATATTTTGCACTCTCGTGTGGCTATCTCGAACATTCTTTGCTTGCAAAAATTGGGAGCAGAAGTGATGGTTTGTGGTCCTACAACCTTAATTCCGAAACATATTGCTGCGCTTGGTGTTAAAGTAGAGCATGATTTAATGAAAGCTTTAAACTGGTGTGATGTGGCAAATATGTTGCGTATCCAGCTAGAGCGTATGGATATCAAGTATTTCCCTACGGGTAGAGAGTACTCGATGATGTACGGTTTGAACAAGCAAATACTTGACAGTTTAGACAAAGAAATTGTGGTGATGCACCCAGGACCAATTAACCGTGGTGTAGAGATTACAAGTGATGTAGCGGATAGCAAACAGTCTATCATTTTAAATCAGGTAGAAAACGGAGTAGCGGTAAGAATGGCTGTGCTTTATCTTTTGGCGAGCCAGAACGATAAATAACAATGACCCCACAGGAAAAACAATTTGTAGATTACTGGACAGAAAAGCGGAAAAAGTGGAGCTGGAAAAAGCACACTTACCAAACTTTTGTTACCATTGTTTTACCAATTGCTATTCTGATTGATTTAGTGAATTACTTTATTATTGGCGATACTGAATATACGTTTTTCACTTTTACCCACCTTTTTACTTTTCTTTTAAATCTTCTTATACTTTCTGTACTGATTATTATGGGCTCTGGTTTTACCAATTGGAACTATAACGAAGGCAAGTATTGGAGCATTCTGCGTAAAAACGCTAACAAATTGCAATAGTTCGCACGCTTATCACCTCCCTTTTTAGTTCTAATTTCTTCCCTTTTTAGGACGATTTTTCCTTTTTAATTTTTCTTCAAAAATTTTTGACTGTATGATTTCAATCATAAACAGCAGCGTTGTGCTTGGGCTACATTTGAACTAACAAAACGATTACAGAATGAAACTATCATGAGTTTACATTCACAGCACAAGCCGAACTCATGACAGCTTCATAACCTTTAAAAAATTATATTATGATGAAAAATAAAGTCATTACAACACTATGCTTGTCAGCTGCCATTTTTATTGGCGCTTGTGGTGGTGGAGACCAATCTTCTACCGGAACCCAACAAACAGACCAACCTGCTGGCGCTACTGCCGAAGCTTCTTCTTACGACCCTAAACGTGGTGAAGGAAAATATGACGAAAGCAACATTGTAGTAGGTGCTTTAGATGCAGCTATGGCTACAAAAGGAGATGGAATTTCGAGTACTAAATGCTTCTCTTGCCACAAAACCACTGATGAGAAATTAGTTGGACCAGGTTGGAAAGGTGTAACCGAACGCAGAACCCCACACTGGATTATGAACTTCATTACCAACCCAGACCCAATGATTGACAAAGACCCTGAAGTACAGGCTCAATTGGAACTTTGCTTGGTTCGTATGCCAAATCAGAACCTTTCTGAAGAAGAAGCGAGAGCAGTGGTAGAGTACATGCGTAAAAACGACGGTGCTAAATAATTCGTACAGTTAGAACATCAATTAATTCTTAAATATATGATAAGTAAAAGAATTGCAGTCGGCATATTAGCGGTAGCCGCTTTACAGCTCGGCTCATGTAAACCAAAAGGTGCTGGTAGTGCCGTAAGTGGCGATGCAGCAGCAAAAACCTATGTTGCTCCTGGCAAGTACGATGAGTTTTATAACTTCGTTTCGGGAGGTTTCAGCGGACAGTTAAGTGTTTATGGCTTACCAAGTGGTCGTTTGTTACGTGTAATCCCTGTATTTTCTGTAGACCCAGAAAAAGGTTGGGGCTATAGCGAAGAAACCAAGCCTATGCTAAATACCTCTCACGGTTTTGTGCCTTGGGACGATTTGCACCATGTAGAAATGTCTATGAATAATGGCGTAGCCGATGGAAAATGGGTTTTCGTAAACGGAAACAATACCCCTCGCCTAGCTCGTGTAGATTTGACAACATTCCGTACTGCGGAGATTATTGAATTACCTAACAGTGCGGGTAACCACAGTTCGCCATTTGGTACAGAAAATTCTGAATACATTGTTGCAGGTACACGTTTTAGTGTTCCAGAAGATGGCGATGCCGGCGATGTGCCAATTGACACTTACAAACAAAACTTCAAAGGTCACCTTAGCTTTGTGAGCATCGATAAAAATAACGGAGAAATGAACTTGGCTTTCCAACTAAAAACTCCAGGTATTAATTTCGATTTAGCTCGTGCTGGTAAAGGCAAATCTGCTGGCTGGTTCTTCTTTAGCTGCTATAACTCTGAGCAAGCTAACACTTTGCTAGAAGTAAACGCATCGCAAAAAGATAAAGATTTTATCATGGCGGTAAACTGGAAAAAAGCTGAGGAATATGTGAAAGCTGGAAAAGGCAAAAAGCAGAAGGTAAAATATGCGCACAACAAATACAACGAAGAAACGCATAATGCTACTTCTACCATGAAAAACGAAGTAACAGTTTTAGACATCACCGAGTATCCAGATTTAGTTTATTTTATTCCTTGTCCTAAATCGCCACACGGTACCGACGTAGACCCAACAGGAGAATTTATTGTAGGTAGTGGCAAATTAGCTGCGTTGTTGCCTGTGTTTAGCTTCGATAAAATCCAAAAAGCTATTGCTGATAAAAACTTCGAGAAAGAAAAATATGCGGGTTTACCTGTAATTAAATACGAAGCTGCACTTTATGGCGAAGTTCAAAAACCAGGTTTAGGTCCCTTACACACCGAATTTGATGACAAAGGAAATGCTTATACCTCTTTCTTCGTTTCTTCTGAAATCGTGAAATGGAACATCAAAGATTTGAAAATTATTGACCGCAAACCTACTTATTACTCGGTTGGTCACTTAATGATACCAGGCGGTAACACTAAAAAACCTTTCGGCAAGTACTTAGTGGCTTACAACAAAATCACTAAAGACCGTTACTTACCAACTGGTCCGGAATTGTCTCAAAGTGCACAGTTGTATGATATTAGTGGTGAGAAAATGGAGATGATTTTAGACTTCCCAACTATCGGCGAGCCGCATTATGCACAAGCTATTCCAGCAGAGCTGATAAAAGATAAACAACTGAAATTCTACGACATTAACAAGAACAAGCATCCATTTGCTACGAAAAGCGAAGCTGAAGCTAGAGTGGAAAGAAAAGGAAACCAAGTGCATGTTTACATGACTTCTATCCGTTCTCACTTTGCTCCAGATAACATTGAGGGTGTGAAATTAGGTGATGAAGTTTATTTCCACGTAACCAACTTAGAGCAAGACTGGGATGTACCTCATGGTTTTGGTGTTAAAGGGGCCAATAACGGAGAGTTACTAATTATGCCAGGCGAAACCTTAACGTTGAAATGGGTACCAGACCGTATTGGAATGTTCCCTATTTATTGTACAGATTTCTGTTCTGCATTACACCAGGAAATGTCTGGATATGTTAGGGTATCTCCTAAAAACAGTAATGTGCCAATTAAATTTAGCTTAGGCGAAAAACCTAAAGCAGCAAAATAGCAATAAAGCCAAATTAGATAAGTGAAGGCAGTGCATGTAAAAGTGTGCTGCTTTTTTGTTAATTAATGAGACTATAGGTTATTTGAAAAGTAATGGGGGAGTTGCGCATTTTAAATACATGCAAATAGCACACTAAACATAAACATTTAAGATTATGATATTCTACAAATACGTTGATGAGTTGCGTATATTTGAGAGTTAGGCGGCATTTTTAACAGACTATACGCAAATGAAAAATATTTTTACTTCCATACTTTGTTTCTTAGGATTAATTTCTTGTAATGGACAAACTGAAAAACTAAATGTAGAAGAAATTAGATTGATAAAAGAAATAAATTTAGACCAAGAAACCGCCGAAAAAATAAAACAAAACGCTACAGGAAATTTTGAAGTATCAACAGGTCATAAAGATAGACAAATGCTTTTTGAAGACTTTGAAAATCTAAAAAATTACGCTGAAAATCTTCCCAAAGCAATAAAAATAAATGCAAAAGCTGAAAATGCAAATCAAATTATTGAAAAATTCAGAAAACAGCTGAAAACAAAGAAATTAATTATATACAAATCTGCTGAAAACTATGGAAATGAAGATGATGTTATTACTATTCTTCAATCAGAAAATAATTATGAGCCATTGTTATTTGAAGCTACAAATGCTGTAAATTATGATATTTATACTCCACAAATAATAGAAAAGTTAAAAACTTGGGAATCAAAATATGGAATAGAATTATACGGAGTTGGATTTGATTTTGTTTCTGGGGAATTTAAAAATCAACCGAACGATGTTCGAGAATTCGCAAAAGAAATGTATGAATTTTGCCCCGATATTGTTGATCAAGGAGTTGGAAGCTTAAAAGAACTTGAGAAAACATTTAAAGAAACGAAAAGCTTTTTTCTTTGGTGGGATTAAAAAACATCGTACAACAAAGGTTTGCTAAACCGAGCTTGCGAGCTCAACGAAGTTAAAGCGGAGCTGAAGCGCTTTAATTGAGCATTTCCGCAAAGCTTGAGCATCAAAACCCAAAAACCACATTCACAAAAACATTCCTTCCCATTCTTGGTATTCTATTCCAATCTGCGAAAGTGCTGTAATACTTATCAAAAACATTTTCCACACCAGCTTTTACCACGATTTTCTGCTTTGATAAATCGAACTGTTTAGAAGCTGCAAAGTTAAAAACTGTGTAGGCAGCGGCAGGAACTTCTCCAAATGCGGTACCGAAGGCAGTTTGTTTTGTAGCTCCGTTTGCACTTACTTCTGCTATCAAAGTTTTGTTGGTGTATTTAAAAGCACTACCATAACTAAATGGTTGTATTTGCGGCAGGTTTAAATCGCCAGAATTACCTCTTCGGTAAGCCATATTTCCCGACCATTGTAAGTGTTCTGTGATGTTATAACCGAGGGACAAGCCAGCATTAAATATATTAGCAACTGGCAATTGTCCGTACATTCTTATACCACTTGCACCAATAGTCATGGGAATAAAATCAGTTCGGTTAAAGCCGATGATGTAATCGTAAATCCTAAAATAATTCAATTGGGCTTTTATAGAAAAATCAGCTTTGCTGACCGCAGCCGAAGCATTAAACTCCAAAGATTTCTCGTTTGGCATTTCTGGATTTCCAACATAATCATATTTATCAGCGCTGTTAAACAAATAAAATCCATAACCTTCTGAAACAGATGGAGCCCGCTCGCCGTAACCTGTACCAAAATCAAATTGCCATTTCTCCTTATGGTAACTCATTTTAACAGCCGTATTTTTCAACCATCTCGATTTATTACGCTGCATATCAGGATAAAATATCTTTAAACTTTCATAGCCAAAATCATCTTTAACCACATTGTGATGTAATGCAGAACCTAGCAAAACTGATGCTGTCCATTGTTTGTTTAGGCTGATTTTATCTTCTAAAAACAGCCCCGTATATAAAGTATGAACGCCTGGCCAAGTAAGCATAAACATATCTTTCTCGTTTGGATTATTAGAAAACATTGTCATTTCTGCCATCGATGTATTGTAATGTCCAGAAAGGTTTGCCGTCCATTTATGATTGTTTATTTCTCCATTTAATTTAGAATAAAAACCACCTGTATTTGTCCAACCCGGCATATCCATTCTAAGGGGTACATCTGGGCGTTTGGTGTCATCCATTATGTGCGTAACCTTGTTGTAGTAAAGTTTGGTTTGCCAATAATCAACCAAGGAAGAGCCTATGTGTTTATCGTACTGGAGCGAACCAATAAAAGCTTCTGCCTTAGAAACATCCATTGGCAAGGCTGGGTAACCTACATCTGTTGCTTTGTCGTAAATAAGAGATGCTTTTAGTTGTTGGTGCGGGTCTAGCTGATATCCTACAGTTGTAGAAAAATTATACTTGGTAAACTGAGAATACAATATTTCTTTACCGCCACCAGCTTTGTAATTATCGGCATCCCGATAGGTAAAATCTACATCTGCAAAGAAATTCGCCGAGCTATGCTGCAAAGTAGCACCTGCAATTTTCTGGAAATTGGCACTCTCTAAGCCCGGAAAAATACTTCCTGCAAAAGGTTTACCACCAAAACCCGATTGTCGTCTAATCAAATCAATACTTCCGGCAATGGTAGCTCCGTTGGCACCACCTGCTTGTCCGCTGTGAATATTAGCCTGACTTAAATTGGTGACTTCCACATAAGAAGTTATCGGGTCCATTTTGTCGGTACAGGCACCGTAAATACGCATTCCATCGATAGTAACCATCGAACGTTCGGTTGCCATTCCGTTAAGCATTGGTTCCCAAGCATAAGCGCCACGTTTTATCATATTGATGGCGCTATTGGTTTCTAAATAGCTATCTAATGAAGATAAAACTTTAATGTTTTTATTGATAACACGTTGATGCCCAATAATTACCACGCTAGAAAGCTGTATTTGTTTCAGGCTATCTGGTTGAGAATTTTGTGCGTAAACACCGAAGGGCGCTAATATAAATACGAACGCAAATTTTGAAAATCTGTTCATAAGGATAAGTAAGTTTGTGAAACACCAAGTCGGTCGTCATTTCGACAACGAGTTTACGAGGAGGAGAAATCTTTAAGTTCAATAGTACTCAAAAATAGATTTCTCCCTGCGGTCGAAATGACGATATAACTTAGTTTGAATAAGAGGATAGCGACTGATTAAAACTCTACCTCGAAATAAATTGAACTGCCTTCATTACTGTTTGTAACTTCTTCGCCCTTAACAACCGTCCCCGCAGCATTTGCCAATTGCAAGTTGATTTTCCAATAACCAGTCATAGTTAGACTAAGCTTACCCTGATAAATTTTATTGGCACTGTTTTGAGTTAAATGCACATTGTTAGGCGAACCGTGATTTCCCATTCCTGGCATACGTGGGTCTATTTTAACTGTATAACCATCAACTATTGGAAAGGTCATCATATCCTGCATTTTAAAAACCATTGCTTGCATATCATTTATTGCAACTTTAGGTGTAGTTGGCGTTACCATCGCAATAACGTATCGAGTATTATCTGTTCCCGTAAAGGATACCAAATTTCGCTTTGCGGCTGCAGTAACATCTATTTTCGAGCTAGCAGTGTAAGTAGTGTTGCCAACGGTGTAATCAAATTGCAGTTCCCAATATTCTGAAGCGTTGCCTGCCATTTGGAAAACAATGTAACCTTCGTACAAAGTATTTTTATCGGCAACTTTAGTAATTGGAGAATACGGACAAGCGTGTTGCATACTCATCATATGCATTAGCGGTTTCCAAGTCAATTGAGCATTGTTAATCAAGCTACCATCAGCATTTGTTAGCTGAAGATAAATTTTGTTATAGCCAGTTTGCAGCTTACCATTTTCGGTATAAATTTTAATATTGTGCGAGCCGCTAGCTACAGTTTTTACTAAGGTTAAGCCTGCAGTTTCGGCAGTATTATCTATCGGACTATCTTTTTTACAAGACATAGCAAGAACTATCAGCATAAAAATGCTGGTGTATTTTAGAAAATTCATGATTATTTTTTTAAGCGATTAAATACGATAGCATTCGACACGAGGTGACGGAATGCATTAATTAAATGAAAATCAGCTTAAAAATTGAGGTGGTTTATCATTCCTAAAATAGTACAGATAAGCGTAATGGTTTTTTGGAAACATTGTGGCTGCAATAGTAATTTGACTTACAAATGCTAACGAAAAATCTTCGGTGCAATTAATTTGATGGCACAAAAACACTTCTTGCTGCAAATTTAACAGCATTTTCTCAGCTTGTTCTTTCTGCTGCTCTTTTGCCATTTTAGAAAGCTGGCATTTACCATTACATTTTAACGCCGGTTTTTCTACGTTCTCACAAAATAGAGAAATGAAACCATCAGTGTTTAGTATGTAAAATGTATGCAAAACGCTGTTTTTCGTGATGCAAAACATCATCACAAAAAGCAAAAGCAAAGCAACTATTCTACGTAACACCGACATCCTAACAAATTGATTTTAGTTTACTGGGACAAATCTAGTGGATGATTTTGACGCTCTTTATGACTGAAATCATAAAGCTTTATGATTACGCCCAATACCTTTGCTAGTACCTATTACTTACCTAGAATAGTAAAATTTCGTGGAGCTATCCGATAGTTAGGCAGCTTCATCTTAAAAAACAAAATGTTATGCTAGTGAAAAATAACACCATCACTCCTCTTTCAAAATCGCTGCTAATTATTGCGGCCGTTTTTCTTATCATCTCTCTTTTTGTTCCAATTTGGAGTATTTACTTAGATGCGCCTCAGTATCCCGAAGGCTTAAGTTTGAAGATTTGGGCTAATAAAATAGCTGGCGATGTAGATATTATTAATGGTTTGAACCACTACATTGGTATGAAAACGCTACATACCGAAGATTTTATAGAGTTTACCCTGCTACCCTACATCATTAGCGCCTATGCTTTATTGTTTCTTTTTGCAGCCAAAGTGGCGAAGAGAAAATTCCTCTACTTCGTACTAGCTGCATTTATCGTATTCGGCATTGCCGCCATGGTAGATTTCTGGTTATGGGAGTACGATTATGGGCACAACTTAGACCCAAATGCAGCTATAAAAGTACCCGGAATGGCTTATCAACCTCCATTAATTGGCTTTAAACAATTATTGAATTTCGGAGCATACTCTATTCCAAATATTGGGGGTTGGTTGTTTGTAGGAGCTGGTTTATTACTAGTTGCTGCGTCTTATATCGAAATTAAAAAAGCTCGTAAATAATATGAAAACATTTGTAGCAATCTTCGCCATCGTTCTGTTTTTCAGCTCTTGTGGAAATAGCGGACCAGAACCTATCAATTACAATAAAGATGCTTGCGATTTCTGTAAGATGTCTATCTCAGAAAGTCGCTTTGCTGCCGAATTAATAACGGTTAAAGGTCGAGCTTACAAATTCGACGACTTGCAATGCCTTTTACAATATGATGCTAGCAACAAAGAAGTAGCGGTAAAAAACTATTACGTTGGCAGCTTTTTGGAGGATGGCAAACTCGTTGATGCCACTACTGCATTTTTCGTAAAACATGAAAGTGTACGTAGTCCGATGGGTGGAAATACTGCTGCATTTACTACACAGAAAACAGCCGCAGATTACGCTAGCAAAAACCAAGTGGAGATTATAGAGTGGAAAGATTTAGCTAAAGCAGCACCAGCAGAAGGGAATTCTCATCATGGACATTCGCATTAATTATCGTTTCATTTTTTTTATTGCTTGCATCCTATTTCTCACCACCGAAAATAGCTTTGCAAAAACCATTTATGTGGGTAATGGAAAGGTATTTACTAGCATAAAAAAAGCCTTATCTGCTGCACAAAGTGGAGATACGATTATTGTAAACGCAGGGATTTACAAAGAAGGAAACATCATTATTGATAAACCTTTACACTTTGTAGGAAAAGATTATCCAACGTTAGATGGCGAACTTAAACATGAAATTATCTCGATAAAGAGTGATAATGTTAGCGTCAGTGGTTTTCGCATCCAGAACTCGGGCAGAACGGCAATGAGCGACCCAGGCGGCATAAAAGTTTACGACGCGAAAACCGTAACCATCGAAAAAAACATTTTGACCAACAATTACTTCGGAATTTATCTACAGTACGCCGCAAATTGTGTCATCAAAAACAACGTTATCAAAGCTTCGCAAAAAGAAGAAAACCAATCTGGCAACGGTGTGCATTGTTGGAAAAGTGACAGTTTGCAAATTATTGGCAATAAGATAGAAGGACATCGCGACGGTATTTATTTTGAGTTCGTTACCCACTCGGTCATTTGGAGAAACATTGCTAAGAACAACCTTCGCTATGGCTTGCACTTCATGTTTTCGCACAACAATGCTTACATCACCAACTACTTCAAACACAATGGTGCTGGCGTGGCGGTAATGTTTACCAAAAAAGTAGTGATGATGAACAACACCTTTGAAGAAAACTGGGGCGATGCAACTTATGGTGTACTGTTTAAAGAATTGTCTGACTGCTACCTCTCGGGAAATCGCTTCATTAAAAACACAACCGGCATATATTTCGATGGCAGTAACCGCATTACCGCCGAACGTAATTTGTTTAAAGGAAACGGTTGGGGTATGCGAATGCAAGCAAATTGTGTAGACATTACCATATCGCACAACAACTTTATGGGCAACACTTTCGACGTTACTACCAACGGTTCGCTCACACTTAATCAATTTTTCGAAAACTACTGGGATAAATACGAAGGTTACGATTTGGATAAAGATAAAATTGGCGATGTACCTTATCATCCACTCAGCTTGTATGCGGTAATTGTAGAGAAAAATCCGCCGGCAATGTTACTTTACCGAAGCTTTATGATTAGCCTTTTAGATAAATCGGAAAAAGTACTACCCAGCTTAACACCCGAAAATTTCGTTGATAACAAACCTAGAATGAGCCCTTATAACTTATGATTGAGATAAAGAACATAACGAAGAATTTTGGAAAGTTGAAGGCTTTAAATGGCTTAAACTTGGAGCTAAACAAAGGAGAATGTATTGCTTTGATTGGTCCAAATGGTTGTGGAAAAACTACGCTCATTAAATCTATTTTGGGTATGGTTTTGCCAAGTAGCGGCGAGATTTTGTTTAACGGCAAAAGCATCAAAAACGACAACGATTACCGAAGCAATATCGGCTATATGCCGCAGATTGGTCGTTACCCAGAAAATATGACCATTGGACAGGTAATCGACATGATTAAAGGCATCAGAAATAGCAACCGAGTTTTAGACCACGACCTTTACGAACACTTCAATATTGAAAAAATGCTCGATAAAAAGATGCGCACCTTAAGTGGCGGAACAACACAAAAAGTGAGCGCTACCTTGGCATTTCTGTTTAAACCGCAAGTGCTCATTTTAGATGAACCTACAGCTGGATTAGACCCTATCGCTGCCGAAATACTGAAAGCAAAAATTATTGATGCAAAAGAACGAGGTTGCCTAATCCTCATTACTTCGCACTTGTTAAGTGAGCTGGAAGATATTGTAAGCCAAATTATTTTCATGCAGGAAGGAAATTTAATTCTTCACAAAAATGCGGAAGAATTGAAAGCAACCACTGGTCAGCAAACCATTGCCCGCTCTATTGTTCATCTCCTTAAAACCGAAACGTTATGATGCGAATTTTAAAATACGTAGCACTCGATATCATCAAGAACAAAATCATTATCGCCTACGCCATTATGCTTGCACTTTTTTCTTGGAGCGCTTTTGGCTTGGAAGATAACGCTGCAAAAGGTTTGTTAACGGTACTAAATATCGTATTGCTTACTGTGCCTTTAATGTCAGTTTTGTTTGCAACTATTTATGTTTACAATAGTAGCGAATTTATAGAATTATTGTTAAGCCATCCCATTAAACGGAGCAAAATCTGGAAAGCACTTTTCATTGGTTTATCGCTGGCCATGGTAGCGGCTTATGTCTTTGGTGCGGGAATTCCTTTGTTTCTTTTTGCCGAAGGGGATATTGCCCTAATGACGATTGCCGTAGGTTCTCTCCTATCGGTAATATTTGTAGCCATTGCATTTTTAAGTAGCATCATTACAAGAGATAAAGCTAAAGGTATTGGTACCTCAATTATGTTGTGGCTGTATTTTGCTTTGTTATTCGATGGATTGGTATTGTTTCTCTTCTTCCAATTTGCCGATTATCCCATTGAAAAAGCGGTGGTTTTTCTGAGTGCATTAAGTCCTATCGATTTATCAAGGATTTTAATTCTACTGAAATTAGATGTATCGGCTATGCTGGGTTACACTGGAGCAGTCTTTAAAAACTCTTTCGGTAGCGACTGGGGCCTGGTTTTCTCCTTTGCCTTGCTAGCATTTTGGGCACTGGTGCCGTTTTACCTTTCACTTAGAAAATTTAAAAGCAAAGATTTGTAATTGACTGAACCACATAAAAATCCCAAGCTATTTTCTATTAACCCAAACCAATAATATGAAACAAGATATTTCAACCAAAGAAGATATAGAATTGATTGTGACATCATTCTATGAGAAAGTAAAAACTGATGAAACCATAGGCTTCTTCTTCTCGGAAGTAATCAAAATTGATTGGGATAAGCACCTACCCAAAATGTGTGCTTTTTGGGAAAACGTATTGCTTTTTACTGGCGAATATGAAGGAAATCCGATTGTCACACATCGAAAGCTTAACCAACAACATGCCACTACAAACCAACATTTTAATAAATGGATGGAGCTTTTTGACGAAACAGTTGATGAACTTTTTGCAGGTGCAAACGCAGAAAAGATGAAAGCACATTCTAAATCTATTGCTACGGTGATGATGCAGAAGTTGTAGTTTAAAAGCTTTGTGTTGTGGTTGGCGGGCACGCCAACATTAGAAGTAATCAATCCAGAAAATCCTTAAATACTGATAAATGAACCACCACCTACTCCTCATCATCCACCTATTAGCAGCAACAATTTGGGTTGGCGGACATTTATACATCGCCATCCGTGTTTTGCCGAAGATTTTAAAATCAAAAGATTGCACTGAACTTTTAGCGATGGAGAAAAGCTACGAACCTCTTGGAATGAGCGCATTGGCTTTATTGATAATTACCGGAATCTGGATGACCTTACAATTTGGAATTTCGTTAGACCAATGGTTTTCGTTCTCCAATCCGATAGAAAAAGTGACCTCTACCAAACTACTACTACTTTTCAGCACCTTTCTGCTAGCCATTAGTGCACAAACTAGGGTAATCCCAAAACTTAAAAGCAACCCTAAAAAGCTAATTGAAATGGCAGTACATGTCATCGCCGTAACCTTAATTGGCGTAACAATGTTGGTGTTAGGCTCTTTTGTGAGATACGGAGGAATTTAATTCAGAGATTTTCGTTGGGCAACCTTTGCTACAAACATTCCCGCAGCACCGAGCAATAAAACAACAGCTGCGCCAAAAAGTAGTTCATTAATTAGAGGAACGGCGATATAAGCAAAAGATGCCACACCTTGTATGCCTAAAAAGAATTCGTTAAACAGAACCCCAAACATAAACACAAAAGCCATCAGCTTTGCTTGTTTTGTAGGTTGAACTACCTTTTGTTCAAATAAAAATCCCAGAAGGAAAAGCGAATAAACGCCCAACAATACCAAATGTAAATAGGCAATCACAATTGGCCTAAAACCAAAAACCAGCTGACTTAAAGAAGGCACCACAGAAACTGCTTGCAAAGTAAATTTGAGTGTTAATGCCAAAGCCGCAACGTAGAAAAACCATTTAAACCAAGCAGCAGATTTAGCTAAAGGTTTAAAATATCTGAATAACTGCAGTAGCAAAATCAGCCAGGTAATTAGCTGTAAAAAAGTAGCCAAAACCGTAACAGCATACACCCAAACAGGAAGCTTACCCCATAGAATGGATAGAAAGAAAGTTGGGATTACAGTTACTGTAAACACATTAAAATATTTATTTAACGATGGAAAATTGGCTGGCAAATAATTAACCATGATAGCCATGCTACCAAAGAAAAACCAACCGCTATATTGAAAGTGCAAATAATAATAAACAGAACCCAAATAATAATTATGGTCAATGTTCTTGCTGGCCATCATGTAGGCTAGAAACAATGGTCCTACAGCAGATACCACATTTAAAAGCAAGCCCATTGTTGCCCATCGTTTTGCAGGATGTGGCTTAGGCAAATACTTCAAATCTTTAATAAAAACAATGGCGAAAGCTACTGCGATGAAAATAGATAATGTAGAAAATGAGATGGAAATTGCTTTATAGCCTTGTGCCGTAAACGCAATCAACATCCCAAAGGAAGCAATTAGGTTTAGAGCCATTAACCAATGATATTTTTTGCACTTAATTTCGTTTAAATATGGGAAGCTAATCCACATCAGCCCTGCGTATAAAACTTGGCTAATCCAGCCGCTAAAAGCAAAATGAGAATGGGCGTGAAGCAAATTCTTTTGGTCAAAAAAAGGAAAATCGAATGCAATTTTATAGCGCATTACCACGCCATAAAGTGCTACAATCACCAAATTGAATAAGCCCCAACCCAACCACCTTTTAATGCTGCTGTCCATTAATGATAATAAAGTTTATGGTTGATAATTTTCACTTTCCCATCTTTACTCATCCTTGTCAATGTGCGGATGACCGTTTCTACCCGCAAGCCAGTAAAATCTGCGATTTGCTGCCTGGTATAAGGCAATGGTTCGTTAACACAATCGCTAAAATTAGCCTTGTTGTTGTTTAAGAACTGTGCTATTTTTTCTTCAGGAGTTTGTTGCACCCAAACCTGCACAGCCGAAGCCTTTTTATAAATACGTTCGGCAAAAGTGTACATCATTCTTTCTAAATACTCCGGATAATCGTGAATAATGCTTAGATAATGCTCTTTCCTAATTTTCACCAAAACACCATCGGTATTTGCCTGTGCAGTACTCGGATAAACCTTGCCCAATAATAAGGGAGGTTCGCCAAAACTTTCGCCAGCTTTAAAAACTCCCTGTATCAATTCTTTTCCCTCGGCATTGGTAGAAAACATACGCACATCTCCAGAAACCAACTGATAATAATAGTAAGGCATGGTATCTTCATAGAAAAGGAAATCGCCTTTGGCAAATTTTCTAGCTACGCCTCCATAGGTAATCAAAATATCGTAATCGATGTGCATAAGAATGATTTTGAGATTGTTATTTAAGACTTGCGAAGTCTCATGAAACTTCGCAAGTTTTCTAGAATTTTACTCTACGATAAAAGTACCTTTCATCAAAGCAGAGTGACCAGCGAACGAACATAAGAATTCGTATGAACCTTTAGCTGGAGCAGTAAATTCAATGGTATCGCTTTCGCCACCACCAATTAATTTGGTATGCGCAATTACCTCTTTTTCACTACCTGCCGGGATATAGTCCGTGCCCGAAGCAGCAATGGCTTTACCAGCAAAGTCTGCTAAAACAACACCTTGCGCTAACAATACGAAGTTATGTCCCATCGCAGTTTTGGCCATTTTACCAGTGTGCGTTAAAGTCAACTTCACAGTTTGTCCTTCTTTCACTTTAATTTCTGACAGGTCAAACTTCATGTCATCGCCGGCGTTAAGTGTAATTACAGCTTCATTTGCATTTTCTTCTGATGCTGCAGGCGTAGTTTCTTCAACCGGAGCTGTAGTAGCTGTGTCTTCAGTTTGCTTTTCATTACTTGTACAACTAGCAACCGTAAAAGCTGCAGCTGCTAATAAATAGATTACTTTTTTCATTGTTTTATTTTTTGTTTTTAATGTGTGAATTATGACTTACTTAAACTGTAGCAATACGATTTGCACCACTATTTTTTACTTCCATCGCAATAGCTCTAGGGAACATGATATTATTCTCTAAATGGATGTGCAAATGCAAATCTTCCTCAAATTCTTGTAAAAACGCCAACGTAACTCTGTACGTATTGCAAGCATCTACAGGTGGTGTATAATCATTGGTTAATTCTGCAATCCTTCTAAAACGCTCGCCTTCTGCGGTATGCTCGTGCATCATCATGTTAATCGGATTTTGAACAGTTCCAAACGGTGCAGCAACAGTATCTCCAGCAGCCATTTTACGTACAAACGGAAATAAAATCTGCTCCTCTTTTTGCATGTGCGCTGTAAGTTCTTCTACACAACCTCTAAATAGATCTTGCACTTCCAACAACTCTGGGTGACTGCCGCCATGTACGCTTGCCACCTTATTTAAAAACGGTACAATCTCCACAATCTTTTCCTGCACATACCTGTGATGTTTCTTTTCAACGTAATCTGCCAGTAAATCTAACGGCCACGTGTTATAGTCGGCTACCACACTGCCAACCTTATTTGTCACTTCCTCTAGGTTTTCAATTACCAAAGCTGGATCAATCGATTTCTTAGCGCAAGCTTCTGCGATGGTTCTATTTCCAGCGCAGCAAAAATCTATACCTTGTTTTTTAAATACTGATGCAGTGCGGTAGTCTTTTGCTACCAAATCGCCTACAATGGTTTGTTCTGTAATGTTCATTGTACTCTATTTTAATTGATTAATATTTTTAAGATATAAATACCTTTTTATCTTTTATTGTTGTAAAAAATTATCGTTTTAAAAAGGTTAAACTTTGTTCTAGTTCTTCAGAAAGTTCTCCCATTTTGGCATTTTCCAACATCAATTTCATCTCGCCTCTAATTTTTTTAAATTGATTATGAATTGGACAAGGATGATCTTCTGAACACTCTTTTAAACCAAGTCCACAACCTGTAAAAATCTTATCTCCATCAATAGCTTTTACAACATCTGCCAAAGATCTTTTTAACGAATACTGATCGTGATAAAACCCTCCAGTTGGTCCCTTAGCAGATTGAACCAGTCCTCTCCTACCTAGATCTTGCAAAATCTTCGCGATAAAATGTTCTGGAGAATCAATCCCCTGCGCTATTTCTTTTATACCTACCCTACTTCCGTCTTTCGATCTATGGGCGATATAAATCATTGCTCTAATAGCGTACTCGCAAGTTTTTGAAAACATGGTTAATTCTTTTACACAGCAAAGTAAATGCATTTTCAAATAAAAGACAAAAATATCTTTTATTTAATTGTCTGCTGAACGTAATTTAAAACAACGTATGCGTTTTAAATGATTTTTATGCATCACCCTTAAAACTTTTAAAGCACTTCATACCAAGCTGATATCCGCTTCGTTAAATGTCTGTTATCAACAGATGTTAATTTCTTATGTTGATAGCTAATTGCATTAATTCTATTTTAGTACCAACCCAATCTGAAACTAACGCACACATAAGTTTCGGCAGGGCTTTATTTAGAGTAATGCTGTAAGGCTACTTAAAAGAGAATATACACAAATGAAGAGAAAATACTTATTGGTTCCCCTATTTGTTGCCAGTGGTTATGGTTTTGGCTATGCTCAAATTAGTCCGTTGGTAAAGTTAAACCAAAATTACCAAAGTGGCCTAGAGCTGTTAGAAAACGAGAAATATGTTGCCGCGGCACAACAGTTTAAAATGGTTGAGCAGTTTAGAAATAAACCCAGCACGCAACAATTAAGCAATGCCGAACTCACTACACTTAAAGAAAATGCAAAGTTTTATGCAGCTGTTTGTGCTATAGAATTGGGCAACGACGATTCGGAAGCGCTTTTCCAAGAGTTTATCAGGGAATATCCTTTAAACCCAAATACAAAATTAGCTTACTTTTATATGGGTAAGGCTTATTTTGGGCAGAAAAACTATACCAAGGCATTAGAATGGTTTAACCAAGCAGACCCTACTTCATTATCGGGCAAACAACGTTTAGAATATCAGTTTAAACAAGGATATGCCTATTTTGAGCAGAACGATTTTGATAAAGCAGAACCATTATTTGAAGCGGTTAAAAAAGAAGATTCGCCATTTAAGGAAAGTGCTACTTACTACTTTGCCTACATCAACTATCTAAATAAGGAATATAAAACTGCTTTGGCCAACTTCGAAAAGTTAAAAGGTTCGCCAACTTACGAAGCTAGTTATCCATATTATATTACTTCTATGTATTATTTGGATGAGCGTTATGATGATGTAATTGACTACGCTATCCCGATGATGGAAAAAACCAAGCAAAAATATGAACCAGAAATGCTGAGCTTGGTTGCTGCTTCCTATTTCTCAAAATCGGAATTTAAAAATGCTGAAAAATATTTTGCTGCCTATTATGAGAAAGACAAAAATCAGGTAAAAAACAATCTTTTTGTATACCAGTATGGTTATTCGCTTTTCCAAAATGGGAAAAACAAAGAAGCCGTTAATGTATTAGAAAAATTAAATACAGACGACGTTTATCTACAAAACGGTATGTTCACTTTAGGTAAAGCGGCATTAAAACTTAACCTAAAGGAAAAAGCTAGAAGTGCGTTTTTCAGAGCGTCTCGATTAGATTTTGACAAGAATTTACAGGAAGAAGCTTGGATGAGCTATGCAAAGCTGAGCTACGAATTGGAATTTAACCAACAAGCGCTAGAGGCAACTCAAAACTTCCTTAAAACCTTCCCTAATTCTAGAAGAATTAATGAAGCTAAAACCTTGTTAGGTGAAATTTTATTGACCAGCAAAAACTATCAAGCTGCTATTGACATTTTAGAGCCAATACCAAATAAAACGCCAGAAGCCAAAGCTGCTTATCAAAAAGTAACTTATTTCCGTGGATTAGAGTTTTACAACGAAAGAGCATTTCCTAACGCTTTATCAATGTTTCTTCGTTCTGAAAATTTTAAGGAAGATAAAGAAATTTATGCATTGAGCACCTATTGGAGAGCCGAAGCTGCTTACGAGTTACGTAAATTTGGTGAGGCGGTAAGCACTTTCGAGAAATTCTTAGGAATGGAAGAAGCGAAACAAACAGATGTGTACAACTTCGCAAATTATGCTTTAGGCTACGCTGCTTTTGAAGATGAAAAATATGCAAAAGCTGCCAACTACTTCGAACGTTTCTTAAGAGGTGCCGATAAAGATGCGAAAACAGTAAATGATGCTGTGATACGTTTGGCAGATTCATATTTCGTAAATAAAAATTACGGGGATGCTTTAGTGTACTACAATCGTATCATCGCTAATAGACAAACTGGCGAGGATTATGCACTTTTCCAACGTGGCATGATACAGGGTTTGCAAAAACAGGATGATGCTAAAATTGCAACGATGCAAGACTTGTTGAAACAATTCCCTAATTCTAACTACGCAGATGATGCTGGTTTCGAAACTGCTTATACCTATTTCAACAAAGGTGACCACGAAAAGTCTAAAACAGATTTGGTTGGCTTAATTGCTAAATATCCGAGAAGTAGTTATGTTCCAAAAGCTTTATTAACCATCGGTTTGGTGCAGTACAATCAAGACCAGGATGAATTGGCTTTAGAATCTTTCAAGAAAGTAATTAGAGATTATCCAAGTACCCCAGAGGCAAAACAATCGTTAGAGTCGATCAAAAACATTTATGTAGATCGTGGTGATGCTACAGGTTTCATCAGCTATGCTGCAACTACGCCATTGGGCAATTACTCGTTAAGTGAGCAGGACAACATCATGTTCCAATCGGCGCATAACATTTACTTACGTAGCGATGCAAAAGGCGCTTATGAAGCGATCAATGCATATTTAGATAAGTTCCCTAAACCAATTCACGACAAGGAAGCTAAATTTATTAGAGCAGAATCTTTGGTGAAATTGGGCCGTTCGGCAGAAGCGATCCAAGATTACGATTACATTTTGAACGACTGGACCAGCGAATACACCGAACGCTCTTTGATGAGTGTTTCTAAGGTGCTAATGCAAGAAAAGAAATACAACGAAGCTGTAGTTTATTTGAAGAGGTTAGAAACTACTGCAGATTACAAAGCTCACCATAGCTACGCTATCAATAATTTGATTAAAGCTTACAATGAGCTGAACATGCCAGATGATATGTTGAAGTATGCCGACATGATCAAAACATCTGACAAAGCATCGGAAGAAGAGAAAAACAGCTCTGATTTGTATGCTGGAAAAGCATTCTTGCTAAAAGCAGATACTACATCGGCTGTTAAAGCATTTAATAATGTTGTAGCCAAAACAAAAACTTTAGCTGCCGCAGAGGCCAAGTACAACCTAGCATTTTTACAATATGCCAAAGGCGATTACAAAACATCACAAAAAACTTGTTTTGATTTAATTAACAATATGCCTTCTTACGATTATTGGGTGGCAAAATCTTTCATCCTTTTAGCTGATAATTATTTGGCTTTAAAAGATAAGATGCAAGCGAAAAGCACCTTGTTAAGTATCATAGACAACTACGAAGGAAACGACGATATTGTACCAACGGCAAAAGAGAAATTGGCAAAAATCAACTAGAAAACACACAATGACACTACATAAAACAACATATTTAACGCTTGCCTTAGTTTTTGGTGCAACTTATTTAAGTGCACAAGAAGTGAAACCGCCAGAGAAAACGGAAAAAACTGTAAGTGAGGAAATTGAAATTGTTCGTCCTTACAAGCCAGTTTTGGCTGAGGCGGTTAAATTGAGAAGAAGCCCTGATTTAGATAACATTAAAACGTACAAGGCTAAATTCAATTATCAAATTACAGATAGAAAGCTTGAGCTGAACACCGACATACAAAAGTTACAGGCACAAAAAGTTGCTGATGAACGTAAAACAGAATTATTGAACAATTACGCAAAAGGCGGATTTGGAAATTTAGGTACATTCTTGGCAGAAGCTTATGTAGGCATGGGTCAAGATCCGGCTTTGCAAGCAGGTGCGTTCTTTAGGCACTTTGGGCAATCTGGTAAGCTGAACAAACAAGATGAAAACCGTCAGCAGTTAAATGTTTTTGCCCGTAGCATTGGCGATAGAGCTACTTTAAACGGTAAATTAAACTACCAAAGACACGGCTTGTACTTTTATGGCATCAATGAAAATGACTTGAGCTTAAACCCAAATCCTGAAAGGCAAGTACTTAACTTTTTTGAGGTTGAAGGAGAAGCTATCAGCAAATTTAGTCCAGATCCAGATGCTTTAAGCTATGCCGCAAAAGTGAATGGTTATTTGTTTAACGACAGGTTTAGCGCCAAAGAAAACTCGTTAACATTAACTGGCTACCTTAATAAACGTATCAGAACTTTCAACTTAGGTTTGGCTGCTTCGGCTGAACTAGGAAGTACTAAAGATAGAAACACCAGTGTTTCAAACAATTTGCTGAGGGTAAATCCTTACATTAAAATACAAGCTGGTGGTGTAAAAATTATTGCAGGTGCTAACATTGCACAAGAATTCGGCAGCAATACAAGTACCAGAATTTTCCCAGCTGTAACTGCAGATTTTACGCTTATCCCAGATTTTCTACAGGTATTTGGCGAAGTTAAAGGTGACGTTAATAGAAATACTTTGAAAGATTTAACAGACGAAAACCCATTCTTGAACAATAACATCTTCATCAAAAACAGCATAGAAAAACTAAGTATCAGCGGTGGTATTAAAGGTACTGGCGGACCAGGTTTCGGCTACAAAGCTCGTTTCTACAGCAAACAAATTACGGATATGCCTTTGTTCGTGAACAACTTTGCATCGTTTAATAAATTTGATGTGATATACGATTTCGGAACTACCAAAGTAATAGGTTTAGAAGGTGAATTAAGTGTGCAAGTAAGCGACAACCTAAAATGGACTGGTAAATTAAACATGGAAGATTACGAAGCTGGAGCCGAAAGAGAAAGCTACTTTAGACCACAAATGCGTGTAAGCTCTAACTTTATGTACGTGTTTAATAAGAAATTCACTTTTGATGCTTCTGTTGCTATACAAGACGATAGCAAAGCAAAAGTATTTACTGCTGACCCATTAAACCCAGATGGCACTTATCCAGCTACGCCAAACTTTGCAAACGAAACTATCGTGAATGTAAAAGGTTTTGTAGATTTAGGTATTGGGGCCAATTACAAAATCAACAACAAATTTTCGGCCTTTGCCAAAGCAAATAATATTTTAAACACCAATTACAGCAGATTTTTATATTATCGTCTAAATGGATTTAATATCTTTGGCGGTTTAACCTATTCTTTTTAAAAGGTTAGATTTTATAATTTTACCAAATGGATATATTACAATACCTGATAGAGCTTTTAAAAACCCGTAAGCAAATTGGAATTGAAGGCTTAGGTACTTTATATAAAAAGAAAACCCCAGGAAGGTACGATGCAGAGACACATTCGTTTTTGCCTCCTAGCTATACATTAGAATTTACTGATGATGTTTTGGAGCATACCAATCTGGTACAATATATCCAAAACAAAAGGGGTATTTCGGAAGACTCTGCCAAGTATTTTATTAGTCAATTTGTTGGCGAAATTCATAATGGTTTAAAACAAGGCGAATACACTCTAGAAAATTTAGGTGTATTAGCTAAAGTAAACGATCAATTAAGTTTTACGCCTAACCAAAATATCAACACAGGATTCGACTTTTTTGCACTACCAGCGGTAAATGCAGAGTTACCGAAAGTTGAAAAACCTGTACAAAACAAAGAAGAAACTAACGAGCAACCAAATGTAGCGGAAGAGCCTCAGATAGAACAAGTACAAGTTCCAGAATTTGAGCAGGAGATTGGTAGAGTTAATCAATCTGCTGAAGAAGAAATTGCGGTTGAAGAAGAACTTACGGAGAAAGTAATTGAGGACAACATAGTTGAAGATGAGGTTTCGGAGAACAAGGAAATCGAAAGCCAGCCTGAAACTGCTGAAGAGGAAGTTTTTGAAGAGATCACAGAAGTAAGCACAGCCGATACAAACGAAGAAACTAACGAGGAGCTGGTAGATAATACCTCTGAAAACAACCAAGAGGAAAGCCAACCAGAAGCTACTGAAGAAGAAGTTTTCGAAGAAATTTCGGAAGTAAATGCAGCAACTACTAGCGTTGAAGCTGAGCCTGAACAGCAGAAAGACAACAACGATACCTGGGATTTTGATGGAGAAAACGTGGTTTCGGAAGAAGATGTACAGGAACCAGAGAAAAATGAAGAAGAAACTGAAGATACAGTTGATCCTGAACATACTCCTAGCAAAGCTGCTGAAGATTTCACACTAACTTCTACCACACACGATTGGAATTTCGACAGCGTCAAAAACGAAAAGATCAAGGAAGAACCTATTTTAGTAAACGAATTTGATCAGAATGAAATAGCGAATGACGCAGAAGATGAAAGGAAAATGCCTTTTTATCAAAAGTTATTAATTGGTTTAGCTATTCTGTTGACAGGATTAGCAATAGCTTATGTAGCTAAACCAGAGTTGTTTGAAGACTTCAGTAGAAACACCACAAATCCTGATCAGAAAATAGCAGTGCCCATTGAACGCAGTAACCTCAAAACACAGCAAGACTCTTTAGATTTTGCGGATAGCATTATGGAAACTGCTGAAAAGGTTGGTTTAGATGTAAAACCCGCAAAAGATACTTTAAAGGTAACTACTACTAAGACAGAAGCAAAACCAGCCATCACCTACGACATTATTGCGGCCGCTTTTGCAAAGCAATCTGAAGTAGACGAGTATATTGCCTACATGAAAAGCAGAGGCTTTGATGCTAAAATAGCGAACATGCCAGGCAAAATTTATAAAAAAATTAGCATTGCTTCTTACAACAATATAGATTCTGCAGAAAAGAACGTTGTTAAATTTCGCAAGCAGCTTAAAAACACTAAAATCTACGTCCAAAAAATTAAAAACAACTAACACACAATGATATTATTACAGGCCAATTTACAAGACACCGCTCAAAATTTGATCGACACGGCACAAGCTGTTACTACTACCGCAGTTAAAACGCAAGAGCAAATCCACTTTATTGATTTACTTTTTAGAGGTGGCTGGGTAATGATCCCATTAGCACTTCTAGCTTTTTTGGCGTTGGTAATTTTTACCGAAAGATATTTAACAGTTCGTAAGGCATCTAAAGACGATACCAATTTACTTTTCCAAATTAGACAGAACATCAAGGACGGTAGATTGGAAAATGCCATCGCTTTGTGTAAAAATACGCCTTCTCCCTTGGCTCGTATGTTAGAGAAAGGCTTAAAACGTATTGGCCGCCCAATTAAAGATATAGAAGGCGCTATTGAAAATACAGGAAAACTAGAAGTAGCAAAACTGGAGAAAAACATCGGCATCTTAGGTATCATTGCTGGTATTGCACCAATGCTTGGTTTCGTGGGTACTATTATTGGTGTAATTACAATCTTCCAACGTGTGGCTGCAGAAGGAGCTATCGAAATCGGTACAATTTCCGACGGTCTTTACACCAAAATGATTACATCGGCAACCGGATTAATTATCGGTATTATGGCTTATGTACTTTATCATATCTTAAATATGATGGTAGAGAAAATCATCCTGAAAATGGAAACCGAAGCAATTGATTTTATCGATCTATTAGAAGAACCAGGGAAATAATGAATTTAAAAAACAGAAAAAAGGGTCATGTAGAGGTGCATACGGCAGCTTTAAACGACATCATGTTTTTCTTGATGCTGTTTTTCCTCTTGGCTTCTGCTGTGGTAAATCCGCAAGTAGTAAAGTTGTTATTGCCTCGCTCCTCTTCTGGCCAACAGGCTAATAACCAAAAATCTATTACAGTAAGTATCGATGAAAATTTGAATTATTTCGTAGACAAAAAACCTGTAAGCTTAGAAGCAATGGAAAGTCAGATCGAAAGTCAAATTCAACAAGATACTGATTTAACTATTGTATTGTACGTAGCCAGAGGTGTATCTATAGAAAATACGATGAAGGTGTTTGACGTAGCTAACAAATTGAAATTGAAAGTTGTTCTGGCTGTAGAGCAAAAGACCCGTCCATAATTTTTAATTATGGTAAGAGCCATCTGACCCATAAAAACATATTATACACAGATGAAATAAACATGGCACAAAACCATCAAGAAGAAAATAATTATCCAAAAGCATTAGCCATTTCTACCGGACTAATGGGTGCATTTATTGCACTTAGTTTTTTATGGATAATTGGGCAGTTTGAACCTAACGAAGAGTTGGGAATGGGTGGAATGGTGGTAAATTATGGTACTTCTGTTGAAGGCATGGGAACTGATTATACCAGTGTTGAAGAACCTTCGATGGCTCCAGATGCCAACAACAAAAGACCTGACCAGATTACGCCAGATCCTACTACAAAAAGTACCCAATCGCAACTTAGCGATAAGAACTTAACCACCCAAGATAGCGAAGAAGCAGTAAGTGTAAATACCAAGGAAACCAAAAGTAATGCTAACCCAAGCAGTACACAAGATAACAAGGTTGAACAGCCAGCTGTAAATCCGAATGCACTTTACAAGGGCAAAAAGAACAACGCAACTGGTGGCGGCGATGGTACAGGTAGCACTCCAGGCAACCAAGGTGATCCAGATGGAGATCCTTTGGCACCTTTTTACGGTGAAGGAGGTTCTGGATTTGGAAATAAACCGCTGCCATTGAGCAACTTCAGAAATTTGGTAAAACCCGATGATGATGGTCAGGAAACTGGAACTATTATGGTAAAGATTCAAGTGAATAAATCTGGAAGAATCATAAATGCAGAAGCTGGGGCTAGAGGGAGTACGTTTAGAAACAATGCTTTAGAAGATAAATGTGAAAGGTCTATGCTTAACGCTTCTTTAAATCCCATCACAAAAGGTCCAGATATTCGCATTTTTTACGTACCATTTAAGTTTACAGTAAAATAAGGTTAACAGAACGTAACTTCGCAAGTATCAATACACTTCTTATGACTTTGGTTAGAGTTCTTATTTTAGTTGTATTCAGTAGCTTCTGTAATGTTGTATTTGCTCAAAATGCCATTTCTGGAAAAATTACTGACAACGAAACAGGTGAGCTTATCATTGGTGCAAATGTTTATATCAACAACACAACCATAGGAAGTCCATCTAATAAAGATGGACTATTTTATATCTCAAATATTCCTATTGGAAAACAAGAATTAGTAATAAGTTATGTTGGCTATGAAACAATTTCTTATTCGTTCTCCTCTACTCAGTTACCTTTAAAAATTGATTTTAGACTCAAACCAAAATCAAAGCAGCTCAATGAGATTGTAATAAAAGGCGGATACAAAGTTGTCTCTAACGACCCTCAATATTGGAATACATTTTTGAGAACTTTCATTGGAATCACTCCTTTTTCAGACCGTTGTATCATAAAAAACAAAGAGGATATTGAGCTGCGATTGTTTGAACGACATGGAGAAGTACCTGTATTAAATGCGGTTGCTAAAAATCCAATCATTATTGTAAATCAGGCACTGGGATACGTTATAGCATACGATCTGCAATTTTACGAAGCGAAAGGTTTCAATAGAAAGTATTTTGGGAAAGCCTTTTTCACAGAATTAGAACAGAAGCAACCTTCCAACTCAAAAATTAAGCTGAGAGAAGCAGCCTATTATGGTTCGATAATACATTTTTTAAGATCCCTCTATCATAATAATTTAGAACCAGAAGGTTTTGAAATTAGAAGCATTTTACGTGATGTAAACCCTGAGAAAAAGAGATATTTGAAAGTATTAGATAGTGAAAAAATAGGTGACAATAAACTAAGAAACTTCATAATTAATAAAGATAATAGCCTTTTTGGAGATTCTAGTTCACATATTAGAGCTGTAATCTTAAAGCCAGATACCGATATCATATCAAAAGATATCGTTAAGGCAGAAGACTTAAAGGCCACGAACAAAAATGGACAGGTGATCTTGTCTTCTAAAGACTCGTTGTTTTCTGTAATTTATAAACAGCCTTTAGCCAATGTAATTGATCGCTTCAGTAGAAATTTTAAGACGAAAGAAGGTTACGTAAAATCAGTTTTCAAATTAAAGTCAAATGTGGCTTATGTTATAAATCCAACCATTAATAGCGTAAACGCTGGAATTGGTCTTGAAGGATTTTTCTCAGATTTCTATAATCTCTCTACAATGCTACCTGAAAATTTTGAACCAAGAAAGCCAAAAAATTAGCGAATATTGCATACAAAATGACCTATCAAAAAACACTCGACTTCTTATATAGTAAATTGCCAATGTTTACTCGCATTGGTGCTTCTGCATTTAAAAAAGATTTAGATAATACCCTTGCACTTTGCAACGCTTTAGACAATCCTCAAAACAAATACAAAACCATCCATATTGGTGGTACAAATGGGAAGGGCTCAACATCGCACATGTTAGCTGCTATTTTACAAAAAGCTGGATATAAAACGGGCTTATACACCTCCCCTCACCTCAAAGATTTTAGAGAACGTATTCGTGTAAACGGTAAAATGGTTTCTAAAAAATTTGTGATCGATTTTGTAAAGCAACAAGAACAGTTAATTAGCAAAATAGAACCATCATTCTTTGAAGTAACCGTTGGAATGGCTTTTTCGTACTTCGAACAAGCGCAAGTAGACGTCGCAGTTATCGAAGTGGGTTTGGGCGGTAGACTAGACTCTACCAACATCATCCATCCAGACTTATCTGTAATTACCAATATCAGCCTAGATCATACCAATATGCTAGGGAATACTTTTGGCGAAATTGCGTTCGAGAAAGCAGGTATCATTAAACAAAACACACCTGTAGTTATTGGAGAACGTCATCCAGAGACCGATCCTGTTTTTATCAAAAAGGCGAAGGAGCAAAATGCTCATTTGGTATTTGCGGAAGATGAGTTGAGCGCAAATCATATTTCAAAATTAGCCAATACTTTAAAGCTAGATATCCTCCAAAAAGGCCGGGTATTACTCAAAAGTTTACTATTAGATTTAACCGGAACCTATCAGCTAAAAAATATCCTCACGGTGATGGAAACCGTGCAAGAATTGAGGAAAATTGGTTATCAAATACCTGATGAAGCTATTTATCAAGCCTTAAAAAACGTAAAAAAACTGACTGGCTTACAAGGCAGATGGCAAACATTAGCTAAAAAGCCTTTAATAATTTGTGATACAGGTCATAACAAAGCCGGAATTAGCGAAGTCGTTCAAAATATCGAACAGACTGAATACTCAAATCTACATATGGTAATAGGTATGGTGAAGGATAAGGATATCAGTGCTGTATTAGCGCTACTTCCGAAAAATGCCATGTATTATTTCTGTCAGCCAAATCTAGAAAGAGCATTATCTGTAACCGAATTAGCAGAACAAGCAAGTAATTTTCAACTTAAAGGAGAAACATTTAATACCGTTGAGGAAGCACTTTCTTCCGCAAAAATTCATGCTAAAGATGACGACTTGATTTTTGTAGGCGGAAGTACCTTTGTTGTTGCCGAAATTATATAGAATATTTACAATAGCGCCTCATTATCTTAACATCCATTTAATACCTTTACAAAAACATATCAAACACATAATGAAAGTTAGATTTTTATACCTCTCATTAGCAATTTTGTTCGCTAATAATGTAGATGCTCAAAAAGCGAAAAAAAATAATACTCCTTCATCTGCTTATCCCCAAACTATAGCCCGACCAAAATTAGTAGTTGGTATGGTGGTAGATCAAATGCGTTGGGATTATCTTTATCGTTTTTACAATCGCTACGGGCAAGGAGGTTTCAAACGTCTAGTTAACGAAGGTTTTTCCGCCGAAAACACCCTAATCCCCTATACACCAACGCTAACAGCTTGCGGTCACTCTGCTATTTATACAGGTACAGTTCCCGCCATAAATGGTATCATTGGTAACAATTGGTTCGATCCTCAACTGGGTAGAGATGTTTATTGTGTAGAAGATAAAAGTGTGAGTACAGTTGGCAGTAGCAGTAAAGCGGGCTTAATGTCGCCTAAAAATCTATTGGTAACCACGGTAACAGATGAGTTAAGGATGGCCACCAATTTCAGAAGTAAGGTTATTAGCATTTCCCTAAAAGATAGAGGTGCAGTACTTCCGGGCGGGCATACATCAAACGGTTCTTATTGGTACGATGGTTCTACTGGCAGCTTCATTACCAGCACGCACTATATGCGACAATTGCCAAGCTGGGTAAACGATTTCAACGCCAGAAAACTACCAAATAAGTATTTTGCAGAAGATTGGAATACCTTATACCCAATCGCAACTTACACAGAAAGCACAGCTGATGATAAGTCCTATGAGCGCTTGTTTAAAGATGAGAAAGCCTCAGTTTTCCCACATCTATTTAAACAATACGCCAACAAAAATTATTCGATGATGAGTAGCATGCCTCAAGGTAACACATTTACTTTGGAATTTGCAAAGGCCGCCATCCCAGCAGAAAAACTAGGCCTATCTGGAAATACAGACTTCTTGGCAGTAAGCTTATCATCAACAGATTATGTTGGTCACCAGTTTGGACCAAACTCTATTGAATTAGAAGATACTTATTTAAGATTAGATAAAGATTTAGAAGACTTCTTTAACTACTTGGATAAAACTATTGGCAAAGGAAACTATTTATTTTTCTTAACTGCCGACCATGGTGTAACTCATGTACCTGGTTTTTCGAAAGAAAATAAATTGCCAGCTGGCGGTTTAAACCCCAGAAAATATAAAAATGAACTAGATAGTTTGATTTTAAAAGAGTTTAAAGTTAAAGATGCCATTTTTACTTTAATGAATAACCAGCTGATTTTTGATAATGAAGCGATTAAAGCAGCAAATGCAGATTATAGCAAAATCAAACAATTCAGTATCGATTATTTAGTAAAACAAGAAGGTGTTTTAAACGCAGTTGATATAAAAAACTTAGGTAATGCAAGCCTTCCTCACGATTTAAAGATGAAAATTGTAAATGGTTACAATGCACGTAGAAGCGGAGATGTTTATATCATTTTAGATGCAGGATGGTATCCAACTTTAAATCCAGGAACTGGCCACGCTGCGTGGAATCCTTACGATAGTCATATCCCTAATGTATTTATGGGATGGGGTGTTAAACCTGGCAAAACCAACAAAGAATATTACATGACTGATATTGCTCCTACGGTGTCTGCCTTATTGCGCATCCAACAACCTAGTGGTGCTATCGGCAAGGTAATTACCGAACTCATGAAATAGATTTACCAAATCAATAAAAAATCCTCAATTCAATAAGTCGAATTGAGGATTTTTTATTTTTCAAGCTTTTTTTATACGATTTTCACAACAACACCACGCTATTTTTACTTTCGAGTATCGCCTTTTGAAGTACCAAAATATTACCTTTGATACGCTAACCAACATTGTTTTTAAATAGTTTCCTTTTGGAAATCTGATCTATATGGATAAAATCGAAATATATAAACCTAATCATAAAATACGCTTTGTAACTGCTGCTGCATTGTTTGATGGTCATGACGCTACAATTAACATTATGCGCAGAATTTTGCAATCAAGCGGCGCTGAGGTTATTCATTTAGGACACAACCGTTCTGTAGACGAAGTAGTAAATTGTGCGATACAGGAAGATGTTCAAGGTATCGCAATGACATCTTATCAAGGTGGCCATATAGAGTACTTTAAGTATATGTACGATTTGCTACAGGAACGTAATGCCGGTCATATCAAGATTTTTGCTGGCGGTGGTGGTGTAATTTTGCCTGATGAAATTAAGGAATTAGAGAAATACGGCATTTCAAAAATCTATTCACCAGACGACGGTAGAAAGATGGGTTTGCAAGGAATGATTAACGATATGCTTGCAAAAACCGATTTCATAACTGTAAAGGGTTTGAGTGATGAGAAAGAAAATCTGATAAAAAAAGAGAATAGAAAAATAGCTAGACTGATATCTTCTGCAGAAAACAATGCAGAAGATTTTGACAACGTACTTAAAGAATTACAGAAAAATCAAAAATTCAATCCTCCTGTTTTGGGAATTACAGGTACAGGTGGCGCAGGTAAATCTTCGTTAGTAGATGAGTTGGTTAGACGATTTCTCATTGAAGTTAAAGATAAAAGCATTGCCATTATTTCAGTAGATCCTTCGAAGAGGAAGACTGGTGGCGCACTACTTGGCGACAGGATTAGGATGAACGCAATTAATAATCCTAGAGTTTATATGCGTTCGTTAGCTACTCGTCAGGCAAATTTAGCCCTTTCTAAAAATGTTCAAGAAAGCATTGATATCTGTAAAGCTGCCGGTTTTGATTTAGTGATTGTAGAAACTTCTGGTATCGGACAATCAGATACTGAAATTACAGAACACTGCGATGTTTCGTTGTACGTAATGACGCCAGAATTTGGTGCAGCAACTCAATTGGAAAAAATTGATATGCTAGACTTTGCTGATCTAGTTGCAATCAATAAGTTTGATAAACGAGGCGCTTTGGATGCACTACGCGATGTAAGAAAGCAATATAAACGTAATCATAACATCTTCGATGCCAAAGATGAAGAAATTCCGGTTTACGGAACTATGGCATCTCAGTTCAATGACCCCGGAATGAATAACCTGTTTGTTGCTTTGATCAATAAAATCCAAGAAAAAACAACAGTAGATTTCGCTGCTAAAATGGAGATGACTTCAAGTCAATCTGAGAAAATTTACATTATTCCACCGGAGAGAACAAGATACCTTTCAGAAATTGCTGAAGCAAGCGAGCAATACAATGAATGGGTAGAAAAGCAAGTGAGTATAGCTCGTAAAATGTATCAATTGCGAGGCGTAATTCAATTGTTAAAAGATGAAAACTCAAGTATTGAAAACCTAGAACAACATTATAATTATCAAGAAGAACAATTAGATGGTGAATGCAGAAGATTGTTGCGTGAATGGCCCAACACAAAACATCAGTATCAACAAGATAATTTCATTTATAAAGTAAGAGACAAAGAAATTAAACAACCCTTATTTTACGAATCTCTTTCTAAATTACGAATTCCGAAGGTTGCCTTGCCTCGATACGAAGATTGGGGAGATATTTTAAAATGGTTACTTACAGAAAACTTACCAGGAGAATTTCCGTATGCTGCGGGCGTATTCCCATTGAAACGTGATGGTGAAGATCCTACCCGTATGTTTGCTGGCGAAGGTGGACCTGAAAGAACCAACAAAAGATTTCACTATGTGTCTTTAGGTCAACCAGCCCATCGCTTATCTACTGCTTTCGATTCTGTGACTTTATATGGAGAAGATCCACATTTACGTCCTGATATTTACGGTAAAATTGGTAATTCTGGTGTAAGTATTGCCACTTTAGATGACGCAAAGAAACTCTATTCAGGTTTTGATCTTTGCGCTGCAAGTACTTCGGTATCTATGACCATTAATGGACCTGCACCAATGCTATTAGGATTTTTCATGAACGCCGCCATAGACCAACAATGTGAGAAATACATCATCGAAAATAGCTTACAACAAGAAGTTAATGATAAAATCAATAAAATATACCAAACAAAGGGAATTACTAGACCTAGCTACAACGGAGCACTTCCCGAAGGAAATAATGGCTTAGGTTTATTTCTTTTGGGTGTAACTGGTGACCAAGTCCTTTCGCAAGATATTTACGAACAAATTAAAGCAAAGGCAATAAGTTCCGTTCGTGGTACAGTCCAAGCAGATATTTTAAAAGAAGATCAGGCTCAAAACACGTGTATTTTCTCTACAGAGTTTGCATTGAGGATGATGGGCGATATTCAGCAATACTTCATCACAGAGAAAGTTCGAAATTTCTATTCAGTTTCTATTTCTGGTTATCATATTGCAGAAGCTGGAGCAAATCCAATTTCACAATTAGCTTTTACATTAAGTAATGGGTTCACTTTCGTAGAATATTATTTAAGTAGAGGAATGCATATCGATGATTTTGCACCAAACTTATCATTTTTCTTCAGCAATGGAATCGACCCGGAATATGCTGTTATTGGTCGCGTAGCACGAAGAATTTGGGCAAAAGCAATCAAGAATAAGTACAAAGGAAATGACAGGTCACAGAAACTGAAATACCATATTCAAACTTCTGGCCGTTCGTTACACGCTCAAGAGATCGATTTCAATGATATCAGAACTACCTTACAGGCACTTTATGCCATCTACGACAATTGCAATTCATTACACACTAACGCTTATGACGAAGCCATTACCACGCCAACAGAAGAATCTGTTCGCAGGGCGATGGCCATACAACTGATTATTAATAGGGAACTAGGCTTAGCAAAGAATGAAAATCCTTTACAGGGTGCCTTTATTATCGAAGAACTAACTGATTTGGTAGAAGATGCTGTATTGGCAGAATTTAAACGAATTAACGACAGAGGTGGTGTTTTAGGAGCTATGGAAACCATGTACCAACGTGGTAAGATTCAAGAGGAAAGTCTTTATTACGAAACACTAAAGCATACGGGAGAATTTCCAATTGTTGGTGTAAACACATTTCTGAATAAAAACGGTTCTCCTACTATTGTACCAGGCGAAGTTATTCGGGCTACAGAGGATGAAAAACAATTTCAGATAGCCACACTAGAAGCATTTCAAAAGAGAAATAATGATCAAGCGTCAGAAGCCTTAAAAAATCTACAAAGAGCTGCCATAGCTGGCGAGAACATTTTCGAAACACTAATGGAAGTCTGCAAGATTTGCTCATTAGGTCAAATCAGCAATGCGTTATATGAAGTTGGTGGGCAATACAGACGTAATATGTAATATGAAAAAAATCACATATACCCTTCTTTTATTTTTTGCTTTCGTCACGTGTATCTATGCACAAATGACCAAACCGTATATTATAGTTTTAGGTGTGGCACAAGATGGCGGATATCCTCACCTTGGTTGCCAAAAAGTATGTTGCACGCAAGCTTGGTCAAGTTTAAAACTTAGAAAAAATGTTACCGCCCTAGCAGTTGTAAACCCTTCTTCTAAAAAATGGTGGTTATTAGAAGCAACTCCAGATATTAAATTTCAGTTAAATGATTTCCAAAGGCTTACTGATAACCAGTATCCATATCTACCAGAAGGAGTTTTTCTGACTCATGCACACATGGGTCATTATACTGGTTTAATGCACTTTGGTAAAGAAGTGATGAATACAAAACAGTTAAAAGTTTATGTAATGCCAAAATTCAAAAAGTTTTTGGAAACGAATGGCCCTTGGAGTCAATTGGTAAACTTAAAAAACATCAATTTAGTAGAACTTACTAATGGTACTCCAATAAACTTAGATAACATCCAATTTACTGCACTAACAGTACCACATCGTGATGAATACTCTGAAACAGTTGGCTTTAATATAGATTTAAATGATAAAAAAGTGTTGTTTATACCAGATATAGATAAATGGAGCAAATGGAATAAAAGTATAATTGAAGAAGTTAAGAAAGTTAATTATGCCTTTTTAGACGCAACTTTTTTTGATAACAAAGAACTAAACAATAGGCCAATCGCTGAAGTTCCACATCCATTTGTTTCGGAAACAATTCAATTATTTAAAAACGAGGGTGAAGCAATTACGCGTAAAATACATTTCATCCACTTTAATCATACCAATCCGTTAATGAGGCAATTAGAAGCGAAAAGGCATACATTGCGACAAAAATTTAATGTGGCCGAACAAGGAAAATCTTATTACTAACAAGAAAGCCTCGAATAAATCTCGAGGCTTTCTTGTTAGTATCTTATGCTAAAATCCACTTGAACTTGTAATCGATAGTTGGATTTTTCATTCTTTCAGCAACTCTCAATAATCGGTCTGGAAGTTTCATGATATAATCTCTAGCCTTCTCTCCAGCTTCATTTAATTCCCTTACCCCTTCTATATTCCAATCAACGATTAATTGTTTTAAGATATCCACGTAATCAACAGCTGTGTAAACTCCTAAACGTTGCGCTGCATCCGTAAAATGACCAAAAACTTGTCCAATAGGCAAACCAACTTCTCTTAAGAAATGAGCTGGCATCACAATTTTCTTCTTCATCATATCATCAAAAGCTAGCATTGCTTCATTTGCATCTACTGCAAAAATCTGCTTAATGAAATCTTTATAAGCTTTAGCATGCCTAGCTTCATCAGAAGCAATTACTCCACACATTTTAGATAGTAAAGTATCACCATCTTTCTTTGCTAAAGAAGCTACACGTCTATGAGAAACATTTGTAGCCATTTCTTGAAAAGATGTGTAAATGAAATTCCTATAAGGATCGTGACCTGTACCAATATCAAAACCATCAGCAATCAAATACTGAGTAGACATCTCCATTTGGCGCATATCAACACGGCCAGATAAATAAAGATACTTATTCAATAAATCTCCGTGTCTATTTTCCTCAGCTGTCCAGTGACGGTTCCACTTCATCCAACCGCCTTCTTCGTCTCTACTTACACCATCAACCATAGCTAACCATGATTCATATGTAGGTAAGGCTTCCTCAGTAATTGTATCACCAATTAACACTGCAACCAAATCATAAGATAATTCACTTGCACTTTGTTGTAAGTCTTTTACTTTATTGAAAAAATCCTCTTTGCTAGCATCTGGCAAAAAATCAGACGGTTGCCAAATTTCATCAATAGGCTTTAGATATTCAGGCATCATTTCTAGCATATATTTCTCAATATGCTGCATTACTTCCCTTCTCTTTTCAACAAAAAAACTCATCTATGTGTATATGATTTATAATCTACAAAGATAACCAAATTATATGGCATAGAGGAATCTATCCATTTAATTACAGAATTTTAATATTAAATAATGATGAAAATCAAATTTTAAGCTAACTATTTAAGTCCAAAAACAAATAAATAGACTTATTACCCGATTTTGAAGTAGAGAAACAGCCAGTGCGAATGTTTAGCACACTGTCTTCCATTCCGCTGTTCTCCGATTTTTTGGTTCACAAAAAAGCCCCCGATCATTTCTGAAGGGGGGCTGTAGGTTTAGGCACCGACCTACTCTCCCACGTGTTACCGCA
>NZ_JBYFBY010000003.1:0-665824 GCF_057652195.1 Pedobacter sp. T50_32 | reverse complement strand
TGAGGTGGTCAGTTTGCCGCGGAATAGGTGGTCAGCTTAAACCGAAATCAGATGGTCAATTTCAGCGAAATCTCCACGATATGTTTTAACGACTCTGATCGCTTTATAATCGGTTTTTTTGCGAAGTTTCGATGTAGCCTGCTGACCTAAATTTAAATAAGGTTATTAGCTATATCTGGAGCCCATTCCTGTGATTTTGCTACGCAAAAGGCTGATGCGGAAGCTTGATTGTCGGGGTATTGGAATTGAGAAATGTAAGTGGTGGGTGATGAACGCAGTCGGGATGAAAACAAAAACTATCAGCTGAAGTGGACAGTTTGGAACGGAATAGACTGGATACTATTACCGAAATCTACACAAATATCCTCCATCACCTGTTCTAGGTTGCAAAAGGGCTTCACTAGCAGCAGTAGGTCGCCATCCTCGGTAAAATCGGCAATCAGCAGATAGTCGTGGAAATAGAAAAAAAGCTCTTTTCTAAAGGATTCTAGTTGATAGGTCATGGATGGCTTTTAATTGTAATAGGATGGACACCTGTTTGTACATGGCTAATAATATTCCGAATTTAAGTGATTAGCAGAGGTTGAGGGTTTGCCTCCAAGAAGAATCGGTCAAGTCCATTGGAAAGGCTTGGCATCATTTGTCCTCTGTTGCTTTTGAGGTGGCTATGGGCAGGTCTGCGGGCCTGCATCACAATTTCTTTCTGGGAAATGGGAATGAGGAGTGCGCGATCAAGGTCCGAACGGACTGCAATTTCCGTCGCCAGTTCAAACCAGCTCAGTTTCCCATCATTGGAGAGATGCCAGATGCCGTTCTGGTCATCTATGAGCAGATCAATGGTATGATCGACCAGATCGGGAACGTAGGTCGGAGAAATGAACACATCATTTGCTATGTTTCGGGGGATTCCTTTTTGTAGCGACTGTAAGGTTTGGTACACGAAATTGTATTTGTCCCAGGGGCCAAAAAAGGCACTTGTCCGAACGATCAGCGCATTGGGATTTAACTTAAGTACATCAAGCTCGGCGGCAACTTTGCTCTTTCCATAGTTGTTCAATGGATTTACGGTATCCTGTTCTGTATAGCCACCCGTTTTTTGGCCATCAAATACAAGGTCTGAAGAAAAAGTGACCAGTTTGACGCCGTTTTTGGCGCAAGAGGCTGCAAGGAGGACTGGACCATCGGTATTTAATGAGAAGCAGAGGTTTGGGTTGGTTTCGGCAGCATCGACATCTACATATCCTGCCGCATTGATAATTGCCCAGGGCTGATATTTTAGGATGGCCTGCTCAACCTGTTGTGTATCGAGCAGGTTAAGTTCAGCACTATTGGGTGCGATAAAATTAATGTCCCGTGCCGTCAGCTTTCTGACGAATGCACTTCCAAGGGTGCCGCTACTGCCAATGATCAAGATCGGGGCACTTTGTGGGCAGGTGATAGATACAATACCGCCCGATTTGGGATAGATCAGTCTCTTCTCTGTATTCCACCAGCCTTTTCCATCCATCACGGGGTGATGATACAGTTGTCCTTTGGAGATATGGGTGATGAACTTGGAAACGGCAGTGGGCCTGGCTGCACCGGAACTGATATCAAATGCACCGCTTTCATAATTTCCCTTAGGTGTGGTCAATAGTTTGTCCCATCCATGTGAACCCAAAATAGACCAGGCGGTCACCGCCTTGATGTCGATTCCCTCGTGTTTTAATTGTAACGCTGATTGCCAGATGTGGTCGAGCCAACGGAGCTGCTCTTCCCTGCCGCAGTGCAAGTGGGCCTCGGTAATGGCCAAAGGCAGTCTATATCTTTCCCATGCCTGACGGATCAATTTCTTCAGCCCCATTAATTGCGCTTGATGGGTCCTGACGGCTTCAATATCGGCATAATGCTGGCGGCCGTTGCCGCCATGGGTATGCTGTGGATAGGCGGCCAGGTCTTCATCCAGGAAGCGTTCCGAGGTAATGTAATAGTTGAAGCCAAGGATATCGGGGGGTGTGGGATGTTTGGTAAAAAAGAACAGTTCCTCTTTACTGATGCCTTCGGCTATCATGTACTGCCAGAGCGGGTGTCCATGGTCCACCTTTCCGCACAACAGGTCAATGCTGAGCCATCTCCTGTAGTTTTCAAATTGGGCCTGGTGGCTAAGCGGCGGTGTGCTATGGATATGGCCCAAGTCCTCTGTGAGTACAAATTTTGCAGCTGGATTGACTTCCCGGATAGCCTGCATGGCCAATGTCGACGCCCTGCACTCGTTCAGCAGTATACGTAGAAAAGAAAGGCTGTCCCTTTGATGGGGATGCCATAGGCCGTAGAGTCCACAAAACCGTGCCGTGGTTAAAGGTTCGTTAATGGGCGTATAATGGTCAATCCATGGGAATTTTGTGGCTACCGCCCTGGCATAGACGGCGAGCTTTTCGGGAAAATCAGTCGAGTTGATGCCACAGTCCATCGGACCGGAACCATGGTGCACCAGTCCGGCGATGATCGTGACATTTCTGTTTTTTAGAAAGGTTAGGTTGTCCTCGACGGCCCAGGTGATCGGTTGGGTAGTGTCGGGCTGGTTTTTTTCCCATAGCACTGGATACCTTAATTTGGTGATGCCCAATTCACATATACCGTCCAGATAATCTCTGCGGTTATATTGGTCGTGGTAGGATAACTGGTCAAAATAATGATCCTCCACACGGTTGATACTGCATTCTATTCCGCCCCAAACTTCCATTTGATGTGTTGTTTATATTTGCGATTATGATATTTCCCTGGAAGTAAAGTGATCAGCTTGCGATGGAGATCTTGAGTAGGTTGCCCAAGGTAGCGCTGATCTGTGCCTGCATATCTTCGTGTGTTTTGTCCCATGAGATATTCTCTAGGAAGCGCTCGACCTTTGCTGTCCAGGCTTGTCTGTCCTTGCCCTTCAGCTCAAATTTTATGGCGCTGAGGAATCCATCACAGTCCGTAGAGATGTGCACCAGCTTTTTAACGCCATAGGGTTGGATTACATCTCTGATAGGGGTGGATACCACGGGAATGTTTGCGGCCAGATATTCGGGGGTTTTGGTGGGGCTGATGAAACGGGTGGATTCGTTCAGCAGGAATGGGATCAGTGCCACGTCCCAGCCGGCCAGGTAACTTGGCAGCTCCTGATAGGACTTTTGCCCGAGGTAATGGATGTTGTCCCGTCTTGGGAGTGTCCCGGGATCTATCTTGACTACAGGCCCGATAAGTATGAACTGCCATTCTGGTTTTTTTTCTGCCATCTGGGCAATCAGATCAATATCAAAACGCTCGTCGATTACGCCGAAAAAGCCAATCTTAGGCCCGATGATAGTACATTGGTCCGCTGCTTCCGGGAGCTGTTTTGCGGCACTGAAATGGTTTTTGTCGATGCTGCTGGGAAAGGGGAAGATATTGGAATGGTATTGTTTTTTGGCCTCGTACAGGGAGTGTCCACCGGTAAAGACCAGGTCCGCTTTGGCCATGAGCTGCTTTTCTAATTTGGCGATGTCCGGATCGGCAAATTTAAAAGCAAGGAGTTCATCCATGCAGTCGTAGACCGTGAGGCGGGGCTTGTGCTTACTGCTGAATTTTAATGCCATTGGCGTATAATACCAGAACAGGCAGTCATCCAGTTCAAAACCACCGATGAACTCATCGAACAGTTGGGTCAATAAGGCTTCCGTCTGGGAAGGGTCGATATTGTTGGATAGGTGAGGCACGACCACGAAAATATTTTCCGCCCGCTTGTTGATAGATAGGTAGCTGCCCTGCTGGTTGTGGAATACGTGTTCTTCATAAAAATATACGTTGGCATTTTTTGCAAACCTGCTCAATAAATGTTGGGGCCTTTGGTAGACAAAGTCCCATCTGAGGTGTGAAAGGCAGATGAGGTTGCCGGGCATGGTATTAGAATTTTCCATATATGGTTTAATTTTTAGTTATCATTTAAATTATAGTGAGAGGATACTTTAGTTAACGGCCAACAGGGATGTTTTTCCGTTACTTGTTATTCGGTCCAAACGACCGGAGCTTTTTTATGTTGACGCTATGGGATGTTGTTGGAATGCCGAATTGCGTGCTGGTATTTATTAATGGCTTGATCTTTATGACTCGGTATGCATCCTTGCCAGCCTTTTTATAACCAAATCACACGACAACGGTTTTACTTTTTACCGTATAAACTAACAATTGGGTATTTTAATACAGTCAATTCGTATTGGGCATATCTAGATCAGGTATACAACTTAATTTAGCGCAGATTTTCCATTTTCTAACGCGTACTACACGAAGCATCGACTACTTTTGGTACCTTTTAGGTCAAGCTCTCCTTGATTGACCGTTAATACGGTACGGCCAAGTATTTTGGTTGTAGATAAACTCGGTTTACGTGCCACTTGGGATCTTACTACCTCTTTTGGCTTTATAAAAAACTTTTAGATCTCAATCCGCCTTGTAATGATTGGTTATGGGCTGTCCTTTGCGACGATAAACCTTTGCCATTGATGATGGAGATAGATTTAGATAAAGGGAAGCAGCTTAAGGAAAGTGTTTATGATTACCTCATTGTAGGTAGCGGACTTTTCGGGTCGGTGTTCGCCCATGAGGCAAAAAAACGGGGCAAAAGATGTCTGGTAATAGACAAGAGAGGCCATACTGGCGGAAATGTGTACAATGAAAATGTTGCCGGGATCAACGTCCATACTTATGGAGCGCATATATTCCACACCAATGACCAGCGTATTTGGGATTATGTCAACCAATTTGTAAAGTTTAACCATTATGTCAACAGCCCCATTGCAAATTATAGGGGAGAACTTTATAACCTGCCCTTTAACATGAATACCTTCTATCAGCTGTGGAAGGTGAAAACGCCCAGTGAAGCAAAAGAGAAAATACGCTCACAGGTGGAAGGGGTAGCGATTAAAAAGCCGGAAAACCTGGAAGAGCAGGCACTTTCCCTGGTGGGCAGGGATATCTACGATAAACTGATCAAGGGGTATACGGAAAAGCAATGGGGTCGGCCTGCCACCCAGCTGCCCGCGTTTATCATCAAAAGGTTGCCCGTTAGGTTTACCTTTGACAACAACTATTTTTCGGATAAATATCAGGGCATTCCCATTGGGGGCTATAATAAACTGATCGATGGCCTGCTGGAGGGCATCGATGTACAACTGGGGGTCGATTATTTTACGGATAGAACATATTGGGATAGCCAGGCAGAAAATATCGTTTTTACGGGCAAGATAGATCAATATTATGGCTTCCGGTTTGGTCAGTTAAATTATCGCAGCCTGAGATTTGAGCATGAGATCAAGCCAGTAGAGAATTTCCAGGGCAATGCGGTTGTGAACTATACCGAAGGGGAAATCCCCTATACCCGCATCATTGAGCATAAGCATTTCGAATTCGGAACGCAGCAGCAGACGGTCGTTACCAAAGAATTTCCCCAAGATTGGGACGACACCAAAGAACCTTACTATCCGATCAATGATGACCAAAATAATAAAACCTATTTAAAGTACAAGGCTTTGGCGGATGGGGAAGAAAAGGTGGTTTTTGGTGGTCGATTGGCCGAATATCGCTATTATGATATGCATCAGGTTATTGGATCTGCATTAAAGAAGGTTGCTGT
This sequence comes from Pedobacter sp. T50_32, assembly GCF_057652195.1. Classification (NCBI taxonomy): domain Bacteria; kingdom Pseudomonadati; phylum Bacteroidota; class Sphingobacteriia; order Sphingobacteriales; family Sphingobacteriaceae; genus Pedobacter; species Pedobacter sp. T50_32. Next base: position 660,195 of record NZ_JBYFBY010000003.1, on the reverse strand, counting down.
ACATTTTGAAGGTGCTGTCGCATCGCAAGAAGCAGTGCTGTAATTCCTATCCCATGCTGGGACTCAAATAGCTATCCGGGGCGAGATTCCTGTATTTTAAACTAACTACTTTTTACATTGCTTTAAGTATATTTTAAAGGTAGAGCCCATGCCAGGTTCACTTTCAATGATAATTTTTCCTCCTGTTGCCATCACGATGGTGTGCACAAGGTAAAGCCCTACGCCAGAGCCCTCTGTTGAGGGTTTGATGCGCTGGAATTTGTCGAAAATATGCTCCTGGTCTTTTTTGCTAATGCCGATGCCGTTGTCCTTCACCGCCACAACCAGGAAGTTCTTGTCTTTGTAGGTACTCACTTGAATTTTTGGCGTACGGTCTACGGGAGTGTATTTGATGGCATTGTTGATCAGGTTGTAGAACAGGCTGCGCAGTTTTCGCCTTACAAAGGTAAACTCGGTAATCTGTAGGTCGTAGTCAATGATCGCCTCGCTTTGTAGGGCCTGTGGGGCCAAGGCAAGTCTTACATCTTCCAGCACGTTTTGTACATCCAGGATTTCCTCTTCCGCCTGATAGCGCTGATTAGACCATCGGGCATCTACCAGTCCTTCCACGATTGTCTTGATACCGTTAAGACTGGAGTCCAGGTTTTCCAATAACTTGATAAGTTTATTTTCGGCCTGGTCCGGCTTTCTTTTTAGGAATTCCAAGGTCAGGCCCATGGCAAGTATCGGATTCTTGATGTCATGGGTGATGGTGTCCAATAATAGTTCATGTTCGGCAACAAGCTTTTCCTGTTCCTTTAGGTCTCGTATCCGTGGGGTAATGTCAACGAAAGTGATGATCACACCGTTGGTGGTATTGGTTTTCCGAACGGTATAGGCAGGATATTCATCTGGTACCAGCGCATATCGGTGGTCTGGATTTCCTTTTCAAGGATTTTTCCCGTGGCAATCACCACCTTGATATTATCGATCAGCGTATGGTGGCGGAAATTTTCCCTGATTTCTTCGATAGGTTTTCCCACATGGTCTTCCCGTAGTTTGAACTGTTTCATCGCCGGCGGCGTAAACTTCCGTAAAATTAATTCGGCATCTACAAACAGTTGTGGGATAATGGTATTGGCAAAATAGTTTTCCAGGTCTTCATTGAGTTGTGTAAGATCGGCAATTTGTTGTTTCTGGCTTTGCATGAAAATCGTTTTAGCTATGGAATAACAGCTCAGCCGGATAATTGTGTGGATATATCAAAGGTCGGGGCAGTTCGATGGTGGTTTCGCTGTTATTATGTCGTGATGATTGCCAATATACCCATTTTATTGCCATCTCTGATAACTTGCCTGTTGCTGCCATGTAAGCACGTATTCTGCCTAGCATATACTTGTACTGGCAGGTTATTTGTTCATGATTATTTTGAAATGAAAGCACAAAAATTACCTACTGCTATCTGCTGCAAGCTGCAGGTTGATCATCGCCCCCGCTAGGTTACCAGAGGCTACCGCAGTGGCAATGCTTCTCATGGCCGACACGCAATCGCCACAGGCTAATACGCCGTAGACATTTGTCAAGGAATTATCGACTTCAATTAATCCTTTGTCGGTCAGCTTACAGCCAAGCCTCATGGGCAGGTCGCTATGCTGCCGAAAATCTGGCGTAATATAGAGTACATCAGGATCAAGACTGGTCTCATCTTCAAAAATCACTTTTTTCAGGATTCCCTTTTGATGTATCAGTTCCTTTATAGGCTTTGTAACCACGTCGATGATCCGATCGCTGAGCTGTTTGGTTTGGTACGATTGACGTCCGGCGCCGGCTCTGTCGAAGTTAGGATGGTAAGGCCGGGATTTAACCTGTTGAGCGTTAATGCCATTTGGTAGGCCGCTTCCCCCTTGGAGAGGATGGGAGCTTTTTTGCCACTGAACTCGTAGCCGTGGCAGTATGGACAGTGTACAACGCCCGCACCCCAGCATGCTTTGAGCCCTTTTATCTCTGGTAAGATGTCTGTTACGCCTGTAGCAAAAAGTATCTTTTTACCATAAAAAATATGTCCGGATTCAGTAGAAACTTTAAACCCATTGTCGATTTCCTGTATGTCGACTGCGCGGTCGTCCATTAAGCTGACCGATCTGTAATTTTTGATTTCCTGTTTTGCTACTTCCAAAATTTTTCCCGGCGGATGCCCGTCATGGGTAAGGAAATTGTGGGAGCGTGCTACCTTGCTGTTACAGGAAACACCGCTGTCTATAATCAAGGTGCTGCGTAACGTTCGCCCCAAGGATAGCCCGGCCGAAAGTCCGGCGTAGCTTCCGCCAATAATGATCACTTCAAAATTATTTGGTCGAACCATAGAACGAAGATTAAAAAGATAACTTTTGAAGTGCCCCATATAATTGACCGGCGATATGAATAGTTGCTTTTTGCACAATTTCTTCCTGGTTGCCTTCAAATACTCTCCTTTCTTCAAATAGTTTGGTTTCACCAAACAGGGCACAGAAGAACATGGTACCAACTGGTTTTTCCGCTGTTTCGCTGCCACCTGGGCGGGGTAATCCCGTAATACCGATATGGATATCGGCCGGAATCAGCGAGGTCAGTCCCTTGGTAACGGAAAGGGTAACTTCCTTTGATTCTGGTGTAAATTCGTCAATCAGGGCGGTGGGAACTTTTAGCAGCTTTTCTTTCAGACCTGCATCATAACAAATTAGACCACCCTTAAGAAAATCGCCTGCTTGTGCGCACAAACTGAAGGCAGCAGATACCTGTCCTGCCGTGGCGCTTTCGGCAAAAGCTATGGTTAGTTTTTTAGCAGCCAGTAATCTGCCGCACTGGTCAATGATTTCACGGTCCATAAATAATTATTTTCCTGTTTCTAAATGGGGAGCATCTACCGGTTTGGATTCTGGAGAACCTTTTTGGCGTAGGTAGATCGATAGGAAAACAATCCCTAGCACAGAAAGAAACTCACTTTGCCAGTTTTGAAAGGTTTCGAACCAGAAACGTGGTTCGGTTAGGAAATTGCCGATGCTGATCATAGGTTGGTGTTTAAGCAGGTTCTCCGCATTCTGGTCTTTCCAGCTACCAAACAGATGCATTGCCCAACTTGCCAGAAAAAGGATGGCAAATGCGATGGATAACGAGTGGCTATAGAGTTTCAATAACCATCCACCTTTTCTTACCGGCCAGGGCGCATCTGAATAGGGCTGGGGCTCGCGATCCACTTCCTCTTTTTCGTCCAAAGATTTTGATTCGGCTGAACCTATCTGCCTCAGACGGATAGTCAATAGCACGTATAGTGCCATTTGGAGGAATTCGCTTTCGAAGTTTTCGAATGTAGCAGATAGGAAATGTCCCGACCTCAGATAGGCCGATAGTTCACTTCCTGCCGTATTTTCTTCTGCCAATTGTTGGTTGTATGCTTTCCAACCTGTAAAAGCCTGTCCAGTAATTGCAATTAAAAATAATAAAAGAAAAACTAGGGAGAGACTGTTCCTGTATAAGAAACCCTTTGATTTGCTTGCCATTTCTAAAAGATTATTTTCCGATTTCAATGGTTTTCAGGTCTGCCATTGGTGGGCCGCAAAGTACCCTGCCATCCAGACCGAATCGACCGCCATGGCAAGGGCAGTCCCAGCTTTTTTCTTCGTCGTTAAAGGAAACGATACAGCCGGCATGGGTACAGACCGGACTAAGTGCCGTTATCAGTCCCTCCTTGTCCTTGTAGATCGCCAATTGTGTTCCTTCATGATTCACCACCTTGCCTTCATCTTTACGTATTTCTTTAAACGATTCCAAATCTTCGGCCTTAAAGCGGTCGACTACGAAATGGTAAGCCACGTCGGCGTTTTCTTTGACAAACTCGGTAAACCCTGCGATTGGTTTTATCCTACAGGGGTCAAATAGTTTGGTATACGGATTTTCGTTTTCCAATATCAGATCTGAAATAATGAGCCCGGCCATGGTTCCCCAGGTCATTCCGTTTCCGTTATAGCCGGTAGCCACAAACAGATGGTCTTCAGCCTCGTTCATTTGGCCAATGTAGGGCAGACCATCTATCGGTACATAGTATTGTGAGGACCATTTGTAGGGAATTGCCCCAATGTTAAAACGCTCGCCTGCATATTTTTCCAATTCCTCAAAAGCTTGGCGTGGATCATCGTGACCTGTCTTATGGTCTGCACCACCCAAAATGAGTATTTTTTTTCCATCAACTACGTGTGTACGGAAATAGTGATAGGGCTCCTGCATATCATAGGACAGCGCTGCCGGATGCTGACTGTCATCAGTCAGTGTGATCCCCAAAACGTAGCTGCGGTAGGGTGCGCAGCGAAGACTGAATTTGTTCATGCCTGGAGGGATGTGTGTCGCATAGACCAGGTACGGTGCCGTAAACGTCTGGTTTTGAGCTACTGCAACATATCGGCCATCTTCTTGTTTTACGTCGTTAATGAAAGTTTGGCCTTGGATGGTTCCACCTAAGTCCGTAAACGCTTTTGCTAGGCCGGTAAGGTACTTTAATGGATGGAATTGTGCCTGGCCTTCAAATTTTAACGATTGCAGAAATGAAATGGGCAGGCCATTGGTTGTACTTCGGTCTACATCTACACCGGCGTTCACTGCGGATTCGAAAATTTTGTCGAGCTGTTCGCTTTCTTTTTCAGTTTCTGAGAATAAATAGCCGACCTTGGTTTCCAGTTCACAATCTATTTGATGCTCACTTACTAATGAATGGATTGTTTCTAGCGCAAGCTTTCCGGCATCGGCAACCAATTTAGCGGCTTCCTTACTAAAATCGCTTTCTATTTCTGGATAGGTACTGTCAAAAAATGTATTGATATGTGCAGTGGTACCACCTGTGGTTCCAAAACCGATATTGCCCGCATCTAAAACCAAGCAATTTTTTCCAGCTTTTTGTAATAGCAGAGCGGTGGTGAGGCCACTGATACCAGCGCCGATGATAATTACATCATGTATACCCTGCACTGCATTGGTAGCTCCTTGTCCATCTGGTTGCTGGATATTTTGCCAAGGACTTTGGGTAATGCTATCTCTCTTTAAGCTCATGATCTAGGTGTGGGAAGTTTAGAAAGGAAAAATGGGGATGGCCGCTACGGCTGATGCTAGTTGGATCCGTCGGCAGCCATCCCCAATGTTGATTATGCGGCTACGTTAGCTTCGGAAACTGCAATTTCTGTAAGTTTTACGTCCGTTTCTTTTTCTTGTGCGAGGGTCATTTCTAGTAGTTCTTGGGCTTCGCTATGTCCCATTAACGATGCGTAGGTAACTAAACATCCGTAGCTTGCAATTTCATAATGTTCTACTTTTTGGGCGGCAGAGATCAATGCTGCATCTAATGCCGGATCACCTTCAAATTCTTCGATGATCTCTTCTGCTTCTTCCAGCAGACCTTCCATCGCCTTGCATTTTTTAGCTCTGGCTGCAATTCCAAGGCTAGAAAAAACCTGCTTCAATCGCTCAATCTGTTCTTCGGTTTCTGCACGGTGGGCAGTAAATGCTTCTTTTAACGTACTGCTTACTGAACTATCGGCCATTTTTTTGAGGCCTTTCAGTAGTTGTTTTTCTGCGCCCAGAATATCTTTAAGTTCGTCTACAAAAAGTTCGTGTAGATGCCCGTTGGGCATATTTTCTGTGTTTTGCTTTTTCATGTTGTTTTGATTTTAATGTTCTATGTACAAAGCGTATCCAATCTCCATTTGTTTCCTATTTGATTAAATAGGGTATTTTAAGTTGATTTTTAACATTTATACCTATGTTCTCTGCGTTGATTACGCTACTATTTTAGTCTAAGGTGATTGGTCTTCTAGATGGATAGATTTTCCAAATGCTTTTCTGGCGAGTCATTTGGGACCGTAGTTTTTTTAAGCCATCGAAAAATCAGGTTGTTGGGCTAGCTACGCCTTATCTCAGGCTGGCTACCTGTATTTCGCAATGGTGGTTATGCTGCCGTTGGCCATTCAGCTGCCTTGGCGGGCGTATGGATAAAAACTAGTTTATCGCAGGGCATACTGTTTGTTCACCAATCAAATGGTTTATTAACCCTAAAATTTAGAATGATGGAAAATTTAGCACCACAAGAAGGCAGCCCCAATGGGCAGATTACAAATTCACCTACCGATGGAACAGGTAAGGGGAGTGACAGGCCCAAATCGCCAGATGATGGATTTTCGGACCAGGGGAGCAAAGCGGAAGAACATGATCCGGCCGAACGGGAGCACACTACCGATGCCGATGTGCGGGAAATCCAGAATTAAATCCGGGCCTTAACGATGTAGAAAACCAAGGAAGCGAGGAATTTGATAATGATGAAAGTACAGCTTGACAGATTACGCGTTCGATTGGGAAATCTACGTCTAATTTTTAAAGAAATACGGTTTCTGGGATAATCTAAAACTTTTGGGCAGGTCGATCGCTTAACCTTTACCTGATGGGATGTTCCTATCACTAAACCTTAAAAGATAAAAACATGAACTATCCAGAAAATGAGCAAAGAGATGAACAAGGTTCGGACCAACAAAATAAAAATCAACCTGGCCAGCCGCTAGGTAATAGATCTGAAGGTGCCTTGGACCAAGATGGAGGTCAACAGGAAGATTGGTCTGAAGAAGAACCGGCTATTGATGACAAAAGCGTCGAGGATGGTGTAGCTGAAAGATACGATAAAGACGAGATTGGCGATAGCCAACAAGAGGAAGGCGTAGAAGAAGACGGAGATTTGGAAGATGGGGATCTAACCAAGGAGGAGGATACCGACGAAATTGACGAACAACAGCAAGGCAGTACACTCATTTAAAAAAAAATAAAATCCCATCCACAGATGGGATTTTATTTTTTCAACCTTTTAACAATTAAATCAATGAAAAAAGAAGACAAAATTAGCAGGCGTATGATGTTGGGGGGATTAGGGGTGGGGATGGTTTCTTTAAGTGTTCCGCCAGTTTTTGCCCATACTATCATTACCAATCACATGCCCTTGGCATTGGAAGACCCCAGGGGGAAATATCCAAAGCCGCCATTTAGGGGGCAGCGGCAGCCGTGGCCTGGCTTGGCCGGTAAAATGGATCCCATACCGGACCATGGCGAGAAAAGCTATAAAGGCTCTGGTAGGTTGATGGGCCGCAGGGCGCTCATTACCGGGGGTGATTCTGGAATGGGGCGTGCAGCTGCGATAGCCTATGCCAGGGAAGGGGCCGATGTAGCAATCAATTACCTGCCCAATGAGGAAGAAGATGCTAGAGAAGTGATTGCGCTGATTAGGGCAGCAGGTCGAAAAGCAGTTGCGGTGCCGGGGGATCTTCGTACCGAAGCCTTTTGCCAGCAATTGATAGACCGTGTAGTTTCGGAACTGGGAGGTTTGGATATTCTGGTCAATAATGCAGCCAGGCAACAGGCCTTTGCTTCGATAATGGAATTGCCCAGCGAGGAATTTGATGCGACGATGAAAACGAATATCTATGCGCCTTATTGGACGATTAAAGCGGCATTGCCCCATTTAAAACCGGGTGCCGTAATTATCGGGACGACTTCGGTCCAGGCCACGGATCCTTCTGAGGATCTGTATGACTATGCACAGACCAAGGCGGCCACAACGAGTTATATACGCTCGCTGGCCAAGCAATTGGCACCAAAAGGTATCCGTGTGAACGGTGTAGCGCCAGGTCCGATCTGGACACCTTTACAGGTCAGTGGTGGCGCAACGCAGGAGAAGCTGAAAAATTTTGGCGGGGATACGCCGATGGGCAGACCGGGACAACCTGCAGAGCTTGCCTCCATCTATGTACAGCTGGCAGCAGCAGACGCTAGTTACGCAACGGGGCAGATTTATGGTGCCGCCGGTGGCAGTGGCCAGCCATAGGTTAATTTCGCATTGCTGGGTTTAGGAACTTTTTCTATAAATGGCCTTCAGCACCAGCATTGTCACATCCATAGTGAGGGAAAATGCATTGGTCACTATGATGGGCCAATCTTTCAATAAAATACCGTAGTAGCACCAGGTCGCGTTACCCAATGCTAAAATGATAAACATTAGGGGCGAGACCTGGTCTACTTTTTTCGTGCGTATGACCTTTACGATCTGGGGTGTAGCGGAAACTGCCGTGAGGCAGCCCGCTAAAATTCCAATAAGTAGTTGGGTTTTCATGGCTATCAATACTTTAACCTACTTCTGTTTAAGTCTATCGTTAGTGGTGCGGGGCGAGATGCCGATTTGGCCACCTTGGCTGCCGCGCACCATTTTAAACACGTGGTTTGCTTCCATTAGATGATGTTCCAGGGTCGGCAGTTTGGTTCTGGCAAAATCAGCTAAGCTTTTATTAGCTTCGTTCTTTCCTGCGTTCCTGAACAATCTTACCGCATCTTCATGTTCCATCACCATCAGTTCGGCATAATAGTGGTTACGTTCCTCATCTTTTAGCGAGTCCAGTTTGGAAAGTATCAGCAGTTTCTCTGCCGGCAGGGATGGTGGCAGGCTCAGCTTTTCTTTTAATGCAATTTCCTTTAGTTCTTTTTGTGCCATCAGATGGTCTCTGACCATAATTGTGGCCAAGTTCTGTATATCCCGATTTTCGGTACGCTTGATCATTAAGGCACTACTTTCTATTTCCATCATGCTCCCAATGGCCGCATTAGCCGCAAATTCATTATGGATGCCATCCGCTAAGCTTTGATTGGGCTTTTCCTTTTTGATCTGGTCCAGGTCGTTCTGGCTAGAGGGATTAGGGTTTTGTCTGCACGAAGCCAGAACGCAGCCGAACAGCATCGGTATTAAGATTGATTTTCTCATGATTTGTTGTTTTACTTACCAGTCCAACATCTACATGCGGATATAGTTTAACCAAAAGCTACATCGGGTATAAGCCATTGCCGAATGGCTAAAATACTTGGCGGCCAATCTAAATACTGGTCGGGTCATGCATTTTTTGGTTCGTGGCACCTTAATGATGCCCATGGGGATTAAGCAAAAAATTAATGTAGGCCATAAGGATGTGGCTTATTGGTGACAAATGCTTCGGTACATGTAACTGGGCATGTTTTTGCGTTACTGGCACGCCCAATACTTGTTTTTTGGTCGCCTGTAACTTTCAACCGATTTAGCTGTTACTAATCCGTACCACATCAACTATATTAAATCAAAGCGAAAATGATACGTATTTTATTGGCTGAGGACCATCACATTGTTAGGAACGGCATAAAATTGCTCCTTGAATCCGATGAGGAGATCACGGTAGTGGGCGAGGCCGTTAACGGCGTAGGTGTTTTAGAACTGCTCGTAGATACCGATGTGGATATGGTGATTACGGACATTAACATGCCAGAAATGGACGGGATGGAACTGCTCAGGGAGATAAAGGGCAGCTATCCAAAGGTCAAAGTGATCATGCTGTCCATGCACGATCATGAAAAGTACGTGATCGAAGTATTCAAAATGGGTGGAGATGGCTATCTTTTAAAGAACACCAGTGCTGAAGAACTGATTTTTGCGATAAAACTTATCAGTAAGGGCGATCGATATCTTTGCACTGCATTAACCATGTTTCAGATAGATCGTTTGGCGCAGGGCAAGCTGCATCTGATAGCGCTGAAAGATGAAATGGAGTTTTCGTTGCGTGAACTTGAAATACTACAGTTTATCGCTGAAGGAATGACCAACTTGGAGATGTCGGATAAGCTTTTTCTGAGTAAACGTACCATTGAGGGGCACCGACAAAGTCTGTTGGATAAAACCGGTTGTAGGAACTCTGCTGCATTGATACGCTATGGGGTACAGCACGGATATGTCCAATAACTTTATTCAGGTATTACCAGTGGCAGCAACTACCTCGGTGTTCTTAACAAACTCAGAAAGGTAGGGCAGATAAAGCTAAGCGATATGTCCACATTAAAATAGTTTTTATCGGAAATATGGCATTTAGTATTGGAAATTTCCATCTATGAAATTGGGATGTGGAATAGCTATTTTGATTTCTGTCCCATCTTTTCCACTTGCGATGGATATTTGGCCCTTTAGTAGAGCTACTTTATTGCTGATAGACTTGAGACCAATTCCATGATGCTCACCTTTTGGGTCAAATCCGATGCCATTATCGGCCACCTGGATGCTGATTTCATGCTCCTTTATCTTTAGTGATATCCTACAGGCACTGGCCTGTGAATGCTTGTCCATGTTGTGCACTAATTCCTGGATGATGCGGAACATGGCTAATTCAATGTACTTTGGAACGAGCAGTTCCAGACCATTAAAGTCTAATGAAAAAGAGATTTTACTATCTACTTTCTGACAGACATCTTCGATAGCCGCCCTAACGCCAAAATCTTCCAGTACGGTGGGCATGAGCTCATGGGAAATTCTTTTGGTTTCTTTGATTCCCTGTTCTAGTAAATCTTGTGTATAACTGAGTGTCTGCAAAAAAGTATCGGGAGTGTCCAGGGTCAACCTTGATAGATTTAGTTTTATCCCGTAGAGCAATTGTCCCAGCCCGTTGTGCAGACTTTCAGACATTCTACGCCTTTCTTCTTCTTGCGTAGCTAAAATCGCCTTAAATATTTCTAGCTGTGCCTCTTCCTTCGAACGTCTCTTTTCCTCCTCCAGCTCTTGTTTTATTTGCTGCAGTGCCATCTCTTTGGAAATGTCCTGGGAAACACTGATGACGTGGGTGGGGATACCTTTTGGTGTCCGCTTATAGACGGTCCTGCGGGTGCGTACCCAGGTAGGGATTTTTTTTGCATCCAATAACCTGAAAGTTAATTCTTTTACTTCTCCATGAGGAGCGGCAAGCAGTTCGGAGATGTGCCGATCGAATTGTGCCCGGTCTTGCGGGAATACAAATTCGTCAAAAAGCTTGGCCCCCAGGTCGCCAAGTTCTTGCAGGGTCTTACCAAATAGCGAGAGTACTTTTTGATTGGCATAAACCATTTTCATCCCGCGAAGGTCAATCACATATAGCATTCCGGGAGCTGCATCTGCAATGCCCTGGATGAGTGCCGGATCGTTCAGTAGTCGCTTATTTTGGTCGGATTTTTCGTTCATATGACAGGAGATGGGTAGATGTGCTCGTTAACTAACAAAAAATAGTGCGTGTTTATACAGTTACTTTAATTTTAACAGCCATAGTGGCTACTACCATGGCTGTAATTCTGATCACTAGAGTTTATAATTACTCCATTGGGATTCACCTTTTGGTTCAGCGGCAATTACCTCTTCGCTTTTAAGCTTGCTCATTTTCAAATCCAGTTCCTTTGTTTGCGCTAATTCCCCCTGCTTGGGGTCAGGTAAATCTGTCTGACCCTGGGTATCACGAACATAGGCAATCGGATCTGGAATGAATTCCCAATCCTTGCCCATGCCTGGCATTTCACCTTCGTTCCATGGACCTTTTACACCTTCAGATGGCGACATGTTAAAATATTGTTGGGTAAACCTGGGGTCGGGCTGTAATACCCCTGGAGGGAAATTTGGTGCGATGGTGGACAGTGCCGCTTCGAACATCTTGTAGTGGGCAATCTCCCTGGTCATCAGGAAAGCAAGCGTATCCTTTACATAGGGATCGTCCGTAAACTTCATTAAATGCTCGTATACTAATTTGGCACGTGATTCCGAAGCCAGGTTGCTCCTTAAGTCTACAGTAAGGTCTCCATTGGAATGGATGTAGGATGCGCACCATGGAATGCCCTGACTATTGCTAAGCCTAGGTCCACCGCTGCTTAGGATATCAAAATGTGGATTGGCATCCAACGCTTGGTGGATAAGTGACTCCCTTGCATCGCTGCCGTCCATGGCCTGCATGATCTCTGATTGGTCAGCGGCGTCTTTCAGTTCGCCGTTTACACCTTTAAGCAACATCTGGATGGTGGCACCGACAATCTCCAGATGGCTAAATTCCTCCGTTGCAATGTCCATCAGCATGTCGTATTTATCGGGATGCGGCATTTTTGCGCCGAAAGCTTGGGTGAAATATTGCATGGCCGCGGCCAGCTCGCCATTTTCTCCACCAAATTGCTCTAGTAGGATGTTGGCAAAACGAGGGTCTGGCCTAGAGACCCTGGCGTTGTATTGTAAATCTTTTACGTGGTAAAACATAATGATATAGGTTTATTGGTCAAATTGATCGTGTCCCTGCGTTTTTACAATTTTGTTGTATACGCCAAATAATAGAAATGGTGCGGCCCATTGGCCAATAAAAAGCGCCAAATGTTTTTTTCCAATGCATTTTAAGGTCATTGAGACGCCCATTGCAGCAATCGCGGCTATCAGGTAGGCATCAGAGGGCAGTTTGGAGGTCTGGTTTTCAATCTCCTTGGTCAAATTTCCCTCTTGGGAATCGTTTGCTGTTTCCATAATTTTGATTTTAAGTCTATAACTATGTACCTATAAGCGTGTGCGGTATGGCATTGTTTAACTTTTCGGGAAAAGAGGTATTGGCTTACGTTATTTGCGTCCTATACTCACTTACAGGTCAACTACTGTCCATAGTTTGCGTGCTTTGCCTGTTTTTCCAAAACTGCCGTAGTTAGGTAAACAAAATCGCATAGCGGTTGTATGAATGAGGGTTGCCCTGATGGCAACACCTCACCATTAAAAGAAATCAATATGCTAGCAATGGATTATCGCGGGCCATACAGGGTCCGCACGGTAGAAAAGCCAATGCCCAAGATCCTGCATCCTGAGGATGCGATCGTAAGGGTGACCCGTACGTGTATCTGTGGGTCCGACCTCCATTTATACCACGGCATGGTCCCAGATACCAGGGTCGGGTCAACTTTCGGACATGAATTTGTAGGTGTTGTGGCCGAAGTTGGGCCACTGGTGCAAAAGCTGAAGGTTGGCGACCAGATACTGGTACCGTTCAATATTGCCTGTGGCAAATGTAATTTTTGCAAGCAGGGCCTATTTGGAAATTGTCATGAATCAAATCCCATGGCCACTGCAGTAGGCGGAATATTTGGTTACTCCCATACTGCCGGCGGTTACGACGGAGGGCAGGCTGAATATGTTAGGGTACCTTATGCGGATGTGGGGCCAACTGTTATCCCGCCCGATATGGACCCGGATGACGCCGTTCTACTGACTGATGTGGTACCTACGGGCTACCAGGCGGCAGAAATGGGAGGGATTAAACAGGGTGATACGGTAGTGGTCTTTGGTGCTGGTCCGATTGGGATCATGGCGGCCAGATGTGCCTGGTTCTTCGGCCCTTCCAGGGTAATCATCATTGATCATGTAGATTACAGACTGGAGTTTGCCAAGAATTACGCCTATTGTGAAGCTTACAATTTCAGGGATATGGAAGATCCAGTGGTCTTCCTGAAAAAGGCGACGGACTGGTACGGGGCGGATGTCTGTATAGACTGCGTAGGTTGCGAAGCTGAGGGAAATACGCTCCAGACTTTAAGTGGAAAAGTAACCATGATGCAGGCGGGCACGGGTACAGCATTGCAGTGGGCTATCAACTCCGTTAAAAAGGGAGGTATCGTTTCAATCGTTGGCGTTTACGGCCCGCCGTTTAATCTTATTCCAATTGGTAATGTGCTAAATAAGGGCATCACCATTAGGGCAAACCAGGCTTCTGTCAAGAGGTTACTGCCGAAGCTCATCGCCCATGTCCAGGAGGGGCGACTCAATCCCAAGGCACTTATTACGCATCGAGTTCCACTAGAGGAAGTAGCCGATGCTTATCGGATTTTCTCATCAAAATTGGATAATTGTATTAAAACCGTGCTGATTCCATCGGCAAAACCCTAAAGTCATGAAAAAACAAAATAACAATTATAAAGAAATTCCTGGCTGGGGCATGGATGCCGATCCGGAAAACGAGCCGACTTATCCGATGAAAAATTATACAGGGGATGATCACCATCGGTCGGATTACAAACGTTCTGCGCCACAACCAAAAGATGTGGAGATTTTAATGTCCAATGAACGGCCACGTATTAGTGCGGTATTTGGAAATTCGGTTCCCCCTTCCGGTTTAAGTGGGGTAATCCGCCGCTATGCATTTAAACATAGTGAGGATAGGTACCGCCATTGGCTGCCAATGGTTTTTGCCGACAGGGTCAATATGGTAGAGGGGCTTATAGATGATTTCCGTAGGGGCTACTTTCCCAACTTTTTCGCAGAAGGGGGATTAAAGATGGAATTGAAGCATAATCCGAAAGGCATTGCGGTAAAATTAGCCACTGTCGCCGCCTTTGGCTTCACGCTGTACCTATTGCTCAGAAAGAAAAAGTAAGTAATTGAATCGGGATGAAGGCAGGGGCTGGTTTTAAAATGGCAGGTTGAACTTACAGTCGGGTTGTCACTAATCAAAGAGGTTAAATTTTTTCCTCCTGTTTGGGATCTTTATCCTCTAAATGAATGAACTCGTCTGCCTTCTCCTTTAATGCATTTAACTTGTCCCCTGTTTCTTTCGACTTTGCCCTTAAAATTTTAGACTTTTCCATTAAGCTGTCCACTGCTGCTTTGTTCTTGTCCGTGTTTTCCATATCAACTGGGTTTACCCAAATGTAGTGAATATGTATGGGCTTTATCGGATTTTTATCAGAACAGGTAGTTATTTGGGAGCGTACGTAGGCAGTCCGTATAAATCGGGCCTAATTCAGACGTTATTTTCCAGCTTATATTATTATGCCATCTTCCGTGGTTGCCCATATTGCTTATGATGATGAAAAAGAAGCATTGACTATTGTGTTTCTTTCAGGAGATGCTTATGTATATGAACAGGTGCCACAAAAGATCTATAAAGAATTTAAGGCATGTATTTCTAAGGGGAATTATCTCAATCGTAAAATCAAGAAACTTTTTAAGGGCAAAAGCTTAATTAGCGGTAGGTCGGGTTAATTACGCTTAAGAATAAATAAAATACCTGATTTCGAGTTAATTAGAACATTTCTTGCCCTAGTGGCATTAAACATACAATCAATTTCACAATAAAATAAGAAAAGATGAAAAGATCAATAATCATAGGTGCAATTACGCTCGGCCTTTTTGTCGTGGGTTGCAGTTCAGAAAACAAACGGGAGCAAATGAACGACAGTGCGGGCCCGGATACGAGCTTCATGGATATGGATACTACCGGCGTGGCAGATACTGCTGGACGGGATACGATGTACCGCAACAGTCCAGCTACGTCAGATGGTAACGGAAATAGTGCTCCAAATCCGTAAAATAATATGGGTAATCATCACGATAGCAAGCGGGAAGGGCAAGGCTCTTCTCAGCAACAAGACCGGCCAGCTACTGGGCTTATCGACAAGGAACATCAGCAAAAGGGAGATGATGCAGAGTCTGAAATGGTGGGGAGCGATGCGGATAAGGATAGGGATGGAGCACCCAGTATTGATAAAGACCAAGATAAACAAAACGAAGATAGGAAGGGGTAAAACCCCTTACAAGAAGCAAAGGTAGAACTTAGGTGCTTTTTATTTAGGAATATACCCTTAGGTATGGAGCATGGATCATAGGTTTAATATGGAGAACATGGATGAAGTAGGGCTGGAACATATTCCGCCCCAGAAAGTTGGAGAAAAAATGGACGCGGTGGAAAAACGTTCGTTCAAAGATGAAGTCGATGCAGTTGCGTTTTTTGAGCTGGTCAAATACAGGTTGTTAGATGTTAACTAATAAAGCAGCAAGCTTCGCGAACATTCTGTGCCCAACGGTGTTCTTCCGGTAGCTAAAGGATCATGGAAAATAAATTAAGCAATTGTTATTTTGGTACCAGCGGGCTTCTACTCCCTGTACCCAATAAGCTGCATTATCCCCCAGCGTTCCAGGGACGTTCACGTCTATGCTACTATTCCTCACTGATGAACTCGATCGAGGTCAATAGCAGCTTTTATAAGATACCACAGCCTACTACTATAGCCAAATGGGCTGCCGAAGTCCCAGAGGATTTTAAGTTTACCTTTAAGGTTTTCCGGGAGATTACACACCATAAGGCTCTTGCCTTCAGCCCAGCGGTACTCGATCAGTTCATGGCCGCCGTTTCGGCAGTGGGGCAGAAAGCTGGATGTCTTTTGGTACAGTTTCCCTCCAGTATCAGGATCGGCCAGTTGCGACAGCTGGAAATGCTGATGAGGGCATTGCGGGAAAGGGATATCGAACAGAAATGGCACATCGCATTGGAATTTCGCCACCAAAGCTTGTATACAACTGAATTGTCTGGGCTGTTGAAAGAGTACCACATGGGCATGGTCCTACACGATAAGTTGGGTGCTCCGCCCATGGTAGACACACATCCGGATTTTTCTTACCTCAGAATGCATGGCCCCGATGGGAATTACCGCGGTAGCTATGATGATGGCATGCTTCATGAGTATGCTGGTTATGTATCACAATGGCTTTCTGAAAATAAGGCTGTGTACGTATATTTTAACAATACCATGGGAAGTGCAAATGCCAATCTGGAACGGATGAGAGAGGTTGTCATGGAAATACGCTAACTGTATTATATATCAGCTCGTCTGCAACCTTTGCCTTGACCTATAGAATTACTTCTATGCATAATTAGACTCTAAAAAAATGAATCTGTTAAAACATTAACCTTTGGATTTCCTTATCTAATGACAGGATTAATGTTGCCTACGGATGAGATGATGTGGGCTGATAAATAAATATAGTTTGACTTAACTCACCGATTGCCTGCTATGAAGTATTCTATCCAATCACTAGATAGTTGGCTGCCCGAATGGGCAGAATATATATTGCTATTTGCCGTCATTACCCTTGCCTCACTTTTGTTCAAATGGGTTTTGACCCTGGTGTTGAAAAGGAGCGCTCCTGCGACTGGTTATTCGATGTTGTTTTCTGTACTACGGCACTTGGGCGGACCGCTCAATTTTCTGTTGCCACTTTTCTTTATCAAGGCATCACTCCCTTATTTGAATATGGAAAGGACATGGCTGCGTACCCAGGAGAGGATAGTGGATATGCTATTGGTGATTGCCTTTGCCTACCTGTTGATCAGAACCATCAGGGTCTTTGAGGATTTTGTATATAACACCTATAGCCTGGACAAGTCCGATAACCTTAAGGAACGTAAAATCAGGACCCAGCTGCAGTTTGTCAGGAAGGTGGCCATCTCCCTGGTCGTGCTCGTCGCCATTTCCATCATTTTGCTCAGCTTCGACGGGGTGCGCAAGATTGGTGCAGGTCTGCTGACCGGGGTAGGGATCGGAGGAGTTATACTTGGATTTGCTGCTCAGAAATCCCTGGGCAATTTCTTGGCCGGCCTACAGATCGCCTTTACACAACCCATACGTATAGATGATGTGTTGGTGGTAGAAGGGGAATGGGGCAGGGTCGAAGAAATTACCCTAACCTACGTGGTGCTGAATATCTGGGACCAGCGCCGACTGATCCTGCCTGTCAACTATTTTATCGAGAAGCCTTTTCAGAACTGGACCCGGAATACTTCAGAGATATTGGGTACGGCGTTTATTTATGTGGATCCCACCTTTTCCGTGGATGGGCTGAGAACCGAATTGGAGCGGCTGTTAGTGGCGTCGAGCTTGTGGGACGGACGTGTGGGCCTACTCCAGGTTACGGATATCAGGGAAACCGTGGTAGAGCTGAGGGCCTTGGTAAGTGCCAGGAATTCGTCGGAGGCCTTCGACCTGCGATGTTATGTTAGGGAGCACTTACTAAAATATATCGGAGCAGATGGCCAGGGATTGCCCAAGACGAGGGTTGTCTTGCAGGGCTCAGATGAGCCATTGCTCCAGACAAAAAAATAGGGCCAGTTTATCTATCATAGGCCCTGAGCTGTATCGCCATGTATTCGGCTAATTCATTATAAAATAACTCATTTTCGAGTTTCCATGTCCAATTTCCAACCACTGACGCTGGTATGTTCATCCGGTCTTCAGCACCTTGGTTGAGGAGGTCTTGTATAGGGATCATTGCTATAGCTGCGGTTGAAGCTAATGCTAGCCTAATTAGATGTTGGGCAATGGTTTTATCGTTCACTTTAGTTCCTAGGTAACTGTCAATTCTTGCTTTGGTTGCTTCATCTGTATCTTCTTCGAACCAACCTCTGGTCGTATTGTTGTCGTGCGTACCGGTGTAAACAATACAGTTTGGGTTTTGATATTGATGTGGAATATGTACGGATTGTGCCATATCTTTTCCAAATGCGAATTGCAACACCTTCATTCCAGACAACTCCAAATCATCTCTTAGTTGGTAAACCTCTTCCGTGATCTCTCCCAGGTCTTCCGCGATCAAGGGCAGTTTACCTAGTGATTTTTCTATCGCTTCAAAGAAGGCTTTTTTCGGTCCAGCTTTCCATGTTCCCTTTTTGGCAGTTTTACTACCTGCTGGTACTTCCCAATATTCATCAAAAGCTCGGAAGTGGTCCAATCTTACCTTATCGTAAAGTGCAAGGTTCATTGCCATGCGTTTCTTCCACCAATCAAAGTTTTGTTTGGCCATTGCTTTCCAGTTATACACTGGCATGCCCCAAAGTTGGCCATCTGCATTAAAATAATCGGGTGGTACACCTGCCATACCCAATACACCCCCGTTTTTATCTAGGGCAAAAAGTTTTGGGTTTGCCCATACATCTGCCGAATTGTGCGCACAATAAAATGGGATATCGCCAATCACTTCGATGCCATGTATATAGGCTCTTTGTTTTAGGGCGTTCCATTGCCTGAAAAACACAAATTGCTGCCATTTCAGCTCCCTTAAATCTGAGTGGTGTTCTTGAGTGATATGCTGTAAAGCTTTCTTTTGGCGTTGTTTTAAAGCTGTTGGCCATTGGTGCCATGGTTTGCCATTTTCCAATTGACTGATGAGAACGAATAAAGTGTAATCATCTAGCCAATCATGCTGTTTGCTGCAAAATCCCTCAAATTCATCTTTTGAAATTGTTGAAGGTAGGGTGGTCCAGTTTTGATAAGCTTTTTTTAGCAATATGGTTTTGATCTGTCCGGCTTTTTCGTAAGCTACTTTTTTCTCTTTTTTCAGCTGATGGGAACCAAGTTCTTCCTTGCTAAGCAATCCCCAATTAGCCAGTTCTTCAGGACTGATGAGCAACACATTTCCCGCCATTGCCGAAGTAGAACTATAAGGTGAAAAAGATTGGTTCGCACTAACAGGGTTCATCGGTAGCACTTGCCAATGCTTCATTTTTGCGTCAGCTAAAAAGTCGAGAAAACGGTGCGCCGATGGGCCAAGATCACCAATACCATAGGCAGTCGGTAGAGAGGTGAGGTGCATCAGTATGCCCGCACTGCGTTTTTTCTGGGGAAGATCGATATGGTAAATTGCAAAAGGAAGTCCGTCCAAAAGTTTATCTAAACCGATTTTTCCTTCCTGGTCTATTTCAAGGTTTTGGGAAGTTTGGGCATTTAGCATGTTCGTCACCACTACATTTGCTTGGGTAAGCTCTATTGGCAGGGTTAAACTGATTTCACGCGAATTGAATTGCTTTATCGGCGCTTTGGAAGCCGTTTTATTAAACTTAAAAATTGGTACTACCACCAATAACCATTGGTTGTGATAACGCCTAGTGTAGGCAATAACTTCCGAAGTTTCGTTGCCACTAATCGCCAAAGCTTGGTAATCGCCTTTGTTAAATAACTCAGGATGCTGTTGCCTCAATCGTAGTAATTTTTGCAACAATTGAAGTTTGTCGTTATCGCTGGTTGTTTCTGAATGTAGCGAACTAGCCAATGCACTATCTTTCAACGCTTGTAGGCTTTCGTGTCGAGCTTGGTAAGCTACAGGTCTGCGGTTATCGGGGTCTACCATGCTCAGGTCAAAAAACTCGGTGCCCTGGTAGGTGTCTGGAATGCCTGGCAGTGTATGTTTCAGTACAAGTGCCGAAAGTGAATTAAGCTTGCCAACATTGATTGTTTTTTGTAGAAATGGATGAAAGCTGTTCCAAAAATTACCTTTGGTATCGAGTAATTTTTTGACAAAGTTTTGCATAGCCTCTTCGTAGGCCGCATCCGGTTCATCCCAATTGGAGCGTCGTTTCGACTCGCGGAGTGCTTTTTCCAGATATGCCGGTAAGCGTTCTGGATAATTATCTTGGTTTGGACCTTGCTCGGGGCACGTAGCGACCAAAGTTTGATAGATGAAATATTCGTCATTTTCATCAGGCATTTCTGCTGTCCTTAAAGCTTGGTTGATGGTACGCCATTGGGCGATATTTGCTGTCCATTCGCTGGCAAACGCTGTAAGTGCCGAAAGTCGGGAGCGACTATCTTCAGCACGTTTGGTATCGTGGGTAGCAGAAGCGTTCATGGCTAATGGCCATTGCTTGGCTCTATCTATGATTTGTTGATGGAATTGCTGCACATCCATTCCAAAATGTACTGGCGAATCGCCAACTTCATTGTTCCCAATAAATCTGTGGTAAGTGTACATCAAGGTATCTTCCACACCTTTAGCCATCAGCGGCCCCGTAAATTGCATCAAACGGTTAAAGTAGGAGATGCCCTTGTCATCTTTTATCTCCATATCCAATAAAAGCGCTTTAAACTCAGGTAGTACAATTTTAAACCTGCCTGCTTTTTCTAGTTTTTCGAAAATTTCATTGAAGATTTCTTTTTGGTTTCCTTCTAAACTAGGACCATTGGTGTACAATCGGTACACGGGCAATTCCACTAAAATTGAAGCGATCAGTTCTTTAATAACTAATGGCTGCTGTAGTCTACTGCTGTCTGGCAATAGCTTTAGAGTAAGTTGGTAGAGATTTTCGAGCTCGCCCTGCATATACTTTTCAAGGAAAGCTTTTTTCTTTTCCAGAATTTGCTCCTCCACATTGCCTTGCTTCCCCGTAAACATTTCGTAAGTACGCCCAAAATCCTTTTTGGCACCCATGCAGGTAAACAATTGGTTGGCCAAGCCTAAATAATCGTACCCAGTTGAACCTTGGATTGGCCAGTTTTTGGGAAGTTCTTCTCCGGGTTCCAAAATCTTCTCGACCACGATATAGACCTCATCGCCACAGAGTTCTCGCAACTGATGTAAATAGGCAGTTGGGTCTGCCAGACCATCTACATGGTCAATCCTTAAGCCTTGAAAAATTCCCTCATCCAATAACTGTTTGGTCAACTTATGATAGTCGTCAAAAACCTGTTTTAGCTGCATGTTCAGACAGATCAAACTGTTGACGGTAAAAAAACTACGGTAGTTGATTTTATTGTTGGTTTCCCGATAATTACACAACCTATAATATTGGTTTGTGGCAACTTCCTTGATATCGATGTCTTTAGGATTTGTGTACCTATGGTTGATTGGCCAATAGCTATCGTAATATTTAAGATAGTAATTGCCTTCATTTTCTGCCAATTCCAATTCGTTTCCGTCAATGACCTTCTCCAGATCATCTTCCAGAAAAGGCACCATGATTGGATCTTTTTCCATATCAGCTGTAATCAGGTCGAAATGTTGGCGATAAGCCGATTGTTCACCATTTTTCAATACATCCATCAGCCATCCGTTATCTTGATGGAAGCCCATGTGGTTGGGTACGATATCCTGTAGCCAATACATTTCTTTCGACTTTAGGACCGTCGAAATCTCTCGCAACTCTTCTAAAGTGCCGATTTCCGGATTGATCTGATTTGGGTCGGTCACATCGTAACCATGATTACTACCAGGAACAGCCGTGTAGATGGGCGAAGCATAGATGGTTTTAATGCCCAGCTCGTGCAGATAGGGGATGATCGACTTTAAATTTTTAAAGGTAAAGTCCTTATTAAATTGTATACGGTAGGTTGAAATCGGATCAATCATAGAAGGTGGTATAGGCAATAAAAGATTCGGGTTGAATGGTTAAGTGCGATGAGCATTCGTTTGGCGCATTGGTAGACGTCGAAGGCCCAAGCCATTTTTCTTCGGCAGAATCCAACAGCTTTTGGTCGATGGTCAAATGCGCGGGAATAGACAATTGCTGTACGCTTGAGGAAAAATTTAACAGACATAGGACACTTCTGTCTTCGTGGGCGGAACGGCGTTCTATTATTAAACTATTTTCTACCTGGAATACATGAGCTTTTACAGTGTCAAGGTTCGAAGTTTGGAACATGGTGTACTGCTTACGTAAGGCTATGAGGTGTTTATAATATTGGAACATCGTGGCGTGTGGAGCCTGCTGCATTAGTTTCCAATCCAATTTCGAACGATGGAAAGTGTCTTCAGCTTTTGGATCTGGCGCCTGTCCATCGATGTGCGAGGCGGCAAATTCCTTCCTGCGACCTTTACGTACTGCTTCGATCAAATCCGGGTCGCTGTGGTCAATAAAATACAGGAAAGGGTTGGGGTCCGCCCATTCTTCTCCCATAAACAACATGGGTACAAATGGTGCAGTCAGCACGGCAGCTGCCAATAATTTCTGCATTTCAAAACTGTACAGCGTGCTGCTACGTTCGCCAAGCATACGGTTGCCAATATGGTCGTGATTTTGCGAAAACACAGTGAATTTGGATCCATGATGGCCATGCGCACTTTTCCCAAAGAAATTGTCCCGCTCTTTGGAATACATTCCGGTATAGACATAGGCATCCTGATAAGCCTTTCCCAGATGTGCAATGCCATCAAAATCTGAGTAGTAACCCACCTTAGGTTCGCCGGCGGCTACACGTAGGGCATGATGAAATTCATCTACCCATTGACCATGCATGCCCAGACCATTTTGCGCCACTGGACTGATATATCTCGGATCGTTCAGGTCGCATTCTGCAATGAGGTAATAGGTTCTTCCCGTTTGCTTGCTCAATAAATCAGTCTGTTTGCTAATTTCTTGAAGAATGTGTGAGGCGCTATTGTCCTTAATGGCATGAACGGCATCTAATCTTAAAGCGTCGATATGAAAATCCCTGAACCACATGATGGCGTTTTCAATAATGTATTCACGTACGCCATGTGAGCTACGGTCATCGAAATTTACAGCCTTGCCCCAAGGTGTGCGGTATTTGTCTGTAAAGTACGGGCCGAACTCGTGCAGATAGTTTCCTTCCGGTCCAACGTGATTATAGACTACATCTAATATCACCGCCAGACCTTTGCTGTGGCACAAAGCCACTAATTGTTGTAATGCTTTTGGCCCGCCATAGGAAGCTTGTACTGCAAACGGAAAAACTCCATCGTAGCCCCAGTTTCTTTCTCCGGCAAAAGCAGCAATAGGCATCAGTTCGATTGCGGTCATTCCCAATTCAGTCAGATGGTCAAGTTTTTCCGCAATACCTTCAAAATCTCCACCTTCAGAAAAAGTGCCCGTATGTAGTTCGTAAATAATGTAATCCTTTAATGGGATGTTCTGCCAATCGTCGCCAACTGACATGCCATTAAGGCTAACAGCTTCTGATGGACCATGTACACCTTCGGGTTGGTGCACTGATGCTGGGTCTGGTAACTGTTTACCATCCAAAACAACCCAATATTGGTCGTTTTCTTTGATACTGGCAATGTCATTTGCTTCCCAGCAACCGAAATCTTTTGGGCTTAGGTCGATGATGTTTTTATTTTTGATTGATAGCTGTACTTGCTTGGCTTGTGGCGCCCAGATCCTAAAATTGCCATGGGCGCCATCAAACGTTAGACCTATGTTTCTTTTTTTTACGTTCATGTAATGCGTTTTTAGATGTTTGTCTTTAAAATCAACACTGTTCTGCCCTGTAACTTAAGTTCTTCTCCACTTTGATAGCTGGAGGGTATGTCATCTAGTCCAGTATTTAGGACCAGTTCCCAAGTTTTGCCCCATTCAATATTAGGAAATCGGAAATCTACAGTTTCGTCATGTGCATTGTAGATTACGTAGAAGGCATTATTTTGATCGTAAAGGTAAACTGCTAGTGACTTTGCAAAATCTTCATCCCAATGTATCTCTTCCATTTCTTGGCCCGAGGGTAAAAACCATGCAATGTCGGGTAGTCCGGTTTCGGGTTTGGGTTGACCTCTGAACCATTTACGTTTACGGAAAACTGCATTTTCTGCTCGTAAGGCAATCAGCTTTTTGGTAAAGTCCAATAGTTCTTCATCTATCTCATTCCAGTTTAATCAAGAAATTTCATTGTCTTGGCAATAGGCATTGTTGTTTCCTCTTTGCGTGCGTCCAAACTCGTCTCCTGCTACCAACATCGGGATACCTTGAGATAAAAAAAGTGTGGTCAACAGATTTCGCTTTTGGCGATTTCTTAGGGCTTTGATATTTTCATCATCGGTTTCGCCTTCTTCGCCATAATTGCTTGAGCTATTATGGTCTTCCCCATCCTGATTGTCCTCGCCATTAGCTTGGTTATGTTTTTCGTTGTAGCTGACCAGATCATGTAGTGTAAAACCATCGTGGGCGGTAATGAGGTTCACGCTGGCGGTTGGGCTGCGCTCGCTATCCTGGTACAAATCGGGACTCCCGGTAATACGCAGGGCAAATTCTGCCAGCATGCTTTCTTCGCCACGCCAATAATCGCGAATGCAATCTCGGAACTTACCGTTCCATTCGATCCATCCCTGCGGGAAATTGCCCACCTGATAACCACCTTCTCCGACATCCCAAGGCTCTGCAATCAGTTTTACCTGGGAAATTACCGGGTCTTGCTGGATGATGCTGAAAAATGCTCCCAACATATTTACCTCGTGCAGTCCACGGGCAAGGGTAGAAGCCAGATCGAACCTAAAACCATCTACCTGCATTTCTTGGATCCAATACCTCAAGCTGTCCATCATCAATCGAAGCACGTTCGGCGAGTTAGCGTTCAGTGTATTTCCGGTGCCCGTATAATCCATGTAGTAACGCTTGTCTTCGGTCAATCGGTAATAATCTTCATTATCGATACCTTTAAAAGAAAGGGTAGGCCCTAAATGGTTGCCTTCGGCAGTATGGTTATAAACTACATCCAAAATGACTTCGATACCAGCTTTATGTAGGGCCTTCACCATGTCCTTAAATTCCCTTACCTGCCCACCATTTTCACTATCGGCCGCATACCTGCCGTCTGGAGCAAAAAAGCCGATGGTATTGTAGCCCCAATAATTCGTTAGGCCCTCTTCGGTCAAATGTCGGTCGTTAACGAATTGATGAATGGGCATCAGCTCAATAGCTGTAATTCCCAAATCCTTTAAATAGCTGATGATGGCTGGATGGCCTAATGCGGCATAAGTTCCCCTGATTTCTTCGGGTACGGCTGGATGGAGGTAAGTCAATCCCTTTACATGTGCTTCGTAAATAACAGTTTCGTTATAGTGCGTTCGTGGCTTTTGAACACCTTCCCAATCGTAAGTAGTGTCTATCACCACAGATCTTAACATGTAAGGCGCACTATCCCGCCTGTCCTTGACCAGGTCGTCCTCACCTAAGGTATAGCCGAATAGACTATCATCCCAGGTTAGATCTCCAGTAATTGCTTTGGCATAGGGATCTAGCAATAATTTGTTAGCATTATATCTATATCCGTTGGCTGGCTCATAAGCACCATGTACACGATAGCCATAATGTTGTGCTGGTTGGATACCATAGATATAGATATGCCATATCGATCGGGTTTTTTCCGTCAATTTTATACGTTTTCTCTCCGTTTGGCTCCCGTGTTCGAAGAGGCAAAGTTCTACCGCATCGGCATTGGCAGCGAAAAGGGCGAAGTTCACTCCTTTTCCATCCCAGGTTGCGCCTAGCGGAAAGGGAGATCCAGATGGATAGTTGTTCATTTTACTTCTTTCGGCTGGTGTATTATTAACAGAATTATAAAAAGTTAGTTTTAGTGGGTTTGAAGGTGCTTCTGTCCCGCTGGTCTATCAACGTTTTTGAGATAGGCTGAAATGCATGCAATGCTATTGTTGCAACAGGCACGCACAGCAGATTTGACAGCTTGGGGAGTCACCTGAAAAATTTCTGCCCAAAAATTGATTTGATCTTCTTGTGAACAATCCAATAACAGATCGGGATCGATGGTTTGATGAACTAGCTTTTTCATTTCAATTTGGTTAATATTTATACCTATAAAGGATTGAAAACAGCATTTGTTTAACATTACCACATAACAGGTATTTAATGCGGATATTGGGGCATTTTACGGATGAAAAAGGTGAAATAAACGCAGTGGCTAAGGTAAATTGGTCTTAGCTACTCCATTTCATATTCTTGATGATATTCTGGAATGGAGATATGTTTAAAGCCTTTTGCTCTTAAGCGGTCGGTAAAACGCTGTTGGATATCATATTCGCCATGTACCAAGAAGATCTGCTTGTTCTTGGCGGGATCTTGGCAAGATAGAAAGCGCAGCAAATCCTCATAATCTCCATGGGCACTCATTGATTTGATGACTTCTATCGACGCATTTACCTGTAGCTCTTGACCAAAAAGCCAAACGCTAGGCTGTCCTGAAATGAGCTGTCCGCCCAAAGAATGTGGATCGCAATAACCGACCATCAGGATGGTATTTTTTGCGTTACTGATATTGTTGCGGATATGGTGTCGTACCCTGCCGCCTTCGGCCATGCCCGAAGAGGCAATAATTACACAAGGTCTGGGATCTTCGTTCAGTGCCATAGATTCTGTAGCACTTTCCACAAAGCGTAGACCCTTGAATGCAAAGATATCATCGTCCTGTTGGAGTAGCTGTTTCACCCCGTTATTGTAAACTTCTGGGTGGTTCTTCAGCACTTGGGTCGCCTGGGCTGCAAGGGGACTGTCTACATAATAATTCAGGTCGGGCAGTTTGCCCTGCAGCTCTAGTTCATTCAGTGCAAACAACAGTTCCTGAGTGCGCCCTACGCTGAATGCGGGAATGATGATCTTTCCCTTTTGACGGATACAGGTTTGATCAATAGTTTCCAAGAGCAATTCGGCAATGGGCAACTGGTCCTTGTGCAGGGAATCGCCGTAGGTGGATTCCATGATGATGTAGTCTGCCTGCTCAAAAGTCTGCGGACTGCGCAGCAATAGGTCGGAATATCTCCCGATGTCTCCACTGAAGGTCAGCTGAATGGTCTTTCCCTTCTCCTTGAGCGTTAGGTGTACTGCTGCACTGCCAACCACATGTCCGGCGTCGGTGAACAACAATGATACCTCTTCGTTGTGGTCAAATACCTCTCCGTAATCTACAATCTTAAACAGGCCCATGGTTGTGATGACATCCTGTTCGGTATAGAGTGGTAGCTGTTCCGCTTGGTCGATATTCAATTGCTGGTTGGCATACTCGGCATCCTGTTCGTGTATTTTTGCAGAATCCATCAACAGTACCCTTGCCAAGTCCATTGTAGCGGGTGTGGCATATATTGGTCCTTCGAAGCCTTCTGCAACCAATCTCGGCAATAAACCACAATGATCAATGTGGGCATGGGAGAGTACCATCATGCTGACTTCCGATGGCTTAAAGCCAAAGTAGCCGTTAAGCTTATCGGTAACTTCGCCCATGCCCTGAAACATCCCGCAGTCCAAAAGTATGTGTGTTCCGCTGTCTAATTTAATCAGGTGCTTACTGCCGGTAACTGCTCTTGCAGCGCCGTGAAATGCTACTTTCATATGTTGATTTTTATGGAGTTGATAATAATTGTAGGCAGTTAACAATCTTTTTCCCGTAATGGTTTGCTGATGCTTGAGAATGGATGGGCGAGGCATCTTTACTTCATTTTTGTCTAAGTAAGGTGTCGATGGTTAAGACGTGCTCGTCATAATATTGAGTAGGGATAACTATCTATGATGGCAACGAAATTAGTTTGATCAGATCAGATCTGTAGGGCTTATTGGATTGCGATGGCTTTAACTGTAAATCTACTGACATGATATGCGTTCAATACCTTATCTCACCAAAATGTACTGGAAAGTGGAAAAATGCTAAACCGTTGATGGCCCAATCTGTTGTCTTAGAAAGCACAGGCGGATTCAATATCTTGATCTTATCTGAAGTTTCAGGGATGTTGGTAGCCATACTCAAACGATATTTTTAAGATATGTTAATAAACTCTAAGGACAAAAAAATGTCTGAATTAAAACAGGATGTCCCGATAGCGATATTGCCAGCACTGGCTGATACGGTGGTGGAACTTTTGCCGAATAAAGAAACAGAACTAAAGAAGGTTCAGGTAATAGATTCGGAAAAACCTTTTTTCTTTACCCGCGAGATGGCCTGTATGGACTGCTTTAGATCGGAAACAATACATCACTTGGAATTTTTGCTAAGTAGGGCATGGTTTTAAAAGTCGTGGCTTGATTGCAAATGTTGATGGGAAAACCGATATGGATATTGACGCCGCCCTTTTTTGTCCTTTAGAGTGATCTGGCCATTTAGCCACTTATACCACCTATTACAACCAGTTTTCACTAGTAGTGAAATTTTTTGGATAAATATCCCTAGTAGAGACGTAGAGTCTACTACTGAGCGTGTTTTTAATTATACCGCCCCCGGCCAATTTTTAATCATACGTGAAATATTTTGAAAATCGTATCGGAAAGCCCTCCTTATATGACAAGATTTAATAGCGGTTCGAGGTAAAAAGCGAGAATGTCAAATTCACCAATATTTTAAAATATTTGTGTCAGTTTAATCGATCTTGATTTGAAAAATTGGTCGGGATTTTCTGTCCCGACCAGATTTTAGTTATTTTTTTGAATTACGTTTTTTATCCCTTAGAACGAATTTTTGGGGCTCTAAGTGCCTATGAAAGACAGGTTCATCAAGCTTAGAAATCTTTGTAAAACTCTCTAACAATCGGTTCGGGTCTACTATATCAGTGGGTACCTTAATAACATGTTTTACTCTAGTAGTGATAATGGGTAGGATATATGTTAGAGCTTTGTGAAAAAAACTTTAAATATGTTCCCTAATTGTCGAAATGAAAAGTTTAAGCTTACTCCAATTAAAGCCCAAAAGATCCTATCTAAACATGGAACACATCTTACTTTGGAAGATGTCAAACTCATGTTGGTTTTATTGAGGAAATTGTGTAAATTGTCTGTAAGCGAAATGTTTAACGATGTTTCTGCTTCCAAAAGTCAGGTCCCAATTGAGGGAGATGTTTAACCTTTAAATTTATTTGTTATGCAGGTAGCAGATCTGTATGTGCGAGTCAGTACCGACGAGCAGACTAAGGGCTATTCGCCTAGAAGTCAAGAGGCAGTATTAAGGCAATACTGTGAACTCAGGAACATTAATATTCGGAATGTGTTCTATGAAGATTACACCGCCAAGCATTTTAACCGCCCGGAGTGGAGAAAGATCATGATCATCCTTCGAAAGCAGAAGGGGAAGTCCAATCTTTTACTCTTCACTAAATGGGATAGGTTCAGTCGTAATACCTCGGATGCCTACCAGATGATCGACACGCTTAAGAGGCTAGGGGTAGACCCTCAAGCGGTAGAACAGCCATTAGATCTTACTATTCCGGAAAATAAAATGATGCTCGCTATATACCTGACGGCTCCTGAGATAGAGAATGATAGACGTGGGCTAAATACTAAAGCTGGTATAAGACAAGCTAAAAAGGAAGGCAGATATATGGGTAAGGCACCAAAAGGATACCTGAAAAAAGCGTATGAGAACGGCCGTAGATACATAGATATCAATGAACCTGATGCTTCGATTATGAAATGGGTGTTCGAGGAACTTAGTCAAGGCATCTACTCATCGGAGTCGATTCTGAACATGGCGAGAAAGAAGGGACTTGAGATGGATAAGAATACTTTCTTGATCAGTATTCGGAATCCAACCTATTGTGGTAAGATCAGAGTTCCAGCTTTAGGTGATGAGCCAGCTCATTTGGTGCAAGGGTTACATCAACCACTAATTTCCGAATTATTATTTTATAAAGTTCAGGATATTTTGGACGGAAGGTCGAAACTTTTGACTGGAGTGACAATTGCGACTCCCAAAGATTTACCGTTGCGAAATTTTATTAAGTGCAATAAATGTACGAGAATGCTTACAGGAAGCGCATCAAAAGGAAAAACAACCTATCGGGTCTATTATCATTGCCGCTCTTCTTGTGGTGTACGCTATCGAGCGGAAGATGTCAACGGTGCTTTTGTTGATGAGCTTACCAAATTTGTTCCAAGGGCGGGATACGCACAACTTTTTGTTGAAGGCATAAACGAAGCTTATAATAATAAGCATAGGGCAATTAAAGAGGAACGAGATCTTTTAGTGAAACAAATCAGTGATTTGAATAGAAAAATAGATAATGCGAGGGAGTTGATGCTGCTCGGAGACCTAGAATCTACAGAGTATCGAAAGGTCAAAGAGGAGCATGGTTCGACAATTGCACGTTTGGAGATGCAGTTTTCGGAGATCACTGTCCAGAAGTCGAACTCTTTAAATGTTAAAAAACTGGCTCAAGATGCTGTAAATGCACTTTTAGAGTTGGATAAGCTGTATGATTTGGCCTCTGTTCCGGCAAAAAGATATCTAGTAGGGCTTTTATTTCCTGAAAAATTGAGCTACTCAGATGGTACATGTCGAACTCCTCGTCTCAACCGGGCCGCCGAGCTAATCTATATGGAAAACAAAGAGTTACGGGCAAAAAAAATGGGGCAAAAACCTCTTAAAAAGTCTTTGCCCCATAAAGGGTGGCTGATGGGGCTCGAACCCACGACCCTCGGCACCACAAACCAATACTCTAACCAACTGAGCTACAGCCACCGTATTTTTTAGTGTCACAAAAGTACAACTTTATACATTCAAACCAAATATTTTTTCTCTAAAAAGTTAAAAAAAGCGCAAAATATTAACTGTCAATTATTTGTGTTTAATAGCTGGAGCGATTTTTTAGTTACACGTATAATTTGAATAAGATTAATGCTAATTTGTGAACCTAAAATTGTTATAAACGATGGAAATCCTGATTATTTTTGTGCTAGTGCTGCTCAACGGAATATTTGCAATGAGCGAGCTGTCTTTGGTATCATCAAGAAGATATAAACTTGAAAATGCCGCTAAAAAGGGAAACAGTGGAGCCAAGACTGCATTGGAACTCTCTGACAATCCGACAAGGTTTTTAAGTACGGTGCAAATTGGAATTACCCTAATTGGAATTTTGTTGGGGGTTTACAGTGGTGAAAGTATTACCAAAAATATAGCTCAATCTGTAGCTGAAATAGAGATGTTGGCTCCTTATGCCTCGCAGATAGGTACAGCACTTTCTGTGGTTTTTATCACTTATCTTTCCATTGTGTTGGGCGAATTGTTTCCAAAACGTGTGGGACTAACATTTCCTGAGCCTGTTGCCATCTTGGTTTCACGGCCGATGTTGATCTTATCTAAAATTACATCACCATTTGTATGGTTATTAACTACCTCTAACAACATTCTATTAAAAGTTTTCGGAATTAAGGCTACTAGCGAAAGCAGGGTAACTGAAGAAGAAATTAAAGCTATTGTAAAGGACAGTGCTGCGGGTGGCGAAATCCAAGAGATTGAGCAGCATATTGTGGAACGTGTTTTTGAGTTGGGGGACAAAAAAGTGAGTGCGCTTTATACGCATCGTAGCGACTTGGTGTATTTTAATGAAGATGATGATTTTGAAACCGTACGTAAAAAAATAAATGAAGACAAGCATTCTGCGTATCCAGTTTGTGTTAAAAATAACTTAGATCAAATTAAAGGGTTGGTACTTTTAAAAGATTTGTTTGATGATACCAATCAACCATTTTCTTTAACTCGTATCCTTAGGCAGCCGTTGTTCATTACGGAGAACCGCTCAGCTTATCAGGTAATTGAGCATTTTAAAAAGGAGAAAATGCACTACGCTATCGTGATTAACGAATACGGAACTACTGCAGGAATGGTAACGATGGATGACGTGCTCGACGCACTTATTGGAGATGTAACACAACATTATCAAAAGGAATATGCCATTACCCAAAGGGATGAAAATTCTTGGTTGGTAGATGGTTACTACAACTTGGGCGAGTTTCAGAAGTTTTTCGCCTTAGAGGTAGATCCGGAAGTTACGAGGCAATATACCACCGTATCTGGATTAATCATTTACCATCTGCAACGTATGCCAGAGGTGGGAGATAGGCTTAGTATTGATAACTTGACACTAGAAGTTGTAGATAAGGACGGGCAACGTATTGATAAGATTATGGTGACGAGGGATTAGTGCGAAGTAAATTTTTGATGACACATCTGCTGTAATCGGAAAAAATAGCACGTAAAGCGAAAAAAGAACAAAATACATTATGTAGATTTAGTCTAAATAAGTAATTTCGCAGGCATATTCATAAAGATATCCATTAGAAATGAAGAAAATAGCACTTATCGCCTCATTCGTTTTTGCTTTAGGTTCGGCAAATGCGCAGAATAGAAATACCTTGTTGCAAGGTGATTTTTGGAAACAAAAACCTAGCGTAGACGCTGTTAAAGCTGAAATAGCTAAAGGAAGCAACCCAACAGAGTCTGATCAAAGAGCATTTGACGCTACGTCGATGGCAATTAATGCTGATGCACCCTTAGAAACCATTAAATTTTTGTTAGACCAACCTGGTAATCCGGTAACAAAAGGTACACACCATAGCCGTACTTATTTACACTGGGCAGCAGCAAGAGGTAATGTAGATTTAGTAAATGAATTATTAAAGCGTGGGTCTGATAAAGAAAAGGCAGATAGCTACGGTACACCAATAGTTGCTTATGCAGCTTCAACAGGTCAGGCTAATACTGTACTTTACGATACTTTCTTCAAATTAGGAATTGATGCGAAGAAGAAATATGCAAATGGAGCAAACTTATTATTGTTAAGCATTGCTGGCGATAAGGATTTGAAATTGGTGGAGTATTTCACCAGCAAAGGAATGTCTATAAAAGATGTTGATGCTGATGGAGCTACTGCTTTTGATTATGCAGCTAGAAGTGGCAATATCGATTTTCTGAAAACTATTTTAGCTAAAGGTGCTAAACCAACAAATATGGCACTTTCATTCGCGTCGCAAGGTAGTCGTATGTCATCAGCTTCGCTAGAATTGTATAAATATTTAGTAGAGGATTTGAAATTAAACCCTACGGCAACCAACAAAGAAGGTAACAGTGTTTTGCACAACATCGTTCGCAGGCCAAATCAAGAAGAAATCATTAACTATTTCTTAGCAAAAGGTGTGGATGTAAACAAAGCTAACGAAGAAGGTAACACTGTATTTATGACCGCTGCTGGTGGCAGAAATGTAGCGTTGTTAGAGCTATTGGCTCCAAAAGTGAAAGACATCAATGCTGTAAATAAGAAAGGTGAGTCGGCATTAACTCAAGCAGTGAGCGCTAGTTCTCCAGAAGTAGTTGCCTATTTAATTGGTACGGGAGCAAACGTTAAAGTAGAAGATGCTGCTGGAAACAATTTGGCCTATTACTTAGTGCAAAGTTACAGACCTGCAGGAAGACCGGCTGGCCCTGGCGCTGCACCAGCTAAAGATGAGTTTGCAGAAAAATTAGCCTTGTTAACGGCTAAAGGTTTAGATATTAATGCCGCTCAAAAAGATGGCAGTACTTTATATCACGTAGCTATTGCTAGATTAGATTTGGCTTTATTGAAAAGACTAACAGATTTGAAAATTAACGTTAATGCAAAAAATAAAGAAGGAAATACTGTTTTACACAGAGCTGCGTTAATTTCGAAAGACGATGAGATTTTAAAATATTTGCTATCTATTGGAGCTGATAAAGCAGTAAAAACAGACTTCGACGAAACTGCTTATGACTTAGCAGCCGAAAACAAATTTTTATCAGAAAAGAGCATTTCTGTTAGCTTCTTAAAATAATTGTAATACATAGTAGAATGTGAAACTTCATGGTTTTTCGGACACAAAATTCACATCGAAATAAAATCATGAAAGCTTCATCACCCATAAAAACATATATATTAATGAAAAACTTTCTAAAGATTTGTGCGCTAGGTTTATTACTAACATTTGGTTTGCAGATACAAACGCAAGCCCAAACGTCTAAATATAAATGTATGGTGCAAATGATTGCCTATACAGGTGAAGAGGCTTATATTGTAGTATCGTTAATGAACCCAAAGGGAGATTACGAGAAAACTGTTTATATGATGGGCGATGAAAAGAAGTGGTATAATGGTTTTAAGGAGTGGTTTAAATTCTTCAATAAAAACAAAAAGATCGACGGTAAAACAAGTGCATCTGTTGGCGGTGGCGATAGAGCGTTAATTACAATCGATATAGATGATGCTGTAGTGAATAAAGGCTATAAATTACGTTTCGAGAGTTCTGTAGAAGCTCAAAAATATCACATGGCCGATGTTGAAATTCCCTTAACTACCGAAGCGCTTGCTGGTAAAGCAGATGGTAAAGGCTATATCAAATACATTAGATTTAGTAAAGTACAACCGTAAAAAAATAAGATGACCCTATCCATTTGGCGTTATGCCCATTTGGCACTGGCATTAATTTCATCACTTTTTCTAGTTATGGCATCGGTTACCGGTGCCATACTTGCTATAGATGCAGTGCAGGAGAAGATGCCGCCTTATAAAGTTGCTAATTTTGAAGAAATTACCTTGGCGCAAACGGTGCCAGTTTTAAAAAAAAGTTTCTCCGAAATCAGCGAAATTGATGTTGATCATAATGGCTTTGTTCGCTTAAAAGGTTTTGATGATGAAGGCAACGAGATCGACAACTACATTGATCCTACCAACGGTAAAGTTTTAGGTAAGCCGGTAGAGAAAAGTGAATTTGTAACTTGGAATATTGCTTTGCACCGTTCGCTGTTTTTAAAAGAAACAGGACGAGCAATTATAGGTGTAATTTCCTTTCTATTGGTGCTTATCGCCATTTCTGGCTTAGCTTTGGTTATCCAACGCCAGCGTGGAATGCGCAGGTTTTTTACCAAAGTAATTAGAGAGTATTTTGCGCAGTATTATCACGTAGTTACTGGTAGAATAATTTTAATTCCGGTACTTATTATTGCACTTACTGGAACTTATCTTTCTATGGCGCGGTTCCAGTTATTTCCTCAACAGCACGCCGAACATAAAGAAATAGTAGCGACTGAGGAAATTCCTGCGCAAGCTAATATTGCAGATTTCAAGCTTTTCAAAAACACTAAACTGTCAGAGGTAAAGAAGATCGAATTTCCATTTGCTGATGATCCGGAAGAATACTATAACCTGAAGTTGAACAACAGAGAGTTGATCGTTAATCAATTTACAGGGAAGATAGAGAGTGAGGTTAAATATCCTACAACCTTACTTTTAGAGCATCTGAGTTTAGACCTACATACTGGTCGCACCAATATCATTTGGGCAATTATTTTAGGTATTGCCTGCTTAAATATTTTGTTTTTTATCTATTCTGGATTTGCGATTACCCTTAAACGTAGAGCAACCAAAATCAAGAATAAACATAAGGGAAAAGATGCCGAATATATTTTATTGGTAGGCTCTGAAAATGGAAGTACGCTCCGTTTTGCGAACGCCATACACGAGCAATTAAATGCCCAAGGCAAAATTTCATATTTAACACAGTTAAATCAATATGAGGTTTATCTCAATGCAAAACACTTGTTAATTTTTGCGTCTACTTATGGTTTGGGAGATCCACCTTCTAACGGAAGTAAATTTCTGCAATTGATTGATAAACATCAGCAAAAACATCGAGTTAACTTTTCGGTAATAGGTTTTGGTTCGCATGCTTACCCAGATTTTTGTGAGTTTGCGAAGCAGGTAGATCAAAAACTATTGGCTCAAACTTGGGCAAATCAACTTTTAGGCTTACACACAGTGGATGATAAATCTGCCGTACAATTTGTAAATTGGGTTAAAGCTTGGGGCGAGCAAACTGATATAGAATTGGCAACAACACCGGCCTTATACGCTAAAAAGCCGAAAGGTTTGCAAAAGATGATGGTGTTGGATAGAACAGAGGTTAATGCAGAGGAGCAAACTTTTATGCTGACTATCCGCATTCCTGCCAGAACTAAATTTACATCGGGAGACTTATTGGCTATTTATCCTGCAGATGATAACCGTGAACGCTTGTATTCGGTTGCTCGTTGTAATGGAAATGTGCAGTTGGTCGTAAAACTCCATCAGCCGGGCTTGGGTTCTGGTTATTTGAACAAGCTAAAAGTTGGTGAGGTATTCAAGGCTCGTATGGTCACTAATGCTTCTTTCCATCGACCAAAAAATAGAGCTATTGCCATGATTGGTAACGGAACAGGCATTGCACCTTTCTTGGGTATGATTTCGCAAAGTGCCAAAAACTCAGATAATCGCTTGTACATCGGTTTCCGAAAAGAAACTGCAATTGTAAAACAGCACAAATCGTTTTTAGATCAACAGATACAAAATCACAGGCTAAAGAATTATCAGATTGCTTTTTCACGTGAGCGAAATCATTGTTATGTGATGGATTTGATTAGGAATGATGCAGCCCTGCTTGCAAAATTGTTAAAAGAAGAAGGTGTGATTATGATTTGCGGTTCTTTGTTGATGCAGCAAGATGTAGAAAAAGTACTGAACGAAGTTTGTTTGGAAATAAATGGCAATGCACTTTCGTTTTATAAAGAAAAAGGGCAGTTATTAACGGATTGTTATTAATTAACATTTGTTAAAGAACATGATGAATTCAAACTCATATAGTGTTGTAAGATTGCTTCGTAAACTCGCAATGACGAAGCAATCTCTTATGCTGCTGCTATTGCTTTTATACACAATCGCTACAAATGCCCAAATCCAGCGTCAACGCCCAGTAACCTTAATGGGCAGCCGTTTCGATATTACTATAGTAGCTGCTGATGAAGCACAAGCCGAAAAATATATCGACGAAGTTATATCGGAAATGAGTAGGATAGAAGAATTGATATCCGATTGGAAACCTAGCTCGCAAATTTCAGAGGTGAACCGTAACGCTGGAATTAAGCCAGTAAAAGTAGACAGGGAAGTGTTCGACCTTACAAAAAGAGCCATTTATCTTTCAAAAATTACTGATGGTGCTTTCGATATCAGCTACGCTGCAATGGATAGAATTTGGCGGTTTGATGGTTCTATGAAACAAATGCCTACGCCAGAAGAAATTAGACAGTCGGTAGCTAAAGTAGGCTACAAAAATATTGAATTGGATAGTTTAAATTCTACCATCTTTCTTAAAAAAGTGGGAATGAAAATTGGCTTTGGTGCCACTGGAAAAGGTTATGCAGCGGATAAGGGACGAGAGTTGATGGAAGCTAAAGGCATTAAAGCAGGTATCGTAAATGCTGCTGGAGATATGACCACCTGGGGGACAAAACCCAATGGTAAAGCTTGGAATGTAGGTATTACAAACCCTTTTGATGAAGCAAAGTATCTTGCTATTGTTCCATTAAAACGACAAGCTATTACCACCTCTGGCAGTTACGAGAAATATGTAGAGTTTAACGGAAAACGATATGCGCATATCATTAATCCGGTTACGGGATATCCGGCTACAGGATTAATCAGTGTTACTGTAGTTGGTGAAAAAGCAGAGCTGTGCAATGGTTTTAGCACATCCATCATGGTTTTAGGAAAAGTTAAGGGCTTAGAATTGATCAAGAAGTTTCCCGCTTATAGTTGTGTGATGGTGACTGATGATGGCGAAGTTGTTAAGTCAGCTAATTTTAAAGGGAAAGTGAAAAAGAAGCTGCGATAATCATAGCTTATGTTCATCAATCAACTCCCCAATCTGTTTAGCATAATCATTTCCTAATTCTTGCGAAGTCCAACTGGTTTGTTCATTAACTGAAGCAGGAGTAACAGCACCCATCAATTTACTGCCTTCAAAAATATCATAAGCACCATCTAAGCGTGGTTGGATAGTCAATACTTGACCAACTAAGTTAATTTCAAAAGGTTCCATAGCAACATAATTTGTTAAGGAATAACAAAGCGAAGAAGAACTTGTTTTTTATCTGTAAAACTGGAAATAGGTTTTTACAATAAGCCAAATGGCAAAGCCGATGATAACAACTCCGGCAATTTTGTTCAGTTTTTTTAAGGTGTTTTCTTTAATCCGATAACGGAGTTTACTAGCGTAGAAAGTCTTCAAACCATCAATAGCTAGCTGGGTAGCCATAGCGATAAGGAAACAGAAGATTTTTTCAGGCAACGAAGCTAATTTTACAGAGATAATTCCACTAACCACAACCCAAAACATTAATGTAGAAGGAGTAAGGATACACATTAAAAAGCCTTTTAACACATAACCACGTTTACTCACTTTGATGTGATCGCCTTCTGAGTAGTTAATTTTTACATTAGATAGCAGGTAATAAAGACCCACGCCGACAATAAAAATACCACCAACAATACCTACGTATTTATCGAATTCGCTCTTATATTCAAAAAAATGTGAACCAAAAAGAACGATGGTGATTAAAATAAGGTCGCTTACAATTACGCCAGATGCTAAAGAAAAGCCCGCTTTAAATCCTCTTTCTATACTGGTTTTAATCATAGCGAAGAAAACCGGACCTGTTAAAAACGATGAAATCAATCCCGCCCCAATACCCAAAATAACTGCTTCAAACATGTTTGCTTTCGTAATTTTTGCTAATATGCGATTTTCAGTTTTAAAACGTCAATTTTTAATTCAGTTTTTACAAATCTAGATTTCTGAAGTTTTCTAAAACTATAGGTAGTGCCCTTACTATCAAAGTGTATTTTGTACACTATAATTTTCATAAAAAATTCCTATGTTAGTCAAAATTTTCAAACCTTAAATATTTAACCAAATATGGAACAAAATGTAAAAACCAACTGGGCACAGTTTATCCCTTTAGTAACTGTGTTTTTCTTTTGGGGCTTCGTAGCAGCAAGTAACGACATTCTCATCCCTGTATTTAAAGAAGCATTTAATCTATCTCAAAGCGAGAGCCAGTTGGTATCATTGGCGTTTTATATTGCCTACACTGTTGGTTCTTTAATCTATATCGGTATTTCTGCCTTAATGAAAACCGACTTAATTAACAAAATTGGCTATAAAAACAGTTTAGCATTAGGTCTTGGTATTTCTGCGGTAGGTACTTTGTTATTTTACCCAGCCGCAAATTTGGGCTCGTTCCCATTAATGCTTGCAGGCTTGTTTACCGTAGCTTTGGGTTTTTCTTTACAGCAAACGGTAGCAAATCCTTTGGCAATTGCGTTGGGGCCAGTAAAAACAGGTTCTCAACGTTTAACAATGGCTGGCGGTATCAATAATTTCGGTACTACAATTGGCCCCTTAATTGTAAGTTTTGCAATTTTTGGTACAGCCACGAGCGAAAGTACAACGCTCGATATCGAAAGTGTTAAAATTCCTTACTTAATTCTTGGTGCTGCTTTTTTAGCTGTAGCTATTTTCTTAAAGTTTTCGGCTTTGCCAGACAAACCAGCCTTAGCTGAGGCTGATGTAGAAGAAGTTGGAGGTAGAACATCCGCATTGAAATATCCTCAATTGGTTTTAGGAATGATTGCTATTTTCGTGTATGTAGGTGTGGAAGTATCTACAGCGAGTAATTTGCCTGATTATATGAGCCACAAATTGGGTTTTGCAACGAAAGATATCGCACCATATATTTCGCTTTATTGGGCAAGTATGATGATTGGACGTTGGACTGGCGCAGTTGAAGCCTTTACAGACAAAATCAGTCTGCAAAAAGTATTGAGATTTGTAGCACCGTATTTAGCTTTTGGTGTGTTTTTATTAGTAAATGCTATTGCTAAGCATGATTTGGCTCCGTTTTATGTTTACGGATTAATTATTCTAGTGTTGATTGTAGCAGATGTTTTAAGTAAAGGCAATCCAGCTAGAATGCTAATGATTTTCTCTATAATCGGTATTTTAGCTTTAGTTACTGGTATGTCTACTTCGGGAATGGTAAGCGTTTACGCATTTACTAGCGTAGGTTTATTTTGTAGTACTTTATGGCCTTGTATTTTCACTTTGGCAGTTAGTGGTTTAGGCAAAAATACGAGTCAGGGCAGTAGCTTTTTAATTATGATGATTATGGGTGGAGGATTTATTAGCTATTTGCAGGGTTACGTTTCTGAATATACAGGAATACAGTATAGCTATATCGTAGGTGTACTTTGTTTCGCTTACCTAGTGTTCTATGCATTAAAGGCCAGTTCAGTATTAAAAGCCCAGGGTATCAGCTTCGATAAAAAAGTTTCAGGCGGACACTAGTCCTTAAAATATATTTAAAGATGCCTTCCGTTTTGGGAGGCATTTTTTTTGTGCCAACTCAAACGTTTGCGGAAGTTTTAATTTTTAAGATTATTTAAAATGTTGGTGCTTTTGTTTAAGTTAGGTGAAAATTTAAACCAAACTAAACGATGACTTCTATTCCAGACCAAAAAAAGACGGCATTACTTCCCATGGTAATATGTTGTGCCTTCTTCTTTATTTTAGGTTTCGTAACCTGGGCAAACGGCTCTTTAATTCCATTTGCTAAAAAGGCATTTGATCTCGAAACCGACTTGCAAGCTTTCTTAGTAACCTTTGCTTCGTATATTGCCTATTTTTTCTTAGCTATTCCAAGTTCTTGGATATTGAAAAAAATCGGTTTTCATAATGGTTTGGTGGTAAGTGTGGTGGTATTGGGAGTAGGTTCTTTATTGTTTATCCCGGCGGCAGAACAAAGTAGCTATATCTTATTCTTAACTGCCATATTTGTGCAAGGTTCTGGGATGGCTTTGTTACAAACAGCGGTAAATCCTTATTTAAGTATCATTGGCCCAATAGATAGTGCTGCCCAACGTATTTCTATTGCAGGTTTCTGTAATAAAACAGCTGGCATTATTGCACCGATTGTTTTAGGTGCTTTATTATTGAAAGGTGCAAATGCAGCAGAAGCTAGATTAGCAAACGCTGCTACCGAAGCAGAAAAACAGTCGATATTAAATGAGCTGTTAGATCAATTGCATACGCCATATATCGCATTAGCTGTATTTTTAGGTGTTTTTGCATTGCTACTTAAGTTTGTTAAGCTTCCAGAAGTTAACATGGAAGAGGAAGAAGTTTCTGAAACAGGTATAAGCACTTCCCG
Source organism: Pedobacter sp. T50_32 (assembly GCF_057652195.1). Lineage (NCBI taxonomy): Bacteria > Pseudomonadati > Bacteroidota > Sphingobacteriia > Sphingobacteriales > Sphingobacteriaceae > Pedobacter > Pedobacter sp. T50_32. Next base: position 619,257 of record NZ_JBYFBY010000003.1, on the reverse strand, counting down.
TAAAACTATTTTTGATTATCCACATCTCTTCTTAGGTGCGCTTGCCATTTTCTTTTGCGTGGCTGTAGAAGTAATGGCTGGTGATATTATTGGGACTTATGCAAGAGAGTTAGGTACCGTTCCTCAGGTTTTTAGAGATAATGCAACAGCCTTTACTTTAGGTTTTATGCTTGTTGGTTATTTAATAGGGATGATTACTATTCCTAAATTTATAAGTCAGCAAAAAGCATTGATGGTTTGTACCTCTGTAGGTATTTTGTTTACGGTATTATCTGTATTTACTTCTGGTGTAATTTCTTTTTGGTTTGTGGCTTTATTAGGCCTAGCAAACTCATTAATGTGGCCTGCAATTTTTCCCTTAGGTATTAAAGGCTTAGGTAAATTTACCAAAACCGGCTCTGCTATTATGATTATGGGTATTGCTGGTGGTGCAATTTGGCCGTTGGTTTATGGGTTTATGAAAGATAAATTGCATATCGATTTTCAACACGCATTCTTGTATGCAATGTTGCCAGGTTACCTTTACATTATTTACTTTGCGACCAAAGGGCATAAAGCTGGAGCTAGAAACTAAATAGTAGATAGAATTTTTTCCAACACGATAAAAACATTAATTTTGAAAGCTCTTCGATTTTTCGGAGAGCTTTTTTATTCAACCTACATGGCAAAAAAATCCTTCAACGAAATTTATATGAACTTGGCTTCAGATTTGGCTAGTCGTTCGCATTGTGTAAGAGCTCATGTAGGCGCAGTATTGACTAAAGATACCCGCATTATTTCTATTGGTTATAATGGCCCACCGCCAGATACGCACAATTGTGACGAAGAATGGCCTGAAACAGGTTGTGCTAGAGATAGTAAAGGTAGTTGTTCTTTAGCATTACATGCAGAAGAAAACGCAATTCTTTATGCCGTAAAAAACGGTTCAAAAATCGAAGGTTCTACTTTGTATACTACTTTATCTCCTTGCATTGCTTGTGCCAGATTAATTTTATCTTCTGGAATTAGAGAAGTTTTCTACCGCGACTCTTATGCTGCCTATAAAGGCTTAACCAGCGATGAAGGTGTAGATTTCTTGAACAGGTTTGGTGTTAAAACTACTCTTTTAAGGAGTAATTAATTTTTCCTATTTTAGACGGTATAAAATGCCGTTTAAGAAGAAGCTAAATTACGCAAATGTCTTGCTAATTGTTTTTGGTGCTGTTTTGTTGTCATGCGGCAAAAACCAAGAAACAAAGAGTGCCTCGTTTATTGATTCGATAGCCTATGCTACAGATTGGGGCTATAGTGATGATGAGACTAAAAAGGAGAAAGCCTACGATGTTCTACAAAAGACCTTAAGAAATGATAAGTCTCTAAGCCACAAGTCGAGGTACAATATTTACAACGGTTTATATTTCTATCATTTTTTTAAGGGAAATTTCGAGAAGGCGCTTCTTTATTCGGATAGCATGCTCTATGCCATAGATGCTACCAAAAATAAAAAGAAATATATTAAGGAACTGGCAACTGCCCATTACTGTAAAGGTGATGCCTTATTTCGTTTGCAGGCCTATGAATTGGCCTATAAAAACTATTTTTTAGCGAAGAGATTACAGCCGATAATTATAGATCAGTGCGCAAATAGCAATTACAGTTATCGCATTGCGATGATTTTGTTTAGGCAATCGAAATATAACGAGGCTATAAACTATTTCCATGAATGCTTAACCGAAGTGGCAACCTGCCAGCAAAGCTTTACCACAATCTTTAAACAACAAGAGCTGCTAAATAATATTGCTTTGGGTTATTCGAGGCAGGGAAAAATAGATAGCGCTTTGGTCTTCTACAAAAAGTCGATGGACTTTATTAACGCTAATGATACACTACAGGGTAAGAAGAGCTATTTTTTGATTGCTAGAGGAGTGCTGTACGGAAATATGGGGGGCGAGTTTCTGAAACAAAAGCAATATCGGCAAGCAGAAAGCCTACTTAAGAAAAGCATTCTCATTAACGGAAGACACGGTTTTGATAGTGTAGATGTGGTAACTGCGAAAGTGAAGCTCATAAAGGTTTATCTGGAAACGAACAAAACGGATTCTGCCCAAAAGTATTTACAGTCGTTGAACAGTAGCAATAGAAACCTTCCAATACTAGAAAATATTACTTCCTATCATTTGCTTTATGCTAAATACTCCAATCAAATAGGTAACAATAAGCAGGCATTTAACCATCTACAGCGTTATACTACGCTAACAGACTCCGTCCAAAAACAACTTGATAAATTAAAATCTACAAATATCGACGATCAGTTTAGGAATTTGAGCAATGAAACCGAGATTGATAATTTAAAAAGAGAGGCAGAAACTCAACAAAGATACCTCTACATCACAACCGTGTTTATAGTAATGGCAATTATAATTGTGGTGCTAGTTTTTAGCTATTTGAAAAAATCTAAAAAGAATGTTAGACTACTAACCGAGTTAAATGATGAAATCTCTTTACAAAAAGACAAATTACAGGAAGCGCTGACCAAGCTGGGGTTAAGCGATAAGGAGAAAGATACCATTTTACGTGCAGTGGCGCACGATTTAAGAAACCCAGTGGTGGGTATTTCTAGCTTAACAAAGTTGATGATTTTGGAAGATGAGCAAGGCGTAAATGCGGATAAGCTAAAGCTAATAGATGGCGCTTGTAATAATGCCCTAACATTAATAGACGATATTATCGAAGCTGCTGAGAACAAAGAGGAAGTTGACTTTGAAGGTAAAAAAACAAAGGCAAATTTAGTTGAAGTGGTAAAGAACGCAATTGCACTTTCGAGTTATAGAGCTGAGGAAAAACAACAGCATATTAAGTTGAAAACACCTTTTGATAATTTAGATGCTTTAATTTATGCACCTAAAGTAGCTAGGGTAGTAAGTAATTTAATCAATAACGCCATTAAGTTTAGTCAGGTGGGGCAGGATATTGAGGTGGTGATTGAAAAAAACAAGAATGATGCGCTAGTAAAGGTGATTGATAACGGTATTGGTATCCCGGCAAAATATGGTGATGATATTTTCCAATTGTTTACACCATCTAAAAGGTTTGGTACCCAAGGAGAGAAATCGTATGGTCTGGGCTTGTCTATTTGCAAGCAGATTGTAATTGCGCATGGCGGAAAAATTTGGTACGAGCCTAATCCAGCAGGTGGTACTATTTTCTGTTTTACTCTGCCTTTGTAGTTTGGATTTTTGAACCACCTAAGACACCTAAGTTCATTTTAGTTTTATTTTTTTAGTTTAGGTTCACTAAGGTGTCTTAGGTGGTGAATTTTTGTAAAAGATTAAGTTAAATAGACCTGATAGGAGCGAACATCCCGATGTCATCCTGAGCTTGTCGAAGGATATCGGGATAAAGCGGATAGCAGGACTTTAGGAACCTAGTATTACTGATACTGCTCTTCGTAAATTAATGCATAATCAAATCTAAAATCGTACTTCTAAAATCGTAAATTTCATTACCTTTGCGGATGCTAGAAAAAATCATTATCCTCGATTTTGGTTCGCAATTCACACAGCTAATTGCACGTCGTGTTCGCGAATTAAATGTATACTGCGAAATTCATCCATTTAACAACATTCCGGAATTAGATTCTACGGTAAAAGGAGTAATTCTTTCGGGAAGTCCATCTTCTGTGCGCCAAGAAAATGCGCCATTTGTTGATTTGAATTTGTTTAAAGCTTATCCATTATTGGCAGTATGCTACGGAGCGCAGTTTATTGCACAACAAAGCGGAGGAAATGTAGAAGCATCGGCAACGAGAGAGTACGGTAGAGCTAATTTGAGCTTCGTGAATAATGAAAATCCTTTATTTAAAGGCATCTTGGTTGATTCGCAAGTATGGATGAGCCACGGTGATTCGATTACTCAAGTGCCAGAAAATTTCGAAATTATTGCAAGTACTTCTGAAGTAAGAGTAGCTGGTTATCAAGTAAAAGGAGAGCAAACTTATGCTATCCAATTCCACCCAGAAGTTACGCACAGTACAGATGGTAAAACGTTATTGAGCAATTTCTTAGTTGGAATTTGCGGTTGTAGCCAAGATTGGACTTCGGATGCATTTGCAGAAACTACCATTGCCGAGTTGAAAGCGCAATTAGGTGATGATAAAGTTGTTTTAGCACTTTCTGGTGGTGTAGATAGTAGCGTGGCTGCGGTTCTATTGCACAAAGCTATTGGCAAAAACTTACACTGTATTTTCGTTGATAACGGTTTATTACGTAAAAACGAGTACGAGAGTGTATTAGAACAATATAAAGATTTTGGCTTAAACATTAAAGGTGTTGATGCGAAGGATAGATTTTTAGGTGAATTGGCTGGAGTTGAAGATCCTGAGAAGAAACGTAAAATTATTGGTCGTGTATTTATTGAAGTTTTTGATGATGAAGCACACCAAATTCAAGATGTGAAGTGGTTAGCGCAAGGAACAATTTATCCAGATGTGATCGAATCTGTTTCGGTTAACGGTCCATCGGCAACCATTAAATCTCACCATAACGTAGGTGGTTTGCCAGATTTCATGAAATTGAAAGTGGTTGAGCCTTTGAAAACTTTATTTAAGGATGAAGTGCGTAGAGTTGGAAACACTTTAGGTTTAGAATCGTTTATTTTAGGTAGACACCCTTTCCCTGGTCCTGGTTTAGGGATTAGAATTATTGGAGAGGTGACTGCGGAGAAAATTGCGATATTACAGGAAGCAGATCATATTTACATCCAAAACTTGAAAGATGCTGGCTTATATGACCAAATTTGGCAAGCTGGAGCGATATTTTTACCAGTGCGTTCGGTAGGTGTAATGGGCGATGAGCGTACTTATGAGAACGTAATTGCTCTGAGAGCGGTAGAGTCTTTAGATGGTATGACTGCAGATTGGTGTCATTTGCCTTATCCTGTGCTCGCTAAAATATCCAATGAAATTATTAATAAAGTAAGAGGGATTAACCGAGTTGTGTATGATATTAGTTCGAAACCGCCAGCAACTATTGAGTGGGAATAAGCTTTTAGCTTTACTAACTTTTATTGCTGTGTTGGCGAGTTGTTCGCCTAAAATAACTAAGCCGGTGGTGAAAACCCCGGCTAAACCTGTTGAACAGAAACCTGCTGCCAAGTTTACGCAAGGCAACATCAGTGTTTTTGTACCTTTTCAGCTGAACAAGTTTAATTTAAAAACGGTTACCAAAGCACAAATTGGCAAAGCCGATATGGCTATTGATTTCTATCAAGGCTTGATGTTGGGCATTGATTCGGCTGCTAACGAAGGTTTAAACTTTAAGGTAAATGTATTCGACAGTAGAGATGATAACAGTCAGTTGGCTGGTTTGATTAAACGCGATGCTGTTAAAAGCAGTAATTTGCTGATTGGTCCGATATTTCCCGATGGCATCAAGTACATGACGGGTTTTTCGGAAGCTAATAAAATGCCGTTGATATCTCCCTTGGCAGCATCGAAACCTAGTGAGTTTAACAATCCTTACTTAATTTCTGTGGTTAACGATATCGAGCAGCATGGAATTAAAATTGCCGATTATGTAGCGAAACAGTACAAGACAGATCAAACTATTGTGGTGTTGATCAATACCAAAAAGTCATCTGACGAAGCTTTTGCGGCTCCAATTAGGAAGCAATTTGCAGAGAAACATTCAAATTTTGTGGTGCAGGAGTTTTCATCTACCTACGTTTTGGAAACCAAGATGGTAAAGGGTAAGAAGTATGCAGTGATTATTTGCTCAGACGATTCGCCTTTTGTAGCACCAAGCTTAACTAAGCTTCATCGCCTAAAAAATACTGCTGGCTATCCAATTCAAGTTTTCGGACATCCAAATTGGGCAAAACAAACCTATAATATCGATCAATTACAGAACCTGCAAGCGGTGGTAAGTTCTTCATATTATATAGATTATAAAGCTAATAAGGTAATTAATTTTGTGAAAGCGTATCGAGCTAAGTACGAGTTTGAACCTACGGAATATGCTTTTAAAGGCTTTGATGTGGGCTATTATTTTGGTAAGTTGATTGCGAAACACGGAGCGAATTATACAGATTTTATCGTTAAGGAAGATTATAAAGGTTTGCATAACGATTTCGATTTTGGTTATGATGCAGAATATGGGTATTACAATCAGCATTTAATGATGTTACAATATAAAAATACCGCATTAGTGCAGGTAGATTAACCCCTAAATCCCCTAAAAGGGACTTTGAGAAATTGCTTTTTTGTCGGTGCGAGAGGCTAGAAGTACGACGAGTAATCTACCTGTTAGACGCTTTAAGATTGCTTCGCAAAGCTCGCAATGACGGAGGATTTACGGAAGAACTTTTAACCAACAATAAAGCAATTCTACAATACAACAATTTAATTTAATGAAAGTACACCATCATATCAGAGCATTTGAGCAGGTTTTAGCAAGTTACGATGGTAAGTTGCCTTTGCATCGTCATTTGGTTATTTATTTTAAACAGAATAAACAAATGGGCTCGTCGGATAGGAGATGGGCAAGTAGATATATTTACAGTTATTTTAGGTTAGGGAAAGCACTTTCTGCACTGCCAGCTACCGAGCGTTTAGCAATTGCTGATTTTCTTTGCAACACCGATTTAAGTTTAGTTACCGAACATATTTTTCCTGCGGCTGCGGCACATATTACAAAACCTATTGAAGAAAAAATTGCTTTCGTAAAATCGCAATATCCGAATTTTGAGCTAGCCGATGTTTTTCCTTTTAAAAATGAACTATCGGAAGGAATAGATAAACAAGCTTTCTTGTTGTCGTTATTTGTGCAACCAGATTTGTTTATCCGAGTAAAAGAAACGCATTTGCCAACTATTAAAGCTCGAATTGAAGCGACTGGTGTTGCGGTACAAGAACTTTCTGATACTACCTTGGCTTTACCAAACGGAACAAAGTTAGAGCAAATTATTGATGATGCACGTTTGTACCAAGTTCAAGATTTTTCATCGCAGAAGACTGGAGCTTATTTCCAACCACAACCTTATGACTACTGGTGGGATTGCTGTGCCGCATCTGGTGGGAAATCATTGCTAATCCATAGTATCGAGCCAAAAGTAAAGTTGCTAGCCAGCGATGTGAGAGAAACCAGTTTGGGTAATTTGCAAGAACGTTTTATTGCGGCTGGAATTAAGGATTTCCAAAAGAAAACCATTGATTTGTTGCAAAACAACGACCAGATATTACATCACTACGAGTTTGATGGCATTTTGCTAGATGCGCCTTGCTCTGGCGCTGGCACTTGGGGGCGCACACCTGAAATGCTGTATTTCTTTGAAGAGTATAAAGTTGCAAACTATGTGAAGTTGCAGAAAGCTATCGCCGAAAACGTAGTTAAATATTTGAAACCTGATAGGCCTTTAATTTACATGACTTGTTCTGTGTTTAAGCAAGAAAATGAGGATGTGGTGAATTATCTATTAGAGAAATTCCCGCTGAAATTGGAAAGCATGGAATTAATTAAAGGCTACAATGATAAAGCAGATAGCATGTTTGTAGCGAGATTGATTAAGAAGTAAATATGATATACAAGTCGTCGTCATTTCGAACGCAGAGAGAATTGAAAATCAACGAAGTTAAATCTAACATGAGAATAGAGATTGTACCATATGTATAATGTCTTTCGTGAGATCTCTCCTAAGGTCGAAATGACGCGTTATTGAAAGTTATAGCAAATGGGAATTTACTAACTCTTCCCCTTCAACTTTCCACGTAAATAACTGATAGCTTCAAAGAGAATAGCTAATGCTCCAATGTATACCGTAAATTGCTCAAATAAGTTCATCTTCGGTTATTTATATCTTAGATGAATTTAAGCAATTAATGTTACAATCCGGTATTTGTTCTGAAAAGTTTAATCGCGATAGCTAACAAAATTACCCCAAAGCTTTTTCTGAGCACGTTTAATCCGGTTTTTCCTAAAAGCTTTTCTAATCTTGCAGTATTTTTTAGTACGAAGTAAACGAACACCATATTCAATAAAACTCCTACTAATATGTTTTCTGTGCGATATTCTGTTTTTAAGGATAGGAGTGTGGTTAAAGTTCCAGCGCCAGCAATTAGAGGAAAAGCTAGGGGTACAATAGAAACTGTTTCGGGTTCTTCGTCTCTAAAAAAATGGATACCTAAAACCATTTCCATCGCAATAATGAAGATTACTAATGAACCTGCAATTGCAAAAGACTGCACATCTACACCAATGACACTTAAGACAGCTTTTCCACCAAAAAGAAATAAAATCATGATAGCTGTTGCTACTAATGTTGCTTTTTCCGATTGGATATGACCTGCCTTTTTGCGCAAGGAAATGATAATGGGAATAGAACCCAAAATATCAATAATCGCAAACAAAATCATCGAGGTAGATAAGATTTGATTGAAGTCGAAGTGCAGAGGTTCCATACGTTAAAATTTGAAGTAAAAGTACAGCTTTAAATGTTAAAGTTGTAAGAAGATTTTATAATTGCTTGTTAAACTAATGGTTTGGATATCAATTATTCACATTATTTTGCTTCATGTATTTAGCAACATCCAACATCGGAGCAATCCACGCTTCTTGCTCTTTACTTTTGATATAGTTTAATATTTTTCTGTGATCTTCGAGTGTCACATCCATCGGATTTCCACCATCCACACCGTGAAATAAAATAACTAAAAGTGAATTAGTTTCTATCGCTTCATCCACCCATTTTTTCATTTCTGCAAAAGTATGCTTGTTTACAGCGTAGCAATCAATGGCAAACAAATCTACTTTATCAATGGGTTTCATCTCGTGTTTAACGAAACGAGCAGCAACAAAATCCTTCTTAATATCCTTCACAAAGGAAACATTATTGACAACAGTATCTGCACAAGGGTAGGCGAATGTTCGTTCTTTTTTGCCGTCTAAGGCTTCTAAAAAAGCATTACTCATCCTAATTTCGTCGAGCAAACGCGTAACGGTGTAATTGTTAAGATTGTATTCTTTCTTCACCCACTCTCTACCGGGTTTATCGCCAATACAAGGATGATATAAGGTATGGTTTCCAAGCTCAAGACCATTGGTAGCAGCTTTCTTCCAAGCGGATAAATTACTTTTAGCAGTATAAGCAGTGAGGTAAAAAGTAGCTTTTAAATTTAACGAATCTAGTAACGGAATTGCATTAGTAATATGCTGCGGAATAGCATCATCATAAGTAATTACAATTGCAGCCTTTTTATTGTTCCAAGTATTTTGGGCAATGGCACAAATACAGAAACAAATCATCAAACTCAGTAACAATACCTTTTTCATCATCTATTTTAAGTCTAAACCAAAAAAGCCCCGATTTTAGGTCGGGGCTTTAGAATTATCCTAATTTTTTATACCTAATTCTTTTCGGAGTTACATCTCCTAAACGTTTTTTACGGTTTTCTTCGTAATCAGAATAGTTACCTTCAAAGAAATAAACTTGCGAATCGCCTTCGAAAGCTAAGATATGCGTACAGATACGGTCTAAGAACCATCTATCGTGACTAATTACTACCGCACAACCACCAAAGTTTTCTAAAGCTTCTTCCAAAGCACGTAAAGTATTCACGTCAATATCGTTGGTAGGCTCATCCAGTAATAAAACGTTAGCACCTTCTTTTAGCGTAATTGCCAAGTGCACACGGTTACGCTCACCACCAGATAACACACCAACTTTCTTTTGCTGATCAGCACCGTTGAAATTAAATTTAGAAACGTAAGCTCTAGAATTTACTTGCTTGTTACCTAACAACATATTATCTAAACCGTCGGTAATGTTTTCGTAAACCGTTTTCTCTGGATTTAGGTCGTTGTGCATTTGATCTACATAACCTAATTTCACAGTTTCTCCAACTTTAAAATCCCCAGCATCTGGTTGTTCCTGGCCAGTAATTAATCGGAACAAAGTAGTTTTACCCGCACCGTTCGGACCGATAATACCAACGATACCCGCTGGAGGTAAAGAGAAACTCAGATCTTCGAACAACAATTTGCCATCGTAAGCTTTTGAAATATTGTTAGCTTCAATTACTACGTTACCCAAACGAGGCCCTGCAGGAATGAATAGTTCTAATTTTTCTTCGCGTTCTTTCCCGTCTTCGCTTGCTAATTTATCATAGTTGCTTAAACGAGCTTTAGATTTCGCATGACGAGCTTTAGGAGCCATACGCACCCACTCTAACTCACGTTCTAAAGCTTTCTGACGTTTACTTTCTGTTTTATCTTCCTGGGCTAAACGTTTCGCTTTTTGGTCTAACCACGAAGAGTAGTTCCCCTTCCAAGGAATACCTTCGCCACGATCTAATTCTAAAATCCATCCAGCAACGTTATCTAAGAAATACCTATCGTGGGTTACTGCAATTACAGTTCCCTCATAGTTTTGCAAGAACTGCTCTAACCAATCAATACTTTCCGCATCCAAGTGGTTGGTAGGCTCATCTAGCAACAATACATCTGGAGATTGCAGTAACAAACGGCACATCGCTACACGACGGCGCTCACCACCCGATAATACCGCAATCTTTGTTTCTGGGTCAGGACAACGCAAAGCATCCATTGCACGCTCTAACTTGTTGTCTAATTCCCAAGCATTCGAAGCATCAATTTTATCTTGCAACTCACCTTGGCGAGCCATTAACTTCTCCATTTTATCGGCATCAGAATAGTTTTCTTCCAAGCCAAATGCTTCGTTAATTTCTTCGTATTCTTTCAATACAGCAGTAATTTCGGCAACGCCTTCTTCAACCACTTCACGTACTGTTTTTTCTGGATCTAATTCTGGTTCTTGGGCTAAATAACCGACAGAATAACCTGGTGAGAAGACTACCTCGCCTTGGATAGACTTATCTAAACCAGCAATAATTTTTAATAATGATGATTTACCCGATCCGTTTAAACCTACAACGCCAATTTTGGCACCGTAAAAGAAGGATAGGTATATATTTTTAAGAACTTGTTTTTGTGGCGGATAAATCTTGCTTACCCCAGCCATTGAAAATATGATCTTCTCGTCTGACATGTTAAAACTTTATTTCTGCAAAGATGCTGTTATTTCGGGAGAGAAAAAAACGTTTCGGGTTTTAGATTTAATATTAGAAAAGCAATTTTCTGCCGCTATTAATGTTAGTCGGGCTATACGCTACAATCTTTTTGTTTTAGGCATCTTGTCATTCCGAGGTACGAGGAATCTATTTCTTCAGTGCTTGTAACTTTCAGATCCTTCACTGCGTTCAGGATGACAAATAATACAAAAAGTATTTTCGCTGCTATCCCGTTTAGATAACGGAAGACCATGCTATTATTTCAAACCCCTCTCTGCCCTGTGGGCATCTCTCCCTAAAAGGGAGAGAAAAGCAATGATGAAAGTTTTGCGAATTATAACGTATCCATTCCTAAGTACTGCTCTCTACCCTTTGGGGAGAGATGCCGAAGGCAGAGAGGGGCTAATCAATGAACTTCTCAAAATCCCCAATCCCTTTTCCATTTCCTCTATCGTTAAATGCCCAAAGCCAATGCGTATGGCGGTTGTTTTTCTATTTTGGTAAAGTGTGTTTTTCGGAATAAACAAATCGTTTTTCTGGCAATTCTTAGCGAGCTGTAACAGAGAAATAGGAATATTCCATTCTAACCATACTGCTAAGCCTCCGTTAGGAACATTAAATGTTGTTTGATGGCCAAAATGTTTTGCTAATAATGCACAGCAATGATCTCGACGTTCTCGGTAAACTTTTGACGACTTTTTTAAATGGCGATGGATATCTCCCTCGGCAATCATCTCTCCCAAAACCTGCTCCATAACTATATCTCCTTTTCGATCTACGATGCCGAGGTACTTTTGCATTTCGATAACAAAGTTTTGCGGCGCCACAACAAAACCAGTGCTAAAAGATGGTGCTAAAGATTTTCCGAAAGAACCAACATAAATCACCATGCCATCTGTATCTGCACTGGCTAGCGGCATCATCGTATTTTTCTCGTACTGGAAATCATAATCATAATCATCCTCAATAATAACGAAACCATGCTCTTGTGCTAAATTTAGAAGCTGAACCCTACGTTGCGCACTTAAACTTACGGTAGTGGGGTAGTGGTGATGTGGCGTAATATAAACTGCCCTAATTTTCGTTGTTTTCAGTTTTTCTGCCAGTTGGTCTACAACAATTCCATGTTCATCTACCGCGATTGTTTTAACATTTGCACCCGTCTTTTGAAAAATCATATTTGCACTAAACAAACCTAATTCAGCAACTATCACAACATCATTCGGCTCAATTAAGAGTTGTGCAATAATGTAAAGGCTCATCTCTGTACTCCGAGTAATAAGCAGATCATTTTTAGAAATATGTAAACCACGAGAGTTATTCAGGTAATTACTTAACTGTTCTTTAAAGTATTCTCCTGCACGTAACGGATTATCTATTTTCTTGATTGTGTTTTTCCGTTTAAGCGCAGCACTGTATAAGCTCGATAAGTGTTTGATTTCCGTTAAACGGATATCTGGCATCCCGTCGTTAAATTGGTAGGTACAATTAGACTGCTCAAAAGGATTATCTAAGATATTTGATTGCTTAAATGAATAGCCCGTTTGTTTCGGATAATTCGATAAAGAAACCAAGGCATCATAAGGTCGCTCAATAATTCTGGTTTTGTTATCTATGATATAAGCTCCCTTGTTCGGATGAATAGCAATCCAACCTTGTTGATGCAAATCTTCGTAAGCAGCTATTACCGTTTTTCTATGCAGTTGGAGCAATTCGCTTAAAGTTCTGCTGCCTGGCATTTTTGTTCCAGCAACTAAATAACCTCTTTGTATAGCATTTATGAGCTGTTGGGTTAGCTGCAGATAAATGGGTGTCTTCAAATTTCTATCTATCTGAATGAAACTTAAAAAAGGAATATCAACCGGACTACTCATAATCTTAAAACTGGACTATTTTAATGCGCCGGAAAGATACGAGTTTTGCGATATATTATTTAACCACAGAGACACAAAGAAACACTAAGAGATTTTAAAGACGATAACATGTTTCCAACAATAAAGCAATAAAACAATGAAAAAATTTTTATACGCATTAACTCTTATCCCAACATTAGCTATTGCCCAACAAGACACAACTAAACTCAACGAAATCATTATTTCTGAAAACAGATTGCAAACACCTTTCAGCAAACAAGCCAGAAATATTCAATTGATAAGTAAAGAGGATATTGCTAAAATGCCAGTAAAATCTATTAATGAGGTTTTGAGTTTTATTGCTGGTGTAGATGTTCGTCAGCGTGGACCATTTGGTACGCAAGCCGATATCAGTATTGATGGTGGAAGTTTCGAACAAACGCTAATTCTTTTAAACGGCGTAAAAATCTCTGATGTTCAAACTGCGCATCATTCTATGAATATTCCTGTGCCTTTATCTGCTATCGAAAGGATAGAAGTGCTAAAAGGGCCAGCGGCCAGGGTTTATGGGATTAATGCTTTAACGGGAGCAATCAATATCGTCACCAAAACATCGGCTACATCAGCTATTGAAGTAAACCTGCAGACAGGCTCTTCTTTTGAAAACAAGGCAATGGGCGATGGCAGCGGAAAATACGGTGGTGCTTCTGCTCAGCTAGCCTTGAGCATGGCTGGAAAGAAAAGTCAACATTTGTTTGGCTTTGGCGTAACTGATTACAATGGGCAGCGTTATAACAGTAGCACTTACGACCATAAATTTTTCTATCAAGGTAACATCGAATTTGATGAAAAAAACAAACTGAATTTAATGGGTGGCTACATTGACAACGCTTTTGGAGCGAGCGGTTATTATGCAGCACCTGGCGATAAAGAAGCTTTCGAAATTGTAGAAACTGCTTTGTTTGCAGTGGGTTCATCGCACCAGCTAAGCAAAAATTTTAGTTTGCGCCCAAGAGTGAGTGCCCGTTACAATTGGGACGACTACCGTTATTTCCGCAACGATTTGACTAGAGCGAGGTCATTGCATCAAACCAAAGTGTGGTCGGCAGAATTAAATAGCACCTTACATTCTACCATAGGTGATTTCGGGTTTGGATTAGAAAGTCGTTCGGAAGATATTGAGAGTACCAACATAGGCGATAGAGACAGGTACAACCACGGTGCTTATGCCGAATACAAAACTGAAGCTTTTAAGAACTTGCTTTTGAATATCGGTACTTATGTGAATTACAATACGCAGTACGGTTGGCAGGCTTTTCCGGGCTTAGATGCTGCTTATTTGTTTGCACCAAAATGGAAACTGGCATTTAACGTAGGCTCTAGTCAGCGTATTCCATCTTTCACCGATTTATATTTAAACCAACGTCCTGGAAATATTGGTAACCCTAATTTGGTGTCGGAGAATGCTTGGCAATACGAGTTCTCTCTGCAATACAAAGCTCAAAGTTTCTATGTTCAGGGGGGATATTTTTATCGTAACATTTCAGATTTTATTGATTGGGTGAGAAATTCGACAGCTGTACCTTATCAGCCACAAAACTTTGGAAATAACAAAATACAAGGCATAAACTTGACAATAGGACAGGAACTTAATTTTAGTAGTAAAAGTGCCCTTAAATATGACTTGAGCTACAATTATTTGCACGCTGGCGAAATGAGTTATGCAAATAATATCACATCTAAATATGTGGTAGAGAACTTAAAGCATCAGGCTTTAATGAGGTTAAATTACCGTTACAGCAATTGGCAGGCAACATTAGCCAATAGGTGGATAGAAAGAGAACTCAAAAATCCTTATTTAATTACAGATTTCCGCTTGATGTATGGAAAATCTAATTGGAACATTTATACGGAAGTAACCAACTTATTTGATAAAGAATATATTGAAGTTGCTGCAGTGCCGCTACCGAAAAGATGGTTTGCACTGGGCGCTAATTTGAGGTTTGGACTTTAAACTTTGTTTTTCGCGTCATTGCGAGGTACGAAGCAATCTTAAAGCAAATTACTACTTCTTGAGTTGTAAGATTGCTTCGTACCTCGCAATGACGATTAACTAACCGGCAATGACGAAATATGCTTGAAGTTGTGATGCTAGTTTTTTGAAATCTTGCTCATCATCTAAATCAACAAAAAACTCCATTTGCCAAGCTTTGGTTTTTTCGGCTTGCTTATTTTCTGGAATATCCCAGTTGGGATAAACTCTAAAACCTCGTTTGCCTTCTTTAGTAGCGTTAGTTAGAATTTGGTTCTCGGTTAAAGCTGACTTCGAAAAAAGAAACAAACCGCGTTCGCCTTCTTTTTCTACGTAGATGATATAAAAGTCGAAATCATCTTTAACATTAAAAGGTTCGGTTATACCGTTAGCGTTTCTTCGCCAAAGCGTAACAAACTGTCCTATCTTTTTTGGGGTGATTTTAGCTTTTCTAAATTTGACTTTTGAAGTATTTAATTGGAAATTGTAACCAAAGTATTCTTCACATTCTAAGTCGGGTTTGATATCAGCTATCTTAAAATCAAAATGAGTAACTATTGGTTGTAGTACCCTAGTTATTATCGTTGATGATTGCATAAACTACGTGATCCTGATATTTTCCGTCTTTTTTTGTGTGACATTTCAGTATGCCTTCTTTTGTCATTCCGGCGTTCTCCATTACTTTTCCCGAAGCGATATTAAAATCGAAATGCGTTGCAAATATTCTTTTTAACTTTAATTCTTCAAACCCAAATTTAATGATTGCCTTTGTTGCTTCGGTAGCAAGTCCTTTGTTCCAAAAGTCTTGGTGCAGCCAATAACCTAATTCTGCTTTATTGAATTTCTTATCAATACCTAAACCTATACCGCCAATAATTTTACCATGTTCTGGATCTCTAACGGCAAAAATATAAGCACTTTCATTCTCAAAACTATCTTTAGCTAGCTTTATCCAAAATAGCGCACTTTCTTTGGTGTAAGGCTTTGGAATGTTGATCGTGTTTTGATAGTAAACATCATTTTGAAGTGCCTCAACAATATCTTCAGCATCGCTTAATAAAGGCTGATTTAGCATCAATCTATCTGTAATTAATGTGGGATACGTTTTCTGCATTTCTTAAGCTATTCTTTCAATAATATTACTCAAATATTTCTATTATAAAAATAGGCGGATGATTACACCCGCCTATTCCAAAATATTTAATTTAGAAGAGTTTAATTCTTATAAGTAAACCACTTAAACATTTCTTTAAAAGTAGTTTTCTTGCCGTACATTAAAATACCAACGCGGTAAATTCTGCCAGCTATCCACACTGTGGCAACAAAACCAGCAACTAAAACTGCCATAGACAATACCAGCTCCCAAGTTGGTACGCCATAAGGAATACGAACTACCATGGCAATAGGAGAGGTAAACGGCACCATAGACAACCAAAATGCGGTACTGCCGTAAGGATCGTTAGTTACCACACTTAACGAAAGTGCATAGCCCAACAATAGCGGCAACATTACGGGCATCATAAACTGTTGGGTTTCCGTTTCGCTGTCTACGGCAGAGCCGATGGCCGCATATAAAGCACTGTAGAATAGATATCCTCCCAAAAAGAAGAAGATGAAAACAAATACAATTTTACCAATATCTAAGCCAGCTAAACTTTTTTGGATATCGCCAATCGGTCCTGCCTGCGTTGCTGCAGCAGCCATCTGAGGACTAGCCTGCGTAACCTGACTTTGTGCCTGTGCAGCAGCAATTTCCTTCACATCATCTTTATTCACAAAAATGCTCACCGCCGCCGTGCTGATGGCCAAAGTAAGTACAATCCACAACATAAACTGTGTTAAACCAACCAAGGCAATGCCAATAATTTTGCCCATCATTAATTGAAAAGGCTTTACTGAGGATACCATTACTTCGATAATTCTGCTAGTCTTTTCCTCAATTACGCCACGCATTACCTGCACACCGTAAAGCATAATGAACATAAACATCATGATACCTGCAGTGAAGGCAATAAAGCTGCTTGCACCAGCGCTCGATTCTTTCTCATCGCCAGTTTCAGCTATTTTTTTGGTCGTAATGTCAACTTCCGTTTTCAGCTTATCTAAATCGGCCTGCGAAATACCCGATTGCTTCAGCTTTTGCGTTCTAATCAACTCCTCAATATCACCCGAAATACGTCTGTTCAGCGACATTCCTGCTTGTTTAGCGCCAAATAATTCAATTCCTTTTGGGGCCTCTAACGTAAACTCAGGTAAGTAGAGAATATAATCGTATTCAGATTTGTTGAGGTCTTTCTTCGCCTCTTCTAAGCTCGATTTAAGGTAAGTGTACGAAGTATTTTTGTCCGTTTGCAACTGCTCGGTTAAGGTTTTGTTGTCGCTCACCACCGCAACGCTGTCGTGTGTATCCTTAATTCCTTTGTACGTGAAATAGCCAATCAGTGCATAAACACCCGCAATTAACAGCGGTGTTAAGAAAGTCATCACAATGAACGATTTCTTCTTCACTCTCGAAAAATATTCCCTTTGGATAATGAGTAAGATTTTATTCATGGCTTTGCCCTTTCACTTTTTCAATAAAAATATCGTTCATGGTTGGTATCACTTCGTCTAAGCGGTGAATATTCACAATAGGTAGCAATTGCGCCAAAGCCTCGTTTGCTGTACGATTTTCGTTCAACTTTAATTTAACCACTTGGTGTCCCTTCACTTCTTCGCTTTGCAGCACGCTGTAAATTTCGTTGCTGGTAGCGCTGTAATCGCCTTCGTATTCTACCCAATAGGTATTGCTGCGGTAGCTCGCTTTAATATCATCAACCGCACCATCTAAAATCTTTTGCGATTTGTTAATCAGCGCAATGTTGTCGCAAAGTTCTTCCACACTTTCCATGCGGTGCGTAGAGAAAATGAAAGTTGCTCCGTTTTTGTTCAGTTCTAAGATTTCATTTTTAATGATATCAGCATTTACAGGGTCGAAACCAGAGAAAGGTTCGTCTAAGATAATCAGTTCAGGTTGGTGCAAAACTGTAGCTACAAATTGCACCTTTTGCTGCATCCCTTTACTCAAATCTTCCACTTTTTTATTCCACCAATCCTTCATTTCCAGCTTTTCAAACCAATATTTAATTCGTTTGGTGGCCTCTGCACTATTCAATCCTTTCAGTTTAGAAAGATATAGCACTTGCTCGCCAATCTCCATTTTTTTGTAGAGACCACGCTCTTCGGGCAGGTAGCCAATTTGCGAAATGTGTTTGGTGTTCAGGCGTTCGCCGTTGAAAAATACTTCCCCGCTATCGGGAGCTGTAATTTGGGTAATAATTCTAATGAGGGAGGTTTTACCAGCACCGTTTGGACCCAAAAGCCCGAAAATTTTGCCCTTCTCTACTTCCAAACTCACATCATCTAAGGCACGGTGCGTAGCATACTGCTTTACAATATTCTTTACGCTTAACATATCTATCGTTTAGTTTCGATGATAAGATAGCAAAAAGGTGGTTTTGTTACGTAAATTTTATGTTTTTTAGAAAATCGATGTCAGTTTTCATCGGCGGGTGTGGCCCTGTTATCCGTTACAATCTTTTTGATTTCTGTTGCCGTCATTTCGAACGCAGAGAGAAATCTCAAAAATAAATGCATCTATGTAACAGATTTCTCTCTACGTTCGAAATGACGCTCCAAAAAGTATTTTCACTACTATCAGGTTTAATTAACAAACAACTGTGCTTCAATGCCAAAAACACTCCGCCCGTTAGTACCTTTCTACAAGAGGGGTATGCGTGATGAATTCCCTCCGATAAATCGGAGGGTGGTTGAAAACCATGGTGTTTATAGTAATTGTAAAGCTTTGCGGCCTCTGCGTTGCTCTTCTTTTCTTTGCGGTTCAATTTCAACGCAAAGGATTTAAAGTATTCGCAAAGCAACGTAAAGAAAAATCTAAGATGAGGTAAGAACACTTCCAAAAACTAAAATGAACTTAGGTGTCTAATGTGGTTCAAAAAAAGGCGCTTTAAAATTTACTTACCACCTTAGACACCTTAGAAGACCTAAGACATTCGTGAGTATTTAAAAAATTAAGAAAATTATATCTTTAGTTGCTGATAAAAACTAAAATGAACTTAGGTGTCTAAGGTGGTTCAAATATGCAGACATATAAATTCGCAAAGCAAAAACTTCTACGTTCTTATATGCCTTCTATGGTCAAAAAAACTAAACGACCACATAAGACATATACAGTTCATATAAGAGCTAATCGCTTAATCCTTCTTCGTGAACAACCGTTTCACATAATCAATAACACTTGTTCTTTGCTTTCGTGGGTTTTCTGGACCAATTAAATAACCATACGGTTGTAAATCTGGATGACTATCACAAATAATTTTTACCATACCCAACAACGGAATTGCTAAAATCATCCCTGGAATACCCCAAATCATTTCACCCAATACAATAGCCATAATAGTAAACAGCGGATTAATATTCACTTGCTCGCCAACTACCAAAGGTTCTAAAATATAAGTCTGCACAAACTGAACAATGAAATAAGTAACTAACACCCAAATAATTTTGTCGTTGCCGTTACCTTGGGCCAACACTGCCAAAACCGTAATAGATGTGCCAGTTAAATTGCCTACAAAAGGGATAATCTCCAGCAAACCACAAAGCACTGCGAAAAATATAGCATTTTCTACACCAATCAAGCTGAAACCAATGCCGTACATTACCCAAAGCATCCCAATCATAGCAGCTAAGCCGCTAAGATATTTTTGCGAAACTTTGCCTGCTTTATGTACAACTTCATCTGTGTCTTCTTTCTCCTTTCGGGCTACCAATTTCAAAATAAAACGTTTAATGTGACCGCGATAAATTAAAAACAAATACATATAAACGATTACCAATACTGCGTTAACGGCAACACTAAACATTCCAGAAGCAAAGCTAAACAACATATTTCCAGAACTGCCATTGCCACTTTCTATCAATTCTTTCTGCTGTTTTGGGTCTATGCCTACGGTATTGTTGATCCAATTTCTGAAGTTGTTAAAAAGGTTCAGTAACCTAGATTTCATTTCGTCTAGGTTTTCGACCAAACTAGATAATTGTATAGATAGCAGTAAAATAATAATGGAAATACTGCTAATGAAAAGGAGCATGCAACAGAGCCCAGCAATGCCTCTACTCATGCCTTTGCGCTCAAAGTAATTGCTTAGGCGAATAAACAGCATCGATAATACTGCTGCCAAAACAATTGGCACCACAAAAGGCGCAGAGAAGTAAAGTCCAGCAAAGCTTAACGTAAAAAATAAAAGTATGTGAACAGCGTGTTGAAGTTTTTCCATTGTAGGAGATAACACTTCTGTATCATAAAATGTTTATGCATCTTGTTTAACAAAGTTTGTCAACCATTTAGTATTAGCTTAATTTAATGGTTTGAATGAATTTTTAAATATCCGCTTGTAGCGAACACTACCTTTTATGCGTATCTAATTAAAAAGAACCAAATCCTTAAAACATGAAAAAATTTATACTTGCATTTTTGGTGGTATTTGTAGCAAATTTAGGTTGCAAAAAGCTAGACGATGGTGACAAGCCATGCGCTTGTTCGCCTATGGAAGAGACACCGTTAACCTTGGTAATTAAAGGTGCAAATGGTGTAGATATGCTAAATCCAAGTAGTGCTAATGCGTTTACAAGTAATGATATTAAGTTATACTACTTGGATGCAAATGGTGCGCAAAAGCAGATGAATTTCTACATCAGACCTAATTTTAGTGTAGATAATACCAGGTTCGATTTTTATCAATTACACTCTTCTGAAATTGTAAGATTAGCTACATCGCTAACTAAAGATTTTTATTTGAAACTAGGCCAGAACGAGCCAATTAAAATCAATATTGAAAAAAATAAAGATAGTTTTAAGTTCGCTAAGCTAACTGTAAACGGAGTAGAGAAACTACCCGAAACTGGTGACATAAGTAAATACATTCCTAATATTTACTACATAAACGTTAACTAGTCTTTCCAGCCCCAAGGTGCAGTGGGAGTGGCTACAGGCTTATTCAAATCAAATTTTACGGTAAAAATTCTATCGCTCCCAATACGACGGAGATTGTAAGTAAAGCTTTCTCCATCAATGGTAATCCACCAAACATTGCCCACTGCTGCGGGTAATAGGTCTACCGTTTGTTGGTCGGCAGGAAAAATTTGAAGATTGGCTGTTCCGCTGTTTGAAGTTAAGCCACCATACTGTGTTACTTTATCTTCCGAACCATCTTTATGTCTGTGGTCGTGCTTTAATAAAATTCTGTTATCTTTTAATGTTAAAACCCAAGTCCTAGATTTATCATCGCCCACAAAAAAAGGAATTTTAATTAAATCATCGCTGCATTTTCTAACATGCATCACTAATGGGCCATTTTTAAAAGCATCCGTCATACCTTGTATAACTTCTCCTTGATAAGCTTTACCGCAATGTTGTTTGAGTAAATCCCAAAACTGCTGCGCTCCAGATTTTTGCTGTGCGTAAACGTTAACAGATAAAATAATTAAAAGGAAAGGAAATAAGAGTTTTTTCGCCATTTTGATGAGTGCTTTTATCGCAAAATATCAATTTTTAATAGAAACAAAAAATCCCGCTTGATGCGGGATTTACATTATTCGAAATATTCTTTCATTTTATCGAAGAAACTCTTGTCGTTTTTACCAGGTTGTGGTTTAAAGTTTGGAGATTCTCTTAATTTCTCAAGCAACGCTCTTTCTTCACTATTTAAGGCTTTCGGTGTCCAAATATTTACATGGATAATTTGATCGCCTCTATGGTAAGAGTTCACCTCTGGAATACCTTTTCCTTTTAAACGAAGCAGTTTTCCACTTTGTGTACCCGGCTCAATTTTGATTTTAGCTTTACCATCAATGGTCGGAACTTCCACACTAGCACCTAAAGCAGCTTCTGGAATACTTACGTGTAAATCGTAAACTACGTTATTGCCTTCTCTTTTTAGGGTTTCATGAGGAGTTTCCTCAATTAGGATAATTAAATCTCCAGGGACACCACCATTGGGAGCAGCATTCCCTTTGCCAGCCATGCTCAATTGCATGCCCTCACTTACTCCAGCAGGAATATTGATTGAAATAGTTTCTTCGCCGCGAACAGTTCCATCGCCGTGGCATGAACCACATTTTGCAGTAATTTGTTGTCCGCTACCATGACAAGTAGGGCAGGTAGCTGTAGTTTGCATCTGTCCTAAAATGGTATTGGTTACTCTGCGTACCGAACCTGCACCACCACAAGTTTTACAAGTGCTCACCGAACCTTTATCCTTTGCTCCAGTGCCATCGCAGGTTTTGCAGCTAACTTGCTTGTTAACTTTAATTTTTTTCTCAGCACCATTGGCAATTTCTTCCAAGGTTAGTTTTACTTTGATACGTAGATTAGAGCCTTTAACTACTCTACGGCCACCTCTCGATTGTCCGCCACCAAAGAAACTATCAAATGGGCTGCCGCCGCCGCCACCAAAAATATCTCCAAACTGACTGAAGATATCTTCCATGTTCATGCCGCCGCCGCCGTAACCGCCACCAGCAGCACCGCCAACTCCAGCGTGTCCATATTGGTCGTAACGTTGCTTTTTCTCCGGACTGCTCAGTACTTCGTAAGCTTCTGCAGCTTCCTTAAACTTATCTTCTGCAGATTTGTCATCTGGATTTTTATCGGGGTGATATTTAATTGCCAGCTTACGGTAAGCCTTTTTAATTTCTTCCGCCGATGCACCTTTAGCAACTCCTAGTACGTCGTAATAATCTCTTTTGCTCATCTTTTATTAATGATTAAATGACTAAATGAGAAAATGACAAAATGTATTATTCAATCATTCAAAATTTAATCATTCAAAATTTCTCTATGCTCCAACTACAACTTTAGCAAAACGAACCACTTTATCGTTAAGCGTGTAACCTTTTTCTAACTCGTCAATTACTTTTCCTTTTTGCTCATCTGTTGGCGAAGGAATTTGTGTAATTGCTTCATGTAAATCTGTGTCAAAAGGAGTATTTAAGCTTTCGATTTCCTTCAAACCTTTTTGGCTTAAAATGCTCTTCAATTTAGTTTGTACCAACTCAATACCTTCGCGAACTGGCGCAACTTCTGTCGATTTCTCAGTAGCTTTGATAGCACGCTCAAAATCGTCTAACACAGGTAAAAGCGAAACAACGATATCTTTGCCGGCAGTTTGTAACAACTCAACACGTTCTTTTTGAGTACGACGTTTGAAATTGTCGAACTCGGCAAATAAGCGTAAATATTTATCGTTCAATTCTGCCACTTGTTGCTGTAATTTTTCTTCTGCAGATAATTCTACGGCAGGCTCACCAGCCGTGTCATTGTTAGCTTGCTCTGCTATATTTTCAGCTGTATCGTTTACATTTTCTGCCGTTTCTTCGGCGGTATTGTTTTCAATCACTGGTTCTTCGTCCTTTTTCTTCTTATTAAACATGGTATACTCGTGTTTTATTCCAACGGGATTCCTTTGCAAGGCTTGTTCACAAATTTTTTGCCAATGCGAATAAAACAGTCATGCTGTCAGTTTTACGTCAAGTTAGACTCGCAGAATGGCTGCAAATTTAAATTTTGTCAGATTTGGTAAGTATGAAAACTAGTTTAGCTTTCTATTTCCCTTTGTACTAGAAAGGACTACAGCTTGTGTCATAAAATGATAAATGGATGATTTTAGTTTAAAGCATTAAATTGAGCAAAACGTTTTCTTTGTATATTCGTTATCAAATAAAATAAATATCATGATCAATACATTATTAATATTATTCGGCTTATTTGTAGCTCCAAATCCACCTAAAGATGTTTATGGCTTTTCGTTTAAAACATTAGATGGCAAGGAAGTAAAGTTGTCGAAGTTTAAAGGGAAGAAAATTTTAATTGTGAACACTGCTTCTAAATGCGGTTACACTAAGCAGTACGAAGATTTAGAAAAGTTGCACAAACAGTATGGTAAGGATGTAGTGCTAATTGGATTTCCATCAGCAAATTTCGGCGGACAAGAGTTGGGATCTAACGCAGAAATAAAAGAGTTTTGCTCTAGTAAATTTGCAACTACTTTTTTAATTGCAGAGAAAAGTGATGTAAAAGGCGAAGCAATCACACCTTTGTTCCAATATCTTACATCACAAACTAATCCAGATTTTACCGGCGATATTAAATGGAATTTTGAAAAGTTCTTGATCAATGAAAAAGGTCAGCTAGTGCACCGTTACCGATCTGCTGTTAAACCTTTAGATGAGCAGATTATAAAGAATTTTTAGTCATATTGATTTTTTTGTCATTCCAAGGAACGAGGAATCTGTTTAAATTTTAACAGTTCATCGTTCCTTTTTTCATGTAAATTTATATGAACTTATATCCATATCTTATTCTTCTAATTTTTTTCGCAGTTGCGCTCTATTTTATTTTTCGGAAAAAGAAAGTAGTTATAGCTACGTTAAGCAGTACTGATAAAGATCTTCTGCTAAATCATGTAGAATTTTATGCAGAGCTTGATGCTGAAAGGAAATTGATCTTTGAAGAAAAACTAGCTCACTTTTTAGGAAGAACAAAAATTGAAGGCATTGGAGTTGAAATTTCTCCTCTGGATAGAATTTTGGTAGGGGCAAGCGCTGTAATCCCTATTCTTGGTTTTAAGGATTGGGAGTACCGAAACTTAGGGACGGTAGTACTGTATCCAGATACGTTTAATAAAGACTTTCAATTTTCAGAAGGCGATAGAAATATTATGGGGATGGTGGGCGATGGTTACATGAACGGTCAAATGATTTTGTCGCAATCTGCATTGAGGCACGGTTTTTCTAAAAGTGCGGGAAGTGAAAATACGGGTATTCATGAGTTTGTTCATTTACTGGATAAATCTGATGGTGCAACAGACGGTGTACCTCAGTACTTTATGAAGCATGAATATACCATTCCGTGGGTTAAAATGATGCATAAAGAAATTCAGAAAATAGAAGATAATAAATCGGATATAAACCCCTACGCTATTACTAATGAAGCTGAATTTTTTGCTGTTACTTCAGAGTATTTCTTCGAAAATCCAGAGCGGATGAAGGAGAAGCATCCAGCTTTATATGATAGTTTGAGTAAGATTTTCGGGCAACAATTGTAGCCACCACTTCTTGTAACGCTATACGAGTTTAGTTAAATTAGTTTTCGACAATTTCTATAAAAATATAGTCGTCAATTATAGCTGAGAGTTTATCTAGTAGGATGTCTTCTTTTCCATTGATGAAAGAAGCAACCTGAGCTTTAGCGAAAGCATACCATCCATTGAAAAAAAATAAATCCGAGGTATAAAATCTAGGCCTCCTATTTTTTCTACAACAGAACTGCAAAGGCAAATTACTGCTATCCGAAAAAATAGGAGGCCGATTAACCGTTATTAATGGTCGCTGCTAACTGAGAACTGCCAGCTGAGTTATTTCTCAATCTCCTTTAAGCTATCCATTTTTTTATGTGCTAAGAAACCTTTGATGTCTTCAAAATGTTCGCGGACACGCTTGTTGCCAAACTCAAATACTTTTTCAGCCAATCCATCCAAGAAATCCCTATCGTGAGATACCAAAATTAAAGTACCATCGAAATCTTTTAGGGCATCTTTAATGATATCCTTGGTCTTCATATCCAAGTGGTTGGTCGGCTCATCCAGAATTAGAACGTTTACAGGCTCTAACAAGAGTTTAATCATTGCCAAACGTGTTTTTTCACCACCAGATAATACTTTTACTTTTTTGGTAGTATCGTCTCCGCTAAACATGAATGCGCCCAGCAAATCTTTAATTTTTACACGTACATCGCCAACAGCAATTTGATCAATGGTATCGAAAACAGTTAATTCGCCATCTAATAAAGCTGCCTGGTTTTGTGCGAAGTAGCCAATTTTCACATTGTGTCCAACTTTCAATTCGCCCTCAAAGTCAATTTCGCCCATTATGGCTTTAATCATGGTCGATTTACCTTCGCCATTTTTACCTACGAAAGCAACTTTCTGTCCACGCTCTATCACCATATTTGCTTTTTGGAAAACTACGTGATCACCGTAAGCTTTGGTCAACTCTTCAACCATTACTGGGTAACTGCCCGAACGTGGCGAAGGCGGAAATCTTAAACGCAATGCAGAGTTATCAACTTCATCAATCTCAATAACTTCAAGCTTTTCCAACATCTTCACCCTAGACTGTACCTGCAAAGTTTTAGAGTAGGTGCCTTTAAAACGGTCGATAAATTCTTGGTTATCGGCAATGAAACGTTGTTGCTCTTCGTAAGCCTTAATCTGATGTTCGCGACGTTCCTTACGTAACTGCAAATAATGCGTGTATTTGGCTTTATAATCGTAAATACGTCCCATAGTTACTTCGATGGTACGGTTGGTGATATTGTCTACAAAAGCACGGTCGTGGGAAATTACAATCACCGCTTTTGCCGAATTAAGTAGGAAGTCTTCCAGCCATTGAATACTTTCGATATCCATGTGGTTGGTAGGCTCATCTAGCAAGATTAGATCTGGCTTCTTCAATAAAATTTTGGCCAGTTCTATACGCATGCGCCATCCGCCAGAAAATTCTGAAGTTTGACGTGTAAAATCGCTACGTAAAAAGCCTAAGCCTTTCAATACTTTTTCTACTTCTGCATCATAGTTAACTTCCTCGATAGAATAGAATTTTTCGCTCAATTCCGACACTCGTTCAATCAGCTTCATGTAATCATCGCTGTCGTAGTCGGTACGGGTATTCAATTGTTCGTTAAGACTTTCGAGTTCGTCACGCATTTCGTAAACCTGACTAAACGCCTTAGACGTTTCTTCGAATACGGTAACATTATCTTGGGTTAGCAAATGCTGTGGCAAGTAAGCAATAACGGCATCTTTGGGACCTGAAACGTGGCCCGAAGTTGCTTTTCCAGCACCTGCAATAATTTTTAATAGAGTAGATTTTCCAGCACCATTTTTGCCCATTAAGGCAATCTTGTCGTTTTCGTTGATTGAAAAAGATACATCACTAAAAAGCGTTGTACCACCAAATGATACGGAGATATTATTTACGTCGATCAATGTCTTGAGTTTTAATAAGCGGCAAAGATAGTTTTTCGGTTGGCAATTTTCAGTTTTTCACTTTGTTTAAACCTAAAAACTAAAATCTAAATATATTTTGAAAAGCAATTGTTTTGTTCCTATGTAAAGTTAGCCCCGCCACACGCTCATACGCCTGCAGGCCTTAGCCTCTAGGCCGGTATCCGCTGTGTCGGGTTTAAAATGCAAGTGCTGTGCACAGGTTTAAGTTAGTTAAACCCGGTAGTAGCGGCATCTCCCGATTTATCGGGAATATAGCGGATAACGGGGCATCAGCTGCCAAAAGCTACTAAAAACCATTTTCGAATAAATAAAGAGTTGGGGTTGGTTGTCATTGATCTCTTGAACAAGACTTAGCTACAGTTCTCAGTGAGTTTCCAAACAATAGAACAATCAAGCAATAGTCAGCAATACCTTTGAGCTAATGCACTAATAAGAAATTACATCAAAAATCCGCCGCCCAGTAAATCGTTGCCTTCGTAAAACACAGCCGACTGACCAGGAGCAATAGCAGATACAGCATGGTCGAAAACAACACGCATATTTTCTTTTTCCTGCACAATTGTACTTAAGGTACCAGCATCTTTGTAACGGATTTTGGTAACTACGTTATCTAAAGGTTCGTTAATATTTGCGTATTTAATCAGATTTACGTTTTTAACCATCGCTTCTCTACGTTCCAATTCATCGGCCCTGCCTAAAACAACCGTATTGCTTTCTGGCAAAATTTGGGTTACAAACATCGGTTCGCCAAACGCTACGCCTAAACCTTTACGTTGGCCAATAGTGTAAAAAGGATAACCTTTATGCTGTCCAATCACCATTCCTTGGCTGTTTACGAAGTTTCCACCCGCTACACGCTCTTCCAAATCTTCTACTTTGTGTTTCAAGAAAGCACGGTAATCGTTATCTGGAACAAAGCAAATTTCGTAGCTTTCGCTTTTCTTTGCCAATTCTTCCTGTCCCATATCTAATGCCATTTGTCTAATTTCCGATTTAGCGAAACTACCCAAAGGGAATTTTGTCCTAGCTAGGTTTTCTTGCGAAACACCCCATAAAACGTATGATTGATCTTTGTTTTCGTCTTTTCCTTTAGAAATTACGTAGCGTCCGCTGTCTTGTTGACGAATGTTGGCGTAATGTCCGGTTGCAATAAATTCACAATCTAATTTATCGGCACGTTTCAAAAGCGCTTCCCATTTAATGTAGGTATTGCAAAGTACACAAGGATTTGGTGTTCTTCCAGCTAGGTATTCGTCTA
Source organism: Pedobacter sp. T50_32 (assembly GCF_057652195.1). Lineage (NCBI taxonomy): Bacteria > Pseudomonadati > Bacteroidota > Sphingobacteriia > Sphingobacteriales > Sphingobacteriaceae > Pedobacter > Pedobacter sp. T50_32. The sequence continues at coordinate 590,930 of NZ_JBYFBY010000003.1, read as the reverse complement.
CAAAATTATCGATAACGAAATCACCAAACTCATTTCTAATGTCCAAAATGTAGTGTGGAAAGCCATAATTCACAGCCAATGTACGAGCATCATTGATGCTATCTAAGCTACAACATCCGGTTTCCTTGCTGTTAGTGCCCGATGTGGCGTAATCCCACGTCTTCATGGTTAGGCCAATTACTTCGTACCCTTGCTCATGCAACATCACCGATGCTACCGAACTATCTACCCCGCCACTCATGGCTACTAAAATTCTACCGTGTTTGCTCATTGCTGTAAATAAGGTTGCAAAATTACGGAATTAGTTTAAAAGTGTTGATAGATGAGGTCGTGGTAATGTAAAAAGAAACGCTTGCCGCAGATGCACAGATCAAAATTATCGTACTATATAAGATGAATGTCTAAAGCAAGGCTATTTTATCAAATAAAAGATCTGTGCATCTGTGGCAAACAAAGTTACCTGCTACTCGATTTTCTTATCTGTAATTCTGTATCTAGTAAAACAGTTTCGGCAGGGCCGATGTCCTTTCCCTTTACTAAATTGATGATGGTTTCTGCTGCCAGTTCGCCTATTTGCCTCGAAGGTTGTCTAACAGTGCTCAGCGGTGGATTTAGTATTGGTGCCAAATCTGAATTACTGAAACCTATTAAAGAAATATCCTCAGGAACTTTGTAACCGTTTTTGTTCAGGTAGGCAAGTGCTTTTGTGCTTAACAAATCTGTGGCTGTAAAAATGGCCTGAGGTTTTTGTGCAAGTAACTCGTCCATTGCTTTAGCCACGTTATCGTCTGTATTTTCGTTGATTGCAGTATTGCAAAATTTTACTAAATCTTCCTGATAAGAGATTTGATGATCTGCAAGTGCTTGTTTGTATCCTTCAAAACGCTCGCGGGTAATTGCCAAGGTAGATTTGCTGTTCAAATGTGCAATTTTTGTGTTTCCAGAAAGTATCAAATGTGCAGTAGCTTGGTAAGCACCTTTCACATTGTTAGCAGTGATTTTGTGCGCTGTGAGTTCTTCGGTGGTTCTGTCAAAGAGTACAATAGGAAAGCCCTGTGATTGTAATTCCTGCAAATGGCTGAAATCGGTAGTTTGTAGCGATGGAGAAATCATGATGCCATCTACACCACTAGCATATAAAAGGTTGATGCAGGCCTTTTCTTGCTCGTAAGATTCTTTACTCTGCATAATGATGATTTGGTAACCGCTTTCGGTACAAATTTGATCAATACCATCAAGCATTTGCGCCACAAAATTATTATCTATAGAACAGATAACCACACCGATAGAACGCGTTTTACCAACCTTCAAACTACGAGCCATTCTGTTGGGTACATAGTTGTGCTCTTTTGCATAAGCAAGTACCAATTTCTTAGTTTCTTCGCCAATTTCGTGGCTATCGGTAAGCGCTCTCGAAACGGTAGAAATCGAAATGTTTAAAGCTTTAGATATGTCTCTTAAAGTAATGTTGCTCATGTTAAATCAGCCTAAATATATTAAATCTTGAATGATTTTCCGCTAATTACAAAGTTCTAATTATTTAGGAGCTGCTTTATCCGTCTAACTTACAGCAGGATAGTTAAGGTGTTGATAAAATGAAATAGGGTAAGTGTTTTAAAATGTAGATATTTAGCCTCCCATTTTATTAGAGTTATGAAGTTAGTAATTGCCGAGAAACCATCTGTAGGACGTGAATTAGCCAAAGTTTTTGGGGCTACTACTCGTAAGGATGGCTATATAGAAGGCAAAGGCTACTCTTTCACTTGGGCTTTTGGTCACTTGCTGCAATTGGCACCACCACAAGAATATGGTTTTTATGGTTGGCGTAAAGAGCATTTGCCCATGCTGCCACAGAAATTCAAGCTTTCTATCCGTAAGATTAAAACTAAGGATGGGGTGGTAGAAGATCCGGGAGTAAGGAAACAACTGGATATTATACAAAAGTTGTTTGATGAGTGCACCGAAATTATTGTTGCGACGGATGCTGGACGTGAAGGCGAATTGATCTTCCGATACATCTATTCGTACCTTAAGTGTAAGAAACCATTTAAGCGACTTTGGATTTCCTCGCAAACAGATGAGGCAATTAAAGATGGTTTTAGAAATTTAAAGCCAGGCGAAGAATACGATACTTTATTCAGTTCTGCGCATTGCCGTTCTGTTTCAGATTGGTTGGTGGGCATGAATGCAACACAAGCTTTAAGTATCTCTGCGGGAAATAGAAGCGTGTTATCTTTAGGTAGAGTGCAAACGCCCACGCTCGCTATGATTTGTGCCCGTTTTTTGGAGATCAAAAACTTTGTGCCTAAAATCTATTTCCAAATTGGTATTCAGTTAGATAAAGACGGGCAGTTGTTTAAAGCAATTTCTGTAGATAACTTTGATACAAAGGAAGAAGGTGAAGCAATTTTCGCAAAGGTAGAAGATGTTGCTTCGGGTTTCAGTAACGGAGGAAATATCACTGCAGTAGAAGCGAAATCCAGAAAAGAACCACCTCCACTTTTGCACGACTTAAGTTCGTTGCAGCAGGAAGCGAACAAACGTAATGGTTTTACGGCAGATCAAACTTTAGGTTTGTTGCAAAACTTGTACGAAAGTAAGTTGGTGACCTATCCTCGTACTGGCAGTCGTTACATTGGCGATGATATTTTTGCTACTGTTCCTTCATTAATTGCAAGCTTGACAGATCATGTAATTTTTGCAAAACAAGCTGTTGCTTTAGGCGAAATGACACTGAACAAAAGAAGTGTAAATGCTAAAAAAGTAACCGATCACCATGCTGTTTTAACTACTGGAATTAAGCCTGGGTCGTTAAGTAAGGATCATCAAGCCATTTACGATTTGGTTGCTGGGAGAATGTTGGAGGCTTTTCATCAAGAGTGTGTGAAGGAAGTAACTAAAATTACTATTCAATCGGAAATTGTTTTTGTTGCCAACGGAACGGTTATCCGCTCTGCGGGATGGCGCTCTGTATTTAATGATGTAGAAGACGACAAAAAGGATGAAGACAACCCAGCTTTGCCAAAGGTAAAAAAAGGGGAGGCTTTGCCAATTGTAAATAAAGCTTTGTTAGAAAAGCAAACTAAGCCAAAGGCGATGTACAATGAGGCTTCATTATTGAAAGCGCTAGAAACTTGCGGTAAGGAGATTGAAGATGAAGAATTGCGCTACGCAATGAAAGACAGTGGTTTAGGTACACCTGCTACTCGTGCAGCTATCATCGAAACTTTGTTGACCAGAGAATACATTGTGCGTGAGAAACGTAATTTAGTGCCGACTGCAAAAGGTTTGGCAGTTTATGAAGTGGTGAAGGAAAAACGTATTGCACAAGCGGAGTTAACAGGTGCTTGGGAAAAACGTTTAGAGGAAATCCGTTCTGGTGCTTCGGTGCAAGATTTTAAAACCGAAATTATTGATTATACCCGTAGCATTACGCAAGAATTGCTAACAGATGGTGCTTCTATTTCTAAGCAATTGGCTGCCCCGGCTGCTGTTTAGGCCATCCCGTTGATTATTAAATTTCTAATTCATTGCCGTTGGCTTTAACCATCGATTAATTTGTGCTTAATATACCATGGCTTTAGCAAAACAACACAGCCATTTCTAAATTTTGCTGACAATCCTAATAAAGTGTAAAAATCAGTTCTCCCACATTGATTTAAATTCATAAATAAGAGAAACTTTCCTTTCAAAAATCTTGTTATGCTTAATAAAAAACGAAATTATGTTAAGCATTATAAGAGAAACACCACCACACGTATTTGGCGTTAGAGCCACAGGGCAAGTTACGGCCGACGATCTAAAAAGTGTGCTGCTGCCTGGTTTAGAGGTGCTCACACAGAAATATGGCGAGATCTACTATTTACTTGTGCTAGAAACTCCTGTAGAGAACTTTACGGTTGGTGCTTGGTTTCAAGATATGATTGCCGGATTAAAGCACTTTACCAAATGGAAAAAGGCGGCTGTAGTTACCGACGAAAAAGCGGTAGAAAAATTTACAGACGCATTTAGTTATGTCGCTCCCGGAGAATTTAAAGGCTTTCCCATCGCCCAACTAGACGAAGCACTTTCTTGGTTAAATATAAAATCTGAATAGTTATGAGATGGATTAGAAATATGGCTGCAGGCCTAATGGGCTCTGTTGCATTAAACATACTTCACGAAGTAATAAGAAAAAATGTAAGTAATGCGCCCAAAGTAAATCTGATTGGTGCAGAGGCAGTAAATAAAACATTGAGTCAGTATGGAAGGCCGATACAAAACCCTGATGATTTGCATAAAGTAACGTTAGAACTGGATCTTATTGCGAACGCTGCCTATTACAGTGCGATAGGTGGTGGTGGAAAATACATTTGGCCTAAAGCAATTGCAATGGGTTTAAGTGCCGGCATTGGTGCATTGAAACTTCCAGAGCCGCTGGGTTTAGACCCAACGCCGGTTACGGCAACTACCCAAAAGCAAGTAATGACCGTAGGCTACTATCTTTTTGGCGCTCTGGTTACTGCTTTAGCACTTAAAACAATTTTAAAACCTTAAAAATCAAAATAACATGGAACAATCAAATATAAGTAGAGATAGCTCTAACAACACCCAAAATACCGCAGATCATATCAAATCTTTAGAAGGAAAAGAGGCTGTAGAAAAATTAAAGGAATTGGCCAAAGGTGCCGAGAACTGTTTTTTCTGCACCAGTATTAAAACCGGTTTGCCACTTTCGGTAAGACCGATGTCGGTACTAGATGTGGATGATAACGGAAACCTTTGGTTTATGAGCCAGGTTGACAGTTCAAAAAACAAAGAGATAGAGGCAGATCCTTTTACACATCTATTTTTTCAGCACCACAAAAATTCTGGTTTCTTAAATATATATGGTATCAGCGAAATTATTGAGGACAGAAAAAAAATAGAAGAACTTTGGAATCCATTGCTTAAAGTTTGGTTTCAAGATGGGAAAGAGGACGATAAAATTAGTGTGATTAAAGTAGAACCAACTGATGTTTATTATTGGGATACGAAACATGGCGAAGCAGTTGCGTTTATCAAAATGGCAGCTTCTATCATTACCGGTAAAACGATGGATGACTCGGTAGAGGGGAAATTAGAGGTGTAGTCAAGAAATAGCGACATTAAAATGTAGACCCGATAGTAGCGAGCACGTAGCGGCAAACCTATGTGTTTGCCCGAAGTAAAGCGAATAGCGGGACTGAAGAGAGCGAAGAAGCAATGTTTTCGCTCTTCTTATTTTAAAAGGTTTTGCATACTCTGGGCTTATTGCTAAATTGCCGTATCATGAACCGCAAACTATTCCTATCTTCATTATTGCCAGCTTCGGCAATGTTATACGCTTTTAAAAGTAATGCCGCCACTAACGTATTGATCGCCGAAACGGCTGCAAAACACAAAAGACCGCCGTACTTAAAGCCAGGAGATTTGATAGGGATAACTTGTCCGGCTGGATTTATTACCCACGAAGAAGTTGAACCTGCCATACAGCAAATGGAAAGTTGGGGCTTTAAGGTGGTAAAAGGAAAAACAGTTGGCGCTAGAGATTTTACTTTTGGCGGCACCGACCAAGAGCGTTTGGCCGATTTGCAAGATATGCTGAACGATACCAGTATTAAGGCTATTATGTGTGCTCGTGGTGGTTATGGTGCCGTGAGAATTGTAGATCAGCTTGATTTTAGTGTGTTCAAAATATCGCCAAAATGGTTAATTGGTTTTAGTGATATCACGATTTTACATTGCCATTTAAATAGCAATTATCGTTTTGCAAGCATTCACTCTAAAATGTGCAATAGTTTTCCGTCTGATTGGAGCAAGGCGGAGCCGATACAAATTGATACGATTAAATCTATTGAGAAAGCTTTGAAAGGAGATGAGCTGATGAAGTATGATGCGCCTTATCAAAGCAATAATAGGATTGGCGAAGCTGATGGAGAATTGATTGGTGGCAATTTGCGCTGCATTGAAAATTTAGCTGGGAGTGCCTCGGAAATTAAAACGGATGGTAAAATATTATTTGTTGAGGATGTTGGCGAATATCTTTACAGCATTGATAGGATGTTTTATAACTTAAAACGTGCAGGGAAATTGAAGAAGTTAAAAGGTTTGGTTGTAGGCGGTTTTAGGGTGAAGAAAGATGACGATAATGATGGTTTTGGCAGAACTTTAGAAAATATTGTATTGGATAAAGTAAGAGAATATGGTTATCCGGTGTGTTTCGATTTTCCTGTTGGGCACCAAAAAGCTAACTATGCGTTAAAATGTGGTGTAAAACACAGATTAACCGTTGCTGAACAAGGTACTATTCTGCAAGAGCTAGCTTAAGAGGTTATTCTATTTTTTATCGAGTTTCGTCGTGCTGACCTATAGCGAAGTTTAAAGCTATTTGTAAATTCAGTTCAGCATTAGTTTGAAAATTTATAGAAGATTTAGTTTGTGCTGCTCCAATATGGTAAACGGGCGTTTCTTGCAAGCGAGAAGCTACTATAATTTCTACCCCGTTGGCCACTTCGTTAAATAACTTTTGTACCAAATCTGGACAGTTGTTTTCTCTGCTTAAATGAGATAAGAACAAATGGCTCATGAAATCGGGACGGTGATTATTAAACAACTCCAACGCTTTTTTATTAGATAAGTGACCGTTGCCACCGCTAATTCTCCTCTTTAAGAAATATGGATAGTTACCATTTTGTAACATCTCATCGCAGTAATTAGCTTCTAAAAATGCTGCGTGACACTGTTTGAAATGGTAGATCAGGTTTTCGCAATGGTCGCCGATGTCTGTAAACACGCCAATCTTGATATCCTTATAGGTTACAGTAAAACTATGTGGCTCTGCGGCATCATGTAATTTTGGAAAGGTAGTTACTTCTAAATTCCCGATGTTGATGGTTGAAGTGCCGGAAAAACCATAAACCAAATGCTGTGGAAGTAACTGCTTTCCACGTAAATGTGTTTTGGTAGTGATATAAATTGGTAGTTGATATTTCTTGGCCAGTACTGGTAAACCTTTAATATGATCTGAATGCTCGTGGCTAATGAAAATAGCTTTTACTTTTTGCATGCTTAGACCGAGCCTAGCAAGTCGTGCCTCCGTTTCCTTGCAACTTAAACCTGCATCTATAAGCACTGCATCTTCATCGTTTCCAATGTAGAAACAATTGCCGTTGCTGCCTGTATTAAGTGAAGTGATATATAATGACATTCATCACAAAGTTCGAGAATTTTAACGCGTTTCTAGGCAATAAATTTTAAACATTTATATGGTAGGTATTATTTTTTTAAAGGTCATATAGAATAACCATGTTAACTTTATTTGTATTTGTTCTTTTTGAAACATGGTTATTTCGTAAATTGGAAAAACATAGGGATTTGATTTACTGTTTTTAAAAGAAAAGGCCATGGAAGAAAAATACAATAACGCTACACCTCAGCGACCATCGGGGCATAGAGCTTTAGATGGTCAATTGGTATCTGTAGACCTGCCAAGGTACATCGAAGAGATTAAAAACGAAGCTGCTTATCATGATAATGGGAAGAACGCAATCACTGTTTTTAAGTCTGAACATGCCACTACTACCTTAGTAGCGCTAAAAAATGGTGAAAAAATTCAATCTGGCATAGAAGAGCAACATTTGTTAATGACTTTGTACGTGATAGAAGGTAATTTAAGTTTTTTAGCAAATGATAAAGAAGAGTATCTGTCAGTAGGTCAGTTGATTAACTATCATTATGAGCGTTCTTTTCAGGCTGTGGCACACGCCGATTGCGTTTGCTTATTAACTGTGATTAAATAAAAACATTTTGAAAGAATGTGAATTGTTAAGAAATAACTCTAAAAAAGAATATCAAAAAAATAAAGATTTGCTTGTTTATTCCGTTTAAATGATATATTTGACCAATAAATTAAAATTATAACAATGGAAAAATTTGCAAAAGTTAAAGAAGTAGTAGCTGCTATCGAAGCAGACGTAGAAAAATTTTATAATGCAGGTAATTCAGCTGCAGGTACAAGAGTGCGTAAAGCGATGCAAGATCTTAAAGGTTTAGCTCAAGAAATTCGTACTGAAGTTACAGAGAAAAAAAATAGCGCAAAATAGTAGAACGCTCAACGTAATTATGAAAGACCTTGTTGTTTTACAAGGTCTTTTTTTATATCTTAACTAAACAAACAAAGTATTTTGCATACTTAACAGATAACAGGAGATGATAGCAGTACAGGTTACTTATAAAATTAACGCCGATTTTGTAGAAGAGAATGAACGTAATATCGCTGCTTTTCTGAACGATTTTAAAGAACTGCGCAATAGCAAGTTCTTATATCATGTTTTTGTGAAAGAAGATGGGCTAACTTTTGTCCATGTTTCGATGTATCAAAATGAAGAGATACAGCAAGAGATTTTAAATACACCTAGTTTCTTAGCGTTTCAAAAACAAAGAGACGAGAGAGGCTTAACGGAAGCACCAGTTGTAGAAAGTTTACAACACGTGGGTTCTTCGTTAGGATTGGTGAAATAAGCTACAGGATATGAAAGCCATGAAGATTACATGGCTTTCATATTTTAAATCTAGATATTGATCTGGTTCATCAGGAGAACCTGTGAAGGCATCGTCTGTTAGTGAAGTATAGCCTTGGTTCCAGTATTATCATAACCATCTCTAGGTTTAATATGCGGCTCTGTTTTTTCTTCTTTCTTTGCCATTTTATTATCTATTGTTGTTGTTCATCGAATCCATTCGGATATTATCAGTTCCTAAAGCGGGACTATCAATATTCGCATTTTCTTTAATGGTCGTATCTATTTGAGGTCTGTTGGCTGCTACGGAGTCGGTAGCGTGACCTTCGGTGTTTGCTGTATTGCCGCCACATCCAAACCAAAAAATAGTTGCGGACATAGCTAGAATTAGTGGTGCTTTTCTCATCATTCGCTCTCCTTTATTCTAAACTAACAATCAATAACCGAGGTTGTTGTTCCTAAATGAATAACTTGTTTAAATAGCTAGGCATAATGTTACAGGAAATATGCGAATACGTTTGTTAAATAAGTAGGCTGGTTATTTATATTTGAACATTATTTCACTTTTTTATTGCTTAAATTGACACTTAGACAAATTCTCGTATTCGTTTTATTGGCGTGTAGCCAGTTCGTAAAAGCGCAAACTAACGGATTAATTACTGGGAGCGTACAAAACGCCAATACCAGTGCTGGTATTACTGGTGCAACTATTCTAATCAACGATATCAATTTAAAAACCGTAACAGACAGTGCGGGTAACTATAAAATACAAGTTCCGGTAGGTACTTATAAGGTATCTGTAAGCAGTGTTGGTTTTGCCAGTCAGATAAAATACAATATTGTGGTGGGCAGTGGTACGCCACAAATTGTTAATTTCGAACTACAATCCGAATCGAAAAACCTACAAGAAGTAAACATTAAATTTAGTAGGCAGAAATCGGCAGTAGCAACAGATTTAGTAACGCCATTGTCGGTTCAGCAACTTACTACAGAAGAAATTAGAAGTAATCCAGGAGGTAATTTCGATGTCTCGAAAGTTGTGCAAACCTTGCCGGGCGTGGGTATCAGCAACGGTACAGGCGAGCGTAACGATATCATCATCAGAGGAGGGGCGCCCAACGAAAATGTCTACTACTTAGATGGTATCGAAATTCCAGTGCTCAACCATTTTCAAACGCAGGGGAGCTCAGGTGGTGCTCAGGGGATTTTGAATGTTTCTTTTATAGAGAGTTTGAAATTAAGTTCTTCAGCATTTGATGCCCGCTACGATAATCCCTTAGCTTCAACTTTTGTGATTAAGCAGCGAGATGGAAATGCGGAGCGCTTTTCGGGAAATGCAAGGATAAGTTTTACAGAAACGGCGCTCACCTTAGAAGGTCCTATTTCAAAAAACACTACTTTTTTAGCATCTGCTCGCAAATCTTACCTCAGTTTTTTATTTAAGCTAATCGATTTGCCAATCCGCCCAGATTTTGATGATTTTCAATTTAAGATAAGCCATAAATTTAGCGAGAAAACTAAGTTGACAGCTATAGGCTTGGGCGCAATAGACAGGTTCAAATTTGCTCCAACTAAAAAATCTACCTTAGAAAATACCTATGTGTTACGCTCAACTCCATATATTAATCAATGGAACTATACCGTAGGATTTAACGTTAACCATAAAATTGAAGATGGTTTTCTGAACTTTACGCTAAGTAGAAACATGTTCGATAACAGTTTGGATAAATTTGAAGACCAGATGGTTGATGAGACTAAAAGGGTGTTGCAAGTTCAATCACAAGAAGCCGAAAATAAATTTAGGTTCGATATCAACAAATTTGTAAATGGGTGGAAAATTGGAGCTGGCGTTATGGCGCAATTGGTAGGCTACAATGGTAACCTTTATAATAAACTTTCTAACGATGTTTTTGATGGTAGCGGTAATCTTGTTTCGCCTGCGAGGGTAATCACTTTCAACAACGACATCAACTTCTGGAAATACGGCGCTTTCTTCCAAGCGTCTAAAAATCTTTTCGACGAGAAGTTATTGGTGTCTGGAGGTATTAGAACGGATATGAATTCATTCACCGACAATGGTTCAAACCCGCTAAACACACTCTCGCCACGCTTGTCGCTAAGTTACCACCTTAATCCTAAATGGGATATCAATGCTTCCATTGGTACTTATTTCAAAATCCCACCTTACACCGCATTGGGCTATTTAGACAACAATGGTTTTGCTGCCAATAAGAATTTAGATTACATCCAATCAACGCATTATGTGCTGGGTACACAGTTTTTACCGAAATCGGATCTGAGGTTTACTTTTGAAACCTTCTATAAGCGGTACAACAACTATTTAGTGTCTATCAATAACGGGATTTCGTTGGCTAATCAAGGTGCAGAATACACTTCATTTGGTAGCGAGCCTTTGCTAAGTATTGGCGATGGCCGTACCTATGGTTTCGAAGTTTTTGCGCAACAAAAATTAATCAAACAGTTGTTTTATGTAGCAAGTTATTCTTACGTGGTGAGTAAGTTTTCTGGTGCCGACGGTCGTTTTGTGTCTTCATCATGGGACAATAGACATCTTTTATCATTCACCGTAGGTTGTAAGTTAAAGAACAATTGGGATTTCGGATTGAAATATCGTTATGCAGGCGGTACACCTTACACTCCGTTCGATTTGACGGCCTCTCAGCTCAATTACTTAACTTTAGGAACAGGAGTTGCTAATTTTAGCAGGTTAAATTCAGAACGTTTGGGTGCTTTTAGTCAATTAGATTTTAGGGTCGATAAACGAATTAACTTCAAACGAACTGCCGTGAATTTCTATGTGGACATTCAGAATATCTCGAAATCGCAGAACGATGATTTTCCAAAGTATACTTTTCAACGTACTGCAGATAATGGAAATTTCATAACAACTGACGGACAAGCGATCAGGACGGATGGTTCTAATGCGGTTCCGTTTATCTTGAATACGAGGTCTGGAAATTTAATTCCTTCTTTGGGAGTAATTTTCGAATTTTAAACTTTTTTGGCTTTCGTTGGTTCTTAATCAAATCTAAATTTATAAAGATGAAAAAGATACTTCCAATCGTCAACGGAATTGCACTTGTTAGTACAATTTTTGTAAACTACCTATCAAACACTGGCGCTTTTAACGGTAATACAATGAAAACGGTGTCCGACCGTTATTTAAATCTTTTCACGCCTGCAGGTTATGCTTTTTCTATTTGGGGATTAATTTATCTTGGTTTGTTTTCATTTGCCATTTATACAGGTAGAAGTTTGTTTAACAAGCAAGAACCTCATCCAGCCCTAAGTAAAATTGGATGGTGGTTTTTAATCTCATGTATCTGCAATTCTTCTTGGGTAGTTGCTTGGCTATATAATTACACGTTATTAAGCGTAGGTTTAATGGCGATGATATTGATATCGTTACTAAAAATAATTTTGAACCTGCGCATTAGCTTGGCAAAAGAAAACATCAAAGACTATCTTTTGATATCGATACCTTTTACTTTATATGTGGGATGGATATCTGTAGCCAGTATTGCTAATATTGCTGCATATTTAACCAAAGTCCAATGGGATGGTTTCGGTTTGAGTTCTACTAACTGGACAATTATAATGATCGTAATTGCTGGCTTTGTAAATATTTATATGGTAACGCAACGTAATATGCGTGCTTATGGTTTAGTTGGTGTTTGGGCGCTGCTAGCAATTGCTTCAAATCAATCAGCCGATGCTGAAACTATAATTTACACTTGCTATGGTGTTTCTGCAGCAATATTATTGAGTATATTATTAAATTTTGCAAAGCCAAGGTATGAAGCTCATTCTATTTCATAAATACCTAATCTCATAGGCTCGCATCGTAAATGACTTAGTAAATGATAGTTTGCTAAGTCATTTATGCGTTTAGAAAGACATCATTAAATTTAAAGGCGATCTAGCTCTCCAATTAAATCTTCGATATCAAAAGGCTTGGCGATAAAATTATCTGCTCCTGCATTCATAGCAACAATTTGTGCATCTCTACCAGCCGACATCACCATTACTTTCAGTTTGTCTAATGCAGGGTCAGTACGTATCATCTTTAAAATGTCTTCACCGGAGAGTACTGGCATCCAGAGGTCTAAAAGTAAAAGTTCGGTATTTTCCTCATGTAGCCTTTTTACTAAATTTCGGCTATTGACTTCAGTGCTTACCTCAAAAGAAGTGTCTTCCATAATTATCTCTACCATTTCTAAAATTGCAATGTCATCATCGCAAATCATCAGTTTTTTATTCATGACCGCCCTTTCCATCAGCAATTGGTAAAGTAAAGCTAAAAGTGGCGCCTTGGCCAGGTTCACTGTCTACCCAAAGGTTGCCACCATGATGTATTATAATCTGTTCACTGATGTAAAGACCAACTCCCATTCCTGGGAAATGCTTTTGGATATCGGATGCACGGTAGAAGCGATCGAAAATGCGCTTTTGGTCTTCCATGGCTATACCCAAGCCATAATCTGTAACTGATAATTTGGCAAAGTTGGAAACTTCTGAAAGGTGGATGCTGATTTTTTTCTCGTTGGGAGAATATTTGATCGCATTAGAAATTAAATTGTGCAGTACCTGTACCAACTGCGACTCGTCACCTTGAACAGTTTTGCCTACTTTACCTTGCACTAAAATTTGATGCGAAGGAAAGAGATTACGACTTTCGGTTACAACCTCGGCAATTAGCTGATCGAAATCAAGGCTCTCTTTGTGAAGTTCTAAATTCCCTGTCTCAATTCGCGACATATCTAGCAAATCGCTAATAATTCGCTGCAAACGCTCAATTTGTTGTCCTGTTTTTTCAAGAATATTTAGCGCTTTGGGCGATAAATCTTTCCCAATTAATTTATGAAGTGTTTGATAGTAACCCTTTATAGTAGTTAGTGGCGTTTTCAGCTCATGACTAGATACCGACAAGAATTCATCTTTTCTCACTTCGGCTGCTCTGTACTCCGTGATGTCTTCTATAGCCAATAATATTCGATCTTTATATTTGCCATTAAGTTCAATTCTATGTGCATTAAGTAACATTAATTTTTTTCCAATATGTGGAAAGTCATGCTCTACTTCAAAGTCAAGTATTGGGTTGTTAGTTGGAAGCAACTGCTCAAGCAGCACTTTTAGCCCAATAATATCCCATTGCCCATTGCCTAATTTGTACAGTTTCTTGCCTATGGTATCTCTGTTTTCAACCTTAAAAGTTCGGAAGAAAAAATCATTGGCAGAAATAACATTAAGCTGCGGATCTAGCACTAACAATCCCTGGCGAACAGTTTGTACAATTCCATCAAGGTATTCTTGGCTTGCGTTTAATTCTTCTGTTCTATTTTTAACTTTTTGTTCAACAGCGTTCCTTTCGAAAATCAGATTTTCCTCAGCATTTTTTCTACGAGTTATATCATTTTGTACACCAATAAAATGAGTGATATTCCCAGCTTCATCTTTAATAGGAGAGATGTGCAACTCGTTCCAGAAGAGTTCGCCAGTTCGTTTGTAGTTCCTAATCTCAGCAATAATAGGCTCTCCCTTAGAGATTGCTTCACGAAGATCTTTTCTAGCTTTTTGGTCGCGTTCCCTGCCCTGTAGGAAGCGACAGTTTCTTCCTATAAGTTCGTCACGATGGTAGCCAGACAGCTTTTCAAAGGCTTGGTTACAATAGATGATTGGGTTATCTGGGAGATTGTTATCCGTTATAATGATGCCACTTATAGCCGAGTCTAATGCTGACTTTAATAGGTTAAAACTGGCATTTTGGTTGCCGCTGATGGGAAATTGATCTGTTTTCATTCGAGTTTAATCTCTTTGCTGTGAGATTGCTTTTTTTATTTCTGTTATCATCAACAATTTGATGAGCAGAATGTTGGGAGATTGCTATTAATTTAACATAAAAACCTTAGTAATATCGGAGGTGCCAGCTAACATCAGCTATGCTATAACCTAGATTGAATTGCGATGGAATGTGGCATTAAAGGTAATTTATTTAGGTTAGATTATAGAGATTGTAAAATCAAATTTTGTTGTGCCCAACTTCTTTGGTTAATGCCTTATAAATTAGCGTGATATGGGTTAAAGGCGATATTTAGGGCATCGAGAAATTACTTGATCAACATATTGTTTCTTTTAACGGCTGTAATTATTCTAATTTATAGGAAAAGACAGTTTTCTATTAGTTTCTCTGTGTTATCAAATTTAGGCTAGTGCTAGGCCAATGGAAAAGGTTGAACCCCTGTTTAATTCGCTTCTAGCATCAATACTTCCGCCCTGCAACTTTATGAATTCCCTGCATAGTTGCAATCCAAGTCCAACACCTCGTTCATTGTTTGTGCCAGTGGTGGAGGAAGTACCGCAGAATAAGTCTTTCATTTGATCAGGCGGTATTCCAACCCCTTGATCAGCTATGGAGATGTAGCAGAGTTGCTGTTCAATATGTGCAGAAACATTGATCGTTCCGCCGGGTGAAGAAAATTTGATGGCGTTTTGTAAGAGGTTGCGTATTACTAGTTGGAGCATATCCACGTCAGCCAAAACATAAATTTCCTCAGCAATATCGCTTCTTAGCACGATTTCTTTATCACGAGCAGTTCCGTTGGCAATTTCTATAGTATTTTTAAGGGTAGCAGCCAAAGGTTGTTTAGCTAGTTGTACGCGAAAACCTTCTAGTTGCGACTTGGACCAATAGAGCATATTTGTTACTAATAGAAGTGTCTGCTCGTTTTTCTTTTTAAGGGCTTGTTGCATTTGTGTGCGTTCCTCAGCAGATAATAAATCGTTATCTAACATGTCAAGGTACTGTTGCACTTGTACAAATGGGGTCCTAAGGTCATGTGCTAGAATAGATAGTAGGCGGCTTTTCTCGGCGTCACGTTGAGCAACTATAGTTCTTTCGCGTTCATAGTTTCTTCGGAAAGTTCCGATAATGATGGCGATTCCAACGACAGGCATAGGGAAAGCCGAAATTCGATCAATAAAACGCTCTTTTCCTCCTCTAAATGGATACTGTACAAGTTCTGGGCGGTAAAACTCTGCGATGTGTACAAAAGCAAATGCGATTAAATAGATGACAGTCCACGGAATAATATACCGATGTGGACAGATGGTCAGTAAGAATAATAGGTAAACTGGCCATATAAGATCCGTAGAACCCTCTATTCCTGCGTTGGCGAAATAATTTAAAGATAAAACAATGATGCCAATAGTGCCAAATACCACACTGCGGTGTGATCGGCCAAGAAAACGTGACCTGTAATACTCGAAATAAAAGATACTCGCCAAAACAATACATGATAAAGCGGCAATATATAGCCCAGCAAATAGGTTGTAAGGTAAGTAGCATGTAGCCACTATAACTATTCCGAGACTGATGGAGTGGAAAATTCTCGACTGTAGATCAAATGCTGATGGTGAACCTATCATAGCTAGCCATTGTCGACTTAAGATAGGTTTGACATGGGTGAAGGTTTGGGGCATGATACAAATATCAACTTTTATCTTTATAATTTGAACTGAAAGGAATCTCAATAACAAATGTGTAAACTTTAAAAGTTCCAGATAGAAGCGTCTATCTAATTTGATGCAAAAAATATTTGAGGTTAGCGGGTATCGTTTTTCTTTATTTGGCAAATATCAGTGAAGCCATTACTTAACAATGTCGCAAAAGTTGGCGTCCTTGTAGTTTTTAGTAATGCAAACTTACTTTATTAAACCATTCACTTTTTTTATGGGAATTCGTGTAAGTTTTGGTAAAGTCCTAAAAGCAAAAACCCTGCTAATCGTGCGATTGCAGGGTTTTATACGTTTTGTTAGTCATTTCTGTGATCCCGCTGGGATAGGAACCTTGTCCTATTTCCAGCGTTTAATGACTATCTATAAAGGCTTTGAATTCTAACTCACCGAATCGCTCACCTTTTTGCTTGTATCTTTTAGTTGCAATTGCTATAGTAATAAATATACGAAAATTAAGTTTATTAATTTAAGATTTTTTAAGAAATCCCTTCGAATACGATATAATTCTTTTAAGTCAAAAGTTGACAGCTTTTTGGTGTCATCAAAGTATACACCATCTCGATAGAATTTGGTATAAATAAACACTCTGCTTTTTGGTGTATTTTCTATTAAATCATAATGTCCGTCAACAATAGATTTACAACATCAATATATTCTTGTATAATTCCTGATCGTTGTGTTCAGAGGTTAATGTTCGTCCAGAAATTAGGTGGCAATTGGATTAATCATAATTTGTATTCACAACAAGTGATTCATGGATTTTAGGAATCATGCATGCTACGGTACTTAAAGAAAAGGTTACAAGCAGGATATCCAAAAACCTAATTCCAAAAGTTAAACTCTGGACGAGCAACATCAATACTTGGGGTATGAAGAAGCAAATAATTGCCCAAGTAAAACGCTTAAGTTTATAAATTCTGCGCAGTATTAAATGAATATTATATGTTATAAATATATTTAACAATGCAATCCCAAATGCTGCTGACCAGAGCAATCGATTATGAGACGGATCAACAAATATTGGATATAACAAGTAAAATAAAAATCCGCTAGCAAGCGTGCAACAGACCAGTACACTAAAATATTTTAACACTAACATCCTATTCTTTCTTTAAAGTCCTCATAAGTTATTTCACCCTTCAAATAATCTTTAACGGCTTCATAATCAGGCCTAGCGTTATAATCTTTTTTGTTGTAGTACGATGCAGAACCGCCATTAGCGTTTATATAATCCTTCATATTGGAGATCATATTATTCCATAGATTATCTGCTGCACTAAAACCCGCTCCAGTGCTATTACCTAATGAGAAAAACACATCAGAGGTCCGATCAACTCCCATAGTATAAAAAGTATACACACCTGGATTGTTACCATCTTGATAAATCCCAAATCTACGATTACCAGATACGGGATGATTAAAATCTAGTGGAGACTTCAATGTGGAGAAGGTAAATTGCGCATGCTGCGTATTAACATCATACTCAGACAATAATACAGTACCATCGTTGATCATATCGATATGAACCAGGGCGCCTATTGCTTGGCTTCCTGGCAAATTCCATTTTGCAACATCGTTTACACCACCATGAACATACGGCTCGAAATGTTCTGTAGTGGTTATAAAAGAGTTAATGTTTAACCTGAAATATTCAACTAGATCCCCCATATTGTAGCTATTTGGTAGACCTGTAACTCGCAAAGGGAAGAAATCTGTATTGACAATCGGTCCAAACGCATCTTCTAAATTTTGAACATTAAACTGATTAAAACCTAAACTATTCAGTCTATTCAATACTGAGTCTGGGGGTGTTTGGTTTGCTACATTTTGAAACATACTTCCGAAGGATTGATAAGAGCTAGTTTCTAGGAGCAATAAACTATCGCAGTCAAGAAGACTCTTTTCGTTGCTATCAAGTTTAGCTGCCAAAAAATCTATTCGATCATAGTAAAAGCCATTTTCATCGACGTTGCTGCCGCCACCACCTGGTTCAGGTTCTTCACCGCCGCCTCCATCATCATAACAATAAAGACTACAATCTTCACCCACAACTTGCCAATGGCAACTAGGTTCGCCACCAACACTTTCTATAGGGCCCACGCAAACCTCGATCATACGAGGAACACACCTAACCTCACATATAGTCCCACGCATATTGACGCTAGCCGTTTGCGGTGTTACCCTCCATCTTTTCGCAATTTTACCGTTTTCAATCCTTAAGAGCTTAATAACCTTTTGAGACCAATCCTTATATTCTATATAACCACTGAATTTATCGTCCATTTTTTTAACGAGATGTGGCTAAAATCCTGCTTTGAAGCCCGAATTGCTGACGGATCTGGTATATATGTAATTATTAACTTTTTTATCTTATTGGCTCGCTTGAATATTAATAACCTTGAAAAAGAATGTTTTGCCCTCATTAAGTCTTCATCACTAGAACTCTTCCGAGCAGTAAGGTTGTGTAAATTTACAACTCTATTCTCTATAGAAAGTGGGACTTCTACAACTTGATTATACTTGATTCTGTATTTCTTGGCTCGACTCCATATTGCAAAGCCCTGTTGAACACTGTTATTTCTTGCACCGCGGGCATCACTTTCGAATTTTAATAGCGATGACTTTAAATGTAGGTCCTTTATAAGGAATTGCTGCGCTTGCTTTTTATTGAAAGACGTGCCAATACCGTCGACTTTCGGATCAGACACTAATTCTTTACTACAAGAAAACAAAAGTGAAAAAATAAATAGAAGGGAAAGTAAGTAGTGAAAAATTTTCATGCAGTAATTAGAATTAGTTTTGCCGCAAAATAATAAAAAATAGAATTAATTTTTTATTATTTATTATAATTGGAAACAATCCATTATAATTGCAATTCAAAATATCCAAAATTTTAGATAAATCACTATTATGTCATCTATCAGAGTAAAGACGTCTTTTGTATTGTTAGTGTCAACTTATTTTTTCAATGTCAACGTGGAGGATATTCGAAAAGTGGCCACCTATTTCTTTACAAAGTGGCCACTTTTTTCAGCCTAAAGTATCCAATTGATTTCGCACTAAAGTGTGCAGTCGGCTGATTTTAAGCAGATTTTAGGGATTTTGGCTCCGTGGCTGATGTTCGTGTTCGGCGGTGGTATTATCTTTTGCCTAGCGCTCTAAATAATGTTTATTTCTTAAGATAAGATAGGTTTAACTGAAGGCCTTTGGCTTAAGCAACAAAGGAGCATAATAAGAGGCTTTTGCGTAGCAAAAGATCGTTTGATAGCTCGCCCCTAACGAGCTGTTGGAATTTCATTTCAGGAAAATGGAATAATGGCTGGTGAGCAAACTATACTAGAGCTTTGGACAGTTTGGAACGAAACAGTGTGGCTAATTACACCGGAATACACACATTGCCTGAAAAATGAGTTTGCCAAAGAAGACGAATTTTTTGGTAATGTATGGGAAATAGTAACTACCCGAATTAAGCACTTTAACAGACAAGATCCCTTTTCCAGTAAACATGGCTCAAACAGAAGAAATCTTGATAAGCTAAAGAAATTTCAGACTTATCTTACGTCCATAGACCAATGGAATGCCAGGCCTTCAAATATTGTTATCGATGAAAAGGATGAAATTATCCAGTCCCAAAAAAATGAGATTGAGGAACTAAGGACTGAATTAACCAAGCTTAGAGAATACGAGGTAAACGGAAAGATCAGGATTTCGGAAGGGCATCTCCCTACATTTATAGACCTGATACAGCAGATGCGGGAATTAACGATATCCGAAAGTCGAAAGCTCTTAAGGAGCGATCATAAGTTGCCATTTGCCAAAATGATTTCAAAATACTTTTCCCATGGAGAAAAGGATATACCTATCGAAACGGCACGAAATTACTTTGTCGAAAAAAAGGGAGACGTACCAATTAAAGGTACTACTATCCAGGAAGGGCACCAGTTATTCAAGATAATACCATCCAACCCCACCAAAAAATAGCAGCAAGTTCTTGTGCTGGACATGACCAACACGAACTGATGGTCATGATTTGAACACTTTCGAGTTGCAGATTTGCCCTGAATAATATAAAAGGAGGCAATATGCAGATTGAAATTTTAACAAAGGAGGAACTCCAAAAATTTAAGACGGAACTGATAGCTGAAATTAAACAGGCGATCAAACCAGATGAACCCGTACACAAAGAATGGCTCAGAAGTTCAGAGGTCAGGAAGCTGCTGAAAATTTCATCTGGGACTTTGCAGAACCTGCGCATTAACGGTTTGCTGAAATATGAGAAGCTGGGTGGCATTTTTTATTATGCACATTCAGAGATCGAACAGTTGTTGGGTAAAATCGGGAGGTCATAATGGAAACGGCAACGATACTTGCCAGTTTTCTTAAACTGGCGAGCGGAAACAAGATCTTCCGACAATCACATATCAGCCTGTTCTCGGCAATATTGGCCGTTCAGAATAAGGCTTCCAAGTTCAACAAGTTTCGGGTATCCAGAAGGGAGCTGATGAAATATTCGGCCATACGTTCATACACGACCTACCATAAATGTATGAGCGATCTGGTTGATCACGGGCTGTTGGAATATGAACCATCCTATCATCCGACAATTGCCAGTCGGATCAGGCTGTTGGATTTAGCTAGGAAACCATGAGGGATATACGTTTTGCAGGCTGTCCTTTTCCCAAAAGAAAAGGAGCAAGCGGAACTTGGGCTGCGCCCTAGTTTGCTTGCCATTTGCTGCGCAAATGGGGTTTGAAGAACCCTCCGAGGGTTCTTCTCCTTTCTAAAAGAGCATTCAAGTGCGAAAAAGGAACTCCGCTCGGGGTTCTGGATATCATTAAACAAAGATTGGTGGATATAGAGATATATGGATATGCAGGAAACATTGAGAACAGTTAAGTATTCGACCAGTGACGATATCAAGTTTGGAAAGATAGCAGGGAAATTAGGTCGGTCTAAACGTCAGTTACTATCACAGATGATAGATTATTTCTACAGGAACAAGAAAGATCCGACAGATCTTAATGATGAGCTGTTAAAAAACACCATCCTTAAGGGACAAAAGGAATATATCGGTTTTATCAAGAGACAGGAGGCAGACCTATTGATGCCGATAAAAAGGGACGCTATCTCTATAGTGGAATTACTAAAGAGGGTTGCATCTTCATTCGACAACCAAGTGCTCAATTATAATGAACAGGTACTTTCAAACCAAGCCAACCAAATGAAAGGTCTTTCATCAGTTTACCAAACCCTTGGCTATATCGAAAAAAAGGTAGAAGATAAAGCAATGCTGAAACAGAAAGCAATGAATATACTCAACCGCTACATCAGGGAAAGGGAGAATTTACGACTGATGAGTTCCGCAAGGGAAAAGGAAGAACTGGCAAACAAGGCACGTAAGGAATTAGAACTGCTCTGATATGTACATCAATATTACCGACAGTAAAACGGCAAACAATAAAGGTAGTAGCGGGGAACTGGTGCATTATCTGGAAAAGGAGAACAGGATTGAAAACAAGCTTGAATGGGAACATTGGTTCAATCAAGAGGGTCGGTTATTTGAGCCTTACGAGGTTCGGCACGCCATAGATGGAAATGTTGCCAAACTTGGAAAGGCCGATGCGAAATTCTTTCTGATTAATATCAGCCCCAGCCAAAAGGAATTGAAGCATCTTGCGTACAAATATGGGATAAAGGACATCAGGGAGCAATTGAAATTTTATGCCGAGCGATTGATGGATGTGTATGCCCGAAACTTTAAACGTGAAGGTGTAAACTCCGCTAAAGATCTGTTATGGTTCGGTAAGGTTGAAAACCATCGCTACTACGGCTATAAGGACAAGGAAGTAATCAACGGAGCGAAAAAACGGGGTCAACTAAAGGATGGAAACCAGTTGCACGTGCAGGTCATAGTCAGTAGGAAAGATGTGACCAACAGTATCAAGCTCAGTCCGATGAATAATTCAAGGGGCAAGAATGAGCAACATTCAAAAAAGCTTGGACAGTTTAATCGTGTCGCCTTTAAGCAATGTGGCGAAGATTTGTTTGATGGGACATTTGATTTCGATAGGCAACTAAAAGATAAGATGTCCTATGCGAATATACAGAAAAATGGAACTATGGAACAGCGTAGGCAACTCGATATTCTGGAAAAAACATTTGAGAACAGACCAGAAAAGGAAACCTTTGTGGGAGATTTATTTAACGATATAGCAGAAAACAAATTCCCATCTGTAGACGATATGTTCGCAAAAACAGAATACCATGGCGATAGTATTCTTGGTCTACTTCTAAGTCCAGCTATTGAACCGGCACAGCCAGATCCCAATAAAGCCAAAAAACGTAAAAGAAAAAAACACTCTATTGATCAAGGGCTGGGAAGATAGGTAACACAGCAGATTTTTCTTAATTTAAAATTATTATCGTAATATTGCGATATATATGGGACTAACAAAGAGCGACATCTTTACAGCTGAACAGAATGAACTGGCCAACACCTTAAAGGCTTTGGCACATCCTGCACGCATTGCCATACTACAGCACATCATTAAACAAAAGGCCTGTATCTGTAATGATCTAGTAGAAGAGTTGGGGCTTGCACAGGCTACAATATCACAGCATCTAAAAGAGCTTAAGGGAATTGGTATTATTAAAGGCAGTATTGAAGGTACCAGTATCTGTTATTGTATCAATGAAGTTGTTTGGCACAATATCAAGAATTTGTTGAATGGCTTCCTAGTGGATGATGTTACAACCAAGGGCTGCTGTTGAGTTTTTTTAATTTAATATATCGTAATATTGCAATATAACAATTGAACATATGAAGTTATCACAAGTAAAAGAGAGTTTGGCGAAGTTAGATAACGTCGAGTTCCAATTAGAGAACGGTAATTATGTACCTGAGTACTTTCATGTGACGGAGGTCGGTTTAGTAACTAAACGCTTTATAGATTGCGGTGGGACTGTAAGGGAAGAAGCGGCAGTTAACTTCCAATTATGGGATGCCAATGATTATGAACATAGGTTAAAGCCTGCGAAGTTGCTTTCAATCATTAAGTTATCAGAAGAGGTATTAGGATTAGAAGATTTAGAGGTAGATGTAGAGTATCAGAGTGATACAATCGGGAAATACGGATTAGAATTTAACGGAAAACATTTCATCCTTAAATCAAAGACTACTGCGTGTTTAGCAACTGATGCCTGTGGAGTTCCAAATATTAAACAGAAATTGAACCTCAATGTCTTGGGCAAATCTACATGTTCACCTAATTCTGGTTGCTGTTAGTTATGTACGACGCTATTAAGAACAATATTGTCGAGCTAACTGCACTGCCTATTAGCAACGAACGCAAGGAAACGTTAAGTGGATTGATAGAGTATGTGAGGGAAAAAGTTGCTGCTAGCAATGATGCCAACATCAATTTTATCTGTACCCATAATTCAAGACGTAGCCACCTTTGTCAGATATGGGCACAGGTTGCAGCATCTTTTTACGACGTGCCAAGGGTTTTCTGTTATTCTGGCGGAACAGAAGCAACAGCTCTCTACCCTAAAGTTGCAGATATCTTAACTAATACCGGATTTGAAATAGAAACGCTTGCAGGCTCAACCAACCCGATATACATGATTAAATACTCAGATGCATCTATGCCTATTATAGGCTTCTCAAAAGCCTATGACCACCCTTTCAATCCATCAACCAACTTTGCAGCAGTAATGACCTGCTCACAGGCTGACGGAGGTTGTCCGTTTATAGTTGGGGCGGAAAAACGGTTACCGATAACATTTGAAGACCCTAAAGTATCAGATGGCACGCCAGAACAGGCCGAAGTTTATAACGAGCGAAGCAGACAGATTGCATCTGAAATGTTCTACGTCTTCTCAATGATTAAAAGCTAATGAATGCTAAACTTAAGTTTCTAGACAGATACCTGACCCTCTGGATATTCCTATCGATGGTTGTAGGTGTGGGATTAGGTTATCTGTTCCCAAATATTTCAGATGTAAATGAAAGTCTTACAGTTGGATCAACTAACATTCCTCTTGCGATAGGGCTTATCATAATGATGTACCCACCATTAGCGAAGGTAGACTATTCTATTTTACCTAAAGCCTTCAAGGATGTAAAGGTAGTAAGCATATCGCTGCTGCTCAATTGGGTTATTGGCCCAGTTCTTATGTTCTTACTTGCTGTACTATTCCTTCGGGACGAGCCTAGTTACATGGTAGGTGTGATTATGATTGGTTTGGCAAGATGTATCGCTATGGTTATAGTCTGGAATGACTTGGCAAAAGGTAACCGCGAATATGCTGCCTTGCTTGTAGCCCTCAACAGCGTATTCCAATTGGTTGCATATTCCTTTTATATATGGTTATTTGTGAATGTGCTACCTATCAAACTTGGACTGGGCAGCTTTGCTGTGGATGTTGATATTAAAGATGTTGCTATCAGTGTGCTTACCTATCTCGGTATTCCATTCATATTGGGTTTCATGAGCAACTACGTCTTAATTAAACTTAAAGGTAGGGATTGGTATCATCACAGGTTTATTCGCTGGATATCCCCTTTGACATTGTACGCCCTACTGTTTACAATCATCCTAATGTTTAGTTTAAAGGGTGGTCAAATATTGGAGCTACCTTATGATGTACTCAAGGTTGCAGCCCCTCTGATAGTGTATTTTATATTGATGTTCTTTGTCAGCTTCATGGTCAACTGGAGGGCTAAGGTATCATACGATAAGAACGTCGCAATATCATTCACTGCTACGGGAAACAACTTTGAGCTTGCAATAGCGGTATCTATCGCTGTATTTGGCATACATTCTGCGCAGGCATTTGTGGGTGTGATCGGTCCGCTCGTAGAAGTTCCCGTACTGATTCTTCTAGTTAAGGTTAGTCATTGGTTAAGAGTGAGGCTGTATACATAATGATTTTAAGTTTTTATATACTGTAGTCAGGGCTGATCTTACGTACTGGCGACTATAATTACTTTTGTTCAGTGGATACAGTTCGTTTAAACTCTCATAATAGCTTATGAAGTTTAGCTTTAAGGAGATTTATGAAGAGGTAAGTATTCGCCAATCTATCATAATTATAGGGTTCAAGAAACAAACTATTATATTTTTGACATAGTTAATAGGATTTTTGCAAGTTCTTAGACAGATACTTCATGCTTTCCTAACAGGTAGGTGTTGATAGCAACTGCGCTTGTTCTTTATAACCTATAGCTGATCAGCGAGTGACTGTATGCGAATGAATTCGAGCTCGCTTTTCCATTCTAAATTTTCCATGCGATAAATCACCCTGGTAATTATTGATCTACCATCATTGCCGTCTCCAAATCCAACGATTTGAACTAGGGAGCCAGGTTTAAGTGGTGTGTGATGCGGCAGGAAAATCTTTCCCTCTACAATATACGGATTGTCAGGGAGAAGTTGTGCAATTGCACGCAAAGATCTGTTTGGGAGACCTATTCCGTGTATACCCAAGTAGAAACATACGCCTGGAGTGCCCAAAGTAATCGTTCGTAAGATCTGCCCTTTTAGAATTGGCGTACCCGCATGCAGGCGATCATTTTCTCCGCATTCAATCACGAAACCGTTACGCTCTGCAAGCAAACATAACAGTTCCCATTCGTTCGCAGTCTCAAGTGGCGCGTGATCAAGTATCACCTCGGTCTGTTCAACGGCAGGGTGAAGCCCGTGTGAACTGATGATCCTCTCCATCAGGTGGCTATCGGATAAGGGGCTGGCCATATGCCGCACTTCGTCCTGGGCTATCCTTGAAGCACGATGCTTGCAAATTATCCTGAGACATGCATTTTGTCCTTCACAGAACTCCCATCGAAGTGAGATTACGGATCCTGAGAAAAACTTTACGAGTTTATTCGGGCCGATATTGCCCATCAGTTCAATGTCGGCACCTGTCTTAAAGAACTTGCCGTGTAGTGAGGCCGGGCCGTAGTCTGGTTCTTCATAATTAAGCATGATTTCTGCCGTGGAAATCTCATTGAAGGCTTTGGATATTTCCACACGGACCAATGGGTAATGAGGGAGGTGGTCAGTGCCGGATATCCTTAGAATAAACGGGCGATTATCGGCCAAATCGGCCGAAGGTTTATAATCCATATGTTATCTTTGCTATGTAGAGAATGAGGTGAGCCAAGTTACCCTAAATAGTTCAGACCCGCTAATGATTTATTTTGCTTTAGTTAAAACTTTTTACAGCTATAATTGTTGATGAGATAGTTTTCCTCTTATGTCTGGAGTCGCCTTTATTCCCGATCTCGATTACTTAATATAGGCTTATCCAGTTTCAATGAAAAATATCCTGCTTTTTGATAGTGATCCCATTTTCAGGAGTAACATTGCCAGTTCCATTGGGGCAGATAGCCAATGGACCATTCTGGGTGACGGTGTGGATGTTTTGGATTTGGACGGCTACCTTAGCGGTCAGTCGGTTGATGTCCTTTTTATCGGCCTGGAGCTGCCATGGACGGTGCGAGTTGAATTGGTGGACCGGACCAAATCTATCTCGCCTGCCACACGTATAGTCTGGCTGGTGCGTGTCCATGGGGACGGCAGCTTCGCCGTCCCCCGGTTTGTCAATGGTATCGATGCCTATCTTTTAAGGGATGTTGCGCCCGTTGAGCTCCTGTTTTGCCTTCATCTGCTCAGCGATGGAGGCAGGTACCTGTCCAATGAGCTTTATCTATTGATTATGGCGGACAAGTTACGACACAGCCCTTTCCTGCAAACCTTCTCCACCCAGCACACTGCATTTTCACAGCATGAGGTGCAACTGCTTCAGTTAGTCGCCAGGGGCATGAGCGAGGTGGGTATCGGGCGGCAGCTCTCGATGTCTCTGTCTGCTGTAAAGCGCCATTTCGAGCTTCTTTTCGCTAGGACAGGGACTGTAAACTACGCTTCACTGATACGGTTTGCATTGCAAAATGGGATCGTTTCCTAGTATTTACCGTTGCGGAGAAGACTTATATACAATATAATTTTACCCTACATCATACGCTTTACCAATGAAAATTATAAGAAAGGATTTACTGCTAAAATCGCGCTACAACTGGCACCGTGACCAATCTTCACTGCCTTCTGCCACCGTTTTCGGAGACCATTTTGTTTTCGGGCGGCACGACGGCCTTCAGGTACTCTGCATGATAAACAAGCTAATGGACCAAAAAGGTGCGCTTTACTACCTTCCATTGAAGATGGAGGAGATGTTGATCTTTCTTCCCGAAAAGCAGTTTACCCACATTCAGGTGAGATTATGGCTGGTACGCAACTGGGATAAGAGGATGATAATCAGATGAGCTTGGACATTTGTCTACTGCCAGATGCCTATCTCCCTATAGGACGACTTAAGCGATCCAGAAATATTCTTAAATTTTAATCCCTCTTTAGTGGAATGGAAAACTATACCCTGATACAGTATTTTCATTGGTATCTTCCGTCCGATGGCCTTCACTGGAACCGGCTGGCGCAGGAAGCGCCAAGGTTGAGAGCCATGGGCATTGACAGCGTTTGGCTCCCACCGGCCCATAAGGGCATGTCGGGCAGCAGCTCAACCGGCTATGATTCATATGATCTCTACGACCTTGGGGAGTTCGACCAAAAGGGCGGCGTCGCTACAAAATATGGGACCAGGGAACAGTTGCTGGAAGCCGTCGAAATTGCCAAAAATAATGGGCTGCGTATCTATATGGATATCACCGTCAACCATCTGGGCGGGGGCGAACAGACCGAGCGTATTTGCGTCCGCAAGGTCGCTCCATTTGAAAGAAATAGTTTTATTTCAGATGAGTTTTTGATCGATGCCTTTACGAAATTCTCCTATCCCGCCAGGAAAGGCAAGTATTCACTCTTCGAATGGGACTTCCAGTGTTTCAGCGGGGTCGACTTCGACGAGCTATCCAGACAGGCTGGGGCGATCTACCGCATACAGAACCAATATGGACAGGACTGGGACGATGTTCCTGGAACCGAGTTTGGCAACTATGATTATCTTATGCTCAGCAATATAGATTTCCGCAACCCAGAGGTTAGGGCTGAGCTCAACCGCTGGGGAGAGTGGCTCCAACGGACAGTAGGCTTCGACGGCGTCCGCCTAGATGCAGTGAAGCATATACCGGCTGCATTTTTCAATGAGTGGCTGGACGGCTTGCAAGCTGGGCAAGCTGAGCTTTTTGCAGTGGGCGAATATTGGGCACCGCAAGACCTGTCATCGATGCTGGCCTATCTGGAACGGACAGGCGGTCGGATGTCACTCTTTGATGCATGTCTGCAGGAGAATTTCGCCAAGGCTTCCAACGATGGCAATTGCTTCGACCTGACCCGCATCTTTGAGGGAACACTTGTTGCCTGTCGTCCGGAGCTTGCCGTAACCTTGGTGGAGAACCATGATACCCAGCCACTCCAGGCGCTAGAACGACCAGTGTCCCGTTGGTTTCGGCCTTTGGCCTATGCTTTGATCCTGCTCAGGTCACAAGGTTATCCCTGTGTATTCTATCCAGATATCTATGGTGCAGTATATACCGACATTGGCGGGGATGGCCAGTTTTATGACATAGAACTATCCCCTGTAGATCAGTTGGAGACGATGCTGCGCTTAAGGAAGTGCTGCGCATATGGGCTGCAGAAAGACTATTTTGACCATCCGAACTGCATTGGCTGGGTCAGGCAGGGAGTTCCCGAATGGGGGGAAAGTGGAATGGCGGTAATCATGTCAAATGGCGACATGGGCCGAAAGCGGATGGAGATGGGCATTGCATTCGCTGGGCTTCTGTTTTCCGATGCGCTTGGGGGAAGCACAACGAGAGTATTGGTCGACGCTAATGGTTGGGCGGAGTTTATTTGCCCAGCGAAGGGCGTGGCGGCTTGGACTATACATAAGGATAGATAAAGGACTGAGCCCAACTGTAGCGGCAAAAAAAAAGCATCTGCCACCGGCAGATGCTCACAATTATAAGAAGGAAATACTTAATCTATCTTAACATTTACTGCGTTTAGGCCTTTTTTGCCCTGTTCCACATCATAGCTAACCGTATCGTGCTCACGAATTTCGTCGATGAGGCCAGAGATGTGCACAAAAATTTCGTTGTCACCGTTTGATGGGGTGATAAATCCGAAACCTTTGGTTTCATTGAAAAACTTTACTGTTCCTTGCATTATATTATTTTTAATAAGATATAAATATAATATAATTTATTGAAATTCAGTGATTTTTTATTATTTATTTAAATTATAAATTTAGTTTTGTCAAATTGCAATGGAATGATTTGATAGTATAGTTCTTCTGTGCGTGTTTAAGCAGTCAAGGATATCGTCATGGTGTCGGATCAGTTAACATGGGCAAGCGTTGGATCAACTGATCATGCCTCAATTACATTAGAATTCCATCTCTGGGCTGCCGCCTGCTTGGTAGCACGACATCGCCCAGCATTTCCTTCAGATCAATTTCTATAATCTTACTTAGGGCGATTACGGGAATATCATTTTCACTATTTGCAAATGGATCCTGTATTTCAATGGCAATTTACTCAATTGCCAAAAATATAAAGATTACGGCAATCGATACAGGCACGGTCAGCAAAGCAAGTTCAGCCATTCCAAAAGGGACCATTAGCGCAAATAGGTGAACCAGGATGCTTGTAAAGTAGCTGTAGGGTAATGGGAATGGTGTATTTTTGATGCGCTCTAACGCGCCAAAGCTAGCCGTCAGATGGGAAATCATATCCGACAGCCTTAGCATCTCGAAGTTGGTCAGCTGTCCATCCTTCTCCAACAGTTTAACTGCATATAGATTATGTAAGAGCAACAGGTTGGGCAGGTTCTGCTTACCTATCAACTGGCGGTGCTCGTCTTCAGCCAAAAAAGGCTTAATGATAGCTGTATACCGTTGCTGCCTAAGGCTATACCCCATAGCATATACAATTGCAATCTGCCTATAGATGACGCTTTCCAGGTGCTTCTTGGGAAGGCCCGATTGATGGGTAAAAGCGATAAGCTGTCCAGCAAAGCTACGAGAAGTGTTTACCACGTCGCCCCATATCTTTCTTGCTTCCCACCATCTGTCATAGGTGGAACTTATTCTAAAGCCCATCAGGATAGACAGTACGATACCGATCATCGAGATCACGCCACTTAGCGATAGATCAACTGCCAAATAGTCCAGTGCAAAATTTACGACAACGACAAATAGGCTGTGGAGTAGCAGGCCTGCCCACATACGGTACAAGATCCTCGCGGCCCTATGTTAACTCCAATTACCATAGGGCATATTCAACGTCATAGCGCATTTTTCAACCATTTTTCTTTTTTTTAGGAGGTTCAAGGTCAGCCGATTTAGATAGCTTACTAGTCTGATAGTCGGACTTACTTGTTTTAGGTTTGTCCGAGGGCGATTTCTTTGTGTTTTTGGTGTTCTTGTCTTTACTCATGATATTGTTGGATTAAGTCTGATTTTTAATAGTTCTTGCGTAGCTTGATCACTCGGAGCCAATGCATCGTCTTCATTACTGGATATACGGGATCTACTTCAAACCATCTTTTGCCAAAGTTGGCGCTGTTGGGATGGCGATGGTGATTATTTTGAA
Source organism: Pedobacter sp. T50_32 (assembly GCF_057652195.1). NCBI lineage: Bacteria > Pseudomonadati > Bacteroidota > Sphingobacteriia > Sphingobacteriales > Sphingobacteriaceae > Pedobacter > Pedobacter sp. T50_32. Next base: position 560,267 of record NZ_JBYFBY010000003.1, on the reverse strand, counting down.
AAAGTTCGCCAAGCATTAATATGTCAAAGGGTGTAGTGTTTTTCGACTGGTCCTGGTTGTCGTAATTTTGGTAGCCATATTTATGTCCGCACCAGTTGACGATCGCCCCGTGCAATGGTCCCATAAGAAAATGGATGGGCAGCAATAGGAAAAGCCACCAATGGGGCGCAAAGGAAAAATAGAATAAGGTATACATAGCCCCGAATAAAAGGCGGGACAAAATTGAAGAACCTATCCTGTCAAGTAATGGCCATTCTGGATAGTAGCCCGCAAAACTTGTCTCGGGGTTTTGTTTACGGTTGAGATGCTCGCGAAAGGTAATCGCCGTAGCCTTCATCAGCTGAAACACGTCGGTAAAAAAATGTGGGGAATGAGGATCTTTTTCGGTGTCGCTATAGGCATGGTGGGCTCGGTGCATTATGGCATAGGCCCGCGGGCTAAGGAACGAGGAACCTTGGAATACATAGGCCATTAAATAGAAAGTCCGTTCCCAGAATGGACTGGTGGTAAACATACGATGGGATGCATATCGGTGCTGGAAAAATGTCTGAAAAAAAAGTGACAGGAACCAATGCCCCACAAAGAAAAAAATAATGATCATGTTGTCTGATAAGTTAAATGGCAAGACCGCTTTAGTCAGTTCTTGCAAAAAAGTTAAAGGTAATTCTAAAAGACTAGCTAGGATGGGGCTAGATATTCTAACTGTAGATAATAGTTGCCTAACAGCACTTGTAAATCATCAGTAACGGTGGTGATGAAATTTGAAAGGCTATTGAACAATGCGGTCGCTTTTATGAGGCCATGACCGCTTTTTCCTTAATTATTTTGGTGAAATTGCAAGGTACGGTTAATTAAATGAAAAGCACACATATATTTCGATCTATTTTATATCCCATTAGTAATAGTGCAAATGGAAATTTATTAGGGAAAAGGCCTTAAATCGCTTGGACATTTTTGGGAACGGATATCTCTCCAATTAGCAGATCGGCATGATCAGACGTATGGTTTAAAATAGACATACTTGTAGGTACAACTAACTCGATATACATGATAAAATAAAAACAGGGGAAGTTTATGCGAACGTAACGGACAGATTGGTTCGGAATGCTCTACATCTTCCCTATGACTAAAATCTTATGACGGCAAGCCTTATAACCCTTTTAAAATTCTTATTGATCGTTACAGGTGGACTATTAATATTTTTGTTCACAATATTCCAGCTATAAATAAGAGTCTTAGTATTGGAACATCTAGCATTCAATAAGCTTTTGCATTGATCATAATGTTTTACCCGGCATTAGCTCAACCAAACTGTCTTGTTATTGTGTAAAGGCGGTAAGCATATCGCTGCTGCTCAATTGTATTATTGTCCAAAGGATAAGAAGCTATCTGGTCGACTCATTGGTAGTGGAAATGAAAGCCCCGATATTTGTGGATGATGCTAACACATATATATTGACCAGAAATAAAAAAGGATATTTCCTAATTAGTCGGAGGTTATTTAAGTGGGATTGTAATAGCTAAATTATTAGTTTTTTTTTCCAACGTTCATTTTCGGCCTGCCTTTAGATTTACATTTTGTCATACAGCGTATTCAGAATTAGAACCTATGCCGAGAATCTCTCTAAAAATGTGTAATTTGATGTAAAGGGAAAACTGACCAGGGCGCATTAATCGGCCTGCGAGTGATATAAAAAGGACCTAAGTTTTGATTGAATCCCTGGTCAGTTGTTTAAACAAGCGTGAAGAACGCAAGAACAAGATGTCTGTACTGAATGCGATGAGAAATAAGCTTATCCACAGAATATTTACTTGCGTCAACCAGAATAAGAAATATCAGCAAAATTATCAGCCTCAGGTTATCAGCTGTGGCGGCGTCTGATTTTAATTGTCAACAACCTAGTGCCAAACACAAATTGGAGATCTTGGCTCATTATTAAGGCTTTGGCAGGGAGTTGGACACCGTTATTAGGAGAAGTAAATATTGGAATGGTAGAATAGAAAATTTATTACAGGCATTGTTTGCCCTGCCGGCGGCATGTTTATATATGTACAACTTTTTAAAGTTGTACATATATAAACAGATACAAAAGAAATTATAAAAATTAATTGTTTTGATTATAGAAATCGGAACGTCCACCCACTCGCCCAGACCAGTTCCCGCTTTTTGCATCTACGAAGTTTATTTTCTAAGGTTTGCTTATTAGATTTAGCTACCGAGCGGTACGTGATGTTTGTAATAGTCAGATGCTACTACTAATATTGTAGATGCGGAAATGAGCATCAGTAGCCTGAATAATTAATCGCTTATTTAGGTAAATATGTTTGACCGGTAACTCTACAACGGGAATTTTTCAATATCTTTCTAAGGTGAGGTATAATCAAGTCACATTTGACTAAATTATAAATAAGTTAAACAAAATATCTAATTATATGTTCCAGTATTGACCTATCAGTCTCAAAGCACCAGCTTTCTATAAAAGGACGGCTATCAAGCCGAAAATTCATGATAACAATAGGTGCATCGTAACAATGCTTCGACAAAGTCAACAACCAATGTTTTTGGTAAACGCTTACTGGTTTCTGGGAAACCATATTTTTCTTAAGACCGTGGACGGGAAGTGTTTACATTTATTCACTATCCCCTAAAAAATTATAATTGACTTTTCAAAGTTTAGGCCAGTGGCTTAATAACTTTTAATACAAAGTTGCAGTTCGCCACATAGGTGAATTTACAATACATTACTATTGTAATTTTTTAGTTTAATAAAAAGTTAAGATATAGCTCGCCGACGGAATTCATGTTCCATCAGGTATACAAGGCTATGGTTTAAAGCTATTGCCAAGATGTTTCCTTGAGCAAACGTCAAGATGATAATTATCTTAAGCAGACACCCTTAACTAAAAACAGCTCGTTGTTGCTCCCAAACAACTCAAGATATAATGACAAAGCGAATATTGGTAATTGAAGATGACCCAGATATTTTATATATAATAGATGACGTGTTGACCGATGAAGGCTTCTTTGTCCTAAAAAGCCAAAATGGAATGACTGCTGCGGAAATCCAGCTTTTAAGACCCGACCTGATCCTTTTGGACATCCGGATTTTTGGCTATGAAAAAACTGGGGCCGACATATGCAGGGAAATTAGGTTGAACCGGGGCACAAAAAGTATTCCTGTTATTCTACTTTCCGCGGAAAGGGAACTTGAGAAAATCGCCATTGACTGTAATGCTAATGGACATATATCCAAACCTTTTGATCTTACGCAACTTTTGCAAAAAATAAAAGAATCACTGACTTATCCAGCATCCGTATGATAAATATTTTGGTATAGAACGCATGTGATATGTAAAAAATAGATCGATTTAAATCTTTTTAATTCGATTAGTTATAGATAAGTTCATATACTACTTACAACAACTAACTTTAGAATTTCAATGAGACAAATCGTGTTGGCTTTAATTAGGCCCCGAATGGCGACGCCGAAGTTTTTGTGCAATTTAAAATCTTATCGATCAAATTCGCTAAATTGATCCGGCAAGTTACAATGTCGGACAACAAGAAAGACCTGAGCAAAATTGGCTTCCAGATAGCTTAAGATTTTCCTTTTTATACTTGCGCATCTGCAAATTGTGGATGCTTTTTTTTGAAACTTATTCACTGAGAATTTTGTTTATCCGAACTTTTCATCAAAGCTATTACATCATTAAAACAGAGCGACGGCAATCCGAAGATACCGCCTCCTGACTAAATTAACACCCTCATCGAACGTCGATAAAAAGATGTCAAGCTTTTACAGTTTTAACTGGCCGATTAACACAACCTTAATATCTGCTATGTCTTCGGAGTTTCGTCTCCGATATCCGTGCATACTTCTACACAGTGCTTATGTTATATGCTTGGCATTTTTGATACACTTTCAATGGCGCATTCATCGTCAGAATAATATTTTTTGCAGAACGGCGAGATCTTTTTTTGCTAGTTCTTATCAAAAGATAGTCCCCCTTTAAGGATTGGTCTCCACCGAAAAGATAGAAATAGCGTGTTGATTCTATTAGTAGCCCATCCCCCTGCCACGGTTATTTTGTTTGTTGTTTTTTGTTTCCTTTAGCTTACGGTAAAATTCCCTTCCTTCGAGAACATTGGTATGCTCGCGTACAGCCGTTACAATGCTGCCCTTCACATCCTGCCACTTTAGCTTCGGATCCATTAATTTAACTGGAATATTGAAGTCGATATCGTTATGGTACATGAGGGATGATTTGGCAATATTTGGGTCTGCATTCGGATACTTCTGGCAGTAGAACCCAAGGATTTCTTCGAGGGATATCTCTTTTAAGAGGTAGTGTATATCGATGAAATCCTTGATCCGCTGTCCGCTGTTCACAATTGCATTAATCTTCATCGCCGATATATCCTGATTGGACATTATCCTAATTCCATCTTTGTTTTCGATAGGTCTGATGGATGGATATTTATGGGAGATAAAATCAAAATCCACTTCGCCGATACTGCCACTGGCGTAATTTTCCCTGTAGTGTCTAACATTCGCACCGTAATTGTTGCATAGATGATCGGCGAGTTTATTGCCATCAAAATCCGAGGAGCTGAAAAGGTCAATATCTATGGATTCCCTATGTCCGATCCTCAGCGATAGCGCCGTACCTCCAACTAGGTAGAAAGAATTGAGTTGATGATCTTTCATCAGCTGGCGGATCAGATCCAGTGTCCCCGGTTTAACTGTTTCTTTGTGTAACATCTGAGTTTTTCCTTGCTCAACTGAAAATATTCGCAAACGGCTTCCATGGTCATGTCCGAAAGGTAGGTGATATCATTTTTAAGGGAATGGATTACATTTTCCCTTCCGTAAAACCTGATCATTTCCTCCCAGTCTTTTGGGCTGCCCTTATCGAGCACCCTTTCGATAATTGTCCTGTAACTTCTGTTCCAGTCCAGTTTGTCGAAATCAAAATCCCAGAACAGCACCTTGGGAAGATCGGGTCGCCTGACCTTTTGTATAAGTGGCTGTCTTTCGATCCTGATCTCGTCGTTTTCGAATGGAACCTTCTTTTTGGAAAGATAGTTGTTCAAAGTGTGATAGTTATAGGCAGGGTAGCTGTCGCAAAATCCCTTCAGACTTGAAAACACGTCAATGTCTGTATCGGAAAATCTTTTCCACTGCACAACGACTACTCTTTTGTTCAATTCCTTTGACATCATACAAATCTAACCAAAAAAGGGAATTAATGCCTAATATTTTTAAATATTTGTCAGCTGATAGTTGATTTAACTATTTATGTGATTGTTGTAATTAGGTATTGGCTAATTTTTTCTTCAAGAGCGCCATATCCTCGCTAAGCTTTATATCCAATATCTTTGCATAATGTTGTGTTGTCCTGATATTCGTATGTCCCAGCATCTTTGACACGCTTTCAATTGGGACCCCGTTCAAAAGTGTCACGGTAGTTGCAAAAGTGTGTCGGGCGATATGTGAGGTCAGTTTCTTTGTGATACCACATAGGTCGGCTATCTCCTTTAGGTATTCGTTCATCTTCTGGTTGCTTGGAACCGGGAATACGGTTCCAAGATTGCCGCAGATGGGATGGCCTTCGTATTTATTGATCAGCTCAACAGCATTCGGAAGTAAGGGGATGGAAGCCCTGACGTTGGTCTTCTGACGGTTCTTGATGATCCAAAGCTCGCCATCAATACCTTTTTGTATATCGGTTATCCTCAGCTTGTGCACATCGGCATAGGCAAGGCCGGTAAAGCAGCAGAAAAGGAAAACGTCCCTTATAACATCTAATCTTGCAGAAACAAACCGCTTCTGTAGTATGATCTGGATTTCCTCCTGTGAAAGAAAATTCCTGTCTACAGTTTTCGTGCGCCCTTTATAGAAAGCAATCGGATTACTTTCTGCTGTTCCGTTCTCGCAACAGATATTGATGATCTTGCCGAGGTTCTTTATCATTTTTACAGTATAGTTGTTGGCGCATGATCGTGACCTTAGGTAGTAATCGAAGTTGTTGAAGAATGAAATATCCACTTTTCGCACCTCCACATCATCAGCCCCATACTGCTTATTAATAAAAGTCTGTAAGTGATTGTAGAGTACTTTATATCTGTTCAGCGTTCCCCCTCACGTAATCTTTGCCAACTAGCGCCTCCATTTTTTCGTTGTGTTCTGAAACGGCATCCAAAAGCATGGATGATTTTGCGACCTTACCCACCAATACATCCCGAATAGATTGTGCAGTGATTTCCATACCTGATTGCACTAGTTTGGCGTGGGCATCATATACATTGTTCTGCAATTGGTCTAGGCTGGTGTTGAACAAACGATATTTTTCCTTGGTACCAGTTGCCCTTCCAGATTTGGAATGCCAGCGGTCGGGTTCACAAGATCTGCCAGTGGCAAGTTCTACACGTTTACCGTCTACCGTGATGCGCATGTAGATATGGGCTTCGCCCTCTGAATAGTTCTTTTGTCTTTTCATAAAGAAAAGCAGGCTAAAATTAGTTTTCATAATCTAACGATTAAAGTTTAACAACCCTAGGCCGATTTTCGGACTAGAGCTGTATCGCAGATAAAATCAGCAGATATCAACGATACAAATTTAGCATTGGCAACTAAAGGATACAAGATGTTCAGTTCGTAACAACCTGTACATTAAATGGATACAGCTTATTCGGTGAGTCGTACATTCTTTTAGGATGACTCACCGAATTACGCACCTTTTTTTTGGGAATTCGTGCAAGTTTTGGTAAAGTCCTAAATGCAAAAACCCTGCTAATCGTGCGATTGCAGGGTTTTATACGCTTTGTTAGTCATTTCTGTGATCCCGCTGGGATTCGAACCCAGGACCACTACATTAAAAGTGTAATGCTCTACCAGCTGAGCTACGGAATCTTCCTTGTTTTGAAGAACTTCTTCGTTCTAAGGAGGTGCAAATATAGAAACATGACACTTTACCTGCAAATAAAATTTAGAGATAAGTCGTAGTGTGTTGATTTAGAGTTAAATTATTTGTGTTTCTAGTTCCAAAAGTGCTATCTGTAGTTTAAAAATGCCTTAATTTGACAATCCGTGTATCTTATTTATAAACCGATATTGTTTTGTGTTGTTATATTTGTTGCTATGCAAAAGAAGAAAATTGTAGTTGCTGTTACCGGGGCCAGTGGTTCTATTTATGCCAAAGCGCTATTGGATAACTTGGCATTGTTAAATGCGCAGATAGAAAAAGTAGGAGTAGTAATGTCAGATAATGCAAAAGAAGTTTGGCGTTACGAACTTGGTAACGAAGACTACAATAACTACGGTTTTGATTTTTATGCAAAAATGGATTTCAATGCTCCTTTCGCATCAGGCTCTGCAAAGTATGACACCATGATTATTGCTCCTTGTTCAATGGGAACGCTCGGAAGAATTGCTCATGGTATCTCTAACGATCTAATTTCTAGAGCTGCTGATGTGATTTTAAAAGAACGTAGGAAACTAATTGCAGTAGTGCGTGACACACCGTTTAGTTTGATCCATTTAAATAATATGAAAACCGTAACAGAGGCAGGTGGGATTATATGCCCTGCCAACCCATCTTTTTACAGCTTGCCAAAAACCATTGAAGAAGTTGCACAAACAGTAGTAGATCGAGTAATTGATCTAGCAGGACTGGAAAAGGAAAGTTATCGTTGGAATGATTAATCAGTTTTCTGTAAACTGTTTGTAATGATTCCCATTGCCTCGGATGTGATATTACAATACTCGCATCTAATTCTTATCTTTGCAGCCTCTAATGAAGAAAGTAGCTTTTTATACCCTGGGCTGTAAGTTGAATTTCTCTGAAACTTCAACAATTGGTAGATTGTTTACCGATGCTGGCTACAATGTGGTAGAATTTACGGATGCGGCCGACGTTTACGTAATCAACACCTGCTCTGTAACCGACCACGCAGATAAGAAATGCCGAAAGGTAGTAAAAGAAGCGCTTAAATATTCTCCAAATGCTTATGTAACCATTGTTGGTTGCTATGCACAGTTAAAACCACAAGAAATTGCAGAGATTGAAGGCGTGGATATGGTTTTAGGTGCAGCAGAGAAGTTCCGAATTGTAGAATTTATTACTGATTTAACAAAGCAACCTAAAGCTGTTGTTCATCAGCAAGATATCGAAAAAGTAAACCATAACTTTATTGCCGCCTATTCAATTGGCGATAGAACCCGTACTTTCTTAAAAGTGCAGGATGGTTGCGATTATCCATGTACCTATTGCACTATTCCGCTAGCTCGTGGCGGTAGCCGTAGCGATACGATAGAAAATGTATTACAAAAGGCCCGGCAAATTGCAGCTAGTGGCGTTAAAGAGATTGTACTTACTGGTGTAAATCTTGGTGATTTTGGTATTAGAGAAGGACAACGTGAAGACCGCTTTTTCGATTTGGTAAAGGCTTTAGATGAGGTAGAAGGTATCGAAAGAATTCGTATTTCGTCTATCGAACCAAATTTATTGAGTAATGATATTATAGAGTTTGTAGCACAGTCTAAACGTTTTGTACCGCATTTTCATATTCCTTTGCAGTCGGGTTCTAACAAGATATTGGGCTTAATGAAACGCCGTTATCAACGTGAATTGTACGTAGATAGAGTAGCGAAAATTAAAGAGTTGATGCCTAATTGCTGCATAGGTGTAGATGTAATTGTTGGTTTTCCGGGCGAAACACAAGAAGATTTCTTAGATACTTACGAGTTCTTAAACGGACTAGATATTTCTTATCTGCACGTATTTACCTACTCGGAGCGTGAGCAAACGGAAGCTGCGGTAATGAAAGGCAAAGTAGCTGGAAGTACCCGTTTCGAACGTAATAAAATGCTCCACATCCTTTCCGATAAAAAACGCAGGGCTTTTTACCAATCTCAGGTAGGTAGCGAAGGGCAAGTACTTTTCGAAGACGATCAAAAAAATGGCTTTATGCATGGTTTTACCAAAAACTACGTGAAGGTAAAGGCCAAATATGATCCTTTGATGGTTAACGAGCTTAAAAACGTGAAATTAGTAGAGCTTACTGCAGACGGCGAAGTGGAAGTAGCCGAGCTGGAAACTGTTTACGCACACCATTAGCTTTAACCATTAAGAAATTGAGATAAATAGGTTCTTCATATCCTTAATTCCTTAATGATTAATTTCTTAATACTTTTTTGAAAAGCAATTTCACAGCTAAATACCAGGTTCAGTCCCGCTTTCCGCTTCTCCCGATGAAAAATCGGGATCCGCTTCAATCGGGTTTAATTAACGAAAACCTGTGCAATACAATTGCCACCTAAACCCGATAGGAGCGAACACAAAGCGTAGCGAAGTAAAGCGAATAGCGGGACTTTCCGTAGCTAAAAATACAGAACTTTGCTTTTCTAATTTTTAAGATACGATCAATAGCCTAAAAAGCTTTTAAAAAAGCAAAACAAGAGGCAAATTTTATATATTCGCCTAAACTTTTTAATGTATGTTTCCAACCGTATCCCATTTTATATCTTATTTGTTTGGCATTGAGGTACCTCTACCGTTTAATACCTTCGGTGTATTTGTGGCTTTGGCATTTTTAGCTGGCTATTGGGCATTTAGTAAAGAGCTAAAACGCAAAGAAGCTTTAGGGATTTTAAAGCCTGTAAAGCATACAACTACCATTGGCGAGTCAGCATCGGTAGGAGAGTTGGTTTCTAACGCTTTGTTTGGCTTCTTGATAGGTTATAAATTAATTTATGCGTTAGTTAACTACAAGCTTTTTGTAAGCGATTCGCAGGCTGTACTATTATCTACCAAAGGAAATATATTGGGTGGTTTAGGTTTGGCGGCACTTTTTGTGTATTGGTCTTATAAGGAAAAAGAGAAGACAAAATTACCAACCCCCAAAAAAGTAGAAGTTACCGTTCGTCCGCATGAGTTGATGAGCAATATGGTGGTTTGGGCTGCTGTATGGGGCTTTTTAGGGGCTAAGATATTCGACAATTTAGAGCATTGGGATACTTTTATACAAGATCCAATTGGTGGTTTGCTTTCGTTTAGTGGTTTAACCTTTTATGGTGGCTTAATTTGCGGTGGTGCTGCGGTGCTTTATATTGCTCATAAAAATGGTATTAAACCTTTACACATGTTAGATGTTGGCGGACCAGGTATGATGTTGGCGTACGGCGTAGGTCGTATTGGCTGTCATTTATCTGGAGATGGCGATTGGGGTATTGTGAATACTAACCCTAAACCTTTTGGCTGGTTGCCAGATTGGTTGTGGGCATATACTTATCCAAATAATGTTGCAGGAGAAGGAAATCCGATAGCGGGATGTGTAGGTAGGTATTGTAACGAATTGCCTAACCCGGTATATCCAACTCCAATTTATGAGGTGATTGCCGCATTGCTGATTTTCTGGTTTTTATGGAAAATTAGAACGAAAATTAAAATTCCGGGAATGATGTTCGGTATTTATTTAATGTTTAATGGTTTAGAGCGTTTCTTTGTTGAGTTAATTAGGGTTAATTCTAAATATACCGTTGCAGGAATTTCGTTTACGCAGGCAGAACTAATTTCGTCGATACTATTTCTTACGGGAGCTTACATGGTTTGGTACGCAACTAACAACAAAGAAAAGCTTGCAAAATACTAGCCAATGAACTATGAATTGTTATGCAGTAAGGTAATTGCCATTGCTAGACTTACAGGTAATTTTATTAGAAAAGAAGCTTTAGGGTTTGATAGCAGTGCTATCGAATATAAGGGTTTGAATGATCTGGTTTCTTATGTTGATAAAACTGCAGAACGCCAATTGGTTAAAAACTTAAAAAAAGTATTGCCAGAAGCGGGTTTCATTACTGAGGAAGACGAAACTGAAAATACCTACGATAAGCCTTTCACTTGGATTATTGATCCTTTAGATGGTACGACGAATTTTATTCACGGTATCCCCACTTTTTCTATCAGTATTGCTTTGTACGAAGGTGCGGAGCCAGTTTTGGGGGTGGTTTACGAGATTAATAGGGGCGAGATGTTCTATTCTTACAAAGGAGCTCCAGCTTATTTGAACAATAAGGAGATTAGGGTGTCTAAAGCTACAGATTTATCACAATGTCTGTTGGCTACTGGTTTTCCATATTACCAGTTCGATAAGCAACCTCAGTACATAAAACTGTTTACAGAAATGATGCAGAAGTGCCACGGATTGCGTAGAATAGGTTCGGCGGCGGTAGATTTGGCTTATGTTGCTTGTGGTAGGTTCGATGCTTATTTCGAGTATAATTTAAATTCTTATGATATGGCGGCCGGAGCTTTCTTGGTGAAACAAGCTGGCGGTACATTGCTCAACTTTTCTGGTGGAGATGAATACTTGAAAACTAGAGAAATCTTAGCAACCAATGGGCTGGTTACGCAAGAAATTTTAGATACAATTAAGAAGCATTTTCAATAGGATTGTGATAGGCCATATCATTGTGCGGCTCTATTTAAAATTTCTGCCATCATGAAATGCTTTTTCTCCCATGGTAGATGGAATATTTCTTGTTTTTGCTCCGTGTAACTGCTGTAACAAGCCGTTGTAATTATAACAGCGCTGCATTACAATGTGCACTACTTGACCTTCGCGTTGCACCTTGCCTTCAACCATCAATAATTTTGAGCCTAAAATTTCTTTTCTGAAGGTTTCAAATAAGCTTTGATATACCACCAAATTGGCAACACCTGTTTCGTCTTCAATAGTGATAAAGCAAATTCCGCTGGCTGTTCCGGGTCGTTGGCGAACTAAAATTAGTCCTGCAACTTTTACGTTTGAGCCATCTGTTAATTCATTTGCTGCCTTAGTGCTAGAGACACGCATTAAACTCAGTTGTTCGCGAACAAAACTAACCGGGTGTGCTTTTAAAGAGAGTCCAGTGTGGGCGTAATCGTGTACTACATGCTCTGATTTTGCCATTAATGGAAGTTCAATCTGTGCTTCATGCTGGCTGTTATCGGCTTTGCCTTCAAATAAAGCGATAGGCCTATCGTGCAATGCACTAATTTGCCAAAGAGCTGTTCTTCTATCCATATTCATGCTTCTAAAAGCATCGGCATCTGCCAGTTTTTCTAAGGTACTTTGTGCAATGCCGATATCGCGTAAGCTGGCTAAACTGCTATATCGTGAGTGACGATGCGATACCAATACATTCATTTCTTCTTCAGATAAGCCTTTTGCTTGTCTAAAACCTAGCCTCAACGCATAAAATTCTCCAACTTTATCTTCCAAGGTGTTATCCCATTCAGAATGGTTAATATCAATTGGTAAAACTGTTACGCCATGGTTTTTAGCATCAATTACAATTTGTGCAGGCTGGTAAAAGCCCATAGGCATACTGTTAAGCAAAGCGGCAGCAAATACATCGGGGTAAAAACATTTGATATAGCTAGAAACATACACTAATAAAGCAAAGCTAGCCGCATGACTTTCGGGGAAGCCATAGCCGCCAAAACCTTCTATTTGCTTAAAGAGGCGCAAAGCGAATTCTGGTTTGTAACCTTTTTTGTCCATTCCTTCAAGTAGTTTTTTCTTGAAATCGGTCACTTTGCCAACTGCTTTGAAAGTAGCCATGCTTCTTCGTAGTTCATCAGCTTCTGTGTGACTAAAGCCTGCTGCAACAATGGCAACTTCCATGGCCTGCTCTTGAAAAAGTGGCACACCACAAGTTTTTTCTAATATAGCTCTAAGCTCTTCTGAAGGATAGTCTACTTCTTCCTCTTTGTTTCTTCTTTTTAAATAAGGATGAACCATATTTCCCTGTATCGGTCCAGGGCGAACAATTGCTACTTCAATCACTAAATCATAAAATGTTTTAGGTTTTAAGCGAGGTAGCATAGACATTTGAGCACGGCTTTCGATTTGAAAAACACCCAAAGTATCAGCTCTGCTAATCATTTCATATACCTCTGGTACCTCTTGCCTCACGTTTGCTAAAGTATAATCTTTGTTATAATGGTTTTTTGCTAGTGTAAAAGCTTTGCGAATGCAGGTCAACATCCCTAGAGCCAAAACATCAACTTTTAAAAAGCCCAAAGCTTCAATGTCGTCTTTATTCCATTCTATGCAAGTACGGTTTTCCATACGTGCATTTAAAGTAGGGCATAAGTCGGTGAGTTTGCCTTGGGTAATGATAAAACCACCTGTATGCTGCCCCAACTGACGTGGGAAACCTACCATCTGCATGGTCAGTTCTAAAGTTTTCTTCAATAGAGGGTCTTTAGGGTTCAATCCGTAAGATTTTAAACGATCGGAATCGAAACCTTCTTCGTAATGGCTGCTTACCGTTGCCGATAAAATATTGAGCGTATCTACCGATAAACCCATCGCTTTACCAACATCTCTAACAGCACCTTTGCTGTGCAATTGCGTAACTGTGGCTACAATAGCAGCTCGGTCTCTACCATATTTTTCATAGATGTACTGCATTACTTCTTCACGACGTTCGTGCTCAAAATCTACATCAATATCGGGTGGTTCATTGCGGGCATCAGACATGAAGCGAGCAAAAAGTAGTTTAATTTCTGTGGGGTCTACCGAAGTAATGCCTAGACAATAGCAAATCACAGAATTGGCCGCAGAGCCTCTGCCTTGACAAAGAATATCGCGACTGCGGGCAAAACGTACAAAATCATGAACGGTTAAAAAGTACGACGCATAGTTCTTTCGGGCTATAAATGCTAATTCGTAATTGATGTTTTTCAATATGTCATCAGGAATGACATTTGGAAACCTATTTTTAGCACCTAGCCAAGTTAAATGTTCCAATTCTTCTTGTGGTGTTCTGCCTTCGCTGGTCAACTCTTCTGGATAAACATATTTCAGTTCATCTAAAGAAAACTGACATCGCTCTGCAATTTTAAGCGTGTTTTTAATGGCCTGCGGATATTTTCTGAACAAACGGTACATCTCTTCCACAGATTTAAGATGGCGTTCGGCATTTTCATGGAGTTTATAACCTGCATTGTAAATGGTGCATTTTTCCCTTACGCAGGTAAGGATATCCTGCAGCTGCCGGCGTTCCTTTTCATGGTAATGCACATCGTTATTGGCAGCTAAAGGGATATTAAGTTGCTCGCTCAATTGTACCAAACGGAACATTCGTTTTTGGTCTAATCCCGTATAACTTCTGTTGATGCTTAAATATAAATGATCTCCCAAAGCTTTTTTATACTGCTTTAGATGTGTTTTAAAGTCGGTCTCAAAATCAAAATTTTCATTTAAGGTATTGGGAGGGATGGCGATAAACAACATATCCACTTTGTGTGCCCAAACATCTGCTTGATACAGATGGCATTGACCTTTTTCAGCTCTGCTGTTGCCTAAACTTAACAAAGCTGATAAATTGCTGTAGCCGTTTTTATTGATGGGATAAGCGAGTAATGATGGTCCGTCCAATAAATCTAGTCTGCAAGCGGGGATGAGTTTAATGTTATGCTTTCTAGTAGCTACGTGTGCACGCACAATTCCAGCCAAACTGTTTCTGTCAATAATGGCAATTTTTGGATAGCCCAATTCTACTGCTTTGGCAACCAATTCTTCGGGATGCGATGCGCCACGTAAAAAGCTGAAATTACTGGTGGCTTGTAGTTCTACGTAGATCATTTTTTAAAATAGTTAGTAGATATGGTCATTTAGCTGTTCCATATTTATAATGTCGAGCTTCGTATCTCAGGATTATTTCATTAACTCGCTATGCTCGGTTTGTAATCTTGTTTAAAAAATCGGATTTCAAATCCGTAGATAGTGCTTCGGGATTGCAAATTGGAAGTGTTCGAAAAAAGCTTTTTCAAATATTACTTCAACACGTTGGCGAGGACGCCAACTTGGGACTGCTTTTGTTGGCGTCCTCGCCAACAAGCATTTTGTTTCGAATGCTATTAATTGCAAATTCCAAAGAGCGCAAGGCGGGTAGCTAATCTCAGTCATAGCTATCAGCCATCATCCACTTTCGTCAAGCAAAAAATCCATGAATAAACCACTGTGCGGCAACTTTGCTATCGTAATGTCCCGACCTGAACAACCAATACCTCTGTCCTTTTTCATCCTCCACATAATAATAATCTCTATGCTTACCCTCGTTTAACCACCATTCTTGTTCAATACGCTCTGGTCCATCGGCTTTGGCAATGCGGTGCATTTCGTTCTTATAAGTAAAGGTCATAGGTGGGTAATCGGGAATAGGTGCACTCACTTGTATAGGTTCTGGTTGGTTAAGCAATACCGTTGGACGAGGTTTGTGCGTTTGCCATTCTGTTTCGGGTTGTTGTTGTAAATCCATTACCGACTTAATACTATCTTCTGGCCAATGATGCTCTTGAGGCAAATATCGCCTGATGGCATTTTTACCTGCTTTTATGCTGATACGGTCTAGCAGCTCGGCAATTTCGCTTAAATCGGTTTGTGTTTGCAATTGCCATAAGGCCTCCTGTTGTTTAGGCAGATCCTCAACTTCACTAACAATCATTTCAAAAAGTTCAATGCCTAAATCGGGTTCAATCTGTTTAATTTTAAGCTCAAATAATTTAAAAAGATGTTTGATGTTAATAGATGCTTGATTGGTGCCAATGCTTATTTGTTGCAGTTTTCCATCAAGCCGATAAGCATTTAACTTGGCTTTTCTTAGCCCTATATCTTCGTTTTTTAGACGATCACACAGCTTTTCTAACAAGTTTTCGATAGCAATTTCGATACCTTTTGCTGTTTGAATAGGTTCTAAGCAATGCAATCTTTCCTGATAGGGATGTGGTTCTCTTATTGGTTCAAATGTCTCGGGCTTTTGTCCCAATGCCTGTCCAATTCGTAAGTTAATTTCATCACCAAAACGCCTGCGAAGGGTAGAAGGACTAATGTGTATAAAACTATCAATGCTATGAAAACCTAATTTGCCCAAACGTTGTAAAGTGTTTTCTTCCAATTGCAAAGCTTTGGGAGGTAAAGGCAGTAACGCCTGCAGTTGTTCGTTAGGTTTAGCAATTTTGATGGTGGCGTAATGTGCCAATGCCCAAGTGGCTCCTAAAGTATCGGCTATGGCCAATTTTATATGGTATTTATCTTCGAATCGTTTGCTAATTTCTGCTATATGTTGTTCTTCACTTTTCCAAACGGTACAGCCTGTAATATCTAAAAATAACCCATCTGGGGGATTTATAGCTACCTGTGGCGAGTAGCGGATAAACCATTCGGCCATTTCCTTTAATAACTTTTGCTGTTTTTGTGGCTGATATTTAAATGCTTCTAATGAAGGTAGAGTTATTCGAGCATCAGCAAGAGGCATATTAGGACGTAAGCCTAAGATTTTTGCTTGGTGGCTTATACTTACTATCATTTGTTTGTTACGATCTTGGGTAATTAGCGCATAGGGTTGCCCTTTCAGCTCGTTTTGCCGAATAGCCATTTGGTCGGTAAGCAAATGAGGAAACCATATTGCGAGGTAGCGCCTGTTCATGAGCTGATAGCTTGATGTGTAAACGGATAGATTTTGGCAGCTTGTTCGGTAGTAAACTCCCTATGCTGGTAAGTAATGGTACAGCTTGCAGTGCTGCCATTGCGTACTTTCAGAAGGTTTACCCTCCATCGGGCAAAGCCAACTCCGGGTAAATTTCCTTGGTTTTCGCTTGCAAGAGGTATAATTTGCCATCTAGCGGCACAAGCGGTAGCGTTAATGCGTTCGGTTTGTGTGCGTAAAATGAATCCAGTGACCTTGCTTTTTTCTACGGTAAGCTGTAAACGTTGCGATTGGGCGAAAGTGATATCTTCTAATTCGCTAATCACGCCACTTAAACTTTTACATTTTAAAGCCTCCTCGGTAGCCCAAAGTATATCTTTTTGTTTAACAAGGTTGATGAAAATAATTTGATGAGGATGGATGCCGTAGAAAATTAAACTAGAAGCAAATAATTGACGTTGCTTGCCAATCCATATATAAATTCCTTTATTGCTATGCAATTTGGATAGCAGGGCAAAAATAAAAGCACTTGTGCAGGCCGTATGCTCTGGCTGTCCGCTTACAAACTCGTGAATGGTTCCTGTTGGAAAAACCTGATTTGGAAAATGCTTCTCGATAATAGCAAAGTCAAGTTTTGATTGCTGTTGTTGTGCTTCGCTTTTGTAACCCTCTAAATCGAGAATTTGCTTTTGCAAGCGATCTATGATTGTTTTTTGGGCTAAACTCTGCATTTTAATACTAATATTTTTAGTAAAATTAATAAAAATATTAGTATTTATATTTGTTTGTTGAGAAAAATATTTCAAAAATTTTATGAAAATATAATACAGGCAGTAGTTAAGATGGAGTGAAATTTTAAACGGTACCTTAAGAGGTTCAAAAGAAAAGGAGCTTAATTTAAGCTCCTTTTTATATTTATTCGGCTCTTTTTAGGCCAAATTTTTCAATCTTACTATATAGATGACTTCGTTGTATGTCTATGTCATCTGCAGTTTTAGAAACGTTCCAATTATTTTTTTCCAGTTTGAATTTGATAAATTCTTTCTCCGCAAAATCTTTATACTCTTGGAAATTGCTAAAGCCATCATAATTGAAAGTACCGCCTTGCGAACCGCCTCCAGAACTTTGAGAAATAGCACCTACATTAGTTCCGCCTCCCGGATTTGCAAAAGCTACAACATCTTGTTCGGTAATGGTTTTATCACTAAGGATAATCAAACGCTCAATCATGTTGCGTAGCTCACGAACGTTACCCGTCCAAGGCAGTCTTTTTAACGCATCCATTGCACCGTCGGTAATTTTTTTGGCTGGCATACCGTATTCGCCACAAATTTCTTCTAAAAAGCTTTGTGCAATTACAGGAATATCATCTGTACGCTCCGTTAAATGCGGAACGTGAATATTGATTACGTTTAAACGGTGGTACAAATCCATCCTAAAGTTGCCTTCTTCAATCTCTTTTAAAAGGTCTTTGTTGGTTGCAGCTACAATTCTAACGTTAACGTCAATTTCTTTTTCACCACCAACGCGGGTAATTTTATGTTCTTGTAGGGCACGTAAAACTTTCGCTTGTGCCGACATGCTCATGTCGCCAATTTCATCTAGAAACAGTGTACCACCATTAGCTAGCTCAAACTTTCCTAAACGTTGCTTTACCGCTGATGTAAATGAACCCTTTTCGTGTCCAAATAATTCACTTTCTATTAATTCTGATGGGATTGCAGCACAGTTTACCTCAATTAACTGACCATCTGCACGATTAGATTTTTCGTGTAACCAACGTGCAACCAGTTCTTTACCACTACCATTTGCTCCGGTAATTAGTACTCTAGCTTCAGTAGGAGCAACACGCTCAATGGTTTCTTTTATTTTTCCGATAGTGTCAGAATTACCCAAGATATCACGGGTTTTGCTCGCTCTTCTTTTTAAAACTTTAGTTTCAGTTACTAAAGAGCCTCGGTCTAAACCATTACGTACGGTAATTAGTAAACGGTTTAAATCAGGTGGTTTCGAGATAAAATCAAAAGCTCCTTTTTTACTAGCTTCAACGGCTGTTTCTACTGTTCCGTGGCCAGAAATCATGATAAATGGTAGGTCTGGTTTAATGCCAAGTGCTGTTTCCAACACTTCCATGCCATCCATTTTGTTCATTTTAATATCGCAAAGAACCAAGTTGTAATCGTTCTTTTTGATG
Organism: Pedobacter sp. T50_32; assembly: GCF_057652195.1. NCBI lineage: Bacteria > Pseudomonadati > Bacteroidota > Sphingobacteriia > Sphingobacteriales > Sphingobacteriaceae > Pedobacter > Pedobacter sp. T50_32. The sequence continues at coordinate 541,592 of NZ_JBYFBY010000003.1, read as the reverse complement.
AGCTCTAGTCCGTCGATGCCATTATCTACATCATCAACTTCATAGTTTTCGTATTCTAGTATTTCTCTAAGCGTACTTCGTATCGCTCTCTCGTCATCAATGATTAGCAGTTTTGCCATTTCGTAGGTGTTAACTATTTATAGTGCGAATATATTATTTTTTATGAAATGTATAGTTTTTTGTACAATCAGTTTTATAACGATGATGTTTAAAAGTTGTTTGATTTTTTTAACCACAGATGCACAAATCTTTGTTTTCCTAAACCTGATAGGAGTGGAAATACTTTTTGTTGCATCAATCGAAGAGGAAAACACTTCGATTTTGTAGATTTCTCACATGCGTTCGAAATGACGGAGGGCGTAAAACAAAAAGATTGCAACGGATAGCAGGGCTACAGTACCCAAGGACCAATCCTATTGATTTTCAAATAAATATAATTACGAAACAATTTGACAATTAATCAATTCAACAATTTTTCAAATCAGAAAAATAGCTTATCTTTGCGCCACAATTAATTAATTTTAACTTTAATATTATTCAAGAATGTATTTAAGTACAGAAAAGAAAGCCGAAATTTTTAAAACACACGGCGAAGTAGCAACCAACACTGGTTCTGCTGAAGGTCAAGTTGCATTGTTTACTTACCGTATTGCACACTTAACAGAGCATTTGAAAAAAAATCGTAAAGATTTTTCTACTCAGTTAGCTCTACAAAAATTAGTGGGTAAACGTCGTGGCATTTTAGCTTATCTTTACAAAAAAGATATTAACCGTTACCGTGCTATCATCAAAGCTTTATCGCTTAGAGATATCATCAAATCGGTGTAATGTTATAAAAGCCATCGCCAATAGGCAGATGGCTTTTTTGGTTTTAATACTCGAAACAATAAATATAAACTCGATCTGTTCGAAAGAGGAAAAACAGGTCACAACAATTTGTAAATGAATGTAATAAAAAAATCGTTCGATTTGGGCGATGGAAGAATTGTAGAAATTGAAACAGGTAAATTAGCGAAACAAGCTGATGGTTCTGTTGTAGTTAAAATGGGCGATACGATGTTACTAGCAACTGTAGTATCAACCGTAGGTGCTAAACCAGGTACCGATTTTTTACCTTTATCGGTAGATTATCAAGAAAAATATGCGGCTACTGGTCGTATTCCAGGAGGTTTCTTACGTCGTGAGGCAAGATTATCTGATTACGAGGTTTTAATCTCTCGTTTGGTAGATAGAGCTTTACGTCCGTTGTTCCCTTCAGATTATCACTCTGATACTCAGGTGATGATTTCATTAATTTCTGCTGATAAAAATATCATGCCTGACTGTTTAGCTGGTTTAGCGGCATCGGCAGCATTAGCAGTGTCGGATATTCCTTTTAACGGACCAATATCTGAAGTGCGTGTAGCAAAAATTGATGGAAACTTAGTAATTAACCCTTACGCTAGCGATTTAGAGCGTGCAACTTTAGAATTTATGGTTGCTGGTTCTGCTAACGATATCGTGATGGTAGAGGGTGAGTGCGACGAAATCCAAGAAGAAGAAATGGTGGAAGCATTGAAATTTGCTCACGAGGCAATTAAAGTTCAATGTGCTGTTCAGGTTGAATTGACCGAAGCAACAGGTAAAACCGTTAAACGTACATATAGCCACGAAGACCACGACGAAGTTTTAAAAGAAAGAATTTATGCAGAAACTTATGATAAAGTTTATGCTATCGCTAAATCTGGTTTAGGTAAAGATGAGCGTTCTGAAGGCTTTACAGCTATCATTACCGAAATTTTAGAAGCTTTCCCAGAAGATACAGCAGATTTAACTAAAGCATTGGCTAAACATTATTACCATGATGTACAATATGATGCAGTACGTGCTTTATTGTTAGATGAAGGTATCCGTTTAGATGGTAGAGCAAATACACAAATTCGTCCAATTTGGAGTGAAGTAGGTTATTTGCCTGCTGCTCACGGTTCGGCGGTATTTACACGTGGCGAAACTCAATCTTTAACATCGGTTACCTTAGGTAGCAAAGACGATGAGCAAATGATTGATGGTGCTTTCATCAACGGTTACAACAAATTCTTATTGCACTATAATTTCCCTGGTTTCTCAACTGGTGAGGTTAGACCAAATAGAGGCGCTGGTCGTCGTGAAATTGGTCACGGTGCTTTAGCTCAACGTTCGTTGAAAAAAGTATTGCCAGAAGGTGCTGAAAATCCTTACACTATCCGTGTAGTATCTGACATTTTAGAGTCTAACGGTTCTTCGTCAATGGCTACAGTTTGTGCTGGTACATTAGCATTAATGGATGCAGGTATCAAAATTAAATCTCCGGTATCAGGTATCGCGATGGGTTTAATTACTGATGAGAAAACTGGTAAATATCAAATCCTTTCGGATATTTTAGGTGATGAAGATCACTTAGGAGATATGGACTTTAAAGTAACTGGTACTGAAAATGGTATCGTTGCTTGTCAAATGGACTTAAAAATCAACGGTTTGTCTTACGAAGTTTTAACTAAAGCTTTGTTGCAAGCTAAAGATGGTCGTTTACACATCTTAAACGAGATGAAGAAAACGATTGCTGCTCCAGCTGAAGATTACAAACCACACGCACCACGTATTGTTTCTCTAACTATCGAGAAAGAATTTATTGGCGCTGTAATTGGCCCAGGTGGTAAAATTATCCAAGAAATGCAACGCGAAACTGGCGCATCTATCTCTATCGAAGAGGTTGATAACAAAGGTATCGTAGAGATTTTTGCTGATAACAAAGCTGCTATTGATGCTGCTGTTGCTCGTATCCGTGCAATTGCTGCTAAGCCAGAAATTGGTGAGGTTTATACTGGTAAAGTTAAATCTATTATGCCATTTGGTGCTTTCGTAGAAATTATGCCAGGTAAAGATGGTTTGTTGCACATTTCTGAGATTGATTGGAAGCGTCTAGAAACTATGGATGGTGTATTGAAAGAAGGTGAGATTATTGAAGTGAAGTTATTGGATATCGATAAACAAGGTAAAATGAAACTTTCTCGTAAAGTGTTGTTGCCTCGTCCACCGAAACCAGAAGCTCCTGCTGCACCACAAGCTTAAGCAAAAGTCAGAAAAGTCCGATAAGACAATAAAAAATCCCTTTCAGTTTTACTGGAAGGGATTTTTTATTTAGAATAAGCGCTGGAGTAGGAGGTCTTTCTTTTGTGGAGAAACCTCAATTTCTGCTCCATCTGATAGTTCTAGTGTGCCGCCATCGCCTTTGCGGTATTTCACTACATAATCTAGGTTGATGATGACTGAACGATTAATCCGCATGAAATGTTCATCATCCAACACTGTTTCGTAATCTTTCAAGGTTTTAGAAACCACGATTTTTTTACCATCGGCAAGCAGAAAAACGCTGTAATTGCTCATGGCCTCAACTCTTAAAATGTTCGATTTTTCTACCAAATAAACACCTTCTGCAGTAGGTAGAGCCAGGCGATTGCTCTGTTTTTTATCAAGTTTTACAGCTTTGTACATTTGTTTTTCGGCCACCCGTTTTCTCAAACGAGTAATAGCAGTTCTCAAATCATCTTGGTCTACAGGTTTCAAAAGATAATCTACTGCACTAATTCGTAACGCATCTAATGTATAGCTGTCATAAGCTGTCGAAAAAATAACTTCGAAATTAAAAGTGCCCAGTCGCTCTAAAAACTGAAAACCATTCATTCCGGGCATTTCTACATCTAAGAACAGCACATCTATGCTCAGTTCTGTAATTGCGTCTAATGCCTTTGCAGGTTCATTAAAAATGCCAATCACTTGTAATTCATCCTCAAAAATATCGAGTTTGTGCGCAAGTAATTTACTGCCTTTAATTTCGTCGTCTAAGATGGCTGCTTTTAACATGGTATTTTGTTTATGTCAATTTCGTTAATTTATTTATAAATGCGCAATGTTTTTATTCAAATGAGGTAGCTGCACAACATTGTTATTTGCTTACCAAATCTAAAATTCCGTGGGTGGCACTTCCATCTCTATATATATTCATCACAACTAGCTGACTACCATATTGCACAAAAATATTTCTGATGATTTTAGTTTTTACTGTAGCTGGTCCGTTCCAATTGTAGCCTGCCATGTTGCCAACCAAATTATAGTCTTTATAGCTCGAAACCGTACCGTTTTCATCAGTAATACTAAATTTTGTGCCGATAAATTGATAGCTAGCCCTTACAGCAATATTTGAATTATGTTTATGTAAAATGCCTGTATAACGATTACCTTTTAATTGATTGCCAAAAATTTTCTTTTTAAATAGTGCAAAAGTTCTGTTGTTGGGCGAGGTTACAGTTTCTTCAATAATTTGATAGGTTTCGAAACCGCCTATGTACTCGCATGTTACTTTTCCATTCGTCACGGTATATTTCCCTTCGTGAAGTTTACCTTCTACATCAAGTTTATGGAATGTGTTTTTTTCTCCAAAGTTGATGATAAAAGGTGTTTTAAATGTAGCTGAAGCCGATTTGGCATAGTAGCCTGTAATTACATAATCTGCTAAATCTGTTGTTTGACTTCTTGCAGATAGTGATGCAATGCAAACTATTGTAAGTATCATCAAAGCTTTTAAATTCAATTTTATGATTTTCATAACCGTTGATATTAAGAGGATTAGAAAGTGTATTTAATACCAATACCGCCATTTTCAGCAGAAAAACCACTATTTGGGCTAAGCATATATCCTGGAACCCAATCTGCGCTGATAGCTAGTGGCAGTGTTTTTATTTTGTACTCTAAGCCTACCACGCCCGATATGCCGAAACTGGTAACTCCATCAGCATCCACATCTTTCCAACTGAAGTGATTTACGTGACCGCCACCACCTATATACCAACGTAAACCGTCTACGTCTTTAATGTCGTTGTGATATTGGTAAAGAGCCGTAAAAGCTATATTGCTACCTAAACCACCTGCACCATTATATCTCACAATGCCTTCTAAAGCGTGTTTATCTGTTAGGAAAACTTTACCAGTAGCAGAAATTCCGTAAATGAATTTTAAACCCAGAGCCGCTTTATAGCTCGTAGTTTCAGTTTTCGCTTTAGTTTGCTTAGTTGGTTGAGTACGAGGTTTTACACCCATTTTTTCATCAGTTTCTACAGGTTTGCTCGTGGTGGTTTTGGTAGTAGTAGGGGTTGCTGTAGTTTTGGTGGTAGTGGTTGTTTTTTTCGCAGGTGTGGTTTTAGTAGTTGTTGCTTTTTTAACCGGCTTTTTGGTTTGTGCCTGCGCTGTTACGCCCGAAATGCTAAACATGCTTAGTAAAATAATGAATAAATTTTTCATGATAATTTGTTTTTTATTAGTTAATATGTTCGTTTTAAAATCTTTTGCCGATAGATATGCCTAACCTTTTATACAAGCCTAAGTCGGTAGCTCCATCTTTTACTGGCTTGTTATTCAACTTGCTCCCTAAACCAAGAATTAATTCTGCAACAAATCCTTTTCCGAAAACTTGTTTCAAGCCAACACCACCGCCTAAACCATAGTAGGTTTTATCTTTACGGATACCGCCGTCATCAGCCTGTGCTGCATCATCAGAAAATATTGCGGCATTAGCCTCTAAGAAAAATCCATGTGCATGTTTTTTTCCGAAATAGTAATGATAGTGAGGCAAAATCATAAATTTATATTCTTCATTATAACCTTCGGTATTTTGAATTCCCATAGCTGCAGAAATACCTATACCCATTTTTTCATTAATTAATCTTTCGTAACTGAGTTCTGGTAAGCCAATAACCAAGCCTAACAAGTTTGCTTTAAACTCATTTTTTAGCTCATGATGATTTGATTTCGTGGTCTGTTGCGCATTGGAAACAATTGAAGTGAGCATGAACGAGCTAAATAGTATCAGCAATTTCATTTTTAGATAAATTTTAAATGTAGTTTTCATGGTAGTTTAGAATTATGGGCAAACTTTTTTAGCAGTGTTTTTGATAGAATTGACATCATCTACTGCGATGACTTTACCGCCGCCCTGCAAGCCAGTGTACAAACCGTCATTAGTCATGCTCAATTGATTGTTTGCACCAGGGTTATTATTAAATCCCCACCACCAAGCCATATAGCCAAAGTCGTTATCTCTACATAATTTCATCAATAGTCTATAATTGATGTTATAAGTAAGTCCATTTTGGATATCTGCAATAGCGAGTTCGCCTAATACAATTGGTAAATCTGTATTTTTTAACGCCATTAAATTTGACATAATTTGTGCATCACTGTAATTACCAAATGCACCGTTGGTTGGCCAATAAGCGTGTACACTAAACAATAAATTGTGCAATGGATCTGCATCCATTAAAGATTTACCTCTATCTACAAAAAAACTGTGATTTTTACCCCAATCTGGTGCGTCAATCATTATAGGAAAAGTATAACCTGCATCTCTTAAAGCTTTTACTGCTGTAGAGTTGGCACTGGCATAGTTGTCGTTATTTGCACTACCATTATCTGGTTCATTAGCAATATTAACAATGATAGATTTTTGGTGCTTCAACAGTGTATTTTTTATATCTGTTTTTGTCCACCATTGTGTTGCCTTTGGTAAATCGTTAGCTACGTTGGCCGTTCCGGTGTAGTCGTGTAATTCCAATACGGGTATCATGCCCTTGGTGATACAGGCATTAATTACACTTTCTATTTTAGTACCAGTTACGGCGGTCATTGCACCTCCATTAGTCCAATCTTGATATTGTTGTGTAAGTACAATTCGAACCGAGTTTGCGCCAGTTTTTTCAATTTCTTCTATTTCTTTTAAACCAAAATTTACCGCATATACATTTCCCATATTTATACCTCTCAATACGATTTTGTTGCCACACTTATCGGCTAAATATTTACCATCTACTATGTGTAAACCGCTAGTAATATCTGTAATTGGCGCTTGACGACTTTTTTTGCAACTGATACAAAAAGCAATGGCGAAAATTATGACTAAACTTATTTTTAGTGTTTTCATGGTTAAAAATTTTAATGTGATGATTATTGATCTTTAGAAAGATTCCCGTATAATAATGACTCTGCATTAGTACCGCCGCTTTTAAGCCGAACTATCGTAAGTTTGCCATCTACCATGAGAAAATATCTCAAGACACTATTTACAGAAGATATTGCAAATACATTATTAATAGGATTTAACACATAATCCAGCGGAGGTTGTCCGTTGTAACCTTCTCCGAACTGTGTTTGGTTAAAAGAGTAGCCATATGGTAATGCAGTATTAACCATATATGAGTTTAACAAACCACTATAACTACCGGTAAATTGGTTTGTACTTGGAAGTTCACGAAGTTTTGCGTTTTGAATCTCGTAGGTAAAACCTTTGGGATCAATTACGTTCCCCTCTTTAATTGTAAATCCTAAGATTTGGTTCGGGGTAGTTATCGTTAACTGATCATCAGTTAGGGTGTAAGAACCCTGAGTTGGAGCAGCATTGCTTCCAAAGTTGTACATCTTTATTTTTCCTTCATTTTCGAATACGACTAGAAGTGGCCAGTTGAAAATTCTGTTTCCAGTGTACGTTTTAGTTGGAACCTCCCAAGTAATAAAATATTTTGTTAAATCCATTTTGGCTTCTTCTGGAGTTGCTTCGTCTTTCTTTTTGCAGCCAACAACTATTAACAGCAACATAATTGGCAGATATAATTTTAAATTTTTCATGATGTTAGGTTCTTTAGTTGATGTTATTATTAGTCAAAAGAACAGCTATTAGCTATAAAATTTTTTGATAATGAGCGAGTTGGCTGTTTTAATGAGCGAACAGGGTTATAGCTTAGCGAAGGGAATTTGAGATTAGTTTTATTGAGTTTCTTTATGGTTGTATTTGCTCAAAACTTAACTTATTCACGTTTGTATTGTCGCCCAACTGACCATAAAAATTATAACCTGAAGCCCAAACCGTACCATCTTTTTTTAGCGCAAGGCTATGGTTAGCTCCTATACTAACAGCCTGTACATTTGCCATAATCTGTTTAGGGATTTTTGCAGCACTGGTTGTCCCGTCTCCAAACTTTCCAAATGTGTTAGAGCCAGTAGCCCAAAGTGTTTGGTCATTTTTCAATATCATGGTGGTGTTATTACCCGTATTTATTGCCTGTACATCATGCATAATTAGTTTAGGAATTTTAACACTCGAATTAGATCCATCTCCGAAATTACCATATCCATTATCACCAGTTGCCCAAAGAGTATTGTCTGTCCGCAATATCATGGCAGCAAACATATCCGCACTTACATCTTTAACATCAGTCATAATTTGTTTAGGAATTTTGGTGTTATTTACCGTTCCGTCTCCTAATTGCCCGAATTCTCCATACCCAGTTACCCAAAGCGTGCGATCTATTTTTATGATATATGATGCATACGAAGCTGCTATAGCTTGAACATTATTCATAATTTGCTTAGGAGTATTAATGCTAGTTGTAGTTCCGTCTCCTAATTGTCCGTACTGATTACTTCCTGTAACCCAGAGCGTATTATCCATTTTTAAAATCAGCGTATGACTATAACCTGCACTTACCGCTTTAACGTTTGTCATAATTTGCTTAGGAATAGTGACATTACTATTTGTACCATCACCAATGTTGCCATAAGCATTGCCTCCTGCTGCCCAAAGTGTATGATCGTTTTTTAAGAAAAAAATTGAAGAATTACTAGAACTTATTGTTGATACATTTTCCAACACCTTTACAGGCTTATTCACATCGGCAGTATTTCCATTACCCAACTGACCATAATTGTTGTTGCCGGTAGCCCAAAGCGTATGATCACCTTTCAAAAAATAACTTGAAGATTCATTTGCGAAAACAGCAACTATGTTGTTAGCTTTATCTGTTTTGGTTTTATCCTTTTTGCATGCCATAAAGCTTAACAGCAATAAAAGCATTGGTATTAATTTTAAAGTTTTCATGGTTATGTTGGTTTTAAATGTTATTGCAAGGTTAATACACCGTAGTAATGGGCATAATTTGTTGTGCCACTACCGCTTAGTTGCGAGTAGTAGAGTTTGTCGCCGCCAATGGTCATGAGGTGTAAACGACCTTCGTTACCAGTTCTGGCAGTGGCTACACCATTGTTTTGCAAGGTATAATCTGCACCTGTGCCGGTTTGCCCAAAACCATCTATGCTTACCGTAAATTTTTTGTCGGTTGTGTATCTTATTAAGCAAGATTTGCCATTAGCAACCCCGTTGGTAGCAACCGTACCTCTAAACGTTTTACCTGCAAAGGCATCGGCATCGGGTATTTTTTGTAAATGATAGGACCTATAGGCGCCATCACTACAATTTGTAATCGCGTTATTAGCAATGGTAAAGGTTAAATTGCCCATTTTAATAACGCCATCGGCGTAGGTGTAATTTGGGTTATTGGAAATGTAGCCTCCTTGCGAAGTGGTGTAGGTTTTGGCATTGGCAAAGAAACAGTACACATAACTTGTTGGTGACGAGCCGCCCCCGAGAGATGCATATTCTCCGGTGATGTAATATTTTGTAGGGTCAAAACTGTCTTCGGGGTTATTGTTCTTATCCTTTTTACAGGATGTAAATACAAATATTACAGAGAATATAAGGAGCGTTTTTGATACGATGTTTTTTAACGTTTTCATAATCTTTATGCTTTATATGTTGTAGTTATTGCATCCAAGCAGCCATTTTGGTGTACATTTTATCGGTCCAGTTGCCACCGCAATGCGTGTTGCAATTATTATCGGTTACGCCTTCGCTTTTTGCTTTAATAGGGGAGTTTGCCGGAATTTGGTCGTACAAGGCTTTGCCATTAAAATTGCCTTCAAAGTTTCCGCTGCAGTTAATGGCAAAAATTGGAATTTTAAAGTTCTGCGCATTCCAAGTGCCACTAGCACCACATGCACCCAATACACCTTTGGTATAACTTAAAGTGGTGTTCATAGAAATATCTGTGAAAAGCATAAACGAGGTGTAAGAAAATCCCGCAACTGCCGATTTATTTTTATCAATGCCGAATTTATTGGAGATAGCAACAATAGCTCTGTTGTAATCTTCGCCAACTAGTTTAGCTCTTGAGTTCCAATCGGCACCTGCTGGTGGTTTTTGATATTTCACAATTGCAGCAGCATAACCGTTGGTTGCAGCTTTTTCGCATAAAGCAGTTTCAGATGCGCCGTTAATAGCACCTTCGCTCGGGTTGTTCTCATCGTTGCCAGAACCAACCACCAAAATTCCTTTAAAACTGCTGGTGTTTATATTGGTAAATAATTTGTAGGTAATACCATTGGCAGTTTCCACAACTTGCTTAATGTCGCCTTTAATCACTTCTTTTTCATCTGCAGGAGTTTTATCTTTTTTACAAGCTACAATAGCTATGATAATGCAGATTGGGATTATTAATAATTTTTTCATGGTCTTATATTTTAGGTTAGCTCATATTTGCTTACCCAAACTTACAAGCCTTAAACTTTACAATTTTTAACAATGATTGGAACGCATCTTTAATTGAGCGAACTATAATTACCCATGAGTGAACACACGTTAAAAGTTTACAGAAAAGCCATAAAAAAAGGGCTAAACGTATCCACGCTTAACCCCATCATTAACTAACACAAACTATTAATTCTTATGATACAAAATTTGTAAGGTGCGTTTATTATAAAAATCTGTTGGGGTAAAGCCTTCGCTTGCTTTAGCCCCAGCAATACCGCCAACTATAAAAGTTGCCACTAGTTTACAATTTTCATCGTAGTATTTTAAAGTACTCGAGCAGTCTTTGCAATTTAATTTTTCTTTGGGTACGGCGTGTTCAAAGTGTTAGAGAATTTTATCTTTTATACTTACTTGCAAAACACGTAAAACTTCAACTTTATTTAGCGAATCTACATTAACAATTGCCTTCGCAATGCAGGTCGGTACCGCTGGTAATTCTTTTCCACGTTTTGCGTTGGCGTAAGCGCCCTTACCAAGTTCCAATGCCGTGTAGCCGTAATTAATATAAACATTCGGCCCTCTACCCATTATAAAACTGGCAATTTGGTTGCAATTGCTATCGTAAAAAACGGTTCCGTTTGGGCAGTCCATACATTGGCGTTTACTTGTAACAGCAAATTCGTATACAACCCTGTTGCCCTTTAAATTTAGTTGCCTAACAAACTTGGTCGAGGTTAGGTCATTAGCTTTATTTAAGCCTTTAATGCAGGTTGGTAAATTCTGAGCGGTAGCAAACATGCTTGCTCCAAGCAGAATAATAATGATGATAGTATTTTTCATGATGGTTGCATTTCTCTCAAAAGAGCAATTTTATTCTGCCACATTTTTTAACAATGAGCGAAGCGCTATTTTTGATGAGTGAACTGCCTATTAGCGCTAGCTCAAAATTGAATGGCCAAAGGATTTTATTAGAAGCGCAATGAAACTACAATTATTAACGTTCGTCCCGCTATTCGCTTTACTTCGTTGGCAAACACATAGGTTTGCCACTGCGTGTTCGCTACTATCGGGGCTGTAAAACCTAAGGCGGTGCAAAAGAAAACCCACCCAAAGAACTACTGCCTTGCTTAATTAAACCCGATTGTAAAGCGGGGCTGCAATAGCCAACAGCTACTAACATTGTTTTTCAAATCTTTCGAAATTTTAGAGTTTGCATTAAAAAACGCTGGCTTAATTTCACTTTTTAGCGTTTGATGTGTCAAAAGCTACTTTTAGTGAGTGAATAGCTAGCCTTACTTATTTAGAATTTAGTTATCGGAATAATAAATATGTTATTTAGCAATTAGGTAAACGACTATAATTTTCGTTAATTTTAATAGTGTCTAGACCTACTTATATATGAAATCACCAATCAAAATTCCGTTCATAATTTCTATATTAACTATACTAGTTTTTTTAGTAAGAGTTGATAGCTACGGTCAAAATAAAAAACTAGACTCGCTAACAAATGCCTTAAAAAAGCATCCGCAACAAGACGATGAGCGAGCAACAATGCTGTTTGAATTAGCTAAGCTAACCATCCATCCAGATACAAAAGCGGCCATAAAATATGTGGATGAAATTATGTCTTTTCAGGATAAAATCAAGAAAAAGCAAATAGTATCTGCAGCTTATAGGGCAAAAGGAATGGCGTTATTTTACTTATCTAGGTATCCCGAAGCACTTGAATTTTTACATAAAGCCATAAGTGTTGATGAACTGATCAAGCATGATTACGGAATTGCTGGTGGTTACGCCAATATTGGTATCGTTTACATGGCGCAATCTAAGTATCCGGAAGCGCTGAGGTATTACCTAGCCGCATTAAAAAAGTTTGATTTAAAGAAGAATGAGCTAGAAGCAGCCATCACTTATATGAATATGGCAACCGTTTACAATGAGATGAACAATTTGAGCCAAGCGATGGAGCAGTATCAAAAATCTTATTTGATTTTAAAAAAACACAATAACCATATAGGACAAGCCAATGCTTTGTCTAATATTGCGACCATACACTTTAAAAATAAGAATGTTGCCGAAGCTATTAAATATGGCAAGCTGTCTGTTAAATTAGCAGATTCGGTTGGAGATATCAGGTCTGTTGCTAGAGAAAACGGAAATTTATCTGCGTACTATGCAAATTTGAAGCAATCCGATATTGCTTTGGAATATGGCTTAAAAGCTATCGAGTTAAACAAGAAAATAAGCAGCATTAAAAGTCTGGGCTTCAATTATCAAAACGTATCATTGGCATATTTTAAAAAGGGAGATTATAATAAGGCAAAAACTTATGGGCTTAGTGCTTTAAAAGTTGGTTTTGATTTAAACGTTACAGAAATTAAAAGAGATGCAAGCTTAGGCTTAAGTGAGGTTTACGAAGCGTTAATAAGACCAGATAGTGCACTTTTTTACCATAAACAGTTTTTCAAATTCGCTGATAGCATAGGTAACGACAAAAAGAAAAATGAAATTACCAGAATGGGCTTGCAGTATGATTTCGATAAAAAAGAGTTATCGTATCAGCAGCAGCAATTGTTGGCAAGCGAGCAGTTAAAACAACAGGCGTTGCAATTAGCGCTAAACAAAGCTGAAATTCAAAAGGGAGTTCAGTTTAGGGATTTACAGCGCATATCTCTAGAAAATGAGCAGTTGATTAATAAAGAAAAAGAAAAGCAGCTTATCATTTCCAAAAACAACGAAAAACTTCAGTCTAACAAAGTAAAAGCATTGTCTCAAGAACAAGAACTTAACCGTTTGGAGTTAAAACAGCTGTGGCTTTATGGCATTATTGCAATTGTTGTGTTAGCATCCGTAATCGGATACTTAATTAATCTGTATCGAATTAGGCAACTGCGATTTAAAAATACTTTGCAGCAGCAGGAAGCAATACAAAATGAGATCTTGCTTAAGCATCAGTTTCAATTAACAGAAAGCGAGCTAAAAGCAATTCGCTCACAAATGAACCCACATTTTATTTTCAACGTGCTTAATTCTATCGAAGCTTATATCATGGATAATGATAAACAGACGGCTTCTAGGTTGATACAAAAATTTGCATCGTTAAGTAGGCTGATTTTAGAAAATTCTACCAGAAGTTTGGTTACTGCCGATAGAGAATGGAAAGCACTAAAATTGTACACCGAGTTAGAAGCCATGCGTTACAACAATACATTCAGCTTTAATTTTAATGCCGATGAAAGTTTACAGTTAAAGACTTTGCTTTTACCGCCAATGTTAATTCAGCCATTAATTGAGAACGCTATTTTACACGGCTTAATTGTAGATCCAAAACCAGGGGCACACTTAGAAGTTCAGTTAAAAAAGCACGAACAAGGAATTTATATTACTGTAGAAGACAACGGTAATGGTATTGAAGGTACTCCTAAAGCATTTACTAAAACTGGGGTTAAGGAAAAATCTATGGGCTTGGCATCTATCAAAGAAAGAATTGCGATAATTAATGCACAAAAACGCGATTTTTTTGCAAGCTTTAAGATAAGTTCAAAAGCGGAAGGTAGCGGTACTGTTGCAGAGATTTTTCTTCCACATTTTGAAAATTCTGTAGCTTAACGTTGCAATGAGGGTTGTGTTATAAATGAAAAATGAAATTGCTTGCAGTTGTAAAAATCTAATAAGCACTTGTTTGTTGCTGGTTTTTGGGAATTTTATGGCTCTTGGACAGTCGTTTCCTAACCTGAAATTTAACCAAATAACAGTAAAAGATGGCTTAAGTACCAATGCCGTTAAATGTACTTACGAAGATAAGAATGGTATTATCTGGATAGCTACCAGCAAGGGGTTAAATCGTTACGATGGTACAGGAGTTAAAGAGTATAAGCATGATGCTAAAGATAGCACCACCATTTGTAATGATGCCCTGAATAAAATTGTTCAGGATAGCGACAACTATCTTTGGTTGGGCACTGCAAAAGGGTTATCTCGTTTTAATCCTGTAACAGGAAAAGCTACTAACTTTTTTAATAATCCTAGCGATAGAAATAGTCTGGCAGCTAATGAAAACTGTGTGCCTTTTGTAGATAGCAAAGGAAATTTATGGGTTGCCACAACTGTAGGAATTCAATTGTTTGACTACAAAAGAAATCGCTTCACTAACTACGTGAGCTTTAAAAAAGGTGTGAAACAGCTTGTGGGTTTTTATGGCATAGCCGAAGATCGGGAGCATAGGTTATGGGCACTTGGTAACGATGGCTTATATCTGATAGATCAAAAAGCAAAAACCGTAAATTGTCGACAAGACGAAGGGGATCCCGTTCTAGCCTTACACCAAACTCCGAATGGAAGTATTTATTTAGGCGAAGCATCAAATGGGCTTAAATATTTCAACAAAGATGGCCTGGTAAAATCTGTATCTATTCCATTTAAAGATCGTATCACCAGAATAAATAGCATTACAGAGTGGACAGATAATTTACAGCAGAATTGGTTGTGTATTGCCGTAAATGGAGGGCTGCTGCTGAAAAAATTACAAAATAATCAGCTTAAAGCTTACGTTTCTGACGAACTCAATACATCTTCGTTAAATGCATTTACAATATTTCACATCGCTAAAGATCGGCAGAACAGGTTGTGGCTATCTACTGATAACGGTGTTAGCATAGTCGATCCAAATTATCAGAATTTCGAAAATATTCCGGTTTATCAGCAGGCTAAACTCACCAACCCGAAGTTGTTGGGTATACCTAATAATATGTTAGAAACTGCTGATCGATTTTACATCACCTGTTACTACGCGAAAGGGGTTTACGTGTTAGATAAAAACTGGAAACTGCTTTCGCACATTACCCAAGTGCCAGCAAACTCAAAAAGTTTCCTTAGTAAATCTATCAGTAGTATTTATCAAGATGGTGAAAAGAATTTCTGGTTCAGTACAGATTCTGGCTTGGTGAAAAAAACAGGAAATACATATAAAGTATTCTTGCCTCCGTTAGATTTAAGCATCAAAGATAACCTCTTCGTATCGAAGTTATATAGAAGAAAAGACGGCAAATTTTGGATTAGGGCAAGGCAAAACGGATTATTTGTTTTCGATCCCAAAACTGAAAAATTTATCAAACAATATCTGCCCGATGGCAAAAATATAGATGGCTCAGTTTTTTCGTGTTTAATAGACAAGCAGGGCGATTTCTGGGCTGGTGCTACCAAAGGGATAAGTTTATACAATGCAACAAAAGATGCTTTCGAAAAGATCAAAATTAAAGACAAAGATGGCAAATTTGCCGAAGTGACTTGGGTAACGGATATCACTCAGGATAACGAACAAACAATTTGGGCGGTTTCGGAAATTGGCTTGTTAAAAATTGATAAGAAAAATAAAACAGGTTTGCTCATTGACCATAAAATGGGATTGCCTGAAAACAACCTGAAACGTATCATGGTTGATACGCTTGGCTATTTATGGATACCATCGCAACAGGGAATTGTTAAATACGATAGAAAAAAGACATTTACTTATTTCAACTTTAACAACGGTTTGCCTTTTCAGTATGAGGGACACGGTTTTTTTGAGACAGATAAAGCGGGAAACTACCTTTTAAGTTACAGCGGTTACGTAACGAGGTTTAATCCATATTACATCAAATCTAACACTGCTGTACCAAAGGTAATTTTTATGGATATTAGTGCAGATGGGCATGAAAAGCAGATTGAAATTAAAGAAAATCAGAAACAAATTACGCTAAAAGCAGGAACAAAAATTGTGAATATTCATTTCGCAATTACAAGTTATACCGCAACGCAAGAGAATAAATTCTTCTATAAGGTTGGCGAAAAAGCAGAGTGGCAGCAGGTAAAAAATGGCGATATTGCTTTAGGAAGTATGCCCCATGGCGAATATGTGCTGCATGTTAAAGGCAGTAATAACGATGAGGTTTTTAGCTTGGAAGAACAGTTGATAATTACTGTATTGCCTTTTTGGTACGAAAAAACTTGGTTTGCAGTACTTTGCATTAGTTTGGGAGTGTTAACTGTTGTGTTTCTGCTGAGGCGAAGAATTACCTTTATTCAAGACCAGTTTTTGTTTAAGCAAAGACTTTCGCAAAGTGAACTGAAAGCCATTCGTTCGCAAATGAACCCGCATTTTATCTTCAATGTCCTAAATTCCATCGAATCTTATATTATGGATAACGATAAAACTGCAGCTTCTAGATTGATACAGAAATTTGCATCGCTGAGTAGGTTGATTTTAGAGAACTCGTCAAGGAGTTTAGTGACTGCCGAAAAGGAATGGAAAGCTTTAATGTTGTATACTGAACTGGAAGCAGATAGGTATAGCAATTCATTTACCTATAATTTTAGGGTAGATGATAAGATAAACTTGAAAGAGTGCCTAATACCGCCAATGCTGATACAACCTCTAATAGAAAATGCAATATTGCATGGTTTAATTGTTAGTCAAAATCCAGATGCACATTTAGAAGTTCAAATGAAATTACATGATGGTAGAATTTGTATCACAGTGGCAGATAATGGAGTAGGGGTAAACAATAAAGCCAAATCAACCATTAAAAGTAGTATTAAAGAAACGTCTATCGGTCTTTCATCTATCAAAGAAAGGATAGAAATGATCAATATTCAAGACAAACAAGAGAGTTCCAGTTTCAATATTTCAGCCGGTGCTAATGGCAAGGGAACGGTTGCTACCATTTGCCTTCCGGTAATTAGCTCCAGTGCTAATGTTGCTTTATAGATAGCTATTCAAATGTCGCAGCTCTGGAACTATTAAATTTCCGAGTTCTTTTTGTACCTTGCAGTGATTGTTTTGTGCTCGCAATAATGTAAATATATTCTTCATTGCGAGGAGGTACAACGAAGCAATCTCAAACAAATTATACAAATATTGCTCTGTACCAAGCAATGACGAAAGAGTTAAATGAAACACCTAATTGCCCCATCCATCTTATCAGCAGATTTTGCCAACCTACAACGCGATGTAGAAATGATCAACGACAGCCAAGCAGATTGGTTTCATGTTGATGTAATGGATGGTGTATTTGTACCAAATATCTCCTTCGGATTTCCAGTAATAACTGCGGCAAAAAAGCATGCGAAAAAGCCTTTTGATGTGCATTTGATGATTGTAGACCCAGACCGCTACATTGCCGAATTTGCAAAAGCTGGTGCTGATATCATTACCGTTCACTACGAAGCCTGTACACATTTACATCGTACCATTCAATTGATCAAATCTGTAGGATGCAAAGCAGGAGTGGCGCTAAATCCGCATACGCCCGTAAGTTTACTGAAAGATGTGCTGCACGATATCGACTTGGCTTTGGTAATGTCTGTTAACCCAGGTTTCGGTGGACAGGCTTTTATCCCTCAAACGCTAAATAAAGTAAGCGAATTAAGGCAAATGGCGCTACAAAGTAATCCTAATTTATTAATAGAAGTTGATGGTGGTGTAGGTATTCATAACATTGCTTCGCTAATTGAAGCAGGCGCAAATGTTTTCGTGGCAGGCAATGCAGTTTTTGCGGCACCAAGTCCAACGCAAATGATTGCCGATCTAAAGCAAGTTCAAACTTCAGTTCAACACATCTAACCTTATAAATGACGAAGACGCTTTTTCTATTCCTCTTTGTTGCCTTCTCATTAACTACAGCTGCTCAAGTAAAGGTGAGTGGTGTGGTTTATGATGAAAAAAATCAGCCGCTGCCAAAAGTAACGGTTACTTTAGTAGGATTGGCTGGTACAAGTATTACCGACGAAAATGGAAAATATACCATTCAATCTCGTTTATCTAACTTTAGCTTACGGTACAAGCTGGTAGGCTACAAAGTAGAAACCATAAAATTTAATGAAAGTAAGGGCGCTGATGTAGGAAAAGATGTTACTTTAAGGCCTGATATTAAGGAACTGAAAACAGTAAAGGTTATCAACAAACAAAACCAACTGAACAATGCCCAAAGTATAAACGTAATAGATATTGCTAGTTTGCCTACGGTTTCAATGAATTTTGAAGCTATTTTAAAAACGTTGCCAGGCGTTTCTACCAATAACGAGTTGAGTTCGCAGTACAACGTTCGGGGAGGTAATTTCGATGAAAACCTGATCTACGTTAACGATATCGAAATTAACAGACCGATCCTGATAAGAAATGGACAGCAAGAAGGTTTGAGCTTCATCAATCCAGATTTTGTGAGTAGTGCCCGCTTTTCTGCTGGCGGCTTTAATGCCAGATATAACGATAAATTATCGTCGGTTTTGGATGTACGCTACAACAAGCCAGATAGTAACCAATATATTTTAACGGCTGGTTTAATGGGAATATCGGCCACTGCCAAAACCGCATTTAAAAACAGCCATTTACTACTGGGTTTTAGAAGAAAAGACAACCGAAATATACTGGGTACGCAAGATACAAGGGGAAGTTACAGACCAAGTTTTAACGATTTTCAAGCCTTGTACCAACATAATTTTAGCTCAAAATTTAGTATCAATACCTTGCTGAATTTCAATTCTGGAAGTTTTAGATTGGTGCCAGAAAGTAGGGAAACGCAGTTCGGTACCATCAATAATCCCATTCGCTTAAAAGTAGATTACGAAGGGCAAGAGATTGATAATTACTATACTTACGGCGGTGCAGTTACTGGTTTGTTTCAGCCTAATAAAGATGTTTCAGTAAAATGGATTAACAGTTACTTCGAAATTGATGAACGTGAACGTTTTGATATTGATGGTAACTACGTTTTCGAAGAGGTAGATAATAATTACGGTGATGGTGGTTTTGGTCCAATCCGTAAAAATAGAGGCTTGGGGAGTTATTACAGCTACGCCCGCAACAGCTTAAAATCTACCATTGCAAGTACAGAATTAAAGATAGAACATCGCATAGGAAAACACGATTTTACTTACGGCGGCAGGTTTGAACAAGCTAAATATGCAGATAGAATAAACGAGTATAGTTACATCGATTCTGCTGGTTACATTTTACCTGCAAATACCAACTCTTTCACTTTTGAAGATGCCATCTTCTCTAATAACAACCTCAAAATCAATTCTATTTCTGCTTATTTACAAGACAGTTACGCCGTATCCGGTAAAACAGACGTGCAGTTAGGCGTTCGAGTAAATTACAATGATTTAAGTGGTGAGGTTTTGGTTAGTCCGAGGTTTTTAATGCTTTACAGACCAGAAGAATACAAACTTTGGAGATTTACGGCGGGTATTTATCGTCAGGCACCTAGTTACAGAAGTATTAGAGCATTTGATGGCTCGCTGTTCTTAGGTCAAAAATCCCAACGTTCTTATAATGTTTCTGCTGGCTACGATTTTGCCTTCAATGGTCTGGGAACACGTTTAAAGTTTACTTCAGAAGTTTACTACAAATACGCTGACCGTATGATCCCCTATGTAATAGACAATGTGAGGATCAAATATCTAGCTGCCGACGTTGCTAAAGGACATACTTACGGTGCAGATTTTTCTTTAGGCGGTGAGCTCGTTAAAGATTTGATGTCGTTTTTCAGGGTTTCGTTTTTAAATGCTAACCAAGATGTAATTGGCGATAGTTATGTTAGAAGAAATGCCGATGGTAGTAACGAAACGGTCTATCCAGGCTATTTAAAAAGACCAACCGACCAACGAGTTAATTTTTCGATGTTTTTTCAGGACAGGTTATTCAAAAGTCCTACCTATAAAGTGCACTTGAATTTGCTTTATGGCTCTAGGTTGCCAATCGGTTCGCCACAAATAGAAACTTATACAGATAATTTCAGCATTCCGGCCTATAGAAGGGTAGATATAGGTTTTTCTAACGATTTTCTGGATGCAGAAGCAGTAAAAAAACCTCAGTTTTTGAGCAAATATTTTAGTTCTGTAATAGCCTATGCCGAGGTTTTTAACTTGCTAAATATCAATAACACAGTGTCTTATATTTGGCTTAAAGATGTGAACAATGTCAACTACGGCATTCCAAATTATTTAACTGGCAGGCAGTTGAATTTCAAGCTTATTTTTAGATTGAAGAACAAATAGCTCAAGCTTTATTCTTTTTTGAAAAGCACTGTTCGTCACATTTTTTAACGACCGTCCCGCTATTCGCTTTACTTGCCTCATACTTCGGCTGCGTGTTGCTACTATCGGGTTTAAAATGCTAGTGCTGTGCACAGGTGCTAGTAAACTAAACCCGGTTGGAGCGAGCATGTAGTGGCAACACCTATGTGTTTGCCAAGGAATAAAGCGTAAAACGGGACTAGCCCAAGCGAAGAATTACTGCAATTGCTTTTCCAAAAAAAAAGTGCTGTATTTCATGCGATTAACTAAAAATACAAGTTAATTTTAAACAGTAATAGGTTAATATACTATAACTTCAGTTTTTCGTTTTTCTCAAACGTTTGTCATGTTAGTTATTTAGTTGATAAAAAAGCCGAATAATTAATGTCAAAGTGTTAATTTTACACCTAATCAAAAACAATAAAAATGAGACATAATTTTGGAGCTGGTCCATGTATTTTACCGCAAGAGGTTTTTAAGCAAGCTTCTGCTGCAGTATTAGATTTTAAAGACGGATTATCAATTTTAGAAATCTCCCACCGCTCACCTGAATTTGATGGTGTTGTAGAGGAAACTGTGAAATTGGTAAAAGAACTTTTGAATGTACCTTCCGGATATTCCGTGCTGTTATTGCAAGGAGGAGCGAGCCTGCAATTTTCTATGGTGCCACAGAATTTACTGCCAGAAGGCGGTACTGCTGCGTACTTAGATTCGGGTGTTTGGGCAAGCAAAGCGATCAAAGAAGTGAAACACTTTGGTAAAGCTAACGTAGTAGCTTCTTCAAAAGATGCCAACTATACTTTTATTCCTAAAGATTATGTAATTCCAGAAGATAGTGCTTATTTCCACTACACTTCTAACAATACAATTTACGGTACCGAGTTATTCGAATTGCCGGTAACTAAAGTTCCTGTGGTTTGCGATATGTCATCAGACATTATGAGCCGCGAAATTGATGTTGCCAAATATGATATCATTTACGCTGGTGCGCAAAAAAATATTGGTCCTGCTGGTTTAACGGTAGTGATTATCAAAGATGAGATTTTAGGTAAAACTGGGAGATCAATTCCTTCTATGTTAGACTACAAATCGCACATTGATGGTGGTTCTATGTACAACACACCGCCAGTATTTTCTATTTACACTGCCATGTTAAACTTAAGATGGTTAAAATCTAAAGGTGGCGTTGCCGAAATGGAAAAGGAAAATATTGCGAAAGCAAGAGCTTTGTATGCTGAGATTGATAGAAACACATTGTTCAAAGGAACTTGCGCAGTAGAAGATCGTTCTCGTATGAACATTTGTTTCGTAATGGAAGATCCAGAATTGGAAAAACCTTTTGCTAAATATGCAGATGAGAATGGTTTTGAAGGTTTAAAAGGACACAGAAGTGTAGGTGGTTTTAGAGCATCGATGTATAATGCACTGCCAATTACAAGCGTACATGCGCTAATAGATTTAATGCAAAGTTTCGAAGAACAACACAAAAAATAAAAAATGGCTAGAATACTTGCCAATGATGGCATAGATCCAATAGGAAAAAAATTATTAGAAGATGCTGGTTTTACAGTTGATACACAGACTGTTCCTCAAGACCAACTAATTGCTGCGTTGCAAAATTATGATGGTTTAACCGTTAGAAGTGCAACCAAAGTTAGAAAAGACGTTATTGATGCTTGTCCGAACCTTAAATTAATAGGTAGAGGTGGTGTTGGTATGGATAATATCGATGTAGAATATGCACGTTCGAAGGGAATTACTGTAGTAAATACACCTGCGGCTTCATCTTTATCTGTAGCAGAATTGGTATTTTCTCACTTGTTTACAGGTGTACGTTTCTTACAAGATGCTAACCGTAAAATGCCTGTAGAAGGTGGTTCTAAATTTAACGACCTTAAAAAAGCTTACGCTAAAGGTATTGAGTTAAGAGGTAAAACTATCGGTATTATTGGTTTTGGTAGAATTGGTAGAGAAACTGCTGCGGTAGCTTTAGGTTTAGGAATGAACGTATTAGCTTACGATTTGTTCCCGTTCAGTGGTAACATTACTTTGAACTTAACTTTAGGTATTAAGGTTGAAATTCCGGTAACTACAGTTTCTCTGGAAGAGGTAATTGCAAACAGTGATTTTATCTCTTTACACACGCCATTCGCAGATAAACCAATTTTAGGTGCTGCTGAGTTTGCTGCAATGAAACAAGGTGTTGGTGTGGTTAACTGTTCTCGTGGTGGAACTATTGACGAGCCAGCTTTAATTGAAGCTTTAAACTCTGGTAAGGTTTCTTTCGCAGGTTTAGATGTGTTTGATAATGAGCCAACTCCAGCTGCTGCACTTTTGGCACATCCAAAAATTTCGTTAACACCGCATATTGGTGCTTCAACTAACGAAGCGCAAGAGCGTATAGGTACAGAATTAGCTAATTTGATTATTGATCATTTTAAAGGCTAGTTTTAATATATAATGATATAAAAAAGGCTCGTTGTAATAACAATGAGCCTTTTTCTTTATAAACATTAAGAAGTTAAGATTGCTTAATATCTCTTAATTCCTTAATGTTTCAAAATTACTTCATCGAATTCGTTAAAGCCCAGTACCTAAATCCCAAAATCCCTTTTTGAAAAGTACTCAGCTTCATTGGGTCTTCTTTATATAAAGACGGCATCACTAAATTATTGAACTTCACTAATGCCTTAAAAAACGCTCTCTTCATATTATAAAACTTTAATTTCGCTATGCGGCTCTTTAGCTTTAATTACCTTGTTTTTTCTATAGATAATGAAAACACAGACCGCTGTAGAAATAACAAACAGCACTAAAAAAAGTTGTAAGTAATCGGCACTTTTGCCAATTTTCTGATTATAAGTCAGCAGTTCTTCATTCTTCACTTGTAAATCTCTAATCGTCTTTTTGTAGCTGTCAATCCTCACTTGGCTATGGTCAATATTAGTTTTTACTTCCTGAAATTGAAGGTCTTTGTAATCTAACAACACCTTCAATTCGGTGAAAATGTTATTGTCGTTAATGGCAATTTGTCTTAAAATCTCGTTCGAATTTTTAATGTCACGTTTAGTTTGAAAACCGAAAATTCCAGTTCTTGCGGTTAAGCTTTCATCGTATTGTCCAAAACGAGCACTTCTTTCGGCCAACATGGCATTGATTTTATTGCGTTGTAGCTGGTATGCAGTAGTGTCTTGAGCGTAAATATTTAAGCCCCCAAAAAAAGGCAAGAGGAAGATAATTAGAGTCTTATTCATCCTTTTGCCTAATCAAAATTTATGCCTTGATTGCAAATTATATTCTATGATTTGATAAATTTTATTTTTTTACCTGCTATAATGACAAAATACACCCCATTTTTCAGTTCGTGGATGTCTATCTGGCTTCCTGATATTTTAACTTGTTTAACCTTTTGACCTAATGAATTGTAGATGATCGCTATTTGTTGATCATTCACGTTTGTAATATTGATGTAGTTAATGGCAGGGTTTGGATATACTGAAATGTTATTGTCATCAAGTGATAGATTAACACTTACTATATCGCTATAACTGTGGTTTCCATTAAAGTCGAATTGTTTTAACCTATAGTAGTTTACACCCGCTTTAGGTTGCTTATCTATGAAAGAATAAACGCTAGGAGTGTTATTTCCGGTTACAAAGCCAATTTTCTCAAATTGTTGTTCGCCATTTTTTCTTTCAACTTCAAAGCCTTTATTGTCTCTTTCCATTAGCGTTTGCCAGTTTAACGTAATGCTGCTAGCAGTTTTTTTTGCAGTAAAGCTATTGAGCTTAATAGGAAGTATCCAGTCTTCTTGTAATTCATATGCTCCAATATCTATTATTCCTCCAGTACTGTGATTATAAACTCTAGGATATCCTGCTAAATCTTTCGTTTGGCTACTGAGGCCATTATATAGGTCGTTACTTCCTGTATTAATGGCTATGCTATTTGGTTTCAAAGCGTAGTTGCCAGCAATTGTAGGTGCAGTTTGAAAAGATACTGGCGCTTTAAAAATAGAAGTAACAGTTAAATCAGTAGGGATATTATTGATGTTCCCAATAGTGCTTCCCTCTATTAAATTGTTGCTGCTGTCGAAATCTATGTTTCCTAATATCGATTGTGAAGTATTGGTACCCCATACAATGCTATTGTTTATTAACACGATAGGCTCTGTACTCAGGTTTGATATACCTCCACCATTTTGCGCCGAGTTTCCACTAATAGTTACGTTGGTAAGTTGCGGATAGGAATGATGCCAATTACGTATCCCACCGCCATGGAAACCTCCATTATTTCCTGTAATGGAGACATTGTGCAAATTCGGGGAGCCGTTCCAATTGAACATTCCACCTCCTTCGGAGCTTGAGGAATTACCACAAATAATTGTATTAGTTACCAAAGGCGATGAACTTATATTAGCTAGGCCTCCACCAACATCACTCGAATTCTCTGCAATAACTACTTTTGCGAAGGTGGGATAAGCATTTTCATTATATAAGCCCCCACCAGCTAGGGCTGCTGTATTCCATTTGATGGCGATATTATTTAAGCGCGGCGAAGAATACATATTTAGCATGCCTCCTCCGTATTGATGATTAATTTGCAGTTCGTTAACAATAGACCTGCTATCACTATTTGCATTGCCACCTATAATAGAAAGGCCATCTATAAGTGCATTTTCAACATCACCTACTGATAGAACGACGTGATAAGCCGGAGTGCCACCTAGTGTTTCTCCATTTAGTACCGTACTATTAACAAGATGGTTGCGATCAGTCATAGTAGGATTTCCAGTTGTTGGAAAACCGCCATATAGCTGTACATTCTTTACCATTAAGAATGTTGCATTTTCATTTTGGGTGATAGTGTTGGTGCTGGGATGTATGGTAGGCTTGTAGTTTCCTTCGGCTATATAAACTTTTAAAGGATTGTTCGCATTCCAAAGATTGGAATTTTTGTTAGCTTGTGCCCACTGTAATACGGTTGTTAAATTGGCAGCGGCATTCCAAGAAGCGCCATTACCTGTTGCATTTTCGCGTACATAAATGATGTTATTATTGGGCGTAATTTGAGCTTTTGCTTTATAAGTTAATAAACCTACAAGAACTGCTAGTACTTTTTTAATATTATTCATGTTGCTACTGCTAAAGTTTAATGAACTTTATTTTTTTGCCAGTTACGACAATAAAATACACACCACTTTTCAGCTCTTGTATATTTATTTGATTCATGGAAAGTTTAACCTCTTTAACCTTTTGCCCAGATACGTTATAGATGATGGCTGTTTGTTGCGGGTCGATATTTGTGATATTGATATAGTTGCTCGCTGGGTTTGGATAAATCGAAACAGTATTTTCGGCAAGTGATAGGTTAACACTTACTATATCGCTATAGCTATGGTCTCCGTTAAGGTCAATTTGTTTTAACCTATAGTAGTTTACGCCAGCTTTAGGGTGTTTGTCTACAAAAGAATAACTGCTTGGAGTGTTATTTCCGTTTATAAAGCCAATTTTCTCAAACTGTTGTTCACCATTTTTTCTTTCAATTTCAAAGCCTTTATTGTCCCGCTCCATTAGCGTTTGCCAGTTTAACATAATGCTGTTAGCAGTCTTTTTTGCAGTAAAGCTGCTAAGTCTGATGGGAAGTATAGGTGGATCTCCCTGAAATTCATAAGCACCTAAATCAATTATGCCACCATTGTCAAATTTGTAAACCCTACTTTTTCCTGCTAAATCTTTTGTTTGATTATCGATACCACTATATAGATCGTTGCTCCCTTTATTTATAGCTATACTGTTGTTTTTTAAATCGTAAAGTCCTGCAATTGTAGGAGCATCTATATGGGGTTGCGGAGTGACAAAGATATCTGTAGCTTTTAGTCCGCTGGGTATATTCGCTGTTGTAATGCCTTCAATTAAATTATGAACGCTAGAAGCATCGACAGGTCCGAATATGCTTGTCTCACTATTTCCCCAAATAATACAATTTAATAATGTGGGCATCGACGTGTCTTGGGTTTCTATTGCACTACCGCCAGCATTAGATCTATTTCCGCTGATGGTTACATTAGTTAAAATTGGTAAAGAATGGGCTGCGTTAAATATTCCACCACCCGACAAGTCGCTTAGGTTTCCGGTTATAGCCACGCTATTTAGCGTAGGGGAGGAATTCCAATTCCATATTGCCGCACCATAAAAACCT
Organism: Pedobacter sp. T50_32; assembly: GCF_057652195.1. NCBI lineage: Bacteria > Pseudomonadati > Bacteroidota > Sphingobacteriia > Sphingobacteriales > Sphingobacteriaceae > Pedobacter > Pedobacter sp. T50_32. The sequence continues at coordinate 514,912 of NZ_JBYFBY010000003.1, read as the reverse complement.
GCTTGATTACCCGCTATTGTTACATTTGTTAGGCTTGGTGATGAATGCCAATTGGCAATTCCTCCACCCATTGACGCGTAATGTTCAGCTATGCTTACATTATTTAACGAAGGCGATGAATAACGATTGCAAATTCCACCACCCATTTGCCCTGAGTTCCACCTAATAAAAACATTGGTTAGTTTTGGTGACGATGATACATTCAAAATCCCACCTCCGTCTGAATGACTAACCAGTTCTCCATTCACAAAGATATCAACATTCGTATCTGCGTGACCACCGTTTATTGCAAAACCATCTAAAAGTGCATTTTCTAGGTTGCCAACAGCAAGTACCACGTGATAAGCAGGGAAGGCACTAAGCGTTTCGCCATCTAGAAGTGTACCATTGTCTGTCCAATTTCGATCAGCTATTGTTGGCGTACCAGTATCTGGAAAACCGCCATATAATTGAACATTTTTAACCATTAAAAAGGTGGCATCTCTGCCACTTGTATGTGTGTTTGTGCTAGGATGGAAACTCGGTTTATGATGGCCTTTCGCTACATAGATTTTTAATGGGTCACCACTACTCCAGAGTTGATTATCCTTGTTCGTTTGAGCCCACTGCAGGGCTACAGCGAGACTGGTTGGTGTAGCCCATGAAGCACCATTTCCAATACCATTTTCCTTAACATAAATAATTTTGTTAGTGGGAACTACTTGGGCATTAACAATTAATGTAGAAACAAATAGAAATGCAATTACCCAAGTTATTTTAAAAAAATGTATCATGCTGTAAGTATGATTTTTATCATTTTAAGCTTTAATAAATTTGATTTTTTTGCCAGCTACGACAATAAAATACACACCACTTTTCAGCTCTTGTATATTTATTTGATTCATGGAAAGTTTAACCTCTTTAACCTTTTGCCCAGATACGTTATAGATGATGGCTGTCTGTTGCGGGTCGATATTTGTGATACTGATATAGTTGCTGGCTGGGTTTGGATAAATCGAAACAGTATTTTCGGCAAGTGATAGGTTAACACTTACTATATCGCTATAGCTATGGTCTCCGTTAAGGTCAATCTGTTTTAACCTATAGTAGTTTACACCCGCTTTGGGTTGCTTGTCTACAAAAGAATAAGTGCTTGGAGTGTTATTTCCGTTTACAAAGCCGATTTTCTCAAACTGTTGTTCACCATTTTTTCTTTCAATTTCAAAGCCTTTATTGTCCCGCTCCATTTGTGTTTGCCAGTTTAATGTTACCACATTCGAAGTTTTCTTTGCTGTAAAGCTGCTAAGTCTGATGGGAAGTACTCCGGTATCGAAAGTTTGCATAAAAACACCATTGGCATTATAGGTAGTGTAAAGTTGTCCAGTTTCTGAAATTACCAGAGAGATTTGGCTTAAACCTCCTGGAGAAAGACGATCTTGTTCTCCAACCAATTTCCAGCTATTGTTATGGAAGCGTTTGATCACCGCCCTGTTGTTCTGTGTTTTTTCAACATATCCGATATAGGGTGTACCATTACCATCAACTGCAATCGATATTGCCCTAGGGTCATGCTCGTCCTCCTCAACTTCACCTATCGAAACCCATTCTGGTCCCGATTTGTTGAACGAAAAATTGTCGTTGCCAATAATTTTTTTTGAAACCGATGCCTTGTTGGTTTCCAAGTTTTTGTAACCCAAAATTACATTGTTGTTGGGATCTACAGCTATTGAGGGAAGGGCGGTGCGAGATGTAGTCGCGTTTCCGGAGCCGATATTGGTCCAGATACCTTCGGTCCACCTAACAGCAGTAAGCTCATCATTGTTGTTAACGTAGGCAATTACCGGATTTCCTTGATTGTCAAAGGTGGTAGCGATACTTTTTGCAGGAGCTGAGAAGCCCTGTCCACCCAGATAGTCCCATGCTTGAGCGCTTTGGTTGTATTTCATGGTAGAAATCCTGTTTCCCCTTGCTTCATCCACAAATGTGATAAACATTTCACCGTTATGGTTTATATTCAAGAAAGGGTCTTTTACACCACCTTCAGAAAAGCCTGCTGTACCATGTACCTGCCAACTGTTGGAACCTTGATTGTACCTCATCACGGTAGCCTTTCTTCCCTGGTCGCCGTCGGAAAAACATACGAACGGTATGCCCTGGCGGTCAAAAGTCATCGAGATACCTTCAGTCGTGCCGGTAGAAAAACCTTCTGGGCCAATATTGCTCCATGTTGTTCCATTAAGTTTTTTTACTGCGGCTTTTCTTCCAGTATTTTCGATATAGGCAATATGAGGTGTCATGTTTCTATCCATTACAGTAGTAAAACGTTCTGTTCTTGTCGCATCAACTCCAGGGTTGTCGATCGTCTCCCAGATGTTGTTGTTCGGATTGAAAGTTCGAGTTGACATATACGGACGTACGTTCTTATCAGTGCAGATTAAGCTTATTTTTCCGTCGCCGTCGCTAAGTAATGTGTTTTCGTAAGTTATGCCAGTAAAATTTGGGGTGCCAACAAATTCAAAATACCCCATTTGCCTATTGAATTTTGCAACAGATAATCTTCGAATGCTTGAAGTTGCTATGCCAGAAACGTAGATGTTATCATCCTTGTCAATATGCATGAAAGTCTCATCTGTAATGCTCGAAAACAAAGTAGTAGCATCGGTCCAATTTTCGTCTGCACCCAAACGTTTAAGTGTTATTCCATTCTGATGCACCACACATACATATGGCATGTTCTGCTTATCAATATCAAAAAGGACATCTCTGGTGCCCGAGCCAATAAGAAGGCGACTACTAATGTTTTGCCATGTAGCTCCATTAAGTCTGCTGATCACTACGTTTTTTGTATTAGCAGCAAAATTTTGTGCATAACAGATAGTAGGCACATTATTAAGATCAATTACTAATTTGATATAGTCTGTATTATTTCTAATGCCTATAAACTGATTTCCAACGTCCGTCCATTCATTGTTTAGAAGCTTTTTTACGAAAATGGCAGATTCAGTGGATTGGTACATGATGTAGGGAACATCATTTTGATCCAATGCTAATGAAATGCGATTTGTTTGAAACTGTGAATATAAAGTACCATTGAAACCACCTAGCTGCTCAAACTGGTTGTTTGGACCAATTTTATACACCAAAATATTCCAGGGCGTGCCCCATTGCTTCACGGCAACTATGGGTATGCCGTCTTTGGTAATGGCTATGGCAGTAGCTATTGCACCGCCACTCATCGGCGAAAAAGACCGAATATCTTCCCAAATTCCTGTAGCTCTATTTAACTTTCTAACGTATACGGATGTGTATTGTCCGTGATAGGCCATGTACATATCACCATTGGTGTGTATCGCTGTCGATATGTTTTGCATCATGTAGTCTGAAGTAGACGTATTGTTCGGTAATCCAAGAGGTGTCCAGTTTTGCGCCTTACTCTGATTGGCTAGTAGTATAATAAAAATACAAACGAAAGTTGTAGAGATAAGGTAGCTGTTAAAACACCTTACAGCAAGTTTTTGAAGCATAAGAAATAGTTATTGTACATATAATTAGATGTACAAAAATATTTCATGGAATAGGTGTTTTTTATGGTACTGTTACCTTGCTTTTAGTTTAAGTAGTATTACTTAGAAGGTGTTAAGGATGAAACTCAACTCGTACAATATCATTCAGATGCAAACCTAATAAACCACTTGCTTTACCTTTATTGATGGCAATTTCCAAGTGATTACTGATGCCAAACAAGCAAAGTTTTTCGCCTTCCGGTACCTCATTGTAATGCCAACTTAGCTGTGTAATGGTCTCGCTCTTTCTAAAGTATAAAGTGAAATCGCGGTTACGCTGAACTTTGGTGAAAAGATCTTTGGTAATATTGGTAATTACGTTGTTAAAAGTATCTATGAAAATTACGCTGCCTCTTATGATATCTCGTTCTATCACAGGGTGTAAGAGCATTCGCTGTTCAATGTCATCAGCATGAATACCTATTTCTTTCAATTTGCCGCCTTTGGCTAAATGTACTGCAGCTTTTACTAGAATATCAACCAATGGGAAGTGTAAAAACTTCAAATCTTGAATGATATTTAGTTCTACCAATTCGTCGGGTTGCTCATCAAATAAGAGTGAAAAAATTCCGTTATCTGCGCCAACAAAATAATGGTCTTTATAACGCAGTGCCACATATTTAGTGTTCTCGTTAAAAACGGAGTCAATTCCAATTAAGTGAACCGTGTTTTTTGGAAAGTAGGTGTACGCGTTTTTCAGAACAAAAGCAGCATAAGAAATGTTGAAGGCAGGTACTTCGTGAGTGACGTCTACAATATTAACATTTGGTAGGATACTCAGGATACTGCCTTTCAAAGCAGCCTGATAGAAATCCTTCGAGCCCAAATCTGTCGTTAATGTTATGATCGCCATTAAAAATTAAATATTTATGCTTATTCTTGCGTATAGGTAAATTGCCTACAAATATTCAAATTTAAATCGAATTACAGAGGACGCAACTTAAAAAAGACAATATTTTGAGCGAAATAAAATTGATACTGGAGACCACCGATCAAATACAATTTTGGGGTGCAAATAATGAGCATTACGAATTAATCAAAGCTGCGTTTCCAAAGCTAAAGATCGTAGCTCGTGGAAATGAGGTGAAGGCTCTAGGCGACGAAGCCGAGTTGAAAAAGTTCGAAGAGAAGATGAATGCCTTGGTAGCTCATCTAGATCAGTTCAGGACTTTATCAAGTAATGATATTGACTCTATCTTAGGTTCTAAAAAGTCTAGCGAACCAACTACGGAAGCAACTACAGCTGCTCCAGTAGGCAGTGGCGAGGTAATTGTGTACGGAAATCACGGTTTGATGATTAAAGCTCGTACAGCAAACCAGCGTAAAATGGTAGATAGCATAGGTAAAAACGATGTATTGTTTGCTATTGGCCCTGCCGGAACTGGTAAAACCTACACTGCTGTTGCTTTGGCTGTAAGAGCGTTAAAGAATAAAGAGATCAAACGCATTATCTTAACGCGTCCAGCGGTAGAAGCAGGAGAGAGCTTGGGTTTCTTACCTGGAGATTTGAAGGAAAAGGTAGATCCATATTTACGTCCATTGTACGATGCTTTGGAAGATATGATTCCGCCAGATAAGTTAAAATTGTACCTAGAGAACAGAACTATTGAGGTTGCACCATTGGCATTTATGCGTGGACGTACCTTAGACAACTGTTTCGTGATTTTAGATGAGGCGCAGAACTCTACGGATTTACAGCTAAAAATGTTCCTTACACGTATGGGGCCAACTGCAAAATTCATTGTTACGGGAGATATTACTCAAATCGACTTGCCTAAAAAGGCACAATCAGGTTTACATAACGCACTTCGTATTTTAGGAGATATTAAAGGTATCGATATTATTTACCTAACGGGAGAAGATGTGGTGCGTCATAAATTGGTGAAGCAAATCTTGAAGGCTTACGGTGATATCCAGTAATGAAAAGTATCAGTTTAAATGATAGCTTAACTTTCGTAATCGAACCTATAGATAATAAGGTGAGATTGGTTGTCATAAAAGCTGATAAAGAACTTGCTTGCCGGAAAGAGCGTATATATAAGCTTAAAAAGTTTCTAGCTGGTGCAGAAAAACAATTATTCAAAGGTAGGCTTCAAATATTTAAATTAGAGCAGGAAGTGGAAGTTGTTGTAAATGGAAATGCAATAGGAAAAATTTCTATCCAGATACTTAGTAAACTTTTAAGTGCTGTTTAAATTTCCAACTTAGAAATACCGACAGTATAAAATAAAATGTCCGAAGATCAGTTTGAATATGCTGCCTTCGGACATTTTTATTTGGGCGTATATGTACAAACTCTAGTTAACTAACTTTTGGATGGCGTAGTGGAGTCTAGTTCTTGGTTTCCACATCTTATATCTCATTTCTAACATCCCAATACTCATATCTTTTTCCTATTTTTATGCCCTCATGAAAGCAGTAAAAGAAACCAAATTTACTTTCCCAAAACAGAGTAGTTTTTATAAAGGCAAAGTACGCGATGTGTATACTATTGATAACCAGTTAATGGCAATGGTTGTTACAGATAGAATTTCGGCGTTTGATGTCGTGTTACCCGAAGCAATTCCCTACAAAGGTCAAGTGCTTAATCAAATTGCAGCGAAGTTTTTATCGGCAACAAAAGATATTGTACCTAATTGGGTTTTGGCTACGCCAGATGAAATGGTTACAATTGGACGCATTTGCGAACCTTTTAAAGTAGAAATGGTAATTAGAGGTTACCTAGCTGGTCATGCCGCTCGTGAGTATGCTTTGGGCAAGCGCCAAGTTTGTGGCGTTGCTTTACCAGAGGGATTGAAAGAAAATGATAAATTACCAAAGCCAATTATTACACCAACAACTAAAGCAGCTGTAGGGCACGATGAAGATATCTCGAAGGAAGATATTTTGGCAAAAGGTATCGTGTCTTTGTCAGATTATGAGAAATTAGAGGCTTACACTCATGCGCTGTACCAAAGAGGTGTGGAGATGGCTGCAGAACGAGGTTTGATTTTGGTAGATACGAAATACGAATTTGGTAAGGTTGGCGATGATATTTATTTGATAGATGAAATTCATACACCAGATTCATCACGTTATTTTTATGCTGAAGGTTATGCCGATAGACAAGCTGCTAATGAACCTCAAAAACAACTTTCAAAAGAATTTGTACGTAAGTGGTTAATCGAGAATGGTTTCCAAGGTAAAGATGGACAAGTGGTACCAACCATGACCGAAGAAATTGTAGAATCCATTTCAGATCGTTATATTGAGCTTTACGAACAAATAACCGGAGAAGAATTTGTAAAAAATCCTTCGGAAAATATTTTAAATAGAATAGAAGAGAACACGAAAACTGCAGTTGAAAAGTTGTTGTCATAAATAGTTTTCAGTTGGCAGTTCGCAACATTAACCAATTAAACCATTATTCAGTTAACCAGTTAAAAAATTAAAACAGTTAACCCAAAAATAGAACTTATGAAATTTAGTGTAGATAAGCACGAGAAATATGTAGTGTTGAAATTAGAGGAGTCGAAATTCACTAACGATAATGCACCTGCTTTAAAATCGGAATTTGTACTGTTGAATACAGAAGGCTACAGAAATATTGTTTTAGATTTATCGGCTGTAAAAGAGTGCGATGATGCACAAGATTTAAGTGCATTACTTGCTGGCGATAGACTTTGTAAAGCTGCTGACGGTATTTTTATTGTGTGCTGTGTGAATAAAAGCATTGCACAAATTATCCAAATGTCAAACCTTCACCAATCTGTTACGTTTGTTAATAAACTAGACGAAGCAACAGATCTGATTTTCATGGAAGAGATAGAAAAAGAGCTTCGCGGAGGAGTGGACAAAGGGTAATTTTATTTAATGAAGTTTGAAGTAACGATTCTAGGTAGCGCTTCAGCTACACCAGTTTATAACAGAAATCCAACGGCGCAATTGCTTAACTGTAATGAGCGTCAATATCTGATTGATTGTGGCGAAGGAACACAGCAGCAGTTGATTAGATATGGATTTAAAGCTTCTAAAATAGATTTTATATTCATTAGCCATTTGCATGGCGACCATTTTTTTGGTTTGGTAGGTCTGTTATCGAGTCTGCACTTGAACGGACGTACCAAACCCTTACATCTTTTTGCGCCGCCGGCACTTAAAGATATTCTTGATCTACAGTTCTTGCATTCTGATACGCATTTGCGCTATCCCATTAATTTTTATGCTATTGATCCTGCTAAACCAGCCGTGATTTTCAAGAATAATGATGTAACTGTAGAAACAATTATTCTAAATCATCGTATTCCTTGTACTGGTTTTAAGTTTACAGAAAAGAAGCGTTTAAGGAAACTCATTGTAGAAAAATTAGAACAAGACGGAGTTCCAGTTGAATATTATCCAATGCTTAAACGTAGTGTAGATGTGGATTTGCCTAACGGAAGAAGCATTAAGTATTTAGATTATACTAAAGACTCTGCACAGCCAAAAGTTTATTGCTACTGCTCAGATACGATGTACGACGAGCGTTACTTTGCGCAGATAGAAGGAGCGGATACCTTATACCATGAGGCTACGTTTTTACATGAGATGCTCGATAGAGCAAATGAAACACATCATACTACCGCACAACAGGCAGCGGAAATTGCTACGAAAGTAAATGCAAAGAAATTGCTGATTGGTCATTTCTCATCACGATATAAAACTTTGGAAGGTTTGCTAGAAGAAGCTAAAAGTATTTTCGAGAATACCGAATTAGCCTTGGAAGGTAGAACTTTCGAAATATAGATTATTGAAGTTATAATCTTTGTTCTTTGCTAAAATCATCTTTTAAATACATATTAAACGTGTTTAGTTAATAATATGCTTAATATTGCTAACCTTGATTTTATTTATAATTTAAAATTAACTGATTTTCAATAATTTATGTTTAAGTTTGCATCATATTAAAAATAAATATAATGCAACAAGGAACAGTAAAATTTTTCAATGAGTCAAAAGGTTTTGGATTTATCGTACCAGCAAATGGTGATGCCGAAATTTTTGTCCATGTATCAGGTTTGATCGATTCAATTCGTGAGAATGATTCGGTAAGCTATGATGTAGAGCAAGGCAAAAAAGGCCTAAATGCAGTAAATGTTAAGATAAGCTAAGATATTATCCTTCATACATTGTTATAAGCATCCGCTAATTTAGCGGATGCTTTTTTTTTGTAATTTAATTTAAGAAACTGTCTAATTTTTTACAAAATACAGATGCCACGTTGAGCTTTCCGATTATCGAAACAAGTCGTCGAAACGCCCTTTAACAAGTAGCCTTGGACAGGCTCAGACCGATAATTAAAAAAATCTAACCGAATTAAGCCAGTTTCTAAGATTAAGCATAAAAAAATCGAAGACTTAAATGTAAAGTCTTCGATTTTTTAGCTAATGATTGCTCTGCTATTATTATTTATCTTTTTTATTTCCTCCGCCAAATACCGAGAAGTGTACATAACGCTTAGGATTTGCTTTTAAGTCGATCATCAGTGCATCTAAGTTTTTTGATGCATTATTAAGGTTGTCATACATCTGTCTGTCGTTTAGCAAAGCACCCAAGGTACCTTTGCCACTCTTCACATCACTTAGTATGTTTTGTAAATCGGCCATTGCTTTATTAGCGTTATTAACTGTCTGTTCAAAGTTTAAAGCAGCAACCTTATCAGTAACTGTATTTAAATTATTCATTACAGCATCAATCTTAGCGCCGTTACTTTTAAAGTTTGCAGTAATTGCTTCTACATTTGATAAAATAGCAGATAGTTTTGAGCTTTCAGCACCTACCAAAGCATCAACTTTTTTAGAAGTAGCCTCTAACGAACCAAGCGTTCCGGCAATGCTGGTAAAGCTCTTATCTATGTTTTTCTGTAAGTTCGGATTTAAAATCGTGTTAACACTAGAAAGGATAGAATCCATTTTGGTGATAATCAGCTCTGCTTTCTTTTGTACTGGCTGAAAAGTTTCCATCAAGCCTTTTTCTACATTGGTTTCTAAAAAATCGCCATCTTCTGCGAAGTTTTTATCATTACCTAAAGTTAAAACAATGGCTTTGCTGCCTAATAAATCGGTGCCTTCTAATCTTGCTACTGTATTTTTAGGGATTTCGTATTTACCATTAATTTTCAGGGTAGCTTTTATAGTTGCATCTGGTTGTAATTCTAATGCAGCAACTCTACCAATTTGATAACCATTAATTAGCACAGGTTTTGAAACGGTCAGTCCATCTACTTGCGAATATCTAGCGAACAAAATAGTTTCGTTTGTAAATATGCTGTTCCCTTTTAAAAAGTTATATCCGATAATGAGTAGGGCGATAGCTACGGCAGCCAATACGCCTACTTTAGTTTCGTTTTTTATTTTCATTTGTGTTGTAGCGATTTATTGATGGGTATTTAATCGTTTTTTGTGCTAATGTTAAGTTTAGTTTTCAACTTCTTTTTTATATTGTTTAATGGCATTTACTATTGCCATTACAATTTCTTCCTGTCCTTCGTCTGAGTTAATATATTTTTCTTCTTCTCTATTGGATATAAAACCAATTTCCGTTAGTACCGAAGGCATAGCTGCACGCTGTAATATTAACAAACCTTGCTCTTTAACACCTCTATTAACTCTTTTGTTTACTTCTGTATAATTTTTTTGTATATGACTTGCCAAAGCTAAGCTTTTTGAGCGGTAAAGTGACTTGTACAGCGACAACAAGATTACTTCCTCAGGATCTGTTGGATCATAAGTGCCTTGCTTTTTATAGTTTTTATCTTTGATGATTTCCTCGTTTTCCTTCAACCCTGCATCCATCTCATTGATACGTCTGTAAGCACCAACAAAGGTTTCGGTGCCACGTACGTGCCCATTTCCTGGAGGCATAGAATTACAGTGTATCGAAATAAATAAATCGGCTTTGGCATCATTGGCAATTTCCGCTCTGCGATACCAATCTACATCTACATCCGTTTTACGAGTTTGTATAATTTTAATGCTTGGTAATTCTTCGGCTAACTTATTACCTAATTTAAGTGCTACCTTTAAGGCTACATCTTTTTCCCATGAGTAAGCACCCTTTGCGCCTGGTTTAACGCCGCCGTGCCCAGCATCAACTACAATGGTTTTAATTTTATAGCCTTGTGAGAAAGCCTTAGAGAACGAAAAAAAAGTTAATAAAAAAGTGAAGAATAGTAAGCTATTTTTTAACCGCATTTTGTGTGTTTTTTGCAAAAATACAAATTATTAGATTTCTACGCTCAATTTATATGCCTGAATAGCTTTTAGTAAACAATTTGTAATCTCAATTTGACCAGCTTCCGAGTTCATGTAATCTTCTTCGCCAGGATTTGACAAGAAACCAATTTCTGTAAGTACCGCCGGCATGCCAGCTCTGGCTAATACCGCTAAGCTTTTTTCTTGTACGCCTCTGTTTACCCTTCCAACTCTTACATATTCATCTTGTATCGATTTAGCAAACTTTAGGCTTTGTGTTCTAAAGGTGTTTTTCATTAAAGATAAAATGATGGCACTTTCGGGATCTGTAGCGTCAAAGCCTTCGTAATTCTCCTTATAGTTGTCCTCTAAAAAAATAGAAGCATTTTCCCGCTTGATAGCTTCGTCTTGCTCATCTATTCTGCCGGTACCAGATACAAAGGTTTCGGTACCACGGGTTGAGGTACTTTTTGCTCGTCGAGTTTTATAAACAGGAACTCTCTTACCTTTTTTATTTTTGATATAACCACTAATGTAGCGCTGAGTAATTACAGGCATATCATTACAATGTATTGAAATAAATAAATCTGCCTTAACTTGGTTGGCTAAACCAATGCGCTCGTAAAGCGGAATAAAAACATCTTCGGTTCTGGTGTAAACTACTTTTACATCGGGTAAAGTTTCTTCAATTAATTTACCTAACCGTAATGCCGTTCTTAACGCAACATCCTTTTCTGTAGAGTAAGCACCTCTAGTTGTTCCATCCTTACCTCCGTGGCCTGCATCTAGCACAATTGTTTTTATTTTATATTGTTGTGCAAATACTTGATTTACAGTCGTAAATGTTAAAAAAATGGAAATTAACCCAATCAATATTTCTTTTGCTCTGTTCAATGGTATATTTTTCATTAATTTTGAACGTTTTGTGGTAAAGATTATTGCAAAATAAACATTCACACACAAATTTGAAACTTTTACAGACACTCATTTTTTCCACGTTTTTGGTGTTGTTAGCCGTTCTGGCTGATACTAAAGTTTTTGCATCTGCAAATGCGGGATATTTCCAAACCCTGCCACAACAATCAGATACCGTAAGAAGAGACACTACAAAGAAGCCGATGACGAAAAGTAGTCTCGATTCTAAGTTGGAATACTACGCAAAAGACTCGGTTGTGGTAGATAAAAAGAATGAAATCCAATACTTATATGGTGGTGCACGTGTAAAATATGAAGGATTAGAATTAGACGCCGAGTTTATTAGGTTTGATAATAAAAACAAGCTAGTATTTGCAAGAGGCAGTACAAACGATAAGGGAAGGTATTTTGGACGCCCAATCTTTAAAATGGAAGGGCAAGGTACTTCCATGGCCGATTCATTAAGCTACAATATAGAAATAGGGAATGGTGTAGTGCATGGCGTATTTACAGAACAGGAAGGTGGTTTTTTCTCTGGTGGTAGAACAAAAATGCAGCCTGATAACGAATTTCATGTTCACAATACGACCTTCAGCACTTGTAATTTACCGCATCCACATTTTGGTATACAAATATCTAAAGGTATCGCTACTGAAAAGCATATCATCACAGGCCCTGTGTATATGAAGTTTGAGGATATACCGATGCCGCTAGGTTTGCCTTTTGCATTTTTTCCGAAGCCTAACAAAAAAGCATCTGGTTTTATTTTGCCTACTCCCGGAGAAGATGCAACTAAGGGGTTTTCTTTATTGGGCGGTGGTTATTATCTAGCATTTAATGATTACATGGATGCTAGGTTGGTTACCAATATATTTACCAATGGTTCTTATGATTTGAATTTGGTTTCTAACTATACCAAAAGATACAAATACAACGGTAATCTAAACCTAAATTATTCGAGTACGCGTAACGGATTGGAAGGTACACCAGAATTTGAACCAGTAAAAACTATTATGATTGGCTGGACCCACAGTCAAGGTGCAAATGCAAGGCCTGGAAGTACCTTTAGTGCCTCAGTTAATGCTGGTTCTAGTAGGCACAATGCCGTAACGGCTGGTAATGGTACTTATGATCCTAATAGATTTTTGCAAAATTCACTACGTTCCAGTATCTCGTACGGTAGGGTTTTTGGCGATGGTTTGTTCAACTTTACTTCTGCCTTATCGCACTCGCAAGAAACTCAAACAAGAAATGTAAGCTTAACCCTGCCAGACGTAAGTTTAAACATGACCACCATTAGTCCGTTTGATTCTAAAAAGCGAGTTGGCGAAGCTAAATGGTACCAAAGGTTAACCTTGGGTTACAGCATGAGTGCAACCAATAACGTAAGTACTACAGAAGATTTATTATTTACCAAAGGTGGTTTCAATAGGTTTACCAATAGTGTAAATCACAACGTGCCAATCAGTTTACCATTCACACTTTTAAAATATCTTAACTTCACTTCTAGTGTAAATTATTCTGAAAAATGGGATTTTAAAACCATAAGAAACAGATATATCAGAACCAATTCTGGTTACGAGATAAGGCCAGATACCATTAACGGTTTTAAACGCGGTGCACAATATAGCTTAAGTACCGGAATGTCTACCAAGATCTATGGTATCAAACAATTTAAAGGCAATGGAGCCATAAAGGCGATGCGCCACGTAATGACACCAACGGCTAGTTTTAGCTATACGCCAGATTTTTCTAGAGAAAGTTTGGGTTACTTTTTGCCAGCCCAGTATTACACTGATGATCTTAGGCCTGGTAGAAGTGTGCCAACTGGCGAATACGTTAGGGATAACTTAGGAAATCCATTGTTGTATTCTGTATTTATGAATGGTGGTCCTTCGCAAGGTAGAAACGGTAGTATTGGTTTTTCGGTAGATAATAACGTGGAGTTAAAAGTTAGAGATAGGAAAGATACTACAGGTGTAGGAGAAAGAAAGTTGGCTGTTTTACAAGGTCTAACATTCAATACTTCTTACAACATATTTGCAAAAGAAAAGAAACTTGCGCCAATTAATTTTAGCGGTCGTTCACAGTTTACCGAGAAATTGGGAATTAACTTCAACGGTATTTTTAGTCCTTATACTGTTGGTGAAGTGCCGTTTACCTCTGGCACTGGAGCCGATGCTGTAACTACTTTCTCCTACCGAGAAATAGATAGGTTTGTGTGGCAGGATGGGAAACTACCTCGTTTAACCAATTTTGGATTTTCTTTCGATTACAGTTTGAACCCTGAAGCATTTAAACGCAGAAATGAGAATTTGGATCAGTTGAACCAACAAGCGCCAGCGGCAAGTAGAACACAGGCGCAGATAGATGCCTTAAACGCCATTAGTAGAGATCCAAATGCCTTTGTAGATTTTAACATACCTTGGAATTTCTCTTTCAGTTACCGCTTTGATTACAATAATCCGCTAGGTAGACCAGAAACAAGAACTGTTACCAATACCCTAAACTTTAGTGGCGATTTTAACTTAACGCCAAAATGGAAAATCACCTACAGCTCTGGTTACGATTTTAAAGCGAAGAATCTTTCTCAAACCAATTTCTCAATTTACAGAGATCTACATTGCTGGGATTTAAGCGCTACTTGGGTTCCTTTTGGTGTTTATCAAAGTTATTCAATCGATATTCGTGTACGAGCTTCGGTATTACAAGATTTAAAATTGAGTAAACGTAAGGGATTCTATACTACTTACTAAGGCAGAGGGTTGGAAAGGTTTAGGGTTGGAAGGAAGAAAGACCAAAGACTAATGAACATATAGCAAGTACTAAAAAACTATTTAGTCATTTACTCATTCAAAATTCACTCATTTAAAATTCACTCATTTAAAATTCAATCCTTCTCTCATTAATTATTCAAAATTCATTAAAACGCATGTTTGCAGAAATTATAACCATAGGTGATGAAATTCTAATTGGTCAAATTGTAGATACCAATTCTGCTTGGATGGGTGTAGAGCTTAACAAAGTGGGAGTGAAGGTTAAGCAAATCACATCAATTTCTGATGATGCAGCACATATTGTCAATGCACTAGATGAAGCTCAAAAACGTGCAGATATCATCTTAATTACTGGTGGATTGGGCCCAACGAAAGACGATATTACGAAACATACTTTGTCGAAATATTTCAATATGCCCTTGCGTTTGGATGAAGGAACACTGGCTCATGTAAAGCTTTTTTTCGAAAAGTTAAACCGACCAATGATTGATGTAAATATCAAACAAGCAGAAGTGCCAAACGGTTGTACGGTAGTCAAAAATCAAAATGGTACGGCACCATGCATGTGGTTTGAGCACAATGGCAAAATTGTGGTTTCTATGCCGGGAGTGCCTTTCGAAATGAAATATTTAATGCAGGATGAAATTATTCCTCGCATTCAACAACGATTTCAAATGCCATTTATCGTTCATCAAACCATTTTAACTGCTGGTTTGGGCGAATCATTTTTGGCGCAGGAGATAGCCGATATTGAAGATGCTTTACCGCCACATATTAAACTAGCTTACCTTCCGAAATTAGGCTTGGTAAGGTTAAGGTTAAGTGCAACTGGCAGCGACGAGCAAGCCTTATTGGCTGAAGTGGCTTCCTACACGAAAAAGATTGTAGAGCGTGTGGAGAAATTTGTGGTGCTAACCGAAGATGTACCATTCGAAAAAGCTGTATTAAACTTAATGGGCAAACACGGATTGACCTTGTCTTTAGCCGAAAGTTGCACTGGTGGATATATTTCTCATCTGTTTACCCAACATTCTGGCTCATCTGCTGTTTTTCAGGGAGGAGCAGTAACTTATTCTAATGCCTTGAAACAATCGGTGCTAGGAGTAAAAGAACAAACACTCGCAGCTTTTGGTGCAGTGAGTGAGGAAACTGCCAGGGAAATGGCTTTAGGTGCTGTTGCCAACTTTAAAACTGATTATGCTATTGCTGTAACCGGCATTGCTGGTCCAGACGGCGGCACAGCAGAAAAACCTGTCGGAACGGTTTGGATTGCTGTAGCAAGTAAGACTGAAGTAAAAGCTAAACTATATAAATTCGCCAGCCAGCGAGCACAAAATATAGAGCGTGCTGCAATGGCTGCTTTAATGATGCTTTTTGTTCAGTTGAAACAAGATTTGAAAGAAGGTTAATTGTTTTATTGTTAGATTGTTTTATTGTTGTACTGCCAACTGTCAATTGTAAACTGTCAACTTCAAACTGAAAACTGCTTTTAATAACACATTAAAAAACGTATTTTTGCAGACGTAACCAAATTTACACTAACGAAAAATATATGGCTCAATACGAATTGTTATTGCCTAAAATGGGAGAGAGTGTTGCCGAAGCAACCATTATTAAATGGACTAAACAGCCAGGTGATAACATAGATTTAGATGATACCATTTTAGAGATTGCCACCGATAAGGTTGATTCTGAAGTACCATCGCCAGTAGCTGGTAAATTGGTAAAACATCTTTTCGCTGCTGATGATGTAGTACAAGTAGGCGCTGTAATTGCGATTATAGAAACTGAGGGTGGAGCTAGCGAGACTGCATCTCCTCAAGTGGAGGCACCAGTAGAAATAAAGGCCGAACCAGTTGCAGAAACAATACCAGGAATTAGTCAATTACCTGTACAAGTAAATGTAGATTTCAAATCTTCGGATAGATTTTACTCCCCTTTGGTTAAAAATATCGCGAAAGAAGAAGGTGTATCTATCGACGAATTAGACAGTATTAAAGGTTCTGGTGCCGATGGTCGTTTGACTAAGGAAGATTTACTAAACCATATTCAAGCTAAAAAAGGAGGTTCTACTTCTAGAATTAGCGATACTTTGGCGCAGGCAAAATCTGCTGTAGAAGCGCCAAAACAAGAGAAAGCAACTCAGCCTGCTCCAGTGGCTACTAGCGTAAGTGGCGGCGATGAAATTATTGAGATGGACAGAATGCGTAAGCTAATTTCTGACCACATGGTGATGAGCAAGCACACTTCGCCGCACGTAACTTCGTTTGTAGAGGCCGATGTAACCAATTTGGTGCTATGGCGAAACAAAGTGAAGAATACTTTCGAAAAACGTGAGAACGAAAAAATCACTTTCACGCCAATTTTTGTAGAGGCTGTAGCTAGAGCAATCAAAGATTTTCCAATGATTAATGTTTCTGTAAATGGAACGCAAATTATTAAGAAGAAAGATATTAATATTGGTATGGCGGCAGCTTTGCCGTCGGGTAATTTAATTGTGCCTGTAATTAAAAATGCAGACCAGTTGAATTTGGTGGGCTTAACCAAAGCAGTGAACGATTTAGCAAACAGAGCACGTATTTCTAAGCTAAAACCAGACGAGACGCAAAACGGTACCTTCACTTTAACCAATGTTGGTTCTTTCGGTAATGTAATGGGAACGCCAATCATTAACCAGCCGCAGGTGGCTATTTTAGCGGTTGGCGCAATTAAAAAGAAGCCAGCAGTTTTAGAAACCGAACATGGCGATGTAATTGCTATTAGACACATGATGTTCCTTTCGCTTTCTTACGACCATAGGGTTGTAGATGGCGCTTTGGGTGGTTCTTTCGTTCGCCGAGTGGCAGATTACCTAGAGAACTGGGACATTAACAGAGAAATTTCTTAAGACTTCTATTTGAATGATATAATCGAGCTTCGCAGGTTTTCTTGCGAAGCTTTTTTTTGAAAATGAAGGTCATCATTCCATCGGAGGTTGTAGCCCTGCTATCCGCTTTACTTCGTTTGGCAAACACAGAGGTTTGCCACTACGTGCTCGCTACTATCAGGTTTATTGAACAAAAAGCTGTGCAATAATTCAAAAACACCCCGGTCTTCGACCACCCCTCCGGAAGAGGCGAATGGCATGATGAATTCCCCTCTTTCAGAGGGGTGCCCAACGGGCGGGGTGTTTTCGACGCAATACAATCTAACGCTAATTATAACAAAAAATGAAGTTTACTAGACTGGATGGTAGTGAAAACCCCACAGCCGAGTGCAGCGAGGGCGAGGAGTTGTAATGAACAGCCAGACTTTCGGTAAATAGTTGTACTGAAATTGCTCTTCAAAAAATAGATGAACTGTAAATGTTTAAAGTTTTCTCCACTACGGTCGAAATGACGAATAGAATGCTAAAAAAAAATGCCTTAAAAGCGTAAAAGCCCAGACATCCATCTGGGCATTTTACTATCAAAACAAAACAATATAAAAATTTAATTTACTGAGTAACTATTGACGTTATTGGCTTAATTGATACGTTGGCGGGGACGCCAACGCCAGCGGTTTCCCTTGTTGGCGTCCCCGCCAACAAGCATATTTTAACCGTTTACTAAAATTCCTTCTTCGGCTATAGCTTTAATGTCTTGTTCGCTATAGCTAATTTTGCCAGTTTGAGCAATAAAAACATCCTTGTTTACTAAGATATCTTTGTTCTCCAAAAGGCTTTTTAAACTTACACTTCCAATTACGTATTTATAATCGTTACGAGAGAAACGTTCCGAGATGTTCTCAATTTGCAGCTTCTCTACAGTGTATTCATGTTGGTAGCGCAAGTAAACTTCCAAGCTCACTTTATCAGTGTGGATTAAGCCGTTTTGCTGCTTGTATTTTTTGTACTCGTAGCGATAATCATAGCGCAATGCTGCGATATCTGAAAGCACAGCTGCACCAGTTGGATGGCCACCAGCACCTTTTCCAAAGAAGAACTGTTTGTCGGCGAAAGCGGCTTGTACCGTTACGCCATTGTACTCATTTTCTACGTTATATAAGAAGTCATCGCTCTTTACAAACTTCGGCAATACAAAAGTAATAACCTGTTTAGTGCTGATTTTCCTAGTAGTCGGTACCAATTTGATTTTGAAATTCTTCTCTTTTGCGTATTGAATGTCTGCATCGCTTAGGTTTTGGATACCGATGTTCAAAATCTTATCAGGATTTAAGAACAAACCGTAAGCATGTGCCGTCGCGATAGTTAGTTTAAATTTAGGGTCGTAACCACCAACATCTAAAATTGGGTTGGTTTCTGCAAAACCTAAATCTTGAGCTTCTTTTAAAGCAGCATCGTAACTAGCGCCTTCGTTAAAAATTTTTGAAAGAATGTAGTTAGACGAACCGTTGAAAATACCACTGATGCCGTGTAAAAGCTCGTTATCGTAGTATTCTTCTAAGTTTCTGATGATTGGAATACTGCCGCAAACTGCACCTTCGTACAATAAGGAAGTACCATTTTCTTCTTGCAACTGTACCAATTCTGCCAAGTGAGTAGCAATCATTTTTTTATTGGCCGACACTACATTTTTACCGCTGGTTAACGCTCTTTTGGTAATTGCATAAGCTGCATCAGCATCGTCAATTAACTCTACAATGGTGTTGATTTCTGGATTATCTAAAATCTCATCGTGAGAGGTCGTGAACAAATGTGCATCTAAAGTTCTTTTCTTTTCAGGGTTTTTAATGGCAATTTTTACCACTTCCAGATTTAGGTTTTGTGCCTTAATGATATCATGTAGACCTTGTCCAACAACTCCAAATCCAAATAATCCTATTTTAAGTTTCTTACTCATGTGTTTAATTCGTATTGCGATAAGCGTATTGCGATGTATCGTTTAACACCAAACGCTCTCCACTTAGGTATATGCTATTTTTACTTTCTACTTTTAACTTTTAAGCGGTATGCTGTAGTTTAATTACTTTGTTATTTTTTGCGGCATTCTCTTTTAAAAAATTGCCAATGATGTTCGTTAATTTATCCGTTTCTATTAAAAATCCGTCGTGACCGTAAGCGCATTTAATGCTGGCAAATTTCGCATCGTTAATATGGTTAGCTAAAAACTGTTGTTCGGTAATAGGGAAGAGGATGTCGTTCTCTATGCCCACAACCAGCGTATTTGCTTTTACCAATTTCAAGGCATCAGCTACGCTTTTTCTACCACGACCAACATTGTGGCTATCCATCGCTTTGCTCAAATACCAATAACTGTAAGCGTTAAAGCGTTTGCACAATTTCTCGCCTTGGTAGTTTTGGTAAGACGAAGCTCTGAAATCAGTTACTTTATCGTTCACACTTTCCAACTGGGTTTCGTTGTAGGCTTCGTAAGTTCTGTAAGAAAGCAAAGCGATGCTTCTTGCCGTTTTCAAGCCTTTGTAACCACCATCGGGTTTGTTTGCGAAGAAAGTTCTATCGGTAGCAATGGCCAAACGCTGACTTTCGTTAAATGCAATTCCCCAAGGTGAATGAGCTGCATTGGTTGCTACTAAAATCAAATTTTCGATTTCGGTTTTATCAAGAATAGACCATTCTAAAGCCTGCTGACCACCCAACGAACCGCCAATTAACGTTTTAACTGTTTTAATACCCAAGTGCTCGGCCAATAACTGATGTATCGCTGCTAAATCTCTGATAGTGAACTCAGGAAAAGCCAAATAGTAAGGCTGGCCTGTCACTTGATTTACACTCAGCGGATTAGTAGTGCCATAATTAGAGCCTAAAACATTTGCGCATACAATAAAGTGTTCTTCTGGATTGAACAAATCTTTAGTGCCAAATAAACCTTTCCACCAATCTAAAACATCGGCGTTTGCCGTTAGCGCATGACAAGCCCAAATTACATTGTCCTTTTTGGCGTTTAATGTGCCATAAGTTTGATATGCAATTTCCAGATTACGGAGTTTTTTGCCGCTTTCTAGCTTGAATATTTTTGGATATTTATAGATGTTAGACATGTTTAAAAGTTGGAATGTTGTAAGGTTGCAGGTTAGTCAACTGTTAATTGTTAACTGAAAACTGATAATGCTTGTTCAAAATCTGCCTTAATATCGTCGATGTGCTCAATACCAACTGATACTCTTAATAATGCAGGTGTAACGCCAGCGGCTAATTGCTCTGCCTCGCTTAATTGTTGGTGCGTAGTCGCTGCAGGTTGTATAATCAATGTTTTTGCATCGCCTACGTTAGCTAAATGACTTACCAATTTCAAGTTATCAACCAATGCGATTGCATTTTCTTTATTGCCTTTTAGCTCGAAACTTAATACTGCGCCAAAGCCGTTTGATAAATATTTTTTCGCATTAGCATGATAAGGGCTGCTTTCTAAACCTGGGTAGTTTACTTTGGCAACTGCCGGATGGTTTTCTAACCATTTAGCCAAAGCCAATGCATTTTCTACGTGGCGTTGAACTCTCAGCGAAAGTGTTTCCAGTCCTTGCAATAATAAGAATGAATTGAATGGAGATTGCGACGCTCCGAAATCTCTCAAACCTTCTACACGAGCTCTGATGATGAATTGGATGTTTCCGAAAGGACCGTTCTGACCGAACACATCATTGAAAACCAAGCCGTGGTAACCATCAGATGGTTCGGTAAATGCAGCAAATTTTCCGTTGCCCCAGTTGTAGTTTCCACCGTCTACAATTACACCGCCAATGCTTGTACCGTGACCGCCAATCCACTTTGTGGCAGATTGTACTACTACGTTTGCACCGTGGTCAATCGGTCTGAATAAATAACCTGCTGCACCAAAAGTATTGTCTACAATTAAAGGTAAATCGTGCTTTTTAGCGATGGCAGCAATTTGTTCAAAATCGATGATGCTGAAAGATGGATTACCGATAGTTTCTAAGTAAATCGCTTTTGTGTTTTCGTCAATTTTTGCTTCAAAATCTGATGGATTATCGCCATCTGCAAATTTTACAGAGATACCCAAGCGTTTAAAAGCAACTTTGAATTGGTTATAAGAACCTCCGTATAAGTGACTAGATGACACGAAATTATCGCCAGCCTGTAAGATGTTATTTAGTGCAATAAACTGCGCCGCCTGTCCAGAAGCTACAGCCAAAGCTGCTACACCGCCTTCTAAAGCTGCAATGCGTTTCTCAAAAACATCCGTAGTTGGGTTCATGATACGGGTGTAAATATTTCCAAATTCTTTTAGTGCGAAAAGATTTGCACCATGTTCCGAGTTTTTAAAACCATATGATGTTGTTTGATATAAAGGAACCGCTCTAGAACCAGTTGTTGGGTCTACTTCTTGTCCTGCGTGTATTTGTAGTGTTTCGAATTTATGTTGTGACATGTTTTTTCAGTTTTAGTGTTGTAAAGTTGGAATGTTGACCTATTAAGGTACGTCAGTGGGGCGTATCCCGTTTTAGCGGGACCTTCCTAATTGTTAGAAAATTACAAGTGGAAGATTTTTGATTTAGTATATGCGAATGCACATACACATCGTCAATTGCATATTGCAGCAATTGTCAATCATAGAAATAGCAATAGAATTTTGTCCGACCTGCTCGGGAAACGTGTTTCTTGAAATAGAATTAATTAGTTTCATCTTATTAATTTATATCTCCAAAGTGCACCATGCAATTTGGTCAGGAATTGGCACCTTCTCTTTTTGAGGGTTGCCAGTGGGTCAGGGAGCCTGTCTCTCGCCACTTCTTTATAAATCAATAACCTTTTCGGTAATTGACTTTTATTTGCTTCCAAATAATGTTTCAAATATAGGATGTTTTTTATTTCGATACAAAATAAAATTCTGAAATATTTTTAAATTACTGATTTTGAGTAGCTTTTTGTTTTAACCACATAGACACATTAGGCTAAATTCGGGAAAAACTATGTGTCTATGTGGTTAGAATTTTTTACGAGTTAACTAATAAATCAATATTAGGATGATAATTCCTAGGAAAATAAAATACTAACTTTGTAGACTTACTATATATTATTAGATTTTGAATACTGAATTCCTAAATAGCATTATACAGCGCCAAAATCAACAGCAGGTTGTGCCTTCTAATCAGACTATTGCAAACTGGGCTCAATCTTTACTGAATTTGATTTTTCCAGAACGAGGAGCGTCTACCAATTACAATCAAGAGGTACTAAAAGGCGTTTTCTTTGAACTTAAAGAAGAACTGCAGTTGATATTGAAATCAACAAAGTCATCTAGCAAAGCTTTAAACAAAGGAATTGCAGAAGCATTTTTTGACAGGTTGCCTGAGGTTTACCGCAAATTAAATACAGATTTGGTTTCTTTGGTAGACGGAGACCCGGCTGCACAAAGTGAATTTGAAATTATTAGGTGTTATCCCGGTTTTTTTGCCGTGGCGATGTATCGCTTTGCGCATGAGCTGCATTTGTTGGAAGTACCGCATATTCCGCGTATCATCACAGAGTACGCACATACTGTGACGGGAATTGATATTCATCCAGCAGCAGAAATTGGTGAATATTTATACATCGACCACGGCACAGGCTTGGTAATTGGTGAAACCACTGTTATTGGCAACCACGTAAAATTGTATCAAGGCGTTACTTTAGGAGCGCTGAGTGTAGATAAGTCGAAGTCGCATACTAAACGACACCCGACTATTGGAAATCATGTGATTATTTATTCTGGTGCAACTATTTTAGGTGGTGAAACGTTTATTGGAGATGGTAGTATCATTGGCGGTAACGTTTGGTTAACGAAAAGTGTACCTGAAGGTTCTACGGTTTATCATCAGGCAGAGGTTACAATTAAAGGGAAGAATAGTTGATGGTTAATGGTCAATAGTTTTTGGCGACATAAATCATCTTAAATCTGCGTTATCATCTGCGGAAATCAGCGGGTAAAAAATAAAATAGAAATGAAAACCATTATAGATTGCATCGGAAATACGCCATTGGCAGAAATTAGATATTTGAATACTAATCCAAACGTTAAAATTTACGCGAAGCTAGAAGGAAATAATCCTGGCGGAAGTGTAAAAGATAGAGCAGCGTTAAATATGATACGCAGTGCTATGGAGCGTGGAGAAGTAGATAAAAACACTAAACTTATCGAAGCAACCAGTGGAAACACAGGAATTGCATTGGCTATGATTGCTTCCATTTACGGTATCGATATTGAGTTGGTGATGCCTTCAAGTTCTACTAGAGAGCGTACTTTAACCATGGAAGCTTTTGGTGCAAAAGTTACTTTACTGGAGTCTATTGAAGTTTGTAGGGACTATGCAGAAGAAAAGGGAACGCAACCTGGTTATTTCCTACTAAACCAATTCGCAAACCCTGATAATTATTTAGCGCATTATAAAACTACAGGTCCAGAAATTTGGGAAGAAACCGAAGGAAAGATTACCCATTTTGTAAGTAGCATGGGCACTACAGGTAGTATTATGGGTAACTCGAGATATTTAAAAGAAAAGAACGCCGACATTCAGATTGTAGGTTGTCAACCAACGGAAGAGTCTTCTATTCCTGGTATTCGCCGCTGGCCTATCGAATATTTGCCAAAGATTTACGAGCCTGAGCGTGTAGATAAAATTATGGATGTTTCTCAGCAAGATGCGACTTTAGCAGCTAGAGCACTAGTAAAAAAAGAAGGCATTTTCGCAGGAATGAGTACTGGTGGAGCATTGCATTGCACCCTGCAGTTAGCAAAAGAATTAGAGAGCGGCTTGATTGTGTTTATCGCTTGCGATAGGGGTGATAGGTATTTAAGCAGTGATTTGTTTGGTTAAAAGCACTAAACTACTGTCCTCGTCATTTCGAACATCGTGAGAAATCTTTGGAAATGCATCTTTAAAGATTTCTCTATTACGCTGCGCTCCAGTCAAAATGACGACAGCCTTTTTTGCATATAGCCACTTCAATTTTCCACTTTTTACTTAGCTCAGCGCTTGCTCCAAATCAGCAATTAAATCATCAATATGCTCTAAACCCACCGAAATACGAATTAAATTCTGAGGTGTTTTGGTCGTTGGTCCTTCCACAGAAGCTCGGTGTTCTATCAAACTTTCTACACCACCTAAGCTCGTTGCCTGACTAAAAACTTTCACACTATTCACTACTTTGCGGGCAAAATCAGCATCACCTTTGGTTAATATTGAAAGCATGCCGCCGAAGCCCTTCATCTGTTTCTTCACGATTTCATGTTGCGGATGAGAAGTCAATCCCGGATAAAAAACAGTTTCAACTTTTGGATGTTCGTTCAAGTAATTAGCCAATTTCTCTGCATTTTCGCAGTGTCCTTTAATGCGATAAGACAAAGTTTTAATGCTTCTCAGTAATAAGAAACAATCAAATGGAGAAGGTACGGCACCGCCAGTTTCTTGAATGTTTTTAACTTTATCGAAGAACTCATTTTTAGCGGCAAAAGTTAACGAACCACCTAAAACATCACTATGTCCGCCAATATATTTGGTAGTTGAATGCATTACAATATCAGCACCTAAGGCAATTGGATTTTGCAAAATTGGAGAGGCAAAAGTGCTATCTACAGCGTAAATTAATTGGTGCTTCTTTGCCACCTTGCCTATTGCTTCAACATCAGTAATTTTAAGCAAGGGATTAGATGGTGTTTCCACCCAAATCAACGCCGTATTCGGTTTTATGAAACTTTCTACTTCATCGACCGCTGTTAAATCAACAAAATCAAAGCTTAAAATATCTGCAAAAATAGTAAGCAATTGCTTTTTGAAACCCCAATACATATCATCAGGAGCAATAATATGGCTGCCCGGTTTTAAGGCTTGAAAAATTGCCATTCCTGCTGTGTTTCCCGAAGAAAAGGCACAAGTATCGGCACCGCCTTCTAATTCTGTAATTACTTTTTCTAGCGCAGAGCGATTTGGATTGCTTACTCTACTATACATGTGACCACCAGGATAGCCACCATCTTCGCCTCTAAAGTATGTTGTAGAAAGATGAATTGGAGAAGTAACATCGCCTGTGGCAGCTTTTATTAAGTTAGAAGCGTGGATAGCAGTAGTTTCTGGTTTCATGAAATTTGATTTTGAGAAGTATTAAAACAAATGTAGCGCAAATAGCTTTAATAACTCATTTTTGGCAAGATTTATGTAATGAGTTTCACAAAAATTATACAAAGTGGAGTTCGGTTTTATGAGAATGCCACTTCAATGAAAATCAAATTATGAAATCATTCCATTGGAATGTCTTCATTACAGATGAAAACAAAATCAAAAACGATGAAACCATTCCGATTTATCGGGATAGCTTCATTACAAATGAAAACAAAATCAAAAACAATGAAAAAACTATTTTTAGCAATCGCTTTATTTTCTGCATCATTAGTGGTGTTAGAAAGTTGCTCTCCAAAAACTACTACTGGTGCGCCTGCGGTTAGAAGAGGTAATGTTACCGGCAACTGGATGTTGAACAATATTACTTTCGAAGGTATTCCTGATGTAGCAGTGAGATCATTTCTAGGCGAAAGCTCTTATAAATGCTTTGTTGGAAGTACGTGGCGCTTAACCAATAGTGGAAATGGTAGCTACAGCTTGCCCACAAGTGCTAGTTGCTCAGCTAAAACACAAAACATTTTTTGGTCGGTAAGCACGGCTGATGAAACATTCCAATTTAAAAAGTTGTATGAAGGCGAAAAAGCTAAGAATGTAACAGAAGGTTATCGTATGATATTGACGAGTGCAAACGATGGTGCAATGACAATTAAATCTCCAATTGAGTATAGTGGTAAAACTGCTTATGTTGTAATGAACTTTGTAAAAGCAATCAATTAATAAAAAGCTTTTTTTGTAAGCCGTAAACATTTGTTTACGGCTTTTTTATTGCCGTATAAATACCTAATTCGACTAGTATTTGTTCTCGAAAGTTAATTCTAAGGAACTTTTCTTTTTGTCAATCGTTCAACTCTAAATAATCATGAAGAAGTTATGAATGAGAATATAGATCCAAAAAAAATGTATCCAGCACCGCCGTTTAATACGCCAGATCAAGAATATCCGGGTACGGAAGACAAAATGGAACCAAAAGCAGATCATGGCGAGGAAAGCTATGTTGGGTATGGTAGGTTTAAGGATAAAAAAGTAATTATTACTGGCGGCGATTCAGGCATTGGTAGGGCAGTAGCCATTGCATTTGCCAGAGAAGGCGCCGATATGTTGATTAGCTATCTTTCCGACGATGAAGATAAGGACGCTGAAGATACAGCAGCATACGTAAGAAAAGCTGGAAGGAAAGTGATCCTGATGAAAGGTGATATTACCAAAGAAAGTCAGTGCGAAGCGATTGTAGAGAGGGCAGTAGCAGAGTTTGGAAAGATAGATGTGCTGATCAATAATGCTGCTTTTCACATCAGTAGAAAAGAACTCGAAGATATCCCAACTGAGGAGTGGGATTTTACCTTCGCTACAAATGTGAATGCTATTTTCTATTTGTGCAAAGCCGCCGTGCCGCACATGCCTAAGGGTAGCAGCATCATCAATACCAGCTCGGTAGTAGCGTTTGATCCATCCGAAGATTTATTGCCTTATTCTGCTACAAAAAGTGCTGTGGTCAATCTAACGGCAAATCTTAGTCAGATTTTGTTGAAGCAGGGCAAAGGAATTAGGGTAAATTCGGTAGCGCCAGGTCCAGTTTGGACACCGCTTATCCCCGCAACAAAATTTAACGTAGAAAACTTTGGCAAAAATACTGCAATGGAACGCCCTGGGCAACCAGTAGAAATTGCACCAGCATATTTATTTTTAGCATCGGCCGAAGCAAGTTTTATTTCTGGGGCAGTTTTGCCGGTAACTGGCGGTCGAATTACAATTTAGTGAAGTAAGCAAGCACTTCTGTAATCACCTGTTGAACATAGTCTTTTTGTGCTTCGGCAGGTGAATTTTCTTTGCTTAGCAGTTTATGGGTATGCACCAGTTTACCATTTAATGCAATAGCCATAAATGCATGTAACTCGTTAATGTTTTTTTCTGGAACCGCACTTGCATATCCTGTAATTGCAATTCCCAAACTGCTGTTCATTAACTCACAAACTTCAAGAGCCATAGTTTGAGCGGTTGCTTTAGAAACACAATTACTGTTTATACCTACAATGTAATCTATACCAAGGTGTTTTACCTTTTGCCCAATATTGTAGGCGGTAATGCCTCCATTAAAAATTTTCATGGCTTCGGGCATTTGACTTAGCGTAAATTGTAAATATCCAGCGGTTACACTTTCGGCTACAGAAATAGAAACTTGCTCTCGTAAGCAATATTCGCTGAGTTCTTTTAGGGTCAGTTCGGTGATGTTCATATTTATCAAAACACTAAGCTTCAATAAATTGTTTATGATTTTAAAACCAAAACGCCACAATTAAATAGGGTATTAATACGTTGTTTTTTAGTATTAATATCCTTTTTAAGACCAATACGATATCGGATATTAGTTAATAGAAATCATCACGTAGTGAGATGGTTATGCTTTGAATTTAAAATAGTTAGTTATGGTAACAGTTCAATCTAACACTTCAAATGAGAAGACGCTCAACAAAGGAGATTTTAGTAGTAAATCTTTAATAAACAGTTTAAAACAGGTTTATTGCGCAGAAAAGCAATGGTTAGCCGTGTTGCCAATTTTGCAGTTGGCAGTAGGTTGCGAAGATCTTTTTGAAACATTGGATAAATTCCAAAAGGAAGGAAAAGAACATATCCATCGTTTAGAAAGTATTTTCAAAACTATTGATGTACCAGTAGAAGAAGTTGCTAATAAGGATGTGGAAGTGTTGATTGATGAATGTTACGATATCATAGATGTTACTCCACGGAATAGCTTTATAAGAGATGCAGGATTAATAGTTGGTATGCAGCAAATACAGCAATATCAAATTACAGCATATACTTCCTTGTTGGCACAGGCTTTAGAATGCGATGCTCAAAAAGTAGTTAATCTGATAAGAGTGATTATCCATAATAAACAACAAGAGGAAGAGCAATTGGCAATGGCAGGTACTAGTCAGATGCTCGATGAAATAACCTAACAGTATGATAAATAGAACTATCGGAACTACTGAAAAACGTAAATTATTGATTTTTGAAGATGAGGATAGTATGCAAACTATTTTGTCTGCTGCACTAAAGCCAGAAGACTTTCATCTTGAATTTTCTAGAAAGAGTTCGATAGGTTACTCGCATACGTTTAGCCCGGAAATTATTTTATTAGATCATTCTTCGGCACCATTGGCTGACGAACAAAATTTGTGCGAAAAAATTAAAGCTTTTTTTCCAGGTATTCCTTTAATAGTTCTTTCTGCATATCCTTTAAATAAGTTTGATAGCTATAGCGATCACATGGATTTATTTATTGCTAAGCCTTTTGATCTGAATTATTTCGTAAATTGTATGATGCTTTTTAATTGTTGAAATAGCTGCTACAATTGAAATTATTACAACTTTTAGGATTAGTCGTTCGAATTTTTCTTTATATTTATTTTGATAAAAGTGGAAGGATATATGGAGAAACATAAAGATGTAACTGTTTTTGAGCAATATCTGGGGCATGACATCATCATAGATGACTTCGAGCTTGAATCAACGGTTTTCTCTAAAATAGCCGATGCTGTGCCGGATATGCTCTATGTAACCGATATTCAGCAGATGCGTAAAGTGTATTCTAATGCACGTATCCACCAATTGTTTCAAATGGGGCGTAAGGAAATTAGTGATATGGGTACCCGTTTCTTTGAAAAAATAGTACACCCTGCAGATCAGCACAAGTATTTCGAGAGCATTCAGCATCTGCGTTTTGCAAGAGATAATGAGGTGCATGAACTGCAATATCGAATTATAGATCACGATGGGAAAACTCACTGGCTCAGTACCAAAAGAAAAGTGCTAAAGCGTGACCACTGTGGAAATCCTCTACATGTAATCGGTATTTCGCAAGATATTACCCAGCAGATAGAATTGAATGTAGAACGTGAACGATTGTTGGAAGAACAAACGAAATTAAAGGCTGCACAGCAACGCCGTTTGTTTAAAGCTATCATTAGTGCACAGGAAGAAGAACGGAGAAATATCGCTGAAAATTTGCACAATGAAGTTGGTCAGCTGTTATTTGCTGCACAGTTAAAACTAAGCCCATCTGAAAACGAAAGCAGGGCTTTGCTTAGCGCTGCCATTAAAAAAGTGCGACAAA
This sequence comes from Pedobacter sp. T50_32, assembly GCF_057652195.1. NCBI lineage: Bacteria > Pseudomonadati > Bacteroidota > Sphingobacteriia > Sphingobacteriales > Sphingobacteriaceae > Pedobacter > Pedobacter sp. T50_32. Next base: position 485,298 of record NZ_JBYFBY010000003.1, on the reverse strand, counting down.
TTTCTTTCGAACTCACCCCCGTGCTTTTAAGCGATATGGGATTGGAAGTTGCATTGAAAGATATGTTGGAACGCAAGCTAGAACCGCATCAAATTTCCTTCAACTTAAGTTTTAATATCAAAGACATTCGCTTAAACATCAATATGGAGGTTGTGATTTTCCGTATTGTACAAGAATTGTTGAACAATACCATCAAATACGCCGATGCTACTCACGTAAATGTACTTGTGCTACAGAAAGGTGATGAACTTTACGTTAGCCAAACCGATAATGGAAAAGGCATGGATACCCAAGTGCTGTCTGATTTAAAAGAAGGTTTCGGATTGAAAAGTATTGTGAATAGGTTACGTCTTTTGAATGGCGTTATCGAAGTTTTCTCTCAACCTCAAAAAGGAACAAAAGTATTAATGAATATCCCTCTAAATGGCGCAGAATAATTTAAAAATTAACATCTTATTGGCCGACGACCATCATTTGGTACGCGACGGCATCAAATCTCTATTGTATAAATATGAAGAGTTTAACATCGTTGGCGAAGGTGCCGATGGCGAAGAAATTTTAAAAATTCTTGGCAATACCGATGAAAAGGTAGACTTGGTTTTAGCTGATATCAATATGCCAAATATGACTGGCCTGCAGCTATCTCAACATATTGCGAATAAGTTCCCAAACGTAAAGGTATTGATGCTTTCTATGCTCGATCATGAAAAATATGTTTCACAGGCAATACAGGCAGGTGCTAAAGGCTATTTGCTTAAAAGTGTAAGCGAAGACGAACTAGTATTTGCCATTAGACAAGTAATGCAAAACTCTTTTTACGTTTGTGCCGAGTTAACACATCAGCTGCTAAATAAAAGCTTGTTAGGTAATTATGGCATTAAAATATCGAACAATAAAACAATTAAAGTAGATTTTTCTACTAGAGAGATTGAAATCTTAGAGCTAATTGCCGAAGGTTATACCAATTTAGAAATTGCAGAAAAATTATTCACCAGTAAACGTACCGTAGAAGGCCACAGGCTGCAAATGATTGCCAAAACTGGAGTACGTAACACCGCTGCGTTGGTGAAATTTTGTATCACCAATGGTATTTTAAACTATGCTTAAGTTGATTTGATCTTTTCTTCAATTTGCGCTCCAATTTTCTGGATGGTTTGCTCATCTAGACTGCCCCAAAGTTGTTCCCACTTTCCGTAGGTTTCATTTCTTATCTGCGTAATTTCGGTATCGCCAACGTGGCAGGCATAATAAGGTACACCATCTGTAGTTTCGAGCTCTTTAACATTGAGGTGCTTTTCTTGTCCATCAATTTGGGCAATTACATAAAAATCTTGGTGTGGTGAATTCATATCCTTTTTTATAAAGAACATTTGGGGTGCGAATTAGTTTTTGGTACTTGCTTTTCATTCCTTAAAACATCTATCCTTTAAAAATTGTTATCCATTTTAAACCTAGTTATATATGAGGATAACAGTTAGTAGAAAACCAGTTAAAGTATATCCAGATCCTGGAAGAGTAATAGCAAGATTTTTTTATAATGGCGATGAACGAGCCAGAGAAGTAATTACGAAGGTGACGAGCCTTAGCGAAAGACAAATTTTTGATATCGTATCGCCGTTATTGCAAGAGTTCTCGAAGCGCCATCGTAATATTACCAAAGTCTTTTTAAGGCATTGCAAAAAAGTTCAATGGTTGATAGAGGAAATGGGAATTGACTACAAAGAGATGGATGAGTTCACGAAGTATCTCATTGGTTCTTATTTTACCCACGAATATTCTATCGAATCGGCAGCGTTTTTTAACCCTTCCATAGTAGAAGATCCAGACCAGTCTAACTTGGTAGAAGGAGAGAAGCGTGTAATCATTAGCTTTAGGGCCGTTGGAGAGGGACACATTTCTTCGGTGGTTTTTAGAAGAGCTTTGCTAGATGCGCATAATAATATCCATGTGTTGCCAGCTGGAAATTATATTGATGAAGCTGAAGTGGTTAAAAATGCCATCTACAACAAAAAATTGTTCTTGAAAAAAGCGGCAGATGCTAATATTTCCATGAGTGTAATTGTAGATGTAAATGCGCATTTGGGCGAGAAGTTTGATTATACCCAACTTAGAAAATTGGTGCTTGATGCGAAGGAACAACAGAAAGAAGATTCAGAAAAATTAGAATATGATCGGATACTTTGGTTATCTGACACTTACCATGAAATTTGTTTTTCGAAGGATACCGATATTTCAGATCGTGTAATTTTTCCAATTTCTGAGTTTGAAAGAAAAGGAATAGAAGATGCACGTTTTGTTCGTTTTACCAAAGATGACGGTAGCGTAATTTACTACGGTACTTATACTGCGTTCGACGGTTCCTTTATCATTCCAAAGTTGATGCAAACCACCGATTTTTACGATTTTAAAGTTAGTCCGCTGCACGGAAAGGGTGCTCAAAACAAAAACTTAGCTCTGTTTCCGAAAAAAATTAACGGCAAGTATGCAATGATGTCGAGAATTGATGGTTGGAACAATTATTTGATGTACTCAGATAGGATTACCGTGTGGGATCAGCCTGTTAAATTGCAGTCGCCACTGTACTCTTGGGAATTTATCCAGATAGGAAATTGTGGTTCGCCAATTGAAACAGAAGCTGGTTGGTTAATTATCACCCACGGCGTTGGACCAATGCGCAGGTATTGTTTAGGTGCAAGTTTGTTAGATTTAAACGATCCATCGAAAGAAATTGGTAGACTACATGAACCGCTTTTAGTGCCAAATCCTGATGAAAGGGAAGGATACGTACCAAACGTGCTGTATTCTTGCGGTTCTATCATCCATAACGGAGAGTTAATTATCCCTTACGGATTATCTGATTATTGTTCTTCGTTTGCCACCGTAAACCTAGAAAGATTATTGGAGAGAATAATGGAAACCAATAATGGTAGTTCAGTTTAGTTAAGATTTGCGTTAATCTCATAAAAAAATCCCTCGTTCATTTTTGAGCGAGGGATTTTTTTGATGTTGATAATTCTATTTCTCTAACATATCTTCTTTTAACTTTTGGTCATCAGCTAAATAGCGATACTCAATTTCTAATGCTTTAAACACCACCAAATGAGATATCAAATAAGCCAATGTGCTTTCTGCTCCCTGATTACGGTTCACACCTAGGTTTTGTAAACCATCGGCACAACCTTTAGTTTCATGATCGTATAGCGGTAGGTTTAAGCTGTTCTCGCCCAAAAACCACTGATAGCTTTGGTACAAATTGTGCATGTATTTTTCATCCTTGGTTACTTCGTAAGCTTTGAAATACACTAAAACCATCGCCATTGTTTCAATTGCTTGTTGGTCGTATTGTGCCATAGGTTTGTTTTTCTCAAGCCAACCATCATTACCCACTGGATTTAAGAACCCGAAACTCAATGTTTTGTCCGTTAGAAATTGAAGCGCTTCTAAAGCAATATTTAACGATTGTTTGTCTCCGCTAATTTCATAATGGCAAAGCAGCGCCAATGGCAATAAAGCGTTGTCGTATGTAAGTATTTGCTCAAACCAATGCCACTCGCCATCTTTATTGTTTTTGTAAGCATTTACCAATGGGATAGCCAATTTGTTTAACTCACTCAAAATATTTTCATCGTATGGGTTGGCTTTAAGGTAATGATTTACCCCAATCATAGTATTTGCAACGCCTCTTAAATGCTCAAGTTTAGAAAAATGAGGAACCGATTTTAGAAACAGTTCTACAGCAAATTCTTTGTAAGAATTGTTCGGGGCAAAATTGATCAGGTAACCTAACGACCAAATCGTTCTTCCAAATGAATCTTCAGAACCAACTTCGTCTAAATAGTTACGGTTAAAGCTCAGAAAATTGCGGAAATTTCCATCTTCCTTTTGCATATACTGAATGTAGCTCAGGTAGATCGGTAACAAATCAAGTGCTTCTTTGCTTTTATACTGCTCAAAAGCCATTAAAGCCATAATTAAAGCTCTCGAATTGTCATCTAAACAGTAACCTTCCTTTAAATTCGGGATACCATATTTTGCATGCTGTACTATTCCAGTATCATCTGTTAAGCGACGAATGTGACCTAGATCGAACGTCGGGATCGCATCTACATCAATAATGTTTCTATTTTCGGAGATAGCCTTCTGTTTTTCCTGTATAGCTTTGTCCAATACCTTGATGTAGTTTTTACCTATAGCTGGCCAACGTAAGGTTAAACCATATTGATACGCATTGTACTTCAGTTCGTTAAGTTTTTCTGGCTGTTCTAATAATTCGTTAACCATGCCAGCCAACTGCATACTGTCTTTAAAATCGAATAATAAACCACGTTTTTGAGCCAACAACTCTTGCGCATGCCAGTAGGGCGTAGAAATTACCGCCGCACCGGCGCCAACAGCGTAAGATAAAGTTCCGCTTGTAATTTGTGCTTCGTTTAAATAAGGAGTGATGTACACATCGGTAGCAGAAAGATAATGATGCAACTCTTGTTCACCTACAAACTTGTTTACAAACACTAAATGATTTTCTACGTTCAACTTTTTAGCCAAACGTTTTAAGCTGTCGCGATATTCTTCACCAGCGTTTTTTACTACGCCAGGATGAGTATTTCCTAAAACTACGTATTTCACGTCTGGATGACGTTTCACAATTTCTGGAAGTGCCTCAACAACTGTTTCTAAACCTTTTCCTCTACTAATTAAACCGAAGGTAAGTAACACCTTGCTATCTTTGAACGGATAGGCCTTTTTAATTGGGTTATCTTTTGCAGGTTCCAAATCTGGAACACCGTGTTCAATGTATTTGATTTTATCTTTAGGAACTTGGTAAATACTCGTCAAGAAACCAATTGCCTTTTGGCTCATTACCACAATGCTTTCAGAGCGTTTAGCAATTTGTTGGATAATGGTTTGTTGAATGTAAGTTGGCTGTTTAAGTACTGTGTGTAAAATGGTCACCATCGGCTTGTTAATCCTCGCCATCAATGTAAGCAAGTACAAACCGCTTTCACCACCATAAATACCAAATTCATGTTCAATAATGCAAGCATCTACTTGGCTGGTATTGATATAATCAGCTGCTCTTAAATAATCTTTTTGGTTGCTTTGTCTAATAATGTACTTCACATCACTAGGATATTTGTAGGTATCCAGACTTTCAGAATCACTTAAAGCAATTACAAAACTGTCTTTAGAAATGGTTTTGTGTTGATTAATTGCATTCGATAGGTTTGCATTAAAAGTGGCAATTCCGCATTCATTTGGTAGAGAGGTGCTGATATAAGCTATTTTCATCGATTTAATTTTCTTAAAGGGGTACGGCATTAATTTTAAAATAGAAGCGGATGGTTGTTTGTGAAAAATTATTTAAGTCCATCCTTTATTTTTCTAATGGCATTTAAATGGGCATTTACCACTGGAACTGTTTTAGCAGCAAACGCTTTAAAATCCGGATCGGTGCCTTTTCTAGCTTGGTGTTCCATAAAAGCCAATACTTTTACATGATTTTCTTCCATCATTTTGGTGTATGTTTTGTCGAAATCTTCACCCGACTTCCTACTAAGATCTTCTCTACGTTTTTGGTGCTCTGCGCTCATAGCAGCAGGTAAAGTCACGTTTTTGCTTTTTGCCAACAACATAAGTTCGTCGTTTGCAATGCCATGATCTTTTAGCATTATATTGGCGTATGCCTTAATTTCTGGGTTGGTTGTCTTACTGATGGCCAAGTTTGCAAAGTTGATTTCTGCTAAACTCGCATCAGCGGCATTGGTAGCAAACTCTGCTTCGTTTTCTCTAACAGTGATGATATCTTCAGTACTTGTAGCGGTATCTTTCGATGAGTTTATACTATCAGCTAGTTCCTTCGAATCTTTAGATTGCGAACTACAGGCAATCATAAACGTGAAGGCAACACTGTAGATAAAAAATAGTAGATTTTTCATGTCGATATCAATTTGTACCTACTAAATACAAATGATGGGCATATTGTTTGGTGTAGGTAGAAAACCCGTATTTTGCAAAATAGCGTAAGTACTAATACTCGATTGCTAATTTGTTTAAACAAAATATTGACAAACAGCTTTTTACTGTGGTTGGTTGAATTTGAAAATCATGGTAAAATATTCGAAAAAAGCTAGCGAAAAAGTTGGCGAAGCAATGCACGAAATGAAAGAAGGTAAGCTAAAGACTGGCAGTGGCAAAAAAGTAACCTCAAAAAAGCAGGCAATAGCAATTGGTTTATCGGAAGCTAAGGAAGCTGGAGCGAAAGTGCCAAAGAAGAAATCGTAAGAACTTTGATGGCGTTTGAAAAGTGAAAGATTTGGGTGATTAAACTAATCTTTGTTTTCTTCAGCAGCAGTAGGTTTTTTATCCGGATGTATAAATTCTTCTACCTGTGCTTTCAACTCATTCAATTTAGTTTCTGTCGCTTTAGACTTCGCCCTTAATGCTCTAGATTTTTCCAACAAGCTGTCCATGGCTTGTTTATTTTTTTCTGTTTTATCCATGTCATTTGTGTTTACCCAAATATAAGCTTTACATCTATTTTATCACTATTTAATTGATAAACGGGTATTGAGATGACAAAGTACTTGTCGATTAGGTATAAATCATAAAACATTTGTTAAATAATAGAGATCAAATGCCTTCTTCCGTAATCGCAAATTTTAAATATAACGAAGATAAAAAAGCACTGATAGTTGTGTTTTTGTCTGGCGATACCTATGTGTACGAAAATGTACCGGAGAAAATCTATAAAGAATTTAAGGTTGCAATTTCTAAAGGAAATTACCTTAACAGAAAAATCAAAAAGTTATTTAAGGTGAGAAAAGTTTCTTAGCGTGATAAAATACGTTTTGATAAAAATCTAAATACCCGATTTCGAGATAATGAGAACATTTTGTGGACTAATGGTATTAATAAAAGTGATCAACTTAAATTAATAATATGAAACGAGTAATTTTTATATGTGCAGTAGCAATTTGCTTTAGTGCTGTTGGCTGTAGTTCGGAAAATAAGCAAGATCAAATGGCCGACACCAGCATGGCTGCTGATACTGGAATGATGATGGATGCCGATACCATGAACATGGGCGATACTTCTAACGGAGGTATGTCTAGAGGTGCTTCAGGCACTAGTTCAGGGGTTATTGGTACTGGTTCACCAAACTCTGGATCTGTGGATACGGTGAATAGAAGCACTACAGTAAACCGAGATAGCGTAAGACAGTAAATTGAAACTATAAAACTTTGAACTATGGAAATTCAATTCGAACAGAACAAAAACTTCAATCAGTCGCATAGAGAAGATCCTTCTGTAGAGGATATTCGCGACGGGGAAAAAGCACAGCCACAAGGTAGGGAAGGAGATCCAAATATCAGAATTGTAAATAGAGAGGCTTTGGAAAGCGATAGGCCAGAGTTAGATCGCAGGCCAGCTGATGTTGCAACTGGCAATGCCAGCGAAATAGGCGATGAAAATTCTTCAGCAGTTGCAGGTGTGAGAAGTGATCAACAAGATGCAGCAAGTGGAGATAGTAAGCCAACTGGCGAAGAACCGGATTACGATACAGAATTAGAAAACAAAGAAGAAAATAGGAAGGAAAAAAATGATAGCGAATAAAACGGTGATTGAAGATTTAAAAGGATTGGTGAACATTGTTAATGATGGCAAAGAAGGTTATCTATCCGCTAGTGATACCACAGATAGTATCGAACTGAGAGATCTATTTCTTCGCTTATCCTCACAACGTGTTGCTTATGCAAACGAATTAAAAAGCCATATAACATTACACGGCGGCGAAAGCGAAAATGAGGAAGGTGGTATTTTAGGAGCCTTACACAGAACTTGGATCGACATTAAACAATCCTTAAGCAGCAAGGAAGACGAAGCTATATTGGCTGCTATAGAAACAGGGGAGCAAGCAGCTATTGAAAAATATGATGAAGTAATTGCGGACGAGGAAAATCATGCTGATCATTTAGAATTGTTGCAAAAGCAGCGCACAGGCATATTAGAAGCTTTGAAAGAGGTAGAAACGTATCGCTTGCGTTTAGAAAGATAATTAATAGGAAATAATGGAATACAGAAACGAAGAAGTGCACGATGAGCAAGGCTCGTCTCAGCAACAAAACCAAGGCGATGCTAAGGGTAAAGCGGAAGAAAAAAATGATGGTGGGGCAATAAGTGGTATTCCAAAATCGGAAATTGAGGGTAGTGATGCAGACCAAGACAAAGGCGGAGAACCCAGCATCGAAGAGGAAACTCAGCAAACGGTTAAACGCAACCATTGGAATTCCATCACTTTTGATTATGATGATTTCTTGGGCGGTCTTACTCCAGCCTAACTTACAGCGGGAATTGGATATGAATGGTCGTTTGTTTTGGTACTGATGAAATTGTCATTTTGCCATTAAGTAACTTTACTTTCGATTCGATCGTCTTTAATCCAATTCCCTTATCTCTTTTCTCTGAGGTGTCGAAGCCCTTACCATTATCTTTCACAGTAACTGTTGCTTGGCCATCTTCAACTGTGATATTTATTGATGCATGCAGCGCTTCAGAGTGTTTCATAATATTCAGCGCCAATTCTTGAATGATCCTATAAATAGCAAGTTGTAAATATTTATCTAATGGGGCATCAAGTCCCGAAAATGTACATTTGAATCGTGTTTTGCCTTTCAACTGAGCGCAGATATCGTTAACACCAGCTTTCAATCCGAAATCTTCTAAAATAGACGGCATTAACTCATGAGAAATTCTTCTACTTTCTTTAATGCACATGCCTAACAACTCTTTCGAGCGGTCAAGCACCCTCAAATTTTCCTCATAAGCATCTTCATCTTCTAATTTCAAACGCTCTAGGTTCGCTTTTACACCATACAGTACTTGCCCTAAACCATTATGCAACATTTCGGCAATACGTTGTCTTTCTTCTTCTTGTGCATTTAACGAAGCCTTCAGTATTTCCTTTTGCTGTTTTTTTTCTAGCTCTTTTAATTCATTTTGTCGTAAAACGTCTTGCGCTTTATTTCTTTCGGTAACATCATTAAATAATACACCAAGAACGTTTTCTCCCAATTCTGGTATTGGGAAAGCTTCAACTTCAAACCAGCCTTCTATTAAAATAGCAGGTAATTCAAAATGGGCAGATTTTTGTTCCTTTACAATTCTGCCATAAATATCAAACCAGTGCTGTTCTGCTTGTGGCCAAAGCTGTTTTATGGTTTTGCCACCATAATCGCTTAGCCCAGTTAAGCGCTCAAACGCTGGGTTTGCTTCTAGTAGCCAATAGTCTACAGGCTTGTTATCATCGTTCCAAATCAACTCAATAATACAAAAGCCTTGGCTAATGGCGTTAAACAACAATTTATACTTGTTTCTCAACTCGGCATTAAAAGCATCTTGGCTGTTTTTTAAGCTGGTAATATCCCTACTTATTTCTATTACGCTTTCCACTTTTCCACCAACTGTAAGCTCTGGAGACAGCTTGATGTCGTAGAAAACTTCATGGTCAGTAGTGGTAAAAGGAATTACAACAGTCTGCGAATGTCCCTCGTTGATAACTGTTTTCGCTTTATTAATTAACATATCGAAATCTGTGTTCGGCCAAATTTCTTGGTGCGTTTTGCCTAGCGCATCTGCGAGTGATATGCCAGCTTTTGCTTCAAAAGCTGCATTACCATAACTCAATTTTAAATCGCTGGTCCATTTGGTAATTACGTCAGGAGTGTTTTCTACGAGGGTTTTGTAGAGATTTTCGTTGTGTTTATCTCGTTCAATACAGCTAAAAGTTACAATCACACCTTCTAACAGTGGAGTTACCGTAAGTTTAATCCAACTTTTGCTAAAAACCGAAATATATTCGAAAGTAGTCTCCTTTTGATGAACTATAGCTTCGTTTACTTCCTTATAGTAATTGGTTTTTACTGATTCTGGAAACATTTTCCACACATTATTGCCTAACATTTCTTCTCTAGTCATGTTAAAGAAACGTAGTGCCTTGTTGTTTACGTAGCTAAAATTTGCATTCCCATCTAGCATATAGCAGGCCAGCGGAATTGTATTTAAGATTAATGTAGTGTCTAATGGGTTCGACATTTTGCTTGGTATTATCATAACTAAACACTAAGCATAGAAATAAGTTCTAGCATTTTAAGATTTATAAGCGTTTTAAAAAATTTTAAAACAAAACTAATGCACTTTGTATTTAAGGAATAAGTAGTAATAATTAACTGCAAATGAACCTGGAAAGCTCACATATAGATGAGAAAGAAATTCTAATCAGAATTATTATCGCCGCAGTTTTAGGCGGAATAGTAGGTATTGAAAGAGAGCAAAAGGAATGGGTTGCCGGCTTACGTACACATATTATCGTTACCGTTGGTGCAGCATTAGCTATGATTGTTTCTATTCATGGTTATGAAGATGTATTAGGCAAAAGAGGTTTCGATATTGATCCATCTCGAGTAGCTGCGCAGGTGGTAAGTGGGGTTGGATTTTTGGGAGCAGGTACAATTATTTTCCTCAAAAAAGAGGTAATCAAGGGATTAACCACGGCAGCATCTATTTGGAGTATGGCAGTAATTGGACTTGCCGTTGGTGGTGGTATGTATTGGGCTGCGGTTATAGCTACCTTACTAATACTTTTTGTTTTGGGCGGAATTAAATGGATTGAAAAGCGCTTTTTCATGAAAGGCAGTTGCACTGTAGTGGAGCTTAAAATGCCACAAGGTGCACTAGCCAGAATTACTGAAATGGAGCAGCTGTTCACAAAATACCATATTCCATTTAACGAAATCAGTTTTTCGGTAGATCAGAACGACAAAACCAACGACTTTGTGCTAAGCTTTGATAGAAAACAACAGCAAGAAAAAGTACTAAAAGCACTAGAAGAGATGCAACAAAATGACGAAATACTAAAGATACAGTTCAGGACTTAGGGGGTATTTGTACGGAATTAATTCCGAAGAATACTTGTTTTTGCGCTGCAAAGAAGATTATTGCCCTTAACGTTGTTTAGACACCAATTTGATATTTATTGTTTACATAATTTCGACCCTTTGGAAAATTCAGATACATCAAAATATAGAACAAGGATGATAAAAATCTTATTAGCTGAAGATCATAATATCGTTAGAAACGGCATTAAAATGCTTTTAGAATCTGATGAAAGTATTAAGGTTCTTGGAGAAGCAGTTAATGGTATAGAAGTAATGAAGCTGTTGGCTTCAGAAGAAGTGGATATGGTTCTAGCGGATATCAACATGCCAGAAATGGATGGTATTCAATTGTTAAAGGAAGTTAAGTCTAAATATCCAAAAGTTAAGGTGGTAATGCTTTCTATGCACGATCATGAAAAGTACGTAATGGAAGCTTTCAAGAATAATGCAGAAGGCTACTTACTGAAAAATATTGGTGCAGAAGAACTGATTTTTGCTGTGAAATTTGTAAGTCAGGGCAGAAAATATCTCTGCGCAGAACTTACCATGTCTTTTATGGACAAGCTGTTGCAAAGCAAACAATATTTAATGGCAATGCCAGATAATGAAATTGATTTTTCATTACGTGAGCTAGAAATTCTACAACTCATTGCCGAAGGATTAACGAATCTTGAGATGTCAGAAAAATTGTTTCTAAGTAAGCGAACAATTGAAGGACACAGACAGAGTTTATTGGATAAAACCAAGTGTAAAAACTCGGCAGCATTGATACGTTATGGCGTAATGCACGGGCTGATACAATAGTGCTCTTTTTGATAAAACTATTCGCTTTAACAGCTGTTTTTAAAAAGTAAAAATCTTTAAAAACAGAAGTATGAGATCAATTTGGAAAGGTGCTATAGGTTTTGGATTGGTAAATATTCCCGTGAAACTGTTCTCCGCAGTTCAAAATAGCAACTTAGATTTAGATATGCTCGATGGTAAAGATCTATCGAAAATCAAATTTCATCGTGTAAGTGAAAGCAGCGGCAAAGAAGTGCCATACGAACGAATTGTTAAAGGTTTTTTGCTGAAAGATAATTATGTGGTATTAGAAGATGACGACTTCGCCAGCGCTATGCCGGAAAAAACTAAGTTGATAGAACTAGAAAACTTCGTTGATATTTCAGAAATCAATCCAATTTATTACGAGACGTCTTACTACACCCAGCCAGAACCGCAGGGTAAAAAAGCTTATGCTTTATTGTTAAAAGCCTTGCAGAAATCTAAAAAAGCGGGAGTTGCACGTTTTGTCTTGCGTAGCAACGAGAATTTATGTGTAATCCATCCATTAGGTAATGTATTGGTAATTACCAAGATTAGGTTTGATGAAGAAATTAGAAACAGTAAAGAAATTGAAGCAGATCTACAAACAGTTAAACCTAAAGAGCTGGAAGTGGGGATGGCATTAATTAAGCAGTACAGTTCAGATTTTGATATCTCCGCTTTTAAAGATGAATACAGCAAAGAGCTAATGAAAATCATTCGGGCCAAGGCAAAAGGCAAGAAAACTGTAGTGAAGAAAATGCGTCCAGAGAAACGGGTGAGCGATGACTTGTACGAGCAATTGATGGAAAGTTTAAGTAAAAAGCAAGCTTAGTGGTTAATGGATATCGCCAGAAGATTTAAAGAAAATCCGTTGCTTAAACCGCAAGATTTAGCGCCAAGTGCCGCTAACTTGCAAGTAATTTGCTTACTTAATCCTGCTGTGTTTTCTTGGGATGGAAAAACTTGCCTTTTGGTAAGAGTAGCAGAAAATGTTGCGCCACAAGATGGAAAAATATTTGTTCCAATGCGTTCCACTTCAGATTTAATAGAGATTTTAGAATTGAAGCTCGACGATCCAGACTTAATTGCCGATGATCCTAGGGTAATCAATTACAAAGGTTTAGATTACTTAACCACCATTTCTTACCTGCGTTTATTTAGTAGCGATGATGGTATTAATTTTAACCCTGAACCTTTGGAATTGCATGGAAAGGGTTATGCAGAGCGATTTGGAATAGAAGATTGTCGCGTTAGCAAAATTGATGGAAAATTTTATCTTACCTACACTGCTGTTTCAGATAACGGCGTTGCTGTAGGTTTACGAACTACAACTGATTGGGATAGCTTCGAAAATCACGGGCTAATTTTTCCTCCACATAACAAGGATGTAGCGATTTTTGAGGAGAAGGTAAACGACAAATTTTATGCTTTGCACAGACCATCTAGCAAGAATATTGGCGGTAATTTTATCTGGCTAGCCGAGTCACACGATGGCTTACATTGGGGAAATCATAAATGTATTGTGAAAACTAGAACAGGTTACTGGGATAGTGAAAGGGTTGGGGCAGGTGCAGCTCCCATAAAAACCGAGCAGGGTTGGTTAGAGATTTACCATGGTGCCAATAAGGAAAATCGCTATTGCCTAGGAGCGGTGCTGTTAGATTTAGAAAACCCGTTAAAAGTTATTGCCCGTACAGAAAAGCCAATTATGGAACCGACAGAAAGCTATGAGTTAAAAGGCTTTTTCGGTTCGGTAGTTTTTACCAATGGACATGTAATTGATGGAGATGAGCTAACTATTTATTATGGCGCAGCCGATGAATTCATTTGCGGTGCAAGGTTTTCAATTAAGGAAATTCTTGAAAAGCTGAATTACGTTATTTAACGTTCATAGATTTTTAATTCATCTATTTTTCACTTTTCTTCCTTTGATTAGCCTCTGCCTGTTTCACCTCGTCTTTTTCAGCTAGAGGTTTATCAGTTTGCAACTTTGTTTTTTTAGTTTTATCCACTTCAGTGTTTTTGTTTTTATCTGTTTTCATTGTTTTATTCTTTACAGAAACAACAATTAACCTAAATATTTGTTAACTGCTTTTTAATAAGGCGTATTAATACCTTATGGCCTTGCGTTAAATGCTTTGTGCTATAAAATCGTAAAACGTTCCCTTGTGTACGGGATAAAATCGAAAATCTTTTGTACCTTTGGTTTTTAATGAATTTCCTCTATCCGGGCTTCCTTTTTGCACTTTTAGCGGTATTAATCCCGATAATAATCCATTTATTCAATTTCCGGAAGTTCAAGAAAGTCTATTTCAGTAATGTAGCATTTCTTAAGGAAGTAAAGGAGCAAAACTCATCCAGAGAAAAACTTAAAAACTTATTGATTTTAGTCGCTCGTATTTTGGCTATCATTTTTTTGGTATTGGCATTTGCCCGCCCATTCATCAACAGTAACGCCGAAACTAGTAAGACAAACGGCAATATTGTGAGTATTTACCTCGATAATTCTTATAGCATGGATGCGGTAAATAAGGAGGGAAGTTTACTAGATGAAGCTAAACGCAGAGCAAAGGAAATTGTAAAAACCTATCAGCTCAACGATCGTTTCCAACTTTTGACCAACGATTTTGAAGGCAAGCACCAAAGACTGCTAAATTCGGAAGAGTTTGTACAAGCGGTAGATGAAGTAAAGATATCGGCAGCAAATAGAAATTTACAACAGGTGGTTAATAGGCAGCAAGGCGTTTTTACTGGCGTAGCCAATCGTTATGCTTACGTAGTCTCCGATTTTCAAAAGAACTTTGCTGGTACAGAAACTATTAAAAAAGAACAAAACACGCAGCTTGCCTTAGTGAAGTTAAGTGCCAACGAGTTGCCTAATATTTCGGTAGATAGTGTTTGGTTTCTTTCTCCGGTACACCAGCCAAATGCTTCAGAAAAAATCATTGTTCGGCTGAAAAACTTTGGCAATGAAGAAGCGAAAAATGTTCCGCTAAAGTTAACGATTAACAATCAACAGAAAGCTGTTGGAAGTATTAACGTAGCTGCGGGAGCAACCGCAGTCGATACACTTTCTTACAGTGGCTTAGGTTTGGGCTGGCAAAAAGGAGTGTTGAGCATTAAAGATTTTCCTTTAACGTTCGATGATGAATTGAATTTCAGCTTTCAAGTGAGTGCTAATCAACAAGTGTTGAGCATTAATGGTAACAAAGCCGCTAAGTTTATTGAAGCGCTTTTCAATGCAGATCCTTATTTCCAATTGACATCGGTTTCTGAAAATAACATCAATTATGCTGCTTTTTCAAATTACAGTTTAATTGTGCTGAACGGAATTGTACAACCTTCCAGTGGTTTGGCACAGGAACTAAAAAACTACGTGAATAACGGTGGTTCGGTGGTCATTCTGCCTTCTACAACTACAGATCCTGCTAGCTATACCTCGTTTTTAACCACTTTGAATTTGCCTGCGGTTGCCAATTTAGTGACCGAACCAACCAAGGTTTCACAAATAGAATTGAACCATCCTTTGTTTAAAGATGTATTCGAATCCTTGCCTAGAAATATGGATTTGCCATTGGTTAATCGGTATTTTACTTATGCTGATAACAGTAGGACTGCCAAAGAACCTTTGCTACAATTACCAGCTGGAAAAACTTATTTAGCTCGCTACCCAATGGGTTCAGGACAAATTTTCTTAGCAGCTACAGGTTTAGAAGAGGCGGATGGAAATCTTTCAAAACACCCACTTTTTGTGCCGCTTATGTATAAAATAGCTTTTGAAAGTGCTAAAGATCAGCCATTATTTTATACTATTTCTAAAGATAATTTGATCACTTTGCCGTCGGTGAAGCTTGGAGCAAATCAATCTTTGAAGTTAATGAGCGATGGTTTTGAAGTAATCCCAGATATCAGCCATCAAAATGGTAAAACATTACTATATGTCGCAGATCAGATACAGAAAGCTGGATTTTATAACGTAAGAAAAGCAGACTCTACTTTAGCTGTGGTTGCTTTTAACGATAACAGAGCAGAATCGAATATGACATATGATAGTCAAAGTGATTTAGAAGAGCGTTTTGGTGCTCAGAAAGTTCACTTTATCGATGCTAAAAAGGAGAACATTTCATCGGCTATTTCCGAAAAAAATAATGGAACTGAGTTATGGAAACTTTGCCTAATTTTGAGCTTAGTTTTTATAGCCGCCGAGATATTGTTAGTTAGATTTTATCAGGTTAGAAATAAACACATAGTAACATAGGTTAACTAATTGTAAAATAGAACTATGTGTCTATGTAGTTAAAGTTGAAAAATAAAAATTTAGAAATTCATGAGCCTCTTAATTAAGGGAATTACAATTGCCGATGCGAGTAGCGAGTTTAACGGTAAAACTTGCGATGTGAGAGTTGATAAAGGAACTATTATTGCCATTGAAAGTAAACTGGAAGCGCAGAAATCGGAGACAGTTTTTGAAGGTAATGGCGCAGTGCTTTCTCCAGGTTTTTTCGATTTAAACTGCGTTTTTGGAGATCCTGGATTAGAGACCAAAGAAGATATTAGCACTGGTACGGCTGCCGCTGCTGCAGGTGGTTTTACCGGAATTGCTATTATGCCAAATACAAAACCGGTAGTGCATAGCAAGGGCGAGGTAGAGTACATTCTAAACAGAGCTAAAGGTAGTTTGGTAGATGTACATCCGATAGGTGCAATTAGCCAAAATTTAGAGGGTAAAGAGCTGGCCGAAATGTATGATATGAAACAAGCAGGCGCCGTTGCTTTTGCAGAAGCTGGCAAAGCCATTGCAGATGATGGTTTCATGAGCCGTGCCTTGCAATATGCCTTAGGTTTTGATGGTTTGTTGTTTACACATCCAGAAAATAAAGCATTGGTTGGAAAAGCTCAGGTAAATGAAAGTGCTACTACCATTTTATTAGGCATGAAAGGTATTCCAGCATTAGCAGAAGAAATGCAGGTTTCTAGAGATATTTTCCTAGCACAATATCATAACGCTCCAATTCATATCAGCAATATTTCTACCGCAGGTTCGGTAGCGTTAATTAAAAAAGCTAAGAAAGATGGCGTAAAAGTAACGTGCGATGTTGCTGCCCATCAGCTGGTGTTTACAGAAGAATTATTGAATGATTTCGATAGCAACTACAAAGTAAAGCCACCATTACGTAGCAAAGCCGATAACAAGGCGTTAATTGCGGGTTTAAAAGATGGTACCATCGATGCAATTTCTTCACAACATCGTCCCTATGAAATTGAATTTAAAAATGTAGAATTTGAGATTGCCAACTACGGAATTATAGCACTACAAACGGTTTTGCCTTTATTGGTACAAGCTGGCTTAGATACCGCACTAATTGTAGAAAAATTAGCCGTAGCACCGAGAAACTTGCTTAAATTGGAAGTTCCTAATATAAAAGTGGGGGCAGCGGCAAACTTTACCGTTTTCAATGCTACCAAAGAGTGGACTTTCAACAACGAAACGAATAAATCAAAATCAGCTAATTCACCTTTATTTAATAAAACATTAAAAGGAAAAGTAGAATTGGTTTGCAATAATAAGCAGTATCAGATTTTTTAAACCATTTGTCATTTCGACGATACGAGAAATCTAAAAAACATAGATCCTTCGCTGCGCTCAGGATGACAAGTAATCAAAAATAACAATGAACAACATCGTAAAAAAAACAATCACAGCTTCACTAACCAAATTCGGAGAAGTAAATAAAGCAGCTAGCGTAGAGCTAACGCACAAATTGGTAGCAGTTTTTGAAGCTGATGCTGATTTTATGGATAAAGTAGAAAAGTTCGATGCAGTTTTTGATGAATATCCAAAATTTGAAGAGCTAAGAGAGGTTTTCTTCGATTTATTGATGATCAATTTCTTTACCAGTGATGTAAATAAATTAGAAGAAGATTATTTAGACTCTAAAGAATGGGAAGCAATTGAAGATGAAACGATTGATAGAGGAACTGAATTGTTGAACTTGTTGTTGTACATCAACGAGTGCCATGATGAGCAGATTAAACCAGAGTTAGAAGATTTCTTGAAGGAGTTTTTATTGGTTGATGAAGACGAATTCCAAGATGAATTCCACATTTATGAGGATTTGATTAGCAACCAGCAATTAGCAGAAACAAGCATCCAGGAAATTTGTGAAAACGCCAAAATTTTAAACTTGGCAGAAGAAATGCAAGAGCTGTTTGTACCATTTATGGCGTTCTTCTTGCAGCCTGCTGCATCAGAACAAGCTTATAAAGATTTAGAAAAATATAGTAACAATAAGGCATTCGATGCGTCTGTTTATAGTTTAATTACTAATTTTAACCAAACTAGATAACAAAACTAATTATGGACAATACAGTAAACATCAAAAGTGAAGCCTTAAAGAATGGATTGATTTGGGGCATCGTAAACATTGTAATCTTTTTAGTTACTTGGTACGTGGCACCAGGTTTAATGAGCTCTTATTGGTATGCAGCATTCTCGCTAATTATTGGTTTGGTGCTAGCTATATTTTTCTGCTTAGATATGCGTAAAAAAGTAGGTGGGTACTGGAGTTTTGGAGAAGCTTTGTGGCCTATTTTTGTAATGTTCATCTTGGCAATGGGTTTAATGTTTGTCTTTAATATACTTTTTGGTAAGTATATCGACACTAGTTACCCAGAACAGATGAAAGAAATGGTGATGACTAAAACAGAAGCAACACTTAAATCATTTGGATTAAGTGACGAAGAATCTGCAAAGGCCTTAGATAAGACACGTGAAAACCTTGAACAACAGTTTACACCGTCATTCAGTCAAGCAATAATGGCATTTGGGATATCTTCAATTATGTATTTTATCGGTGCGCTTATTTTTGCGTTAATTTTTAAACGTAGCAATCCAAACCCTTTTGCTGGCCAAAATGATCCTAATTTCGGAACGAACTAAGGCATTTTGATTTATATTTTAAACGTGCAATTTTCTCAATTTATTTGATGAAATTTGCACGTTGTTTTTTATGGCAGTTGCAAGTTTAGACGATCAATCTCGATATGCAATGCGCAATATTCAATACTAAAGAATGGATATATCAATTGTAGTACCGCTATATAATGAAGATGAGTCGCTGCCCGAGTTAATTACTTGGATAGATGATGTGATGAAGAAGCACAACTTTTCTTACGAAGCAATTTTTATTGACGACGGAAGTACCGACCGTTCGTGGCAGGTAATTACAGAACTGAAATTGAGGTTTGCGAGTATCAGAGCCATCAAATTTAGGCGTAACTATGGTAAATCTGCGGCTTTAAATGTGGGTTTTGCTGTAGCGCAAGGCGATGTTGTAATTACCATGGATGCAGATTTGCAAGACAGTCCAGATGAAATACCAGCACTTTACAGCCGTATTAAAGATGAAGGATACGATGTGATTTCGGGCTGGAAGAAAAAACGCTACGATCCAATTACGAAGACTATTCCTACCAAATTGTTTAACGCTGCAACTCGTAAAATGAGCGGTATAGAACTAAACGATTTCAATTGCGGACTAAAATCTTACCGTAGCGATGTAATAAAAACCATAGAAGTTTATGGCGAAATGCATCGTTATATTCCAGTATTGGCTAAATGGGCAGGATTTACCAAAATAGGAGAGCAGGTGGTAGAACACAGAGCTCGTAAATATGGCGTAACTAAATTTGGTTTAAGCAGGTTTATCAATGGGTTTTTAGACTTGATGTCTATCTTCTTTGTAGGTAAATTTGGTAAACGCCCTATGCACTTTTTCGGTTCTTTAGGCGTGTTAAGTTTCTTCATCGGTATCATTATGGCTATTTACATTATGGTAGAAAAGCAGGTTCATATTTGGAACAACTTACCATATCGTAACTCTACAGACCAACCATTATTTTATTTAGCATTGGTGGCTATAGTAGTAGGCTCGCAAATGTTTTTGGCAGGTTTTGTAGCCGAATTAGTTGGTCGTAATGCCCCAGAAAGAAATCAGTATTTAATAGAAAAGGAAATTAATTAAGCTTAAAGACTAAAGCATAAAGCTTAAATCGCTTTGGTCTTTAGTCTTTCGGCTTTCAGCCTCAAGAAATGTTTTTCTCCATCATTATCCCTTTATACAATCGTCCGCAGGAAATTAAAGAACTGCTATCCACTTTGTGCAAGCAAACTTATATGCAGTTTGAGGTATTGGTGATAGAAGACGGTTCTGTTAATGATGCGAAGGATATTGTGGCAAGTTTCGAGAACAAGCTCGATGTAAAGTATTTCTTCAAAGAGAATTCTGGCCAGGGTTTTTCTAGAAACTTCGGTTTCGAACGTGCCAAAGGCGATTATTTTATCATCTTCGATTCTGATATTTTAGTTCCTTCTGACTATTTAGAAACTGTGAAGGACTATTTGTTTGAGCACCAATTAGATGCTTTTGGTGGTCCAGATGCAGCACATGAAAGCTTTACGCCAGTTCAAAAAGCCATCAGCTATGCCATGACGTCTCCTTTTACCACAGGAGGTATTCGAGGCAATAAAAAACATATCGGTCAATTCCATCCGCGTAGCTTTAACATGGGGCTTTCTAGAGAAGTTTATGAGAAGGTTGGTGGTTTTATCCTTACTCGTTTAGGCGAAGATATTGAGTATAGCATTCGTATACATGAGAATGGCTTTAAGATCGGCTTAATTCCAGCGGCAAAGGTTTATCATAAACGTAGAACAAGTTTCAAGCAGTTTTACAAACAATTGCACTTTTTCGGGAGAGCTCGTATCAATATTTACAAACATTTCCCATCGGAGCTAAAGGCGGTACATTTCTTTCCCGCAATTTTCACTTTAGGATTGGGTTTCACAATTGCGTGTAACATATTATATCGCCCTTTGGCATACGTTTGTAACTTCTTTCTGTTGCTTTACTTTTTGTTGATATTTTTTCATGCTTGGCAGGTCAATAAATCAATAAAAATTGCATTTTTGAGTGTTATAGCATCCTTCATTCAATTAACAGCTTATGGCCTAGGTTTTATACAAGATTTTGTGAAACGAGTTATATTTAGAAAGTAAAAAGTAGAGCGATAAGTATTTGGCGATTTTACATCAACGCCAAACGATTATCGCCAGACGAATAACAATAAAATAATGATTAACTACTTAAAAGAGAGTACTTTCGCGGTAAAAGATGTAATCATGCAGGCATGGAAAGTAACCAGAGATAATTACTTTTCTATTGCTACCCTCTGCTTTCTCATCTTTTTAACGGCATCAACATCAACGTTTATGGCTTTCTTTATGGAAGATGTAAACATGGGCATTAAATTTATCATGTTGCTAATTTTTATGATGAGTTACTGTGTGGTAGAACTTTGCATGATTAAATATATTTTCAAACTGTTGGATACTGAAAATGCTGATATACAAATTATAGAAACATTGCCAACCAGAACTGAAATTATCAAGTTTTTGATAGCAACGATATTTTTTGGCTTAAGCATATTTTTTGTTGGTATTTTATTGATGCCAGTTTTATATCTACTCGATTTGCTATTGAAATTATTGGTTAATCAGGGTGTGATTGATGGTTATGCCGAAACTGGAAAAATTATTGTAAACATAGCGGTTGGTATTGCCGTACTAAGTATTTTCTTTACTTTCATCAGAATAATTTTCTTCCCATTCTTTATCATAGATAAACACAGTTCACCTTGGGAATCTATCAAGCTAAGCTTAGCTACAACTAAAGGGAATTTCATTAAACTTTTAATGATTTTGTTAGGTTTGGTAGTGGTACAGGCAATTGTTTTTGGCTTTTTCTACATCGTAATTTTGATGGGTTTTAGATTAGTAAACCTATTTTTAGATTACGATATTAGTCAGTACAGTTCATTAATTGTAGTAGTTTTCAGTTCATTTGTGATTGTACCGTTTTCAACTGCTTTTTTTGCGGTAGCTTATCGTAAAATTATGAATGAATATAATGGTGATGAACATCCAGACATCATTCATAACATCATGTAAACCCCTAAATCCCCTAAAGGGGAGTTAATTTCTATGTGCAGAATAAATCATTCAAATATTAACGAGAGAAAGGAAAAGCCCCTTTAGAGCCTGTCCCGATTTTTCGGGAGGTTGGGGATAGAGTTATGGGATTAAAATCAGTTTTAGGTAGGGTATTTGCATCTTTTGTAGTGAAGGGAATTGAGCGTTGGAAAACCGACGCCGTTGCTGCGCAAGAGCGTACTTTAAAGAAGTTGATAGCTGAGGCAGGTCATACTGTTTTCGGTGTAGACCATCAGTTTTCTAAAATTAAAAATTACGAAGATTTTAAAGCAAATGTTCCTGTAAGAGATTACGAGGATTTGAAGCCATACATAGAGCGGGTTGTAGCGGGAGAACCAGATATTTTGTGGAAAGGAAAACCTTTGTACTTTGCTAAAACTTCGGGTACAACTTCTGGGGTAAAGTACATTCCACTTTCTAAAGAATCTACGCCAGAGCACGTTAAAGCAGCCAGAAATGCTTTGTTAACTTATATCCACGAAACTGGTAACGCAAATTTTGTAGATGGTAAAATTATCTTCTTGCAAGGCAGTCCGGTTTTAACGAAAAAGAACGGAATTAACATTGGTAGATTATCTGGAATTGTGGCGCATTTGGTGCCAGCATATTTGCAGAAAAATAGATTGCCGAGCTATCAAACCAACTGTATTGAAGATTGGGAACAGAAAGTTGACGCCATTGTAGATGAAACTATCCATCAAGATATGAGGTTGATTTCTGGTATTCCGCCTTGGGTACAAATGTATTTCGATAAGTTGAGCGAAAAATCTGGAGGCAAGCAGATCAAAGATATCTTTAAAAACTTTGAACTTTTTGTTTACGGAGGTGTAAACTACGAGCCTTACCGAGCTAAAATAGAAGCTAGTATTGGCAGAAAAATAGCTGCTATTGAGACTTATCCAGCATCAGAGGGTTTTATCGCTTATCAAGATAGTCAGACCGACAAAGGATTGTTATTGTTAGCAGATGCAGGAATGTTTTATGAATTTATTCCTTCGGAAGAATACTATAATGAAAATCCAACCAGATTAAGTTTAGCAGAAGTAGAACTAGATAAAAACTACGCATTAATTTTAAATACAAATGCTGGCTTATGGGCCTACAGTATTGGCGATACCGTTAAGTTTGTTTCTTTGAATCCTTACAAAATTATAGTTACAGGAAGGATAAAGCATTTTATTTCCGCTTTTGGTGAACATGTTATTGGCGAGGAAGTAGAACATGCATTGTTATCGGTAGCAAATGAAGAAGGAATCGAAATAACAGAGTTTACCGTAGCTCCACAGGTAAATCCAGCTGTTGGCGAGCTGCCTTACCACGAGTGGTTTGTAGAGTTTGTAAAAGCACCAGCAGATTTAGCTACGTTTGCTTTAAAGGTAGATAAGGCCCTACAACAGAAAAATATTTACTATTTTGATTTAATAGAAGGAAATATTCTGCAGCCATTAAAAATTACTTCCTTGCAAAAAGATGCGTTTGTGAATTACATGAAATCGCAAGGTAAGTTGGGTGGACAGAATAAAGTACCAAGGTTAAGTAACGATAGAAAGATAGCGGAGGGGTTGGAGAGATTTATAAATTAAACTGTCATTCCGAGGAACGAGGAATCTGTAAAATAGATGCTTCGCTTAGCTCTGCATGACAAAGAGAAAAAGTATTTGAAACACATATCCATACTAGGCTCCACAGGTTCAATAGGAACGCAAGCATTAGAAGTAGTGCGGGCAAACCCTAATTTGTACAAAGTTGACGCCCTTACTGCACAACACAACGCAGATTTACTTATTGCCCAAGCATTGGAATTCAAGCCCGAATTAGTGGTAATTGGAAACGAAAGCTTGTATCAGCAGGTTAAATCGGCATTGCCAAATACAAAAGTTATTGCTGGAGAAGAAGGTTTAATTGCTGCAGTGCAATTGCCACAAACACAATTGATTTTAACTGCTGTAATGGGTTCTGTGGGTCTAAAACCTACAGTTGCCGCCATTGAAGCTAAGAAAGACATCGGCCTTGCCAATAAAGAAACCTTGGTAGTAGCGGGAGAGTTGGTGATGGATTTGGCGAAGCAACACGGCGTGAAAATCATTCCGGTAGATTCAGAACATTCAGCTATTTTTCAGTGCTTGGTTGGCGAAGAGCAGAACGAAATTGAGAAAATTTTACTCACTGCTTCTGGAGGGCCATTTAGAGGGAAAGACAGATCATTCTTAGCTACAGTTACCAAAAATGAAGCATTAAAGCATCCAAATTGGGTGATGGGTGCTAAAATTACCATCGACTCTGCTTCTTTAATGAACAAAGGTTTAGAAGCGATTGAAGCTAAATGGTTATTCAATTTAAAGCCAGAGCAAGTGGAAGTAGTGGTGCATCCGCAGTCCATCATCCATTCTATGGTGCAATTTACCGACGGTTCTATTAAGGCGCAGATGGGCTTGCCAGATATGAAATTACCTATTCACTACGCATTGGCCTATCCTCAAAGATTAAAAGCAGATTTCGAGCGTTTTAGCTTTTTGAAATATCCAGAATTGACATTTTCTGAGGCAGATACAAAAAGTTTTCGTAACCTTGAGCTTGCTTACATTGCAATGGAAAAGGGCGGAAACATGCCTTGTATCTTAAATGCCGCTAACGAAATAGTAGTAGAAGCATTTTTAAAGGATAAAATTGGCTTTTTGGAAATGAGTGATGTAATTGAGCAATGTATGGAAGAAATGGAATTTTTGTCTCATCCAACATTAAATGATTATTTAAAAGCAGATGAATTGACAAGAACATTTGCTAAAGAATTAGTAACAAAACAAAGTTTAACACATCTAAAATAGAATATACGACAATAAAATATGGACGGATTGATTATGGCGGGCCAGCTTCTGCTGGGGTTATCGATACTAGTAATTTTACACGAATTAGGACATTTTTTAGCAGCAAGAGCTTTCGGAATAAAGGTTGAGAAATTTTATCTTTTCTTTGACGCTTGGGGATTTAAACTCTTCAGTTTTAAGGTAGGAGATACAGAATACGGTGTGGGATGGTTGCCTTTAGGTGGTTATGTGAAGATATCAGGAATGATCGACGAATCGATGGATACTGAGCAGATGGCAGCACCAGCACAACCTTGGGAATTTCGCTCAAAACCAGCTTGGCAACGTCTAATAGTGATGTTGGGTGGAATTATTGTTAACGTTATTGTAGGTATTTTCATTTTTTGGATGGTGGCATTCAAATACGGCAATACATTTATCCCTAACGATAAACTAGCGAACGGTATTAGTCCTGGTATAGTTGGTAAACAGATGGGCTTACAGCCTGGAGATAAAATCTTAGCTGTAAATGGTCAGAAATTGATTTACTTAGATGAAATATTAAGCTCTAAAGTATTGTTGAACAATACTAAACTGACTATTTCTCGTGACGGAAAAGCCATAGATCTACGAGTGCCTGAATCTGTTTTAGATAGTATTAGTAAGTATAAAATTAGAGAGTTTGTAGGACCTAGAATGGTGGCGATGAAAATTGCTGGAGTGCCAACCCCAGAAGAATTGCAACCTGAATTGGGTTTTCTAGAAAAGATTAAAGCGATTTTTGTAAAACCAGAACCGGTAAAAGTAGAAGCACCAGCTCATGCTGCAGGTATCAAAGTAGGGGATAGTATCCTAGCAATTAATGGTAAAACTGTTAAATTTCATGATGAAATAACATCGGAGATATCTAAAAATAAAGCCAAAAAAATTACGGTGGAGCTGTTAAGGGGAACAGAGTTGATGACCTTAACACCGACAGTTTCTCAGCAAGGCACGCTGGCTATTGTAATTCCACCAGTTAGACCAGAGCTAACAACCATTCACTACGGATTTTTCGAATCTTTTTCTATTGGCGTAGATAAGGGCTGGACATCGTTCACAGACAATGCCAAAGGTATCTGGAAAATGATTACAGGTAAGTTGAGTTTTCGTAATATCAGTAGTCCAATTGGTATTGCACAAGTATACGGTAGCGAGTTTGACTGGGAGAAATTCTGGAGTTTAACAGGTTTGATTTCAATGGCTTTGGCTTTTATGAACTTATTGCCAATTCCAGCACTGGATGGTGGTCACGTAGTATTCTTGATTATAGAAATGATTAAAGGAAAACCTTTGAGTGATAAATTTATGGAGCGGGCGCAGGTTGTGGGATTTGTGATCTTACTCTGTTTAATGGTATTTGCCTTCGGTAACGATATATTAAAGAAATTTGGGATATAATTTAAGTTAAAAGCTTAAGGCTTAAAGCAAGTAGCTTTAGGCTTTAGGCTTTAGGCTTTCAGCTTTAAAAATGAATTACTTTGAACTTTACGATTTGCCTATAACTTTTCATCCAGATCAAAATGTGGTGAAACAGCAGTTTTATGCGTTGAGCAAAAAGTACCATCCCGATTTTTATATTAATGAAAGTGCCGAGAAGCAAGAGGAGGTTTTAGAATTATCAACACTGAACAATAAAGCATTCCAAGTGCTTAAAGCTCCAAAAAAGGTGCTTCAATACGTATTAGAATTGAAAGGCATAATTAGCGAAGGCGAAAATTATACGCTACCACAGTCGTTTTTAATGGAGATGATGGATGTAAATGAAACCATCATGGATTTGCAGTTTGATCCTGACGCTATAAAACTGGCAGATGTTAAAAGTGAAATAGAACATATTGAACATTTGTTAACTAATGAATTGAACGCACAAACAGTCCAATTTGAAACTCAAGAAATTGAACAGCAACAAATCACGCTGGCAAGTATCAAAGATTTATATTACCGAAATAAATACATCCAACGTTTAAAGGAAAGTTTAGCCAAGCTTTAGTTGTTGCATTGTCATTAAACTACATAAATGAGGCTTTTCGTTGCTAATCAGCTATTTTAGCAGAAAATTAAAATTATGTCTTCTTTAAATCTATTCAGAAAAGTTGCCCTAGCAGAAGGTATTTCTTACATCGTATTGTTGTTTATCGCTATGCCGCTTAAATATTGGGCTGATATGCCGTTAGCTGTAAAATATGTTGGTTGGGCACACGGACTGTTATTCGTGCTTTATATTGCATGTTTGGTAATGGCATGGCAGGAGAGAAAGTGGAGTTTTCTAAAAGTTGTAATGTTATTTGTTGCTTCTTTACTTCCATTTGTTCCTTTCTACGTAGAAAAAAAATTGAAAGAGGAAGATCCTATAGCAAATTAATACGCTGTATATCTGTGTGAAACAAAATTTTGATTAAATAATTCGCCGATACTTTAAATAAAACTTGCGTAATAGCAGGTGTTTTTATAGATTTGCGCTCCCGCTTACGGAGAAATGCCCAGGTGGCGGAATTGGTAGACGCGTTGGTCTCAAACACCAATGGGAAACCGTGCCGGTTCGATCCCGGCCCTGGGTACCATACCGGAAATAGAGTTTTTTAAAACTTTGTTTCCGGTTTTTTTATTTTGTAACTCCTTGTTCTTCATGTAGATAAACTCCGCTCCCTCACTCATTCTACCGGTTCGATGTTTTTTGCCGTCAAACAGCCATTTATTGGCAAAAAGGGTCGAAATGATCGTTCGCTTGTGATCGACGTCAGAATCCTCATAAAGCCGAATGATGTCCCTAAGGTTCTCCAAGCCCTTTTTTATGGTTTTTTCAATTTCTTTTCGTTCCCCAGTGGTTCGACCTTGCTGTGATTGGCGCGTTTTGTAGCTGGCCATTTTGACTTCACAGTCCTTTTTGATCTCCTGATATTCGCCAATGTCGATGATTTCTGCCAACAAAAGGTTTTTGGCTTTCTTTACCTTCTTTTCCTGGTCGGTGATCAGTGCCAGGCAACGTTTGATATGGGCTTCACGTGAGCTTTCCTCCATCGCAACAATATCCAGGATAATCTCTTGGTATATTTCCATCGTGCCAGGCCTTGGAACCAGTGCCCTGAGTTCATTTTCGAACGCCTCATGTACAATTCCGATCGGATACCTGATCTTGCATTCGTGCTTGCAGTGGTAGTAATGGTAATACGCACTGCGTCCCCTGGAAGCGCTGCCGGTCATCAACCAATCGCATTTGGGGCACATCAGAAAACCACGTAGTGGCAGCTTTTCATCAAAGGTCTGTCTCAATGCTGGCTTTTTCTTCCTGCCCTTTAGCATTTCCTGTACTTCATTGAAAAGTTCTTCGCTGATCAATGCCTCGTGTTTTCCCTCTACGATCTGCATTTCTTCCTCCTTATAGGCTGGAACGACCACTTTTCCGCAGTAACCGGGATTGGTAATGGCTGACCAGAATGAGCTTTTGCAGCATTTCAGTCCGCGTCTCCTGGCCATTTTCCAGATGACCTCTGTTCCGTAGATGCCTTCGGAAATCCTTTCAAATGCCCATTTCATGTGGCTGGCCTCGGGCTCTATCAGTGCGATATATTTTCTGCCGCCCTCGGTGGTCAGGTTCTTATAGCCAGGGAGGGCCATGCCCATCCACCTGCCTTCCTTTTTGCCCCGTCTCATACCGAAAAATACATTGGAGGCCCTGCGGTCATTTTCCACTTCTGGCATGGAAAGGAAGACGGCCAGCATCATCTTGCTTTCTGGGATGGAAAGGTCAAGAGGCTGGTCTATGGCCATGACTTCGATGCCATAGGTCCGTAGGATGGAGATCATCTGGTAGGCGTCCGAGGTGTTCCTGCTGAAGCGGTCCCATTTGGTAAACAGGATAAAGTCGCATTCGTTTCCCTTGGTACGTTTGATGGAGGACAGGAGGTTCTTCCACTGGGGGCGTTCGAAGGTCTTGGCCGAATGGTCTTCGAAGATGACCTTTCCGATGTCGATCTGCAGTCTCTGGCAGTAGGCGGTGAGCCTTTCTGCCTGGTCCCGCTGGGAGAAGCCACGGTCGGCCTGTTCGTCCGTGCTCACCCTAATGTACAAATGTGCTTTTGCCATAAATATTTGGATTAAGTTTTTGGATGGATTTGCTGGTTATCTCCGTGGATGTCCGTAACCAGTTGTTTGATAGATAATTTAGCAAATCTATACATCAAATCCAAGACTTTTTTTGCCTTTTCATCTGAAATGACGGTTCCATGTTTGGCAAAGATTTCCTTGACTCTCCTAGGGGTCACTTTTCTTTTTTCTACTTCTATATAGCGCATTCTACTTGGCGGATTGAAACTTGTAAGCTGCGATTTTAGCTAGATATCTACAGTGTTCATCTCTAGTAGGGCAGAAAAAATTAAACCGGTAAACTATTTTTCCCTAGTAGGGACGGGATAACTTTTCTCCTTTTCAACTTTGCATCGGACCAAAGATTTATAGCTATGGGAAATTACAGAAATCCAAATATTCAAGGCAGAAGATTTAACGGAAGCACCTACCTCAAAATGAAGAATGTAAAATCGGTTCCCAGGAACTGGTTGAGGCTCCAGATACGAAAAGCCGTGGCGCAGGCCGCTGCCGAAATTGACAGAAGCGGTGTTCCTAGACCCTAAACAAAACCGTACCTATTCCATTTATCATTGTTTCCAGCACTGTTACAGGGAGCTTTGTTTGGTAGCCCGCGTGGTCTAGGCAAAGATGTATTTTTGCATGCGCAAAAAATCTTTGCCGTCCTTTAGGCCGGGGCACCACTCGGAACTCGTGCTGCTGGAAGCGTAACCTCTAGCCAGTTATGCCAAGAAAGAAATTAACCAATAGCCAGGAGCTGCTCAGCCATAACATCATTATCAGGGTGTCCGAGACGCTGTTCAAAAAACTGGAAACGCTGAAAAAGGAAAGCCACAGCCCTTCGGTGGCCGAGGTTTGCCGAAGGATGCTGGGAAACCAAAAGATCAGGCTCTACCAAGAGGATGCCTCGATGAACCCGGTGATGGAGGAGCTGGCGGGCATACGCAAGGAGCTGAAGGCTATCGGTATCAATATCAACCAGGTGGTCAGGAAGTTCAATGGAACGGGAGCGGAGAACCAGCGTAGCTATTATGCCATGCAGACGGCCGGGCTCTATAAAAATGTAGGGGAAAAGGTGGATAGGCTGGGGGATATTCCAAAAGTGGCCACCTTTTTTTTCTTCAAAGTGGCCACTTATTACGCTTTAAAGTAGCCACCCGATTTCGCTGAAAAGTGACCACATGACTGATTTTAAAGGGTTTTAAGCATCAAAATCGCTGTTTTGAACTGTTACACAACACCCATATTTTACATGCTTTACAACTCCTTAAATCTGCCTAAAATCAAAAGGTTATTACCTGCTCTCATAAACCTAAATTATCGTTCATAATTTCTTGTATAATTGGCGGAGAT
Organism: Pedobacter sp. T50_32; assembly: GCF_057652195.1. NCBI lineage: Bacteria > Pseudomonadati > Bacteroidota > Sphingobacteriia > Sphingobacteriales > Sphingobacteriaceae > Pedobacter > Pedobacter sp. T50_32. The sequence continues at coordinate 455,224 of NZ_JBYFBY010000003.1, read as the reverse complement.
GTAGTCTTTTGCGTAGCAAAAGGGGTTTAAAAAGGTTAGCTACTTGAGATTCCGTGGATCCCAGATTATGAATATCGTATTATCCGTGGAATGGGAGCGCAAAAGCTGAACAACAGGTTGGGTGGCCAGTTTGGAACGAAAAGCAGTGGTTACTTTTAACGAAATCTACACTTTGCCCTATGCCTGCTGTCTTTTGGCCTGCTGGGCTGTAAGAAGAATATAGCAGAAGTGGTGCCCGGTGAAATCAGCGGAGGCGTAAACTTTTATAATGCTTCGGAGGTACTGGGCAACGTGCAGCGCCTGCGCAATAAGAACATGGTGTTCATCAACGATAGCGTGCCCAATGGAAAGTTTCTTTACTTTCCCCAATACGAGGATGTCTATGAGCCGGTCAGCGACCAGCGCCAATATCCCTATAACCGGACCGGAACGGTTTTCAACAACCCCGGCGTGCGCTACGACCGTTACCAGCCGCTATATTATATGCCCATTGGATTGGGCAGCTACAAGTTCATTTTCTCGGGCTTCAACAAGGTTTTCCTGAAGGCGGTGGAGACCAAGTTGACCCAAAGAGATGAGCTCCAAAGCTTTTATCTGGTAGAAGATGCCGCTGCCGATGATGCCTACCAGATTGTACAGGTACCCGAAGAATACCGTGGCGAAAAGGGCAAGGTAAGGGTAAGGGTAAGGGTGGTGCACCTTGCGCCCGGTACCCAGAACCTACTGGTGAAACAGGTGGCGGCTGATGAAAGCCTGCAGGAAGCGGGCTTGCCGCAGAACCTGGCATTTGGTGCCTATTCGAGCTATGTCGCTTTGGACACCGCCGGTGCGGCCAAACGATCTGGCAACTTGATCCTGCGGATGGCAGAAACGGGTAATCCTGGCAACTATGTCCTTTCCACGGTCATACCGGCAGAACCAAATGCCGCTTTTGTGGTCTTGGTACAGGGGTTCCGCCAACCGGCCGTAAGGAAGATCTTGGTGGGACATACGGGCAGCATGCCGAACTATGAAACGGTGACCGTTCCCAATAATTTCCGTAGCAACCTGAGACGTACCTATTAATTAATAATGAGGCTTTAGGTGTAGATTTCGGTAATAGTAGCCAACGCATTCCGTTCCAAACTGTTCATACCAGCTAACATTTTTGCTTATATTCCCGGTTATCCCCAGCATCCCTAATTCTGATTTTTTTATTCCAACTTCAAGAACGACGTATCTCCAAAACATCTCTTTTGCGTAGCAAAAGCACACTCATGGCCATAGACCGCACTTAAATAAGCCTTTGAGAACTTAAGCTGACAACCCCCTGTCAAAACCTATCGCTAAAACCAAATTTAAAGCCTCAGGAAATAAAAAACCAAGCCAACCTATATCGTTTATCCGGAACACGTTATCATAAGGTTAAAACTGCTTAAAATCAGCCAACTGAACACTTTCAAGCGTAAAAAGTGGCCACTTTGAAAAAAAACAGGTGGCCACTTTTAAGATATCCTCCACTTTTGGTCCAGATCGTTTAAATTTGCGGCAGGACGATACAGGAACTAGAAGAGTGGTATAGGAATGCGCCAGAGCCGGAGATGCCGGTGTATCTAAATGCGGCGACCAGGGTGAACGATTATGCAGCTTTTGTGAACTCGCACTTTGATGGACTAAAAAGGTGAAGGATCCCGATTCCTCAACGCTGATGTGGCGTTTATTGCAGATGAAACTTTTGATCGATTCGTGATAAAATTTTAAGGTGGTTCGATGTAAAATTGAAAAAATGTAGAATTTACTGATTCTTATAAAATTTTCTTTTTAGTTTAGCAAAATATTAATTGAATATAGGTCGAGATTCGAGATCCCGACCTAAGAGAATTTACTTTTTAGATTTGCATTTTTTGCCTCTTAAAGCTATTTTTTGCGGCTCTAATTGCCTGTGGAAGACAGGTTCATCAAGTTTTGAAATTTTGATAAGACTCTCCAATAAACGGTTCGGGTCAACTATAACAGAGGGTACAAAATAAGCCTCGATGGTTAATACCATTTGAGGCTTGTTCATTTAAAGAAAAACTCTAACTTCCAATCCCACTCATTCTCTTATTCAATTATTTATATCAACTAAAGTTTATTAGTTTTGTTATAAATGGAAAAGAAGAATTCAGGAGCAACAGGTGTTAAGGAAATTGCCCGTTTGGCAAATGTCTCTATTGGTACTGTAGATAGAGTGTTGAACAATAGGGTAGGTGTGTCTGAAAAAACCAAAGCAAAAATCCTGAAGATTATCGAAGAACTAAATTATCAACCAAATATCTTTGCAAGAAGATTAGCGTCTAAGAAGAAACTTCGTTTTGCTACTTTAATTCCACAAGTATCTGAAGAAACTAAATATTGGGAAGCACCTTTAAATGGTATTTTACAAGCGGCAGCAGAAATTAAAGATTTTGGTATTGAAGTAACTCCATTTTTTTTCGATCAAAATGATAAGGCAACCTTTAAAGAAGGAGCTGCAAAAATTAAAAAAGGAGAGTTTGACGGTGTGTTGATGGCGCCAATGTTTGAAGACGAAAGCATTGCATTTATAGAAAGCTGTAACGAACAGAAAATTCCGTTGGTGTTTATTAATTCTGATATCCCTGGGTACAATAACTTGTGCTACATTGGCCCTAATTTATACCAAAGCGGTTATTTATCAGCACACATTGTTAACTATCTTTCGCCAGCTAATAAGAAAACCCTAATCGTTAATATTTCAAAGGAAATTGATCTACACCATCACTTGTTACGTAAAGAGGAAGGTTTTAGAAACTATTTTGAGCAGAACGGTAATACCAACGAGCTCACTAAGATTGATATTCAGCAGACTGGGTATGCACACATCCAACAAAAATTGACCGAGCAGTTAGCAAAGGATAACTATGACGTAGTTTTTGTGACGAACTCTAGGGTTTCTACAGTTGCCAAATATTTCGAAGAGAATAATATTAAGGATATTAAATTAATTGGCTACGATTTTCTGGAAGACAACATCAACTATCTGAAAAATAAAACCATCGATTTTCTGGTTTGCCAAAAGCCGCAAGAGCAAGGCTACCGTGGATTAATGAGCCTGTATAATCATTTGGTACTGCATTCTGCAATAGAAAAGGAACAGTTTATGCCAATTGATATCATCACCAAAGAAAATTATCAGTATTACAGCAATTAGGCATGTTTTACCAAGTTAAAATGTTAAAATCAGAATTTTTTACTTTAAAAATTTGGAAGTAAAATAAATATTCCTAATTTCGTGTACGTTACCGTTAACCAAATATAACTGTACTCTATATTTTTGTATGCACAAAAGGCCAAGCCTTATTGTATAAGATATATAAATATTAACCACTGTATTATGCTAAAACATCATGGGTTTTTAATTACATCGTTAGTTTCATTGAGAGAAATGTTTTTGTCTTATTTAAAGACTGACCGCTTATCGTGTATATTGAAGCTAGTGAGCTTACACAATATCATACTTGAATTTTTAAAAAGTAAACTAATGCTGAATAAAGAGCAAGAGATTTATTATTTTGATCGGTTTACAGAGAGATTATCCATATTAAGAAACATTTCTCTCCAGAAAGAAAAGTTAGTTCATTTGAAAGTTTCGGCAATGATAACCAGATTTGATAAACACAACTAATCAAAACCTATTTTTTCAATTAATAACGTGTACGTACACGAAATAAATCAACAACCTAAACCAAGCAAAAAATGAAAGAAAACAAACTATTCAAAATGCTGCTGCTGGTCTTATTAACTACCTTGTTAAGTGCTTTCTCTATAGAGAAAGTAGCTGCAAATAAAACCGTAGTTAATCTCCAACAACAATTTTCGGTAGTAGGTACAGTAACTGATGAGAATAATTTCAAGTCTCCGGGTGTAACTGTATTTAACAAGAAAACCAAACAAGCCGTGGTAACCAATGTCGATGGTGGTTACAGCATTAGAGCTAATAACGGCGATACCATACAGGTGAGGATGACTGGTTACGCAACCCAAACGTTTGTAGCCAGAGATACAAGAAAAAGAGTTGATATTTCTCTGAAAGAAGATGTACAACTACTAAAAGCTGTACAAGTTACTACTGCACTTGGTATTAAGAGAAGTGAAAAAGAGCTCGGCTACGCCGTTACACAAGTTGATGGTGATGATATTAATAAAGCGAAGGAAACCAACATAATGAACTCGTTATCTGGTAAAGTAGCTGGTTTGGTAATTAATAGTGGTGCGGGCGGACCTGCAGGTTCGTCTAGAGTTGTAATTAGAGGTGCAACGAGTATTACCGGTAACAACCAACCCTTGTACGTAGTAGATGGTATTCCTATGGATAATTCTAACTATGGACAAGTAGGAACAGATCAGTATGGTGCTGGAGTAGATATGGGCGACGCTATTTCGGCTATTAATCCTGATGATATTGAAAGTATTTCTGTACTGAAAGGCCCAGCTGCTGCCGCACTGTACGGAAGTTTGGCTGGTAATGGTGTAATTTTAATCACTACTAAAAAGGGTACAAACAATAAAGAGTTGGGGATAGATTTTAATAGTACGAACACTATTGAAACACAATTAACTAAATATGATGACGTGCAATACCTATACGGACAAGGCCGAAATCAGTTAATACCAACCGACCAAGCTACCGCATTTAACTCATTGTTTGTCAATTTCGGTGCAAGATTAGATCCTAATATTAGTTATGTTGGGTTTGACGGTGTAACAAGACCTTATGCACTGGTTGAAAATAACATTCAGAATTTTTTCCGTACAGGATCATCTTTTAACAATACTATTGCTTTATCTAGTTCAACAGATAAATCAAGTTTCCGATTTTCTGCAGCAGATCTTAGGTATGATGATATTGTACCAACCAGTGATATCAGAAGAAATACTTACACTTTTTCTGGCCGTTCTAAATTTGGTAACAAGCTAACTCTTGATGTAAGAGCGTCTTACATGGACGAACGTGTAAACAATAGGGCAGGCTTAGGAGACTCTCCATCTAATATTGGATGGGCATTTAATGGTTTAGCCAATAATATCGATCAACAATTATTTGCAACTAATTATACAAATCCGCAAGGCGATTATTTGGATTGGGGTGGAGGTCAATTTCGCTTAAATCCGTACTGGGTAATTAACGAGATGTATAATAAAACGGATAAAGATAGACTTACCGGAGCTCTTAATGCCACATATCAATTTACAAAAGCATTTAGCATCAATGCAAAGGCAGCTACAGATATCACATTTTTAGATTATGAAAGCTACCGACCAATGACAACTCCTGGTGCGCTTGGTGGTCAGCTAGATCAAACAAAACGAACTTTTACAACTAATCAAGTAGAGGTATTAGCAAGCTACACTAAGCAGGTCAACAAAGACTTTAATTTATCTGCAAGAATGGGCGGAAGTATCAATAAACGTATCCAAAAAGGAACAGTTTCTGCATTTTCAAATATGGTAGTTAAGGATGCAATTAGCCCAGGTAGTTATTTAGATAAATCTGTATTAGATAGTTATATTCCACGTGAGATTAGATCTGTGTATGGTTTGGTAACTGTTGGCTTCAAAAACTATTTGTTTTTAGATGCTACCATTAGAAATGATGTTTCTTCTACTTTGCCAGATGGCAATAACAGTTATACTTACCCTTCTTTATCTGCCAGTTTTGCTTTTACAGATGCGTTCAACATAAAGAGCGACATTTTATCTTTTGGTAAGTTAAGAGCTTCGATAGCTGAAGTGGGAAGTGATACAGATCCATTTATGTTAGATATGTATTACATGTTGAACCAACTTCCTTTCAATGGACAATTGAATGGTAAAATATCATCTAATGTTATACCACCAAGTGATTTAAGACCAACAAGAACTAGATCTATTGAGTTTGGTACAAACCTGAAGTTCTTTAATAATAAGATCAATTTTGATGCGACTTATTATAAATCAGATTCTAGAGATCAGATTAACAGAGTACCAGCGCCAGAATCTTCGGGGTTTACCAACCAACTGATCAACGCAGGGGTAATTACTAACCATGGAATTGAGTTATTAATTTCAGGTAGTCCATTATCAAATAAAAGCAAAGTTAAATGGAATGTGAGTGTAAATTTTGCTAGAAATAGAAGTGAAATAAAGTCATTATCTGATCGTGTGGGAGATTTCTTAACGTTGTCGCAGGCTCGTTGGGCTGGTTTGCAAGTTGTTGCTAAGCCAGGTGAGCAATATGCAACCTTAATGGGAACTGATTTTAAGAGAGACCCAGACGGTAACGTTATCCTAAATTCTAGCAGTTTATTGCCAGTTATAGATCCAACATTGAGAGTGCTAGGTAAAGGTATTTTTGATTGGACTGGAGGTATCACCAATCGCGTTTCTTACGGTAATTTTACCTTAGGTGCAGCACTAGATGTAAAATTCGGTGCAGATATGTTTTCGATGACAAATTTATTCCTACATGCTCGAGGATCAGCTAACGCCACCTTAGAAGGTAGGGAAGAATGGATACTTTCAGAAGAAAGACGTTTGGCAGAGAAGAAAACATTTGCACAATGGCAGGCAGAAGGTAAAGTTGGTGGTTTTGTGCCAAAAGGTGTAATTAATACTGGTACAGAAGCTAATCCTGTTTATGTGACCAACACAAGAGCTATGGATCCGTCATTATACTGGTCTACGTTCGTAACAGACGGCTCAATGGTGGCTCCGCCATTTGTTTATAAAGCTAGTTATGTAAAAGTAAGAGAGTTAACATTTATCTATACTTTACCTCAAACGCTAAACAAGAAGTTAGGTGTTAAAGGAGCTTCTTTAGGATTGGTAGCTAGAAATCCATTTATTCTTTATAAGGATGTACCAAACGTAGATCCAGATTCGAACTATAACAATAGCAATGGTCAAGGTTTAGAATATGGCTCATTACCAACTCGTAGAGGTTGGGGCTTTAACCTTAATGTGAAATTCTAAATAGACTTATTAGGTAGTAGAGATAAACTTAAAAAGATGAAAAAAATTAAATATATAGTATTACTAACGGTTGGTTTAAGTGTATTATCATGCAAAAAAATTACCGATCAGAATACCGACCTTACCAGATCAACTAATCTAGATCCGGCAAGTCAGCTGATGTTTACACAAGCTTATTTTTCTGGAGACTTAGGTATACAAGAGCGAACAAATTATTTTTTGCTTATACCAATGATGCAACAATTTGCAGGTGCTTTTAATATGAGCTTTGGGGCTGTGTATAATAAAACACCTAGTCAATTATGGAGAGCGTTTGAGAATAGCTATCAAAATGATGTAGTTAATATTGTAGATGCAGTAGAGCGTACCAATGGCGTTGCCAATAAAACCAACTTAAATGCGATGTGTCGTATTATGAAGGTGTACACTTTTGCTCGATTAACAGATTTATATGGAGATATTCCATATTCTGAAGCTGGAAAAGGAAATTCGGCAGGTATTATAAGACCAAAATATGATACGCAAAAAGAGATTTATGATGATTTCTTTAAAGAATTAGCCGCAGCTTCTGCACAATTAGATGCATCTAAAGATCCTGTGCCAAATGAATACTTTTACAAAGGCAATATATTAGCTTGGAAAAAATTTGCTAATTCTCTTCGTTTACGTCTAGCAATGCGTTTGGGGAAAAGAGATCCTGAAAAGGCAAAAGCAGAAATACAAGCCGCATATAACGCAGGTTTATTTACTAGCAATGCTGATATCTGTATGGTTAGACATGAAAATGTTCCTAATGCTTATCCAGATATAAGACCTAATGGAATTTCTGGTGCATGGAATAGCAAAAATGAAATGGGTCGTGTGGTAAACACGTTTTTAGACGCACTTAGACTTACAAGCGATCCACGTTTTAATCATATCATTAAATGTTATAGAGAATTTGTTCCGGTAGCACCTACCAGATTTTTAGAGAGAGAAGACATTACAGCACAAGTTAAAGCTAAAATGAACTTGGTTGGCGGCGTACCTGGAGCTACAAATTCCGAAAATCCACTAACTGTATCGGGAACAATTACATTAGCTAACGGAACTGCTTATACACCAACTAGTTTAGATTTAAAACCACAACTTAATCATAACCTGTTAAGAAATGATGCGCCATTTTTCCACATTACCTATGCAGAGGTTGAATTATTATTGGCTGATGCTACGGTACGTTTTGGGCTGAACTTAGGAGGAACTGCTGAAGAACATTTCCATAGAGGAGTAGAAGCAGCTATGAGACAGTTGAGTTTATATCCAAACGGTCCGGTAGTAACGGCTACAGAGATTAGCAATTTTAAAGCTGTAAATCCTTTGGCTGTAGGTACAGAATTACAACAAATTAACACGCAGTTATGGATTGCTTTATTATTAAACGGAAATGAAACTTATGCTAACTGGAGAAGAAGTGGCTATCCAATACTAATTCCATCACCAACTAACAATTCGGCTTCTCAAACTATTCCAAGAAGGTTTGAATATCCAAACAACGAGAAACTACAAAATACAGCGAACGTTAATGCGGCAATTCAACGCTTAGGTACCGATGATTGGACAAGACGTGTTTGGTGGGATCAAGAATAATATATTGAGATAATTAATGTAGAACAACAGTAATAAAAAACTCAAGAGAGATGAAAAAAATTAAATTACTAGCATACATATTGTTTTCGTTTGCACTTTTTGTAGGCTGCGAAAAAGACGAAGTTAAGGAGCAGGAAGAAAACAGCACGTTTATTCCTCGAATTTTGGTAGGAAGTTCAGCAACTATATTTCCAGTACCAGGTACCACCCAATTATTAGATATTGGAGATGAGATTGATTTTTCTTCTGTGCAGTTCACGCCCGCTGGTAAAGTGAGTGTGATTTGGAAAGTAGACGATGTGCAGGTGGCAACTGGCGAAGATTACGTTTTCAAAGCAACTACGGCTGGAGAACACAGGATAAAGGTAGAAGCTACTTACGAGGGAATAACAGTAAATCGCTACAAAGACATATTTGTGTTTTCAGACGGACAAGTTTCCTTCACTCAAAAGCCGTACACGAAAGTTGTGATGTCTTATCTTTCTGCTAGCGCAACTTTTGTGCAAATGAACGAAAACATCAGATGGAAAGATGTAACTCATGCAGCATTTAAAGGTGCAGCAGTTACCCCTGGTGGAGACGTAAGTTTTCTAGAAGCAACAACCGACAGAAAGATAGAATTCTTTGTGCAAAAAGCACATTCAGAAGGTGTTTCTGCGCTGTTAGGAGTTAGTGGAACTTTATCTCTAGATGGTTGGAGTGTTTATAATAGTAGTGATTTTGGTGTAAGACTTAGAGATGCTACCAAGAGAGATGAAATAGCTCAAAAAGTAGTAGATTTTGTTAATCTACACCACATGGATGGGGTAGAAGTAAGGATGTCGGATGTTGGTAACGATGTTGAAGCAACTTTTAGGGACAACATACAAGCGATTGGTGCTTTCGTAAATAAATTACATACATTACTTGGGCCAAATAAAATTATTACCGTTTCTGTAGCTTCTCCTACGTTAACAAGAGCAACAGGTCTGTATTCTAACTGGGTGGTAGATAAATATCTACCGGCTAACTTTGCTAACGTAAATTGGGTAAATGTTAGAGCTTATCTACAATCTGCTTACTGGGGTGGCGTAAATGTACATGGTCAACCTTCAAATTACGAATTAATGGTGGCGGGAGTTAATTATTGGAAAGCTAAATTACCATTAAATAAAATTGTTGTTGGCATTCCTGCAATTGGAATTAGACACCTACAGACAACAACTCAAACCAACGGAAATGTAATTAATAACGGCTGGGGAAATACCTTCTTCAATTTTATACCATACAGAGAAATTATAGCACAAAACTCAGCTAACGTAAACGAAGATTATACTGCCGCTATTTCGAGAGGTGTGTATTATAATGGTATCCCAACAATTACACGTAAGGTACAATTGTTAAAAACAGAAAATGTTTTAGGTGCTTACGTATGGGCTGGCGAAAATGATACCGTTGATGATGCCACTTCTATTATAGGAACAATTTCAAAAACCATAAAATAATGAAGGTATCTAAGATTTTAATGACCCTATGTTTACTCCTTGTTGCTGAATTGTCTCATGCTCAATTTAAGGTAGTGGGCTACATTTGGTCTAGAAAAAACATGGTTCAAGATTTGAAAAAGATTGACCTTGATAAAATCACACACCTTAACATTGCATTTATCAATCCAACTCCAGAAGGAGATTTTAAAGATGTACCAGGTTTAGATACGGTTGTTCAAATTGCACATCAGAAAAACATCAAGGTTTTAATGTCTTGTGGCGGTGGTAGTAGCCATGCTTACTATGCTAAATTGTTGACAGAAAAATACAGGAAAGATTTAGTTAAAAACTTTATCAAAGTATTAGATAAATATAATTTAGATGGTATAGACGTAGATTTAGAAGGCGATGACATTGATGCAAACTACGAGCCTTTTGTAGTTGGTTTACGCAAGCCGTTAACCAAAAGAAAGAAACTTTTAACGTCGGCAGTTGCTTGGTGGACTAGAGCTCGTATTACTGATGTAGCTTTAGCACAATTCGATTTCATCAACATTATGGCTTATGATAAAACTGGCCCTTGGAAACCTGAAGTGCCGGGACAGCATTCGCCAACTTCTTACGCAGAAGAGCATTTGGCTTACTGGCATAATGAGAGAGGTTTGAAGAAAGAAAACCTTAACGTTGGTGTTCCATTTTATGGCTACGGCTTTGGTGAATTGCCGAGTAAAGACAGAGCTTTTAGACAGATTTCTTGGAACGATGTGGTAACTAAATACGCAGATAGGATGGACCACGATGAAATTATGTTGCCAAACAATGGAGGGACAATTTACTACAACGGTAAGAAAACCATTAAAGAGAAAACAGAATTAGCAGCTAAACAAGGCGGTGGAGTAATGATTTGGCAATTACTTTACGACAGTTTCAACGAGCATTCGCTATTAAATCTCATCAATAATACATACAAAAACACAGCTGTTTCGGGTAAATAAAATTGATATGAAATTTCCTCAATATTTATTGTTTATGCTATTGGTATGTCTTTTCGCTTGCAAAAAGCAAAAAGTAGAAGAGACATTACCACCAAAAAATGAAAACACTGAGGAAACTTTTGTACCCAAAAAACAGGATTTCAAAGTTGTAGGATACATTTGGTCTAGGGCAAGTATTTTAGACGATTTAGCGAAGGTAGACTTTGATAAAATTACCCATTTAAATATTGCTTTTATCAACCCAGATCCAACTGCTGCAACTTTCGCTGATATGCCTGCGCTAAACACCGTAGTTAAAACGGCACATCAAAAAGGGGTGTATGTAATGCTTTCTTGTGGTGGCGGCAGTCCGCAGAGATATTACACCGAGCTGTTAAGAACAAAACGTCCTGCTTTGGTCAAAAACTTCATCGACTTTGTTGATAAATACAAATTAGATGGCATTGATGTAGACTTAGAAGGTGATGATATTGATGCCAATTATGAAGCGTTCATCACCGAATTGCGTGCGCCATTAACCGAACGTAAAAAACTCTTGACATCTGCAGTAGCTTGGTGGACAAGAGCTAGAGTAACCGACAAAGCATTAAAAGCCTTCGATTTCATTAACATTATGGCTTATGATGCTACTGGTCGTTGGGATTTGAGCAATCCTGGGCAGCATTCTACCTACGCCTATGCTGTTCAGCATCTTAATTACTGGCATGGACAAAGAGGTTTAGATAAGAAGAAGTTGGTATTAGGTGTTCCATTTTATGGCTACGGCTTCGGAACCTTATTTAACACCAATACTTCGCTAGCGCAAATGTCTTGGCAAACGGTGCAGCAAAACTATTCAGATTGGATGAACGCAGATGAAATTCCTTTTCCAAATAACGGTGGAACTTTCTACTACAATGGGAAAACCACCATTAAAGCAAAAACAGAGCTGGCAGTTAAAGATGGAGGAGGGATTATGATTTGGCAACTGCTTTATGATAGTTCGAATGATCACTCACTTTTAAAACTAATTGATAAAACCCACAAAGAAGCTACGAAATAGTAATTCGTATTGAACTGTGCTTAAACCGATAATTATGAAGACACTCAATTTATTAAGCTTACTACTTATTGTATTTATGTCCTGCAAAGGAGATAAAACTGTTAAACCAGAGGGAGAAGAACAGAAGAAGGAAGAAGGAATAACAATTAGAAAAAACAGTCCTTTTGATATCAATGGGCGATTAAAATTATCGGGTACGAATATCGTAAACCAAAAAGGTGCAGCTATACAATTGCGTGGCATGAGTACTCACGGTTTACAGTACAGAGGTAACTGCTACAACGAAACGTCATTAAATCTTTTGATGCATGGTTGGGGTATCGATATTCTTCGTATTTCGATGTATATACAAGAAGGAGGTTACGAAAAAGACCCGGTTTACTTCACAAAATTTGTAGATGATTTAGTGGAGAAATGCTATAAAGAAGGCGTTTATGCTTTGGTAGATTTCCACATGTTAGACCCTGGAGATCCTAATTATAATACCGAACGAGCAAAAGTGTTTTTCGAGCACATGTCTAAAAAACATGCTAGTAAAGGAAATGTAATTTACGAAATCTGTAACGAGCCCAATAATAAACAATACGAAGTTACTTGGCCAATTATTAAAAATTATGCGGATCAAATTGTTCCAATTATCAGAAATAATGATCCTCAATCTATCATTATTGTAGGTACGCCAGAGCATGCTTCTAGACCAGATTTGGTAATTGGAAACAAGCTAGCGTTTGAGAACATCATGTATACCATGCACTATTATGCTGCTGATAAATGGAGTGCCAACCATCAAGGTAGAAGAATGGGCTACGTATCTAAAGCTATTGCTAATGGCGTTCCAGTATTTGTAACTGAATTTGGTACGCAAGATGGCTGGGGAGATGGTGCTAACGATTTCGTAATGTCTGGCAAATGGATGAAATTTATGGAAGAGCGAAAAATCTCTTGGTGTAATTGGAATTATTCTGATAGTCCGTTAACAGGTGCAGCGTGGAAAACAGGAACTTGCCCTAATGGTCCTTGGAGCGACGATAATCTTAAGGAAGCAGGAAAATGGATTAGAACACAATTAAGTACACCAGCAGATAATTGGACTGGAAACTACTTGCCTTGGAATTGGGAATACAATTTAGCGTCTGGTACAGGAACTGGAACAAGTTTAACTGCTTCTTCAAATGTTCAAGTTTCAGAATCTAAAAAAGATGCGCCAGGATTTTTACCATATCCTAATATTGGCACGGCTAGAGTTTCTGTTGCCGCTAATGCAGGCGCAGGTTTTAATTTAGCTAATTCAGTATTAACACTTGGCGCAAGTAATGGCACTGCACCTAACAAATTTTCTATTTATGATATTGCAGGTTCATCAACCTTAGTTAACCTATCTTTTAAACTTTCGTTTAATAATAGTGTTAGCGGTACGGCAATTTTAGCTATAGGTGGTGGAGATGGAAATCTTTTCAAAGCTAACGATGCTTATTCCAACAGTAAACAAGATGGTGTTTTCACTGCAATTAGGTTCTTGGTAGGTACTAATTCATCAAATGCGCAGTATAGGACTTTAGAAGGCAATTCTTACATTCATAAATCACATGATGTGGATGTTTTCCCTAGAACAAGCGATTTAAACTTCGAAGTTTATTGCAACAACACTGGCAATCCACGAGTGTATAAAAAAGACGGTGTAGATTACACGTTACCAGCAACCTCGCTACACATGTACGTAAACGGAACGCAGGTTAAGGTTGGAGGTTCTGCCAATATTGCCTCAACGGGCGAACTATTACACTACATGCCAATTGATGCTTTCATGGTTTCGGGAGCTAGCAGTACTGGAAACACTTTGAACTTTTCGGTAAGCAATATCAAAATCAAATCATTAATAGGAAACTAAACTAAACAACAATATGAAAACTAGATTTTTAACATTAGCCATTTTGGGCCTAGCTGTAACCGCAGTTAAAGCGCAAACTTATGGCACTTGGAAAGGCTCAAAGGAAGCTACTTCTTGGAACTACGATTTAGGAACTGGAACAGGTTCTGGCAAGAAATTTAATGCAGGTTCGGAAGCAAAGACATCGGAAGCTAGCAAAGACAAACCTGGATTTTTGCCATTTCCTGCAGTTGGTACAGCAAGGGTAGTGGTTGCTCCATCTGCTGGCGCTGGTTTTTCGGTGAACAAATCGGTAATTAACTTTGGAGCAAGTAATGTAGAAGCACCAAATAAATTCTCGGTAACTGATATTCCTCAATCATCGCCAGTTGGTAGTTTATTTTTCACTTTATCATTTAATGATGGAACAAAAGGCACTGCAGTTTTAGCTTTCGGTAACTCGCAAACAAGCTTGTTCAAAAATGCGACAGCTTACAGCAACAGAAAACAAGAAGGAATTTTCGGTGCCATTAGGTTCATGGTGGGAGGTACTTACACCAATCCTGAACACAGAGCAGTAAGTGGATCTTCGTATATGCACAAACCTTATGATGCAGATATTTTCGATAAAAGCGGAGACTTGAAAGTTGAGATTTACAGCAACAACTCGAAAGAAGAGCAGTCATTCACTCGCAAAGGAAACGTTTATACTATCCCTGCTCAAACGTTCAAAATCTTCGTAAACGATAAAGCTTTGAAATTAAACGGTTCAGAAAACTTACCTGCAACCGGCGAATTAGATGCAAATATGGCTATTGATGCTTTTATGTTAAGCGGTTCTAGCAGTGCAGAAAACACGTTGAATTTCTCGGTAAGTAACATCAAAGCTGGTACACTAACTCAAAATTAACCACATATCAACCTTAAACCAACCATTATGAAATTAAAACTTCTACTATCTACAGGTCTGCTTTTTGCAGGAACATACTTTGCCAAGGCGCAGGCTACTTTTGGTACATGGCAAGGGGCAACAGCAGCCACCTCATTTGAATATAATATTGCTGCAGGAACTCTGGGAGCTACCTATGCTTCTGAGGCTACTGCGAAGTCTTCCATTTCTACAGGTACAACTAATAATTTTCTAGCAGCACCAAGTAATGGCTCTGTTAAAGTATTTGCAGCTGCTAGTGCTGGTGCAGGATTTACAATAGACGTTTCTAAACTCACATTTGCGGCAAGTCAACTAGCTGGTGCTCCAAATAAATTCGCATTATATGGTGTAACAGGAACAACTGCTGTAACAAGTATTTTTTTTAAACTGAGTTTCAATAATACAACCACAAATAGCAATACAAATTTACGTACTGTTGTTAATATTGGTTTTGGTAAAACTGCAACGGGAAATGTATTTGAAAACGATGCTCAAATGTGGAACGATGCGCTGCCAGGTGTTTTTGGAGGTTTTAGATTTCAAATTGGCGGTGTTCCTAATGGTGGCGTAAGATTTGACAGGTCGGCAACTAATCCATCATCTCCTTATGGGTATACTTCTGCAGATGCGCCAGCTTCTCCTAGTACCAATAATAGCAATACTATATTCAGTAAAGTAGATGAAATGGATATAGAAATTTATTGTAACAATAGCAGTCTTCCTAGAAATTACAGTAGAGGCGCAACTAATTATACTTTACCAGCTAGAACGTATAATGTTTTTGTAAGGGGAGTTCTTTTAGAAACTCAAATTGTTACCGGAACTACTATTTCTAACCTGCCTGCCTCATCAGAAATTACTGCAAACGAAAAAATAGATGCAATTTTTATTGGAGGACATAATTTACAAGCTGGTAGCTCTGGAAATATTTCTATCAGCAATATCAAATTCGGTTGGATACCACAAAACGTTTTACCAGTAGAACTAAGTTCGTTCACAGGAAAGAAAACAAATAGTGGTGCAGAATTAAACTGGACAACAGCTTCAGAAAAAGATAACTCACATTTCGATATTTTAAGAGCATCGGAAGATGGTGTTTTCAAAGCAATTGATAAAATAGACGGAAAAGGAAACAGCAGTGTAAACAATAACTATCAGTTCGTAGACAGAAATCCATTAAGCGGAAAAAACTATTACAAATTGAAGCAAGTAGATGTAAATGGTAACAGCAAAGAATACGGACCTGTTGTAGTAACTTTTGATTTAGAAACCAATAAGTTAACTACTTATTTAAATGCCGACCAACAGTTGCTATTAACTTATAAATCTCCTGAAAATACACAAGCAGATTTAGTGATAGCAGATTTAAATGGTAAGAAATTAATTGTGCAAAAAGTAGCTTTAAACAAAGGTGTAAATCAGCCTAAAGTAGATGTAAGCGCTTTACCTAAAGGCTTGTATGTATTGAAAATTGGTGCAAAAGGAAATGTAGGTACTACAAAATTTGTAAAATAATAACGATAAAGATATCAGTGTAATGATGAAGGTCTTAGAAGCAATCGGGGGATGTAAATCTAAGACCACATTATGCTGTTTTTAATTAATAATTTTAATGTTTGATTGTCTTAAATCCATCATCTAATTAACAACTCAAATTATAAAGTAATGATAGGTTTAATTTTAAAATTACAAGCAGTGGCGAAAAAGATAAGCGTAAGTAAGTTAGCAGTGTTATTTGTGGTGTTTTGGTGTTCAATGCAGCGTGTGAATGCAAATGATATTCCAGCTACAAAAGAGTTCAAGGTAAAAGGTTTTCACCTCGATTTACGGATACAGGTAATGAAAATGCCTGCATTAAAAGCCTTCGCCAAAAAACTCAGCCAAAACGGTATCAATACTCTGGTGATGGAATGGGAGGCAACTTATCCGTACCAGAAACATGCGGTAATTTCTAATAAATACGCCTACAGCAGAGCTGAAGTTAAATCTTTCATCGCTTATTGCGATTCGCTAAAGATCGATGTTATTCCCCTACAACAGAGCTTCGGTCACGTAGAGTATATTCTTAAACACTATCGCTACAAAGAGTTAAGAGAAGATCAGAAAGATTATTCTCAGGTAAATCCAATTAAAGAAGAACAATGTAAGGCGCTATTTGCAGACTTATTTGCAGATATGGTAAGTACACATAAATCTCCTTATTTCCACATTGGTGGAGATGAAACTTATTTGCTAGGTCGTGCACCAGAATCTAAACGCAAAGCGGATTCTTTGGGAATGGGTCGCTTGTATGGAGATTACATCAAAATGCTATGCGAATTAGTGGTAAGTCTGGGTAAAAAGCCAGTGGTTTGGGCAGATATCGCTTTAAAATATCCCGATGCTTTAAAGTCTCTACCTAAAGAAACTGTATTTATAGATTGGAATTACGGCTGGGAACTAGACCGTTTCGGCGATCATAAGAATTTAGTGCAAAGTGGATTTGAAATTTGGGGTTCGCCAGCCATTAGAAGCCACCCAGATAATTACTTCTTAACCGATTGGGCAAAGCACTTCAACAACATTAAAACTTTTATTCCGCAAGCTAGAGAGTTGGGTTATACAGGAATGGTGATGACTTCATGGTCTACCTCTGGGATCTATACACAAATTGCAGAATCACACAGTGATTTTATCGATATGCATGCCATCAGAAGAGTTTACCCAATTTCGGGATTTAACTTATTGATAGATGGATTTTTCAAAGCTTTAGCAACAGAAAAGCCACTAAATGCAGAAGCATTCGTTAGCCAATACGCGGTAGGGAAGTATGGTTTCAATGCTGCAGATGCCAAATTGTTTTGGAATGCATTAAAACTGGCGCAATACGAAGTGGCGCAAGGGAAAGTAAGCAAAGGCAATTTGACCATCAAACAACTGGTAGACAGCGCAGCTTATTCCTTAAATACTTTGAAAAAATTGAAGGTGACAAAATCATCGGCAGAGTTTGCGCATTATCCATTAATGGCAAATATCCGCTACAACTATTTGGTAACTATGGAAGCTGAAATAGCGCTTAACCAACCCGAATTTAAAACGGAACATGCACCTGCTTTGCTGAAGAAACTACAGGCTTTAAATGTCGCAGAGGTCGACAAAAACTTTAAGGAATTAAACACTTCGCTTTTATTTGATGAAGAGATCAAAGAAGAAACTAGACTACGAAATTTCAGATACTTAGACCTGGTAACTCGTTTAAGCAAATTAAAATAATAACGAATAATCTCCCGTAATATGCCGACACAAAATAATACAGTTCAGGTATCATCATTGAGCAAGAAAGACACTTTAATCTCTATTTCTTTAATAGGGTTGTTGTTCTTCATCTTCGGTTTTGTAACCTGGATTAATGCCATTCTTATCCCGTTTTTCAAAATTGCCTGCGAGCTTAACCATTTCGAGTCGTACTTGGTAGCCTTTGCGTTTTACATCGCTTATTTGGTCATGTCGTTGCCTGCAGGTTATCTCCTTAAAAAAGTAGGTTTTAAACGAGGAATGATGATTGGTTTTTGGGCAATGTGTATTGGTGCTTTACTTTTTGTACCTGCCGGATTAACCAGAACTTATGGCATTTTCTTAACCGGATTATTCACCTTAGGTATCGGTTTGGCAATTTTGCAGACTGCTGCAAATCCTTACATCACCATTTTAGGCCCAAAAGAAAGAGCTGCGCAACGCTTTAGCGTAATGGGTATTTGCAATAAAATGGCGGGTATTTTAGCGCCATTGCTTTTCTCTGCGGTGGTTTTAAAACCAACAGATAGCGCCTTGTTTAAGCAAATAGAATTGATGCAAGGCTTGGAGAAAGCTGCGGCATTAGATGAACTGATCCAACGTGTGGTAATGCCTTATGGAGTTGTTGCAGTTCTGCTTTTAATCCTTGGCTTTTTCGTAAGATATTCTCCGCTGCCAGAAATAGATACGGATACTGAGACGGAAGAAGTTTCTACAGCAAACGCTGGAAAGAATAGCATTTTAGATTTTCCGCACTTGGTTTTAGGAGCAATTGCTATTTTCTTCCACGTAGGTTCACAGGTAATTGCGGTAGATAGTATTGTAAACTATGCTACACATCATGGAATGGATTTTATGGAAGCTAAAACCTTTCCATCATATACCTTAACTGCAACGATTGTAGGTTATTTACTAGGGATAAGCTTTATTCCAAAACTGATTTCCCAAAAAACAGCGTTGAAAATTTGTACGCTGTTGGGCTTGATACTAAGTGGTTGCATTCTTCTTTTCTCTGGTCAAATCACACTTTTTGGTCACCAGACCGATATTTCTGTTTGGTTTATCGTGTTGCTTGGTTTTGCCAATTCTATGATTTGGGCTGGTGTTTGGCCTTTGGCTTTAGACAATCTTGGCAGGTTCATTAAAACTGGCGCATCGCTGTTAATTATGGGACTTTGTGGTAATGCGATTATGCCTTTGTTTTATGGTTATTGGGCAGATAACTACAGTTTACGTGAAGCTTACTGGGTGTTGTTGCCATGTTACGCCTACCTCATTTTTTATGCTTTCTATGGTCACACTTTAAAAAGTTGGACGTCCAAAAAATAATCCCCCATGAATAACTATACCAAAATATATAACGCAAATATCATTACCCCATCTGGTTTTTTGAAGGATGGCACCTTGATTATTGCCGATGGAAAAATAGCAGAAATCAGTGCTAAAAATATCACTATAGAAAATGCTGACAACGCTCTCGAAATAGATGCCAAAGGGAAATATGTTTCTCCAGGTTTTATCGATATGCATGTGCATGGTGGTGGCGGTCACGATTTTATGGACAATACCTTGGAAGCTTTCTTGACCATCGCTAAAACCCATGCACAATATGGTACCACTGCATTAATGCCAACTACTTTAAGCTGTGAGAAAGAAGATTTGTTAACGACGCTTGCCATTTATGAACAAGCTGATGCCGTTAATAAAGAAGGAGCAGACTTTGTAGGTATACATATTGAAGGACCTTACTTCGCTATGTCGCAGAAAGGTGCGCAAGATCCGAGGTATATTCGCAATCCAAATCCGGCAGAATACGAAGAGATATTAGCAGCCTCAAAGCATATTAAAAGATGGAGCGCTGCACCAGAATTGCCAGGTACCATTGAGTTTGGTCGTTTCTTGCAAAAGAATAATGTTTTAGCAGCCATTGCCCATACCGATGCCATTTACGAAGAAGTAGTGAAAGCTTTTGAAGTTGGCTTCACTCACGCTACTCACTTTTATTCATGTATGTCTGGCGTTTCTAGGCGCAATGCTTATCGCTATGCGGGAGTAATAGAAAGTGCTTATTTGTTGGACGATATGACGGTAGAAATTATTGTTGATGGAATTCACTTGCCAGCACCATTATTGAAACTGATTTACAAAGTTAAAGGAGCTGAAAACACCGCTTTAATCACCGATGCCATGAGAGGTGCGGGAATGCCAGAAGGGAAAAGCATGTTGGGTAGCTTAAAAGATGGTTTGGAAGTAATTATTGAAGACGGTGTAGCCAAACTACCAGACCGTACGGCATTTGCCGGCAGTGTTGCCACAACAGATAGATTGGTTAGAAACATGATTAAACTGGCGGATGTTCCTTTACTCGAAGCCGTTAAAATGGCAAGTGCTACGCCTGCTAAAATTCTAAACATTCAGGATAGGAAAGGGGAGCTGGTGAAAGGTAAAGATGCCGATATCGTGATTTTTGATGAGGAGATTAACATAGAAACTACAATTGTTAAAGGCAATGTGGTTTATAGCAAATAGAAATTAAAAGAGAACCACTAAGACACGAAGAACACTAAGAAAAAGCTAATTTTTCTATAGCTGTAAAAATAAATCTTTGTGCCCTTGGCGTCTTGGTGGTTAATTATAACGAGCGTGAGAAGATTAGAGATACCTTTTTTAGATACAGACGGATTGCAGGAAGTTGAACAAATTAGCCAGCTAATGGGTGCTTTGAAAACAACGCCTATTGATTGTAATCCGTGGCCTGCTTATCAGGCTAATGCCGATGCGAAGTTTTCGATGGCGCACAACGGCCAATCGATTTTATTGAAATATATCATTGCAGAAAAATACCTTTTAGCTAATGAAGTAACCAACGGAAATATTCATAATGATAGTTGTGTAGAGCTTTTTATAGCATTTGATAATAATGGATATTATAACTTAGAATTCAATTGCTTAGGTTTTACTAAGATAGGTTATGGAACAGGCAGACACGGACGCAGATTACTGCCCGTTGATGTAATTAAACAACTAAGTTTCTCCTCTAAAATTAATTCGAACAGTACCATTAATACCAATACAGGTTTCGATTGGGAAATTATGTTGGTGATACCAAAAGAGATTTTTACTAAACATCAAATTGCTTCTTTCCATAATCTTAAAGCAAAAGGTAATTTCTACAAATGCGGAGATGGTTTACCGCAACCTCATTTCCTTACTTGGAATATGATAGAAGCCGAAAAGCCAGATTTTCACAGAAAAGAATTTTTTGGGGAATTGGAGTTTAGTTAGCGTTTTGCAGATGGCTTTAAACTAAGCTACTTTCTATTCTCCTCTGTCATGTCGAGGCTACGAGACATCTACTTTTAGTCTAATAGATTTACTTCGTAGCTGCTTGCGGTCTTCGCTACGCTCTGAATGACAAAGTTTCACAATCCATCAGTTTGTTTTAAGGATTACAAATCCTTTGATAGGGCTTCCAGATCGCAAATATGGAAGATCTGGTTATTCTATTCTTCGCTTATAGGAATACGTTTTTCTTTACAATATCTTTCGATTTCTGTGTCGTTTTCAAAATATTCGTCACAAAATTCGTCAAGCTCTTTTTCTGCTCCTGAAATATATTTTTCACTTGCTGTCATCAACTTTTCTGTCTGTTCAATGAATTTATTGAATTTGTCGTTCATTTTACACAATTTGTCAATTGTCTTAAAGTCTAAGTCTCTATAAGTAGCGGGAAATAGTACTTTGCTTTGGTAAGGGTTTGCATTTAGTTCGATAATGCCAATTCCAAAAGACTGGTTTAATCTTGCCATTTCTTCATTCAAACTATCACTATATTCAAAAGCGACTAAATAACCATAATTTGCCCAGCTTTAATTTGAAACTGCTTGAAAAAATGCTTTTTTCAATTCACTGTCGCTGTTAATCTCACGTTTAAGTTCATAAGAACTCATTTTGAAGGTATCTACCCGATTAATAGATTTTAAAAAATTCTGGCTTGCTTTTGTCTGTAAGTTTAGGAATTTAATACCAACCATATCTGGATGTGTCCAAATTTGATTATTGTCCTTACCATTTGATTGTTCATGAAAAATTGTTTTTGAGTAAGTGTCTGTATTTTTTAAATAACTGCTCAAAAGTCTGTGCAAGTCTCTTTCTTCGTAGGTCTTGCCTTTATTGATTTTTACTGGGATCGTTATATGAGTTTGTGTGTCACCACTCAATATGTCTACTCCAATATGTTGTTCGTTTTTTGTTAGGTAGTATGAGTATGTTCCGCCAGTTTGCTTAATACGTTTAACTCTTGTATCGCCGTTACGAATGAAATCACCTAACAGTGCAGAAATAGTAGAAGCTGGAGTTTTTGCTGTTCCAAAGTCGTAATAATTGTTTTCGATTATATGATTATGAATTTCCATATAGTTCGTTAAAACATTAATCTCATCTAAACTTCTTAAAATTGCTTCTTTTATTGTCATTATTCTTGTTGTTCTATTCGTTTAATGTTGTAGTTCTGGTGTTGTCGATAGCTAGTGTAAATGTGCTAATACGATATTTCAACCTCTTAAGTTCTTGCGAATTTGAGTAGCATATATTTATCATTCTAAACTATACAATTTATATAAATCATCAAAGTATATTAAAACAAAATACTCCTAATCAATCTGACTAGGAGTATTCTAAACTAATGATATTCGGGGCATCTCGCTAGCGATAGCCATTCAAATCTCCGTTCAGCTAATTTTCGGTCTCTTATTTTTCGGGATGCTCCAATAAGCCAAAGCACAAACTTTTAAAGAAAAATAAGCAACCGAGAGTTTTTGTTACTTTTTGCGGTCAAAAAGTAAGAGCCAATTATCTCTACTTCACCACCTTCACCGTTCTACCACCTCTGCCATCAGCATTAAACACCCTTAACTTCATATTATTTTGATACGGAATTGCAGATGAATATTTTAAGCTAGTAGCTTTTGGTGTAGAACCATCTACCGTATAACGAATGGTTAAGTTTGGATAAAGTGCATTTGCAGTTACTTTATTGTCTTCAACTACATAACCAGCTGTCGGAATTCTATATTCAAAACCACCAGCATAATGACTTAATTTAGTAAACTCTTGCTTGCCAATTCTGCTTACAAAGCTAGACCAATCTTTTTGATAAAGTTCTTTGCTTTTCGCAAGGTCATTCTCCGTTGCCCAAGCTGGATCTGCTGCCCAACCACGTTCTGCCAATCCCATAATTTTTGGTAAAAACAGATACTCAAAACGTTCTTTGCTATGCAAAACCTCGCTCCATAAAGGCGCCTGTACACCAATAATATTCGCTTTGGCATTATCGTTCAGTTTATCCATAGCATCATAATAACCTTTTGGCAACGGATTGCCATATTGGTCTTCCGTTTGGTTTTTATAATAGTTAAAAGGAATGAAATTGAAAGGTTTATCTACATCTACATAGCCACCCCAATACTGACCAATTTCGTTGTAATCTTTATTATACGCTAAATCAAGGTACATGTTCGTCACATTGGTAAGTACCACTTTATAACCAGCATTAGCCAGTTTATAAGCCAAATCTTCATTTCCTTTAAGGTTATTCCAAACATCGGTATGGAAATTTTCTCCAACAAAACGGGTATCTAAAACCATCTGTTTTTTACCATTTACCAATTGCTTTTTCAAACCAATTTCTTCCCATCCCGATAGGTAAAGATTTTTAGCCTTAAGCAAGGCATTTACCTTTTTGAAATAATAATGCCATAACTCATCTACATTTTCAATCGACTTATCCTTTTCCAATAAAGCCTTAACCGCGGGCGATTTCTCCCAAACACCAGCAGGAACTTCGTCGCCACCAAAATGGATGGTATGCAGAGGAGCATCGGCAGCTTTGTAGATGGCAACTGTTTCGTCGATAATTTTACCGATAAAAGTATAAACAGAAGGTAGTTCAGGGTTAATAATATTATCGTTGAAGCCTTGTACAGAGCGATACACAGACTGATCCGCTAAATCTCTCAATAAATATTGTTTCGCCTCTTCGGGTTTACCAGCAGCAGTTAACCGTTTATAACGGGCATCCATGGCTTTAATTGCAGCTCTGGCGTGGCCTGGCGTTTCATATTCTGGGATAACTTTGATATGTCTAGCGTTGGCGTATTTCAAAATTTCTATAAAATCAACTTTGCTTAAATGACCGCTGCCAAAAGCATTGTTTACCGTTGGCCCAGAACCATAAGATGGAAATAAATGTGCATCTTCAGTCAAAGTATGACCTCTTCTGCTGCCCACTTGGGTAAGTTCTGGCAAACCTTCAATTTCAATTCTCCAACCTTCATCATCATTAAAATGCAAGTGAAAAACATTGATTTTATACAGCGAAAGCACATCTAATACTTTCAAAATTTGAGCCTTGGGTTGGAAGTTTCTTGAAATATCCATCATAAAAGCACGATGCTGAAAACGAGGTTCATCCTTAATTTTCCAGTTGCTAACAGAAATGCTGTTTTGCTTAGCTTTCCAAGCGTTGGCAGGTAACAGGTTTTTTAAAGATTGGACGCCATAAAAAGCACCTGCTGGTTTTGATGCTAAAATGCTAATCCCTGCAGATGTAATTTCTAACTCGTATGCTTCTGCTGCTAATCCAGCTTTTTCTTTTAACGTAATGTTACTTTGCGTTGCAGAAGATACAATTTGCGGCGCTTGCGTTAACACTTTGCCTAATTCGACTTTTAACAATTCTGCTTCTTTACTAAATGCAGCATCGCTCACAATTTTAGTATTTCCATTAATAGAAAAACTGCCACTCGCTTTTTCAAAACTCACCGGACTAGGTATAAAAGGAGGGATGTCGTTTTCGCTCAATTTTGCTATCGCCTTGTTTTGTTCGTAAATATGGTTCGCGATAGCTTTTTCCTGTGCACTGTAATTTAAAGCCGATTTATTTTTTACAGCAAGAGAAATAGGGTTTGTAGGCTTGTTATCGTAAACAATGTAGAAACCTTCCGAATAATCGGTAATGTTTTTTAAGCTTCGAGATAGGATTTGTACCGAAGTAGATTTACCCGCTGCAATGCCTTTAAAATCTTTGCCAGGTGTTACGCTAAACAAATCGCCGTTAAGGTGAGTGATTTTTAAAAATGTAGTATCTGCGTTAGCGTTACGTGGGTTACCAGAATTAAAATAGATGGTCCAACCTTTTGCGGGAATAGCGACTTTAGAAGGATTGCTTAATGTGAGCTCAGATAATGTTTGTCCAGAGCCCTTGTGGTCCAAGTTTAAAATATTCCAAGTAAGGTCTATTTTTTGTGCGTAGCCTTGCATAACTAGTAATAGTAAGCAAATGGTGATGAATGATTTTTGTTTCATTTGAAGGAAATTAATTGATATCGCTTAAACTTTCACGTAGATTTTTTTCTTATCGAGGATTAATCCAATAACCCAAAGCAATAGCATATAGAGTATTGCAAATATTATGGAAGCATTTTTATCTGCCAACCAGCTTAGTAATCCGTTTTTGTAAAATAGGGAAGGTAAAGCCGAGCCATCTATTTTAACGAGGTATAAAAGTTTCATAATTACCCAAGCAAGAATGTAGATGAACAGCGCATTTTGACCGAAAACCTCAAAAAAGTAAGTCCATTTTTTCCAGTTCAGCACATCTATTATGGCAATGAGTAAACCTGTAATTACCAAGTCCCAACCTAGAGAGAACAGCACATAAGAGCTTGTCCAAATTGGTTTGTTGATAGGGAAACTGTAGTTCCACGCAAAGCCAATTGCTAAGAATGAAGCGCCAACACCAACTAAACGATAAACAGCAGTAGGACTATTGCCTTGTTTTTGGAGGTATTTACCAGTGAGATAACCAATTAATACGTTTACAATGGCTGGCCAAGTGCTTAATAAACCTTCAGGGTCGAAAGCAACGCCAAATCCTTGATACAGATTTTTACTATTAAATAAAGAAACATCTAAAGCTCTAGCGGCATTTCCTGCCAAACCATAAGGGTCGCCTTCTACACCTAAGTAATATAAAATACCCCAATAAGAGAGTAAAATAAATGCACTTATGGCGGCAATAGTGGTTGCTTTTTTAAAAAAATAGATGATTAAACTTCCGAAGAAATAACATAAAGCGATACGTTGTAAAACACCGAAAATTCTAACTTCTAGGAAGTTCTTGAGTGTTACACCATCTTCCCCAATATTTACAAATGGAAATAGATTTAGTAGTAAGCCTATGATAAATATAATGAGCGCTCGTTTTGCTACTTTTTTAAAGAAATCTCCAAAAGAAACATCTTCTAGTTTTTTTAAGCTAAAGCTCAAAGCATTTCCTACCACAAAAAGAAAGGTAGGGAATACCAAATCTGTGAGTGTAAAGCCATGCCAGTCGGCGTGTTTAAATGGCGCATAGATATTACCCCAATCGCCCGGAGTGTTTACTACAATCATTAATGCAACGGTTAATCCTCGTAAAACATCTAAGGACAAATACCTTTGCGAAATTGTCTTCTTCATAATTTTAATGGTTCAGGTTTGAAGCATGATATGATGCTTCTTAAATTTTATTTGGTTGTTGAAAAACGTGTGATAAACAAAAATATAAAATTTTCGTTAACGTACACGAAAAATATTAATTTAGCTAAATATTTAATTGACAGTGATGAGTAAGTCCGCTTTCGATTACTGAAATTTATCAACCAACCTTATAAAATAAGATGACAAACCTTGTTCAAACCAAACTAGATGTTAGGATTTACGAAGACAGAAAAAGCATGGGTGCTGCTGCTTCGGAGAAATTTGCGAAAGAAGTAACTGCACTTTTGAAAACTAAAGATGAAATTAATGTAGTGTTTGCTGCTGCGCCATCACAAAATGAATTCTTAGCAGCACTAGACTACGAAAATTTAGATTGGAACCGTATCAACGCTTTCCACATGGACGAGTATATTGGCTTAGCTGCTGATGCACCACAGGGTTTCGGTAATTTTTTGAAACATCGCTTATTCGATAAATTCAATTTCAAATCTGTAAATTATTTAAATGGCAACGCAGATGATATTGTTGCCGAATGTGATAGGTATACTACATTGTTAAATCAACACAAAGTGGATATGGTATGCATAGGAATAGGAGAGAACGGACATTTGGCTTTTAACGACCCGCCGGTGGCAGATTTTGAAGATAAGCACACGGTCAAAGTAGTAGAACTTGATGAAGTTTGCAGGCAACAGCAGGTAAACGATGGTTGTTTCGCTGCTTTAGAAGAAGTGCCAAAAGAAGCACTTACATTAACTATTCCAGCTTTATTAAGTGCTACGTATATCAATTGCGTAGTTCCGGGGCCAACCAAGGCGGAAGCAGTTAAAAATACACTGCAAGCAGAAATTAGCACAGAAAATCCTGCTACTATTTTGAGAAATCACACAAATGCAGTACTATTTTTAGATAAGGATAGCAGTCATTTGTTAAATTCATAAATGAAGAATATGGCCGAGCAAATGCTAAACCCAATGCAAAATAGGTATCTCTCTTTAGACGTATTGAGAGGATTGACCGTTGCGCTAATGATAGTGGTAAATACTCCAGGCGACTGGAGCAATATTTATGCGCCTTTGAAGCATGCAGATTGGCATGGTTTTACGCCTACGGACTGGGTGTTTCCAGCGTTTCTATTTGTAGTGGGTAACGCCTTAAGCTTTAGTCTTAAAAAGATGGGTAAATTGAGTTCTTCGCAATTTTTACCAAAGGTTTGTAAAAGAACGGCAATTATCTTTCTAATAGGTTTGTTCCTCAACGGCTTTCCATTTTTTCATTATGAAGGTGATAAAATCGTTTTTAATAGCTTGTTAGATATTAGGTTATGGGGTGTACTACAACGTATTGCATTATGTTACTGCTTGGCAAGCTTGATGGTTTTTTACTTCAAAAAATCTGTAGTCATTATCTCAAGCATTTCAATTCTATTGGGCTATTGGGCAATATTATATTTCTTCGGCGACCAACCAGATCCTTATAGCTTAGAAGGAAATGTTATTGGAAAAGTAGATTTGGCGTATTTGCCTGTCAAAAATATCTACAAATATTATCCCATACCATTCGACCCACTTGGCCTACTTAGTACTTTACCTGCCGTTGTAAATGTAATTGCTGGGTATCTTACAGGTTTATTTATCCAAAAACAAGGCAATAACCTATCTTCTGTTTGGAAATTAATCGTTGTAGGTACAGTTTCAGTAA
This sequence comes from Pedobacter sp. T50_32, assembly GCF_057652195.1. NCBI lineage: Bacteria > Pseudomonadati > Bacteroidota > Sphingobacteriia > Sphingobacteriales > Sphingobacteriaceae > Pedobacter > Pedobacter sp. T50_32. The sequence goes on along the minus strand of NZ_JBYFBY010000003.1, from coordinate 426,792 downwards.
TTATAGCATTGGTTTGGGGCAATTATTTTCCAATAAACAAAGCCTTGTGGACTAGCACTTACGTACTTTGCTCGCTTGGCTATTGCTTAATCATTATCGGTCTATTAATGCTCATTATTGAGATTTGGCAAATTAAACGTTGGGCATACTTTTTCGAAGTGTTTGGTAAAAATCCTTTGTTTATCTACGTACTGGCTTGGTTGGTTATTAGTGCAATGGGTGTAATCCGCATTGGCGGAAAATCTTTAAAAGGAATAGTTTATCAAAATGGCTTTGCAGATTGGTTAACACCAATTAATGCATCGCTATGGTTTGCCATTGTTTACATGTTAGTAATGTGGGCAATTGGAGTGGTGTTAGACATAAAGAAAATTTACGTAAAAGTATAAACGAGCAAAGCCCCAAAATCCATTGGGGCTATTGCTACTAACCTAAACAAACTATTATCTTTAATGACGATGATCTTCGTGCCCTTTTTTGGTATGCTTTGAATGCTCCTTTTTCTGGGATTTGTCTTCGTGGTTATGGTCATGTCTGCAGCCTGTATTCATGCATGCTACAATGCAAATTATAGCCATGGTTTTTAATGCTTTCATATTATTGAATTTTAATGCTTAAACCTTTAATTGTTTGCCATCCTTCTTTGTCCGTTAAACGGATCATAAAATGGTAGTCTCCAGGATCAATATCTGCAGGGATGGCAATTTGAGCAGTAGCTTCATATCTTTTGGAGCCCGCCGGGATATTGTAGTTTTGAATAAATACGAAAGGCTTTACGGGAGCTTTCTTAGCTTCAAAAGTACATTGATTAACTTCTGTACTGTGGTTATGTTGGTCGAAATTGTGGTGTATATCCAAACTATATGCTCCCAATTCTATGTTATCACTAAAAGTTGCTCTAATGGTAGCAGTTTGTCCACGCGTAAGTGTACCACATTGTAATGGAAATGAATTTGCTGTAGTTACAATTTCGGGATATTCGGTATCTATTTCTACTTTGTTATCTTTTTTACAACCAGTAAAAATAAATAAGGCCATAGCAAATAAGGCTGCAATCTTTTTCATACTATCTTTTAATTAATGTGTTGTGTTTAAGTTAGTAAGGAGATTGCCAGTAACAATCTCCTTGTATTTTTTAATGTGAGTGTCCTTCTTCAGCGTGTACTTCAAAATTTAATTTCAATACATCCTGCCCACCAAAAGCGGTAGCATAATCATTACGGTTCCAGTCATTTCTGGTAATGTTTGCTTTAACACCTGCATTTACTTTTCTAAGGATAAAGCTCACTTCTTTTGTAGCTCCTTCATTTCCATGTCCAACGGTAAAGTAGCTCAAAATACCTGTGGTACCTATACCACCAGCGCCAGATACTGCTGTTCCGTCACCGTAAGTAGCTTCTCTCGGTTGAAAAATAGCACCGCTTTCATCAGTAGTTTTTGAGTTTAAGATAAAGTTGCCACCTACTATAAATGCTTTGTAGTTATCAGCAGTTGTTTTGTTAGCGATAAAATCATTTTGTACTTCTTTGCCTGTGTAATCCCAAGCTTTCAATTGTATTTTGTAAACAGCTTCGGCTTCAATGTGCATGTGTCCGCCAGAAATAGCCGCACCTTTGTTATTGAACTTAACTACAATTGGAGTTACACCGGCTTTATCAGCAAGGTCATGAAAATGATCTCCGTGTGCATGACCATCTACTTCTGTAAAAATAAGTTCGGCTCTTTCAATGCCTTCTCTAATAGGATCGTCTTTATCCTTTTTACATGCGGTAAAAGCTGCTACAAATAAAAGCATCGCTGCTAGGGTAATTTTTCTTGTTTTCATTTCTTAATTGATTATTGATTATTGGATATTGATTATTTTTTATTCACTTAATTCATATTTACCGGTACTTCTATGTATTGGTAAAAACCGATTTTGTAAGTGGTATTTAGGTAAACTACACCGAAATAATAGGTGCCAGTTTCCCAAGCTTTTGCACCATTAATGGATGTGGCAGGTACATTGTTATCTGTACTGTTGCCAATTATCATATCAGGCCAACTTCGAATGGAGGTGTTAGTTGTGGCATCAAACGGTGTATTGGTGAAGAAAAAAGAATTGGCAACATCTTTATGCTCGTAAATATCGTACACTATAGCTTTCGAGAAATCAATTTTATCAATTGCCTCTGGTTTATGGTTATGCTTTTTGTTGATGAGCAATAAGTACATCTTTCCACTGCCTTTTACGTTGCTCAGTGTTACTTGCGAATTCAATTTGTCGCCTTTGTTTAAAGATGAGCCTGGGGTGATAAAATTGCCATTTCTGTAAAAACGGGCTCCGTTTGAAAACAAGTTGAAAATACTTGCACTAGGGTTTACCGGTACATTTGCAGCTGCATAAATGGTAATGTTTCTCTTTTCTTCTAGCTTAGTGCCGTTTTCATCGGTTACAATGATGATAAAATCATATTTTCCCTCTGGAGCTTCTGCCGGGATAGTGAAATGCTTATGTACATTGGTGTTTTTTGAACCTTTGTATTGCGTCCAATTAATTTCATGGCTCCAAGTCTTGCTGTAGGTTTCGCCGGTGCGCTGTTGTATCTTAACTTGTACCAAGTCAATTTTATCACCAGCAGTAATGTCGGCGTTTAAATGAAAATCGGCATTTATTATCCCTATTTCATTGTTGTTAAGCCCTATTTCTACATTTTTAATTTTTGGCTTAGCAAGTTCTTGCTCAGGTTCTTCGTCTTTTTTACAGGCTGTAAATGCACTTACGAATAACAGCATTACCGCTACGATTTTTTTTGTCTTCATTTTTTAACTGTATTTTGGTTATTGAGATATGATAATTGGATATTGTTTATCGGTCATTTACTCTAAATGGTATTTTTAACGATAGCACTACGTTTCTGCTCGCTTCGGGTAATTCAATCAACCTGTAAAAACTGGTGTGATTTAAATATTTAGCATCCAAAAGGTTTTGTACCTGTAAGCTTACATCCACCATCTGTTTATTAAATTTCAAACTGCCACCCATTTGTAAGTTAATTACTTGATAACCTGGTGTTTTCTTCTCTGGCGGAACAATGTTGTCTTGTCGACCTGTTAAACGGTAATCAATGGAGAAGTAAGTATTACTAATGCTATTTGAAATTTTTGGCGACCAAGTAAGGTTAACCAAGCCAGAAGGAGCAGGAGAGAAGGGTAGCGTAAAACCTTTCTTATCGCCAGAAAGTTGCTCGCTATATACATATTCTCCCAAAAACTCCGAACTTAATGTTGGCAACCATTGGTACGTTGCCCTCAATTCAGCTCCGTAACGCATTACACTACTTTGCCTATATTCAAAAATCTGATTTCCGGCTCCGTAAAATCTATCGTGGTGAGCTGTGGGATTAAGGTAGATATAGTTAGAAAAGTAGTTGTAAAATGGATTAATCCCTATAGACCAGCGCTTTTCTGTCCAAGTAATACCCAAATCAGCTTGATACGCAACTTCTGGATCTAAGCTGTCATCACCTATTTCGTAGCTGAAATAATGATAACTTACTCCATTGGCAGCTAATTCTTTGGCTATCGGCATCCTAAAGCTTTTGCCCACATTGGCTTTGATATTGAGCTTGCCAGGATTGTAATTTGCACCAACCGACCAAACAAAGCTGTTAAAAGTCCTTGAGAAATCTTGAGCTCTAGTGAGGTTTCTACGCACAATAGATCCATTAATTTCTTCGTCAGATTTAAACCAGTCATCATATCGTTCAAATTGGTAAGAACCATAGTCATAGCGCACTGCACCGTGTAAAATCAAATCGTTGTTAACGATGTACTTATCGTATACAAACAAGCCGGTATTAAACTGTTTAAATGCAGGTATTAAGAAACTCCATCCGCTAATGTTGTTGTTTTGGAAATCGCCATTAAAGCCAATTTGAAACTGATGTTTATCAATGGCGAAGCTTCTTCTGACATTTGCAGCATAAATGTATTTGTCATAAACTCGTTCTAAGTTTATTGGAATGGTCATTTCTGCCGGATAAACCGAGGGCATATATCCATGAGCAGTATAATGGTTAAGTTCCTTTCTGTAATTGTGCTGAAACCCTAATTCTAACTCAGTTTTGCCGTTGGTGTGCGTAAACTCGGTACGATTAATTAACTTAAAATGATTTACCGTTTGGTAAGGCAGTTGTAAATCACGATCTGATGCATCATGGATAGCTTCGTCTACGTTACGAGGTTCGAGCCCATGCGCATTTGCGAAAAAACCAGTTTTTGCATAACTGTTGCTAGCGTAAAAGGCAGTTTTAAAGTTTTTTCCAACGTAGCCGGTATTAAAATGCAAACCTGTTTCTCTTCCTGCTGTGTTGCGTAATTGGTTATTATGCAGATTTACAGCATAATCGTAAACGTAAACTTTGTCTGTTGGTACGCGGTAATCTGCATAGTTTTGATAGGTAACTCTACTATCGAAAAACCATTTTTTATTACTGCCAAAAAGATTTACAGAACCTCCATAGTGCTTGTTGTTTGTTTTGCCGATCAAATTAACGTTACCACCTAAACCTTGGTTTAACGGTACATTTACTGGTTTTAAATTAATGGCACCACCGATAGCATCAGAGCCATAAATAAATGAAGAAGGGCCTTTAATAATTTCGATTTCGCCTGTAGCAAATTGATCGATCTCTAAACCGTGATCGGCACCCCATTGCTGGCCTTCGTGTTTAATTCCCTTATCCACTACCACCACACGGTTAAATCCCATGCCGCGTATTAAAGGTTTCGATTGCCCAGAGCCAATGCCGATATTGCTAATACCGGGCAAACGATCTAACGTTTTCATTAAACTTCCGCCTAGGTTACGTTGCACAAATTCTTGGTCAACAATGTCGATGTTTCTCGCTTCGGTGTTTTTCCTAATGTTCTGTGAGCTGCTATTAATTTCTACCGTTTTTAGCTCGTTGATTTCTGGCTTCAATTTCACATGGAGGTGATTTTTTCCCGTTTTGATGCCAATGCGTTTTTCATAATTAGCATAAGCTTTAGCTTGCACAGTAAGCACATAATTACCCAGAGGGATGGTTTGGAAAATCGCAGTTCCCGAAGCATCAGTAAACACTACTGAATTACTTAGCGATACTTTAGCGCCTTCAACAGCCAATTGGTTATCATCGCTTACGTAAACAGATACGTTTGTGCTTTGCGCAAAAGCATAGCTTGCCAAAAAGCAGCTAAAGAAAAATGCATACCATTTCTTCATCAGAAAATTGAGAATTGTAGCATTGACGAGCCTAGAAAATACTAGCTTTTAAAGCATAGCATAAATCAAGGTTTTGCCAAAGACAATAAATAAAATTGAATGCCTAAACGGCGTCCGGGTAAAAAAAAATAATTGGATTTACGGCGTTGCCTAGCAAAGACAGCCGTTTAAATAGAAATTAGCTCAAAAGGCTAGGAGGCCCTTTGTTAGAAAAGTTTTGTAAGGTAAACTTATAAATCCTAGTGTATACGAAAGTGTTTAACTCAGCGCAAACATCAGTTGGAATGTCAATAACAGGCGGATGTGCCATCAAGATTTGCTTGCCTTTAATTTCGGCAGTGTATTCACAAATCAAACATTTTTCTGCTGCGCTAGAGATAGATTTCTCTGTAGTAGTTTTTACAAAACCTTCATCAGCATGATGTGAGTGAAGCGTTTGTATAAATGGAATAGTAAGAAACAATATCGCCAACAAAGCACCAGCAAATTTCTTCGCTGCACTGTTCTGATATGTATTTCTTCTTTTCATTAATGATACAAAGTTGCAATAAATTCTGGTCTAAAAGAAAAAGAATTTCACTTTGTGTGCAGATATGCGCTATAAAAGAATAGCTGTAGCGAGTTAAAGTGCATCACTACAGCTATTTATAGCTTATAAGAATAATTGCAATTATTTTGTTGCTTCCTTCTCAGTTTTCTTTACAGCACGTGGTTTTGCCACTTTTTTCTCTTCTGCAACTGGAGCAACTTCTTCTGTTTTTGTAGCAGGAGCTTCTACTACAGGCTTTGCAGTTTTATCAATTTCTTTAGAAAATGCTGATGCAGTTTTTTCTACTAATTTCTTCAACTTCTTGTTTGGCTTAGCAAAAGTGCTAATTAGGGTAGTTAGCTCAGTAATTAATGCAGCTTTAACTGCTTTCTCGGCTTGTTTACGGTTGGCTTTCAGCTGCGCCTTTTGTTGCGCTCTCTGTTTGTCTTTCTTCATGGAATTAAGCTTTTTTGCAAAGCTAGGGCATTGCTTGGTTAAGTGTATATTATCATTTTGTTAATGTTAAGTAGTGGTGTTAACATAGAATTGATTTGGAAGGGGAGGATTAATCAATTACCAAATATGGAACTAATGACCAATTACCAATAATCAATTTCCAAACGGTTATAAACTTTCGGACTTGCCAACCATTGAACAAATGTTGAGCTTGCGAAATCCCGAAACTTCGGGAAACTAATGAGCCAATGAACTAATAAGCCATTGCAAAATGACCTATATCACATTTTAGTCTGACCTAATCACAACTAAAAAGTGTCTGCTGTCAATAATTTTGGAAAAAAATACGATACAGCATGGTTCATCAATTTCATATTCCAGTTTTAGGTTTAGGTTTTTCTATAGATACGCCTTTGAAAGTAGCCCGTTATGGCATTTCTTCAGTCGTATCAATTGTAGATGACGAGTTAACAGAACGGATGCGTAAATATCATTCGCAAATGAACCTAATCGAATATCATCCTATTGATAAAAAAACGGAGGATTATAGAACTAAGCGTATTACTGCTTACCTCAACTTGTTGCAAGACTTAGTAGATCGCCAATTTGAAGACCTGAAAAAACAAGATTTTACTGCCGGAAGTGATATTTGCAGATATTTTGAGCTATTGCCAGAAGGTTCTACCATTAAACACGGTTACGAATTGATGATGGAATATCCAGAAGGTCAACGTAAAAATATATTTCAAGACCGGTTACGCCAGCGCATGAAAAAGGGCAACATCGATGTAAATATCATGGCTAAGGTTGATAAGCTAAATTTCGATAAGGAAGGTAATTACTTAGGCGATGAAAATACAGATGCACTTTCAGCATTAAGGGCATTTGCGGAAAGTAAATTGAATGCTTCGGTGGTGCTTTCTGCAGGTATGAACCCACGTTTATATAGTTATATTGAGAAATTTGAAGGTTTCAATCCAGATGAAAATGGAGTGTTTAACAAACGTATTATTTTAAAGGTAAGCGATTTTCGCTCTGCTTTGATACAAGCTAAGTTTCTTGCTAAAAAGGGTCTTTGGGTATCGGAGTTTAGGATAGAGTCTGGGTTAAATTGTGGCGGACATGCATTTGCTACCGATGGCTTTTTACTAGGTCCAATTTTGGAGGAATTTAAGCAGAGCCGCTTAAAAATGCAGGAAGAACTACGTGAGCTTTACTCGAAAACATTAGCTTTAAAAGAAGTTAAAGTAGCTCAATTGCCGCAACAACGTATTACTGTACAAGGTGGAATTGGTACAGCACAGGAAAACGAATTTCTTTTAAAATACTACAATTTAGATGCTACAGGTTGGGGAAGTCCGTTTTTATTAGTACCAGAAGTAACTAACGTTGATGAAACTACATTGAACCAATTGGCAGGAGCTAAGCAAGAAGATTATTACTTGAGCAATTCATCCCCTTTGGGCGTATTATTTAACAATTTTAGGTACAGTAGTGCTGAACAGTTGAGGCTAGATAGAATTGTAGCTGGCAAACCGGGTAGCCCATGCACCAAGAAATATCTGGTTACAAATACCGAATTTACCAAGGAACCTATTTGCACGGCATCGCATAAGTATCAAAAGATGAAAATTAAGCAGTTAGAGGAGCAAAACCTCGACAAAGCTGCTTATCAAGAAGCGTTTGATACCATTACCGAAAAGGTTTGTTTATGCGAAGGTTTATGTACATCAACCTATATTAAAACCAATATGTTAAAGCCTAAGGAAAGTAAAGCTGTGGCTGTTTGTCCTGGGCCAAATTTGGCTTTTTTTAACAAGGTTTATTCGTTAGATGAAATGGTAAAACACATTTACGGTAGTGTTAATTTGTTAGAAAAAGTGCAACGTCCTCATGTGTTTATTAATGAATTAAATCTGTACATCGATTACTTACAAACTGAAGTTCAACTGTATTTCAAAAATATCAACGATAAGAAAAAGAAGCACTTGGACGGTTTTAAAGATCAATTACAAAAAGGTATTTCTTACTACAAAGATTTGTTTAACGACATCTCTAGCCAGAATATTTTAAACGAATTGATGGTGTCTGAAAGTAGGCTTTTGAATACCAATATTTAAGATTTGTGATGACCAAATCTGCTAAAATAACTATCTTGGCGGTACACAGCCGATACACTATAAAATGGAAAGAGCCAAATTGTTAAACGCGATTATAGAAAATGCAATTGATGGAATTATTACCATCGATGAGTTTGGGGTAATAGAACAAATTAATCCATCGGCGTTGGCACTTTTTGGTTACGATAGGGAAGAAGTTACAGGTAAAAATGTATCGATGTTAATGCCTAGGCCAGATAAGGAAAGGCACGACCAATACATTGCAAACTATCGTGATACCGGAAAAAGACATATCATCGGTATTGGTAGGGAAGTTCAAGGCCAGCGTAAAGATGGCTCAGTTTTTCCTTTCAGATTAGGTGTTAGTGAAGTAAAGTTTTCTGACAGAAGGATTTTTACGGGTTTTATCCACGATTTAAGTCGCCAGAAAGAAGACGAACTTAAAATTAAAAGCTACACCGAAGAACTAGAAAGTAAGATTAAGGAACGTACGCAAGACCTTATCAAATCTATCAACGAATTAGAAACCGCAAAGGAGCATGTAAGTGCATTGTTTGAAAAGGAAAAGGAGCTTAACCAGTTGAAAACAAGGTTTGTATCTATGGCTTCTCACGAGTTTAGAACCCCGTTGAGTTCCATTCAATTATCAGCTTCTTTGATTGATAAGTACACCACTAAAAACGATGCTGCAAATGTTGAGAAACATACGATGAAAATCAAAAATGCGATCAACAATCTTACTACTATCCTTAACGATTTCCTATCCCTAGAAAAACTAGAAGCAGGTAAAGTAGAACCTACTGCCAATTGGTTTAACGTAATTGCTTTTGCAGAAGAAATTGTAGAGGAAATGCAGCTCATCAGTAAGCAAAATCAGCTTATTGTTTACGAGCATACAGGTACAAGTGCACAGGTTTTTTTAGATCATAATTTGCTGAAAAACTGTATCATCAACTTAATTTCTAATGCTATAAAGTACTCTGGCGAGGATACGATGATCCAATTTAATACCAAGCTTAAGGAAAATGAATTGATTGTAGAAGTGAAGGATAACGGGATTGGCATTCCAGAGGTTGATAAGATCAACTTGTTTGAGCCGTTTTTTAGGGCACATAATACGGGCGATATTCCGGGAACAGGATTAGGTTTAAATATCGTAAAACGATATGTAGGCTTAATGAACGGTACCGTAAGCTGCCAAACCGAACAAAATAAAGGAACTACATTTACCCTCCATTTTAATTTTAACCATCATTAGGGCACCGAAGAACACCTTAATGAAAATAATTTAGCGCAATGAAAAAAGTTTTAGTAATTGAAGACAACGACGACATCAGGGAAGGTACAGTAGAAATTTTAGAATTGGCGGGTTACGAGGCTGTATCGGCAAAAAATGGCAAAATAGGTGTAGAATTAGCGTTAAATTCATCTCCAGATATCATTTTATGTGATATTATGATGCCTGAGCTTGATGGTTACGGTGTACTTTATCTGCTTAGTAAGAACCCTAAATTGGCAAACATTCCTTTCATTTTTATGACTGCTAAGGCAGAAAGAGCCGATATGCGTAAGGGAATGGAAATGGGCGCAGATGATTACCTGACGAAGCCTTTTGATGACCTCGAGCTGTTTAATGCTATTGAAAGTAGGTTAAAAAAGAAAAATCAGACAGTAGGTTTTAAATCTGGTCCGAAAGATTTACAGACCATTTTTGCAGAACTGAAACAAAAAGGAAAAAGCAGAAGCTATGCTAATAAGCAGGTAATTTATGTAGAGAATGACGAGCCTAGTTATCTGTATTTCATTAAAAGTGGACAGGTGAAAACTTACAAGCGCTTTAAAGATGGACGAGAATTGTCTTCGAATATTTATAAAGACGGGGATTTTTTCGGTTACGAAAGTTTATGCTGTGGTGTGCCTTACGCGGATAACGCAGCAACTTTAGCTGATACAGAGCTGCTACTTATTCCTAAAGCAGATTTTATGGATGCTTTGCTTAATCACCAAGAAATGGCTACAGCTTTCATCGAATTGCTATCTGGAAATATTCGCTTTAAGGAAGACCAGATGCTAAAACTCGCTTACTTTTCTGTGCGTAAAAGAGTGGCCGAAGCTTTGGTTCAGTTATCTAAAAAGTTTGCTCCAAATAACGAAGACAGCTGTACACTTAAAATTTCGAGAGATGATTTAGCTGCCTTTGTAGGTACTGCAAGCGAAACTGTAAGTCGTATGCTAGCTGATTTTAAAGAAGAAAAACTGATTGAGAAACACGGCAATGCTATTTATGTGGTTTCTATAGAGAAATTAAGTCACATTAAGCAATAAATTGGTAAAGTGGCAGGCAATTACTGCGTTGCCACTTCTCCAGGTCTCGTACTTTGTGATCCAGTTTCATTTGCCTTGTTGAACAGCTTTGTAGTTTCAGCCTGCTGTGAATGAATAGGAGACATCGAGTTCTTCGCAAAATCTTTAATTACATCGCTTTGTAAATGCGCTGCTTCTTTAAATAACGTTGTAAAAGATGCCTGCAACATCTGCATTTTTTGCAGCACTTGCTGATCTAATGTTGGCGAACCCAATTGTTTAATCGCATCTAGCTCTTTTCGTTGAGCATCAGAGACATTTCGCTCTAAAGTTAAGCCTTTCCCTTTGGCAATGCTTTCAATGTCTGTAAGCATTTTTTGGTAGCCGGGTGTGATTTTTTTTGCGAAGTTACGTAAAGCCTCATCCTTGCTTTTGGCAGCAGCTGTAGCAAGTTCAATAGTGTATAGGCTTTGTGAGTAAGCAGAAATGATGAATGCTTTTTCGCCGCCATCCATGTTGATATCGGCTGTGTTTACCTGTGCCTTGGTCGTTACATCAATATTAGAATCTACTTCTTCGGCAGCGGTGTCGCGATGTTCTCTTTCTGACGGATTTGTGCAAGAGGCGGCAAGCATTATAGCTGCTGTTGCGCCTAAAACCATTATTTTATTTAGCTTAATCATAATTGTTATAGTTGATATGTTTTCATATAACCATTTTCTGTTCAATTTGATTGCGGAATTTTTAAAATTCTTATGCTTTGTTAAATATTCATGATGTTGATATTTGTGACAAGTTTGCCCCTGCGGTATAGATTGCTTCGTCGCTGCGCTTCTCGCAATGACGAAAATAGTAGCGTCATTGCGAACAGAAGACTTGGGTTAGGCAAGGCGTGAAGCAATCTTTCTAGTTTTTTAACCTAGCTGAACCTCAATTTCCCCACTGCTCGGTAAAAATTTATCAAATGTTCAAACAATTATTTATCAAACACTATTAATGAGGTATGAAACATCACAGCTTTTTTAATCGCTTAAACAATAAATTTTGGTACTTCTGCACGGCCTTGTTGGTTGCTACAATTGTACTTCCAGCTTGTAAGAAAAGTCAATCCGAATTAGGAAAACTAGCATTCAGTATAGCTAAGAATAAAGTTTTCAAAGAGATAGACGAAGAAACTTTTGCAGAACGTTTAAAAGCAGCTAGCGCAGAACAAGCGAACTCCTTTAGAAATCCTAAGTTTATGCAGGCTTTTTACGAAAAGCATGAATATAATCCAGTTTTGTTATCGAAAATTTTAAAGGAAAAGCAATTAGATAGCATCATTGCTGTGTTTAATAATGCAGAAATGCATGGGCTGTCGCCTGAAATATTCAGGACAGCCCAGCTACAAGCGCTTAATGAAGAGTTAAAAGATAAAAGTAAGGTTAAAACCGTTGACGAAGCTTATCAATTGCTAACTAAATTGGAACTTTCATTAGCTAACGCGATTAGTGATTACAGTAATGCAATGCAATTTGGTATAATCAGTCCGAGGAAAATTTACGCACAATACTACACAGAAACCAAACGACCAGACGAAAAGAGCTTTGTTAATTCGCTTGAAGCAGATGATGTAAAAATGTTTTTAGATAGCGTGCAGCCAAACGATAAGCAGTATGTAGCAATGCAGCAGGCTTTGCAGCAGCAATCTAAACTTACGGGTATTGCAGCCGAGGAAATGCAAAGAATTTTAATGGTGAATTTAGAGCGTTTACGTTGGCAGAATAAGCCCGCAGGTGATAAATATGTTTGGGTAAACATTCCCGATTTTTCTTTAGATGTGATGGAAAAAGGAAAGTCAACTTTACGCATGAAAGTTTGTGTAGGCGAGGGCAGAAATCAAGATTATAAAGACAAATTGGTAGAATATGATGAAACTGGTGTAAAAAAAGACCGACCATTTAATAGGGAAACACCACAATTGAATAGTATTATCCATAGTGTGCAAGTAAATCCGGTATGGAATATTCCGGAAAGTATCGCAAGTAATGAAATCACTAAATATGCGGCTGCAGATCCGCATTATTTAGCTAATAATGCGATTGATGTTTATCAGAACGGAAAAATGATCGACGATCCAGAAACGATAGATTGGTCGGAACCTGGAGCAGGGAAAAAATACAGCTTTAAACAACGTCCTGGAGAAGATAATTCTTTAGGTAAAATCAAATTTCTGTTCAATAACCAAAGTGCTGTTTACTTACATGATACGCCTCATAAGGCAGCATTTAACAGACAGGTGCGAGCTGTAAGTCACGGTTGTGTTAGAGTAGAAGATCCATTAGCATTAGCACAAGCGTTATTTGGCAGCGGATCTACATTCGACGGTATTAAAAAAGCAATGCAAGACGGACAGCCACAAGCAAAAGACATCGGACTAAAAAACAAAGTGCCAGTGTATTTAAGTTATGTTACCTGTTGGCAAGATGCAGCTGGAAAATTACAATACCGTAAAGATGTTTATGGTTTAGATATTGTATTGTACACACATTTAAAGCGTTTGATAGATTAAGCTCTTTTAGCAGAGCTTAATCCATATGTGTAGTTTGAATATCGTTAGCAAAATTTGCTGCTAAAGTTTCATTCAAGTATTTTGAATGGTAATCATTCTGCGATTTGTTAATAAAGAGTACTGTTTTGTCTTCAATAGTATTGATGACTTTATCTGCTAACTCCGGAGCAACTGCGGGACAACCTTGACTACGACCTAAACGTCCTAGCGCTTTAATGGTTCCATTACTTACATAAGCTGCGCCGTGTACTACGATAGAACGACTTCTCGCATTTGAGTTAAAGCCTTCATCCATACCATCTAGTTTAAGCGACTTGCCATGAATTCCTCGGTAAATTTCTCCAGTAACATAAAAGCCTAAACTACTAGAGAATGAGTTATTGATGTTGGAAAAGTTCGTAGCTTCATCAGCACCACTGTTTTGTCCATGCGCCACCCAAGTGTTCAGTAACAACTGTTTTTTGTTTAAATCGATGATGTACAGTCTTTTTTGAGTACTTAACTGATCAAAATCGGCTATGCTCAAAATTTGTTTTGATGAAGATGTTTGGCCAGCCTGTTTAAGGTTGTAGAAGCCAGTTAAAGCTTTCTCAAATACAGGTAACGACAATCCAGCTTCCTTTAAATGAAGATCTGTATAAAGATTATTGATGTGTTGGTTGTAAATGCTGTCGGTTGACAAAGGAGCTGTTCTTGTAGCTCTTTCAATCTCTAAAGAAGTACTTGGTTTACGAGCCGACACTAGTAAAAAAACAAGTACAAATCCCAATACGCCTACTCCAAAAAGGTTCTTTCTCACAATTCTCACAATTAAAGGTTAGGTACGTATTTATCTATAAGCTCTGATTTTGATTATGGTACAAATGTAGGATGATTATTCTTTGTTTGTTTAATCTGTTTTTTATTCTTGCGATGAAATGACAATTCTATTTTAGATTGATTAATAGTGTTTTTATGCTTTAATTAGTGCTTTATGGATTGGTTTGTAAAGAATGTATGTTGGTCTAAAAGTAGGATTTTTATAGATGTTGAGCAAAAAAAAAAACGCTCCGCAAATATATTTGCGGAGCGTGTATTATTAAGGTATATAATTACTATTTGCCTACATCTGTAGCTTTATCAATGATAAAAGTTAAAGCAGTTCTATGTGCTTTAGTTTGCTCATCTGTACTACTTGCAGTAGCTAATTGACCTTTGATTTTATTCAAGGTAGCTAATGCAGCAGCTTTACTAGCATTGTCGTAACCTCTTGGAGCTTCCACAATTGCAGCAGCAGCTTTAACATATTCCGTTTGTAAATTCTGACGGAACAAGTTAACATTGCTTTTTAGATCTGCAGTGAAGATATCATCTGTTAAATCGTTCATTACGCTAGCAACAGAATAAGTATTGCCATACAAACCGCTATTACTAATTCTGGTTAAAGTAGTTGGGTGTAACAACTGCGCTAAAGTGCTTAACTGTAACGATAAGAATGTAGACTGTGGTTTAACATCCTCATTATTGCCAAAGAAACCAAAACCTCTACGTTGTATTTGAAGGTAAGGGAATATCGCTTTGTCAGCATCAAAAGCATTTGGAGCAAAAACATAAGTGCTTAACAACGCCAAAGCTTTCTTTTGGTACGCCTCAGGTACTGGTGTAAATGGTGCTGTAGTAGTTTGTTGGCCTACAAAGCTACGATCTACATACACACCGCCAATGTAACGGCTCAATGCAGCAGCCATGCTAGCACGTTGTCCATTTAATTGGTAGTATTTGCTGCGTAATTCGTGGTAACTTTGGTTTGGTCTGCTAAATCTATCTTTCAACTTAGGGATCATGCTATTGATCAATTTGAAACGATCTTCGCCATAAGCTACCATATCGTTAGTTTGATCATTCACATTTACTCTTGGGTCGATACCGCCACCTGGACTACGCATATCGTCTGCATCGTTACCAAATGCCAATTGCGGATCAGTACTTCTAGCTAAGATTTTGTTTAAGCCAGCTTCTTCGTCTTTCTCGCTGAAAGGAGTGTAGCCATATTCGATAGCCCATAAATCGTAAGGGCCTGCTTTTGTAGTGTAGTAATCGCCTTGTTTGCTACGGTCGCTGCTGATGTTGATAGCAGGATAATCCATTACCGAACCTTGCAAACCAATTTTACGCGTTAGGGCTTTATCATTCATCTGTGCAGGACTTAACATTTGGCTAGCCTTCATGTTGTGGTTTAAGCCAAGGGTATGACCCATTTCGTGCATAATTAAATAGTATAAGAATTGCTTGTGCATCTCTTTTAACGTTGCAGCTCTGGTAGCTTCATTAACATCAGCATCTAAAACTTCGATAGCCGCTAAACCTGTTTGGTACTGCATGCTCAACTCTTGAGCTAACGAACAGAATGAAGTATGGTTTTTACCATAATGTTGGTGACCACCTTGTGTTGCTGCCAATGCTTGCTCTGGATTTTCCCAAGGCAAGTTCATCGCCATTGAAGGACCGCCATTATACAAGTCATCTTGTACTGCTGTTCCAGCACCAGATTTCCACTCAACAGTAATATCAGCGCCTAAAATTTGGCCTGTTAATGGATTGTAAAAGCTTGGACCAATTGCACCGTAAGAAGGGTAGGCTGAAGATACCCAGCGAATTACGTTATAAGAAATATCTGAAGGATCCCAAGTAGCATTATCTGGCATTTGTTTCATTACCACTGCATTTTTGAAACCTGCTTTTTCAAAAGCTTCGTTCCATTTCTCACCTGCTTCTTTAATGATAGAACGGTATTCTAGTGGTGTTGTATTCTCAATCCAAAACACAATTGGCTCTACAGGCTCACTTAATTTAGCATTAGGATTTTTCTTTTTCAAGTTCCAACGACTAATAAAGTCTTTGTATGGTGTAGCACCTACAGAAGTTAAATTATCAACTTCGGCACCAAAATAACCTACTCTTGGGTCATCTCTACGTGGTCTGAAATCGTTTTGAGGAACTTCAAGGAAAGAGTGTTGCATTTTCACGCGAACATATCTAGCATCTGTAATATCTTTACCGCCACCGTTTAATGGCATTGGATTGTCGTAAGCTAGGTCTACCACAACATCCGTATTTCCATCAAATGATTTTACTGTTTGATATTTAGATTTAGCAGTACTTAACATACCTAAATTAAACATTGCACCTGGAGGCATTCCCGGAGGCGTTACAGGTTTTACTGGATCAAGTTTATCGCTTAAGAACAAACCATCAACAGAAATTAAGTAGCCATCTGCATCTTTTGCACTAAATTTATCAGCATAGAAAACGGCATCAGAAACATCTACGTTAGCAGCTTTGCTTACCGGGTTTGCCGGATCATAATAAAATGCTGTGTTTTTCTCTAAAAACTCGATTTTATCGTCAACTTGCTTAATTTGAAACAATTTTGTGCTTCTGATCATGTTCTGGTTAAGGAACAATCTAGTTGGACCGCCCATCGAAAAACTTTGATAAATGTAGTCTTTCCCTAATTGATCTTTTTTAACGTACAACTGTAGACTTCCGGTAACGGTGTCTCGGTACAACGTAAATAAACCATCAATTTTCTTGCTCGATTTGGTTTTGTCGGCAACTGTTGGTTTTGGTGGGGTTGGGGGAGTGGTAGGTGCCACTTTTTTAGTGGTGTCTGCTGGTTTTTCTGGCTTTTTTGTCTCCTGTGCATTGGCACTAAGCGCAAAAAGAGCGGCAGCAGGAATTAACCATAAACGCTTCTTCATTTTTAAGTTAGTTAGCTTTTTATTGAATTGATTTTGATGGATTTTTTAATCCATTCTATTTTTTAGCAAGATAAGGAATTTGAAAGAATTTTGAAATGAAATTAGCAATTGAATTTCATCGAATTATTAAAAGACTGTTTTGAATATTTCAGCTTTTTTTGCTTACTAAAAGGATTAAATAAAAATATCCAACTTATAGATGGCAGGAAACACAAGTATTCCTTTTAGTTTTAGCTAGTGAGGCAGTGTGAACCAGAAAGTACTACCTTTTCCGATCTCGCTATCTACGCCAATTTTACCGCCATGCTTTTCGATAATTTCTGCCGAGATGTACAAGCCCAAGCCTAAGCCAGATGAGTAAGCGCTAATATTTTCAGCTTGATAGTAACGCTCAAAAATATGCTTCGCCTTTTCTTTCGGAATGCCTGGGCCACTATCTTTTACGGAAATTTCTACACCTTCAGGCAAATTTCTTAACTCAACGACAATTTCCTTCGAATCTGGAGCATACTTAACCGCATTGTTCACCAAATTAACTAAAACCTGTTCTACTAGTTGCAGATCTGCTTCAATTTCTAGATTTAAATCACCTTTAAGCACTAATTCATGTTTGCCTAGCATATTTACTTCACTACAACAATCCTTAATTACGTCGTGGATTTTAAATTTAGTTTTATTGATAGGGAAGCGACCTTGGCTAATGCGGTTAACATTGAGTAAGGTGCCAATTAGATTGCTTAGTTTGGTTAAACTCCTATTCGCTTGCTCTACTAATTTGCGAGAATTTTCTTCACTCAATCTGCCCTGCATTTTTTCTAGCAGTTGTAAAGATCCTTTCAGTGCAGTAACCGGAGTTTTTAACTCGTGACTTGCTACGTTTATGAAATCTTCCTTTTGTTGCAGCACTTTTCGTCTTTTGGTAACGTCTGTAAAAGATATAATTCCACCAGTTACTTCACCTAATTCGTTTAGTAATGGTGCTGCATTAATAGAAATATACTGTTTTTCTCCAGAAGGTTTCGCTATGGCCACTTCTTGGTCGTATACTGGTAGCTTAGTGCTAAGGACTACAAACAAAGGATGTTCTTCTTTTGGAAGTAAGGATCCATCTAAACGCTCATTGGTCCACTTTTCATCATTATAATGGCGATTTTTTAAGTCGTTTTGAGATACTCCCATAATTTCCTGCGCCATGGCATTGGCATAAGTCACTTTTCCGTTTTCGTTGGTAATCATCACTCCTTCAGCCATGGTATCCAAAATACTTTATAGTCGCTGTTCGTTAAGCTCTAACTTTTTCCTGGCCAATACTTGTTCGGTTACGTCTACTGCAACGTCCATTACGCCAATAATTTCTCCATCATTAATTAGTGGCCTATAGCTAAAATTGAAATATCGTGTTTGTACTATTCCATTTCTTTTGATGGGAACCGGTTGTTCGCTACCTTCAAGTGTTTTTCCTGTATTAAAAACTTCAAAAAGCATATTAACAGCTGGGGCACCTTCAATCTCAGGAAGACCTTTAAGTAATGGTTTTCCAATGATGTCCTTATCCTTGTCTAATATCTCTAGCATAGATTCGTTTGCTAAATCTATCACCATGTGTGGCCCTCTAAACACAAGCATCGCTACAGGCGCTTTTTCAACTAGGCGTTTAAAATCTGTTTCCGATTCTTGCAAGCGATTGTTGAGCCTGCTAATATCTTTATTGATATGTCGAAGCTCTAAATTAGCCGCCTGCATATCATCGCCTGTTTTTCTTAAATCGGCAATTAATTGGTCTTCACGTTGTTGTTTTTCCGTCAGTTGGCCCATTGCTAACACTCTTGAACTAACGTCGCGAGCAGTATGTACTATGGCGAACACCTTTTCATATTCGTCTTTGATAGCTCTGTATTCGAAATCGAAGAATGAAGTTTTTAATTTACCATCAATTTTTAAGGTTGCCGGAGTATCTGTGGCAGTATAAGTTTGTCCGGTTAGCCATACGTTTTTTAATATCGAGGCAAAAGGTTGTCCCTTAGTTTCTGGAAGCGCCAATTCAAACGTTTTTCCAACTACGGTTTGGTTTTTACCCCAAATTTGTAACATACCTTCACTAACAAAGCTGATACGTAGATCTTCGCTGTCATAGATGGCTATTGCGTCCATAGACTGTGCAAGAATTGCTAAATGAAGTTGTTGGGAAAGCATAAGTCCTTTAAACCATAAAGCTACTTAATTTTTAACAAAACGATAGCTAGCGGTTTAATTAGTTAAGGCCTTATTTTCTAAAGCTTTATCATCCAAACATTAATGTCGTCCGCAGTGGGAATACTCAATTTCTTTCTTATTCTGTGTTTTTTTCCCTCTACAGCTCTCACCGAAGCTCCTGTATACCTGGCTATTTCCTTTGTGTAAAAGCCAAGGCGAAGTTGCGCACATATTGACAAGTCTGAAGTTGCTAATGTGGGGCATATTTCCATTAGCTTTTGTATAAAAACTGGATGTAGTTCCTTAAACTTTATCAAAAATATGGGATCATTGGCCATTGCCAGAGAAATTACCTCTCTTAAATCTTTGTCATTAATCTTATCGGCTATGGCTTCTGCCTTAAATTTTCCTAGTTTTTCGTAAAGTTTTTCCTGTTCCAGCTTATGCTGTTCTACTGTTTTCTGGTGTTTTTTATTCAGGTACAGTAGGATATAGATGAGGACAATCAGTAGCAAAATGAAACCGCCTATAGTTGCGATATAGTACTTGCTTTTATGATTTTGTTTTTGCGCTTCTTCAGCGATAATGATGTCAGAAGAGGCTTTTGTCGCATTTTTTCCAATATACGATAAGCTATCTGCCATTCTACTATACATTTTTAAATAGGCAACAGATTTTCCCGTATCACCTAATAATCCATAAACGGTAGAGAGTTTATGATAGCTGTCTTTAATATTTCCTGTATTTTCTATTTTAGCAGCTAAGGCAGAAGCCTTTGTGTAGTAATAAAGTGCTGTATCTAAATTTTCCTCTTTTAAATAGATGTCTCCCAAGCCGTTAAAAGCAGGAAATGCAAACTTTTCGAGATGATGTAGTTTGGCTGTTTGTAGCGATTTCTGAAAGTATTGCTTAGCAGAATCTAATTTGCCAACTTTCAAATAAATGCTGCCTATGGCACTTTCTTGTATAACGGCTCCCGTTTTTATTACGCCACCTCCAATAATTTTAGATTGTATTTCGTAAGCCTTCCTTCGATAAAATAGAATGGAATCAAAATTTGCATTGTCACTTGTTTCGAAAGTATTTGATAAAATCATGTAAATCTTTGCCAAGTTGTTGTAGCGGGGGTTGTCATCCACTATTTTTTGCGCATGTCGTTTAGCTTCATTAAGATTTAATCTGCTTTTTTCGATGAAATATAAGCTATTGTAACTATTAGCCTGCAAGGCATAAAATTGAGAAGTTCTCACATCATTTTTACAGTTCAATATATACGCTTTCCATTTTTGAAGCAGTCGAAGTGCTTCGTCAAATCTATCGCTGTTATGCAAGTTTCCAGCTCTCAACAAAATTCCATCTGCTACGCCTAGTCGGTAGTTTATTGCATTAGATTCTGTAATAAGCTGAGTGATGATTATTTCACTAGAATCGACATTTGTTGACAGTTTTGCTAATACGATTAAACTATCGATTTTTCGATTATCAATTTGAGCATAGCTCGAAGTTATGAAACAGCATAGCAATATGCATTTCAGTAATGTATACATTTTCATAGGTAGGGGCGATGTTTGTTAAAATGCTTGCATTTAACAAAAGCAAAAATAATTCACAGCAGTTGAAAATTGATTGTTTAACGAATTAATTTGTTTGTTCATAATTCTTTGATTGTCAGTGTTTTGATGCGAAGTGAGTAGAAGTGGGTAGGAGCGTGTGTATGATAAGGACATTTAGATACTGACAGATTTCTAAATGATGTTTAAAGCAGAGATGATACTCGATTAAAGGTAGATTCACTTGAATTTACACTGTTTAAAGCTATTTTAAAGGGTGAGTAGAAGCGAGTATTTAAAGTTTCTTCATAGCTCTGTTTTTCTATTTTCCTTTGTATCAATTAATGACGATTTAGTTTTAATTAACGACTAAGCAGAATGGACAAAATTTTATTAACAGCCCGCTATGTTGAAGGTGATTTAAGTGAAAGTGAATATGGTGAATTTGAAAACATCATCAAGCATGATAAGGAATTGCAACAGTATTTGGAACACTATAAGATTATCAATCGCAGTTTAGATATGCAGTTGATGGGTGCACTAGCGTCTCCGATCAAAAATGAAAATCCTACATCGCCTGTAAACCAAAATGTGTCAACAAAAAAGGTAGGTAATATTGCTCGTGTGTTTATAGTTGGCGCAGTGATAGCATTGGCAGTGGTAATTGGTGTGCTCTCCTTTTCAAAGAGATATAATCATTATGAACAATTTAAAATTACTGATAGTGAAATGATTGCTGCATTAGGTAGATCTTCATATAGTGGTTTTAATGAAGCAGCAACACACGTAAGTAATGGGGAATACTACGAAGCGAAACAGATTATCGAAAAATCCTATTTAAAAAATCCAGATGACCATAGTTTAGCAAATCATTATGCCGCAATATTAATTGCTAGCGACTGCCTGGAGACAAGTAAAGAAGTATTGTATCCAGTTTTAAATGGAACTAATGCTACCGACAAATATGAGGCGGCGTATATGATTGCACTGAGTTTCTTAAAGGAAGGGAATAGGAAGGCTTGCAAACAATGGCTTTCTACAATACCATTCGGTAGCGATAGATATACGCAAGCTAATCATTTGGCAAGTAAATTAATTGCAGGTGTTTGATAAGACTATACTTGCATCATCCATACATTGATATCTTCTGTGGCTGGGATATTTAATTTTTTTCTGATCCGGTACTTTTTACCTTCTACTGCTCTTACTGTAGTTTTGGTATATCTAGCAATTTCTTTTGTGTAAAAGCCCAAGCGAAGTTGAGCGCAAATAAGTAGGTCTGTTGTTACTAAACTAGGTGCACGCTCCATCAATTTTTGAATAAATACAGAATGATGTTCTTGAAATTTGATTAAAAAGGCTGGATCGTTTGCCATAGCTAAGCCAATAATGTCTTTTAGCACTTGGTCATCAACCTTATCTGATGATGTCTTCTCTTTTAACTGCGCAAGTCGCTGATACAAATGCTCTTGTTTTTCTTTGTGTACGGCAACAGTTTTCTTATGCTTTTTTCTTAGTTCTAAAAGCAAAAGGCTAACAGCAACTACAGCAATAATGGCTGCAAGAATTACTAGTAAGTAATAGGTGGTGGTCTTTTTAAAAAACGTCTCTTTTTCTTTTAAAATAAAATCTGAGGAAATTTTTACCGCTTTCTTGTTTGCGGTTGCTAAACTATCGGCAATGTGGCTATGCTTTTTTAGGTATTCGTAAGAATTATTCCTATCGCCCTTTTTCTCATAAACTAATGCTATTTTTTGATAAGAATCTTTAACTACACTTAAGTACTTCGTTTTTAGGGAGATTACTAATGCTTTTTGGTAATAAATCAATGCGCTATCTAGCTCATTCTTATTAAGGTAGACGTCTCCAATTCCTAAGTTTGTATCTCCGATATACTTAAAGAGTTTGTTTTCTTTGATGATTGGAATAGCTTTTTGGAAGTAATGTTTTGCAGAGTCTAGTTTATTCTTAAGTATGTAAATTCTGCCTATATCATTTAGTTGTATAACCACCAATGATTTAGCGTCGCCTTTTAATTTGCTGTTTTTCATTAAATTATAAGATTTCATCCTATAAAACAATGCAGAGTCTAAATGACCAGTTAATGTTCCTTGTAGTTTGTAAATGAGTGCATTAATTCCATAAATGCGACCCAAACTATTATTTCTCTTGTCTTTGTCCTCTATTTTATCGGCATATTTTTTGGCCTGTTCTAAGCATTGCAAACTCTTTTCGAAAAAAGACAATCGGCAGTAAGCATTACCCCTTAATGCAAACAAATGCGCTATTTTGACATTGTCTTTCGTCGCTAAAATGAGTGGTTCTGCTTCTATAGTGGTGCGAATTGCTTCTTCAAACTTGCCATGGTTATGAAGGTTCATACCAGTACTAATCATTGCAGTGGTTAAGCCGTCTTCGTATTTAATTGCTTTAGACATCTTAATCACCTCGTTGAGGATAAGCCTGCTTGAATCGAAATCAGTTGTTTGTTTGGCGAGAATATTTAAGCTGTCAATCTTTTTTGGAATAATTTGAGCCTGTCCCAAACCTATCTGGAAAATAACGCAGAATAAAACAAGTTTTAGGCGTAATTTCATATTTGTCTGGAATATTATCAAATATAATCATCATCAAGTTACAAAATAACTTCTAAATTATAAAAATGTAATTTTAAAAGATATTACTTTATTGAGATGTTGGTCTGTAGAAAATCTATTTTTTATTTGATAATAGGTTGTTTTTGTCCTGTCTTAATTTTTGTTAAGAAAAAAGTGTTATATCTTAATTCAGAAGTTTAGAGCTTGGGATGAATAAGCAATATGAGTTTTAACCTTGGTGATCATATTTAGGTTTAAACCATTTAGGTATTAAAAAATGTGAAATATAACTTGAATTGAAAAAATGAAATGCCATATAAACATCATTTGCGGAAATTCAATCTGATTAGATGATAGCACAGGAAGCATCTAAACATAACTAACTGAAGACGCAAAACGATATTTTAGCGATTGTTCTCGATTTCCTGAAACTGCAATTTGAACTGTTTTTGTTCCAGACCATAATTTGCACCGTTATCTTTTGCCGATAATGAGATTATTCAAATATCGTCAAATGTAAATGATAGCACTTTATGGCCAGTGGCTAGTTGTCTATCTCCCTAATTGCTTTTTCAAGCACTTCGTCTTTACCTTTTTTAATACCATCAATGGTCGGATTAACTACTATGTCTGGTACAATACCTACCCGCTGGGTGTCTTTTCCATCTGGATAATAAACACCAATTCCTGAAATCATAGTGCTAAGTCCACCTGGTAGGCTAATGTTAGAAACATTACCATCTGCGCCTGCAGTAGTGCTGCCAATAATTAAAGAGTTTTTTACTGCCCTAAAAGCCATTGCCGTATATTCCGATTGACTTTGGGAACTTTCATTTACCAAAACCACAAGTTTCCCCTGATAACGGTTCCTGTCGCTAGTGATTTTTGGCCCATCTCTAAATATAAATTCGCCAGGATGATCTGGGTTTCCGAAGCTGAATTTTACAAAAGACGTTGGCTCGGTTACAAAATACCCCCCTAAAGAAAAGGGAACAAAAGTAGTTGGATAGTTACGGATATCGATAATAATGCCTTTGGTGTTTTTAAATAGTTTCTTGATTTCGGGAATATCTTCATTCTTGATGTTGCCCAAGGTTAAATAACCTATATTTCCATCAAGCAATTTATAGCACTTTTCATTTTTGTCTACTTTCCAACGATAAATGTTCAGTTGCTTCATTTCATAAGTAGGTACTTCAAATTGTAGTTTCTTTGTCGCTGAAATATAAGCTAAGTGAACTGTATTCCCTGTAGTACGTAATAGATTGGCAGAAATGTCTCTTAACATTGCTGCACTATTAGAGGCAGGGTAGTAGGGTTTCAGACTATCAACAAGCGAAGTAACTGATTTTCCATTGATATGTGTAATGACATCTCCAACTTTTAATTTAGCAGCTTCGGAAAACTCTGGATTAAAGTAATCAGTTACTACCAATTGATCTTCAACAAAGGCAACTTTAAAAGGAGCATAGCGGCTTCCACGTAATTCTGCAATTTTGTTGCCCCCTCCCCAAAGATTGGCGTGAGTATCATTCACTTCGCCAATGAGTTGCAGCGCCGCAAGTTCGTAGGCAAGCTCATCTTTGGGATTAATAAATTTAGCTACATAATCTCTAAGTACTGTATCCCATTTTTTATCGGTTAGATGTTTATTAGGAAAAAAATAGTTGATCATGTTCCAGTAGCGATACAACGATAATAGCCTGAAGCCCGCATCTGGGTAAGGTATATCCGCGTAAGCACTTTCATTCGTAAAACTAGGATTGCCTATGCCTTGGTGCATACCAATATAGTATTGTTTGCCCTGGTGCCTATTCTCATAAATATTCATCAGCGATTTTTTTAATTCGATCGACAGGTCAGAAGCTCCAATCCACGTCAGGTCTGGCTTTAATATGGCATTGCTTGCCACGGGTTTGCAGGATTTACAAGTTGGAACTTCACCATATTTAGCAATCCAATTGGTTAACACTTTGTCACGTTGTAGTTTGTCTTTAACCTTAGCGTACTCGGGCAACAATCTAAACAGTTCATAGTCCCAGTTGTAATTACCTTTGGCAATCGCCGGATGATGATATTTCATTAATCCCCAGATTTTACCCAATAACTCTAAATTATCAAGTTGGGTCTGGTCTAAGTTGCTAAGAGTGATATTAGAGCCCTTATCAAAAGCTTTGTCTGTTTGTGCTGGTAACACTTCTTTAACACGGATTTTTAGTTTTGGATCATCCAGTTCCATTCCGTCGATAGTTACTTTCAGATCGTCTACCCACATTTTTCCGTGCCCCGCTAACAGTGCGCCTATAACAATCTGCTCGGTGGCGTTAGGGTTTAGGTTAAGGTTGATCTCGCAGGCGGTCCAATCTTGGGTTCCGGTAATTCCTCTTTTAGCCATGTTGTCAAAACCAACATTTGGATCAATCCTTACCCAAAGTCCGGCGTAACCTTGGCTCACATTCTCCGTTTTGATATATCCTGTTAACCGTATAGACTTTCCTTCATAATTGGCTGGAAGGTTAATGGATATTGCTCTAAAATCAGTCTTGGTCCCTTTATTTTCAATCATAGCAGAAAACTTACCACTCTTCCGATGTATAGAGTCGGCAGAAACCAAATAGTCTTTATCTCCATAACCCGTCCATTTAGAAGGATATCCTTTGTAAACTTGTTCAAAATCTAAATTTAGCTTTTCACTAGTTTTACTTGGGTTGTTCTGAGAGCAGGCGTTTAAAACGTAAAACGCGAATAGTAGGGTTAGGGCAAATCTATTCATGGGAATTTAATTTTTGTTGATTGGCTTTGATTGCTTTTAATCCGTAGATGATTGCTACTAATTGTAAGAGTAGTTGAATGATAAACGCAGTATAGAAAAAAGGAAATCGATCCAATACACTAAAATAGTATAGCAAATGATATAGGTTATAAGTAGTTAAGGCGATGAATAGATAGGTGCCCCATCTTTTCTTATTTTTTGTCAGTAGGGCACAACTAATATAAACCGTGGCATATAAAATTAGATTGAAGAAAAAAGATATTCTAAAATTACTGGTATGGATGGCAGTATTAATTATATAGATCGCAAGGGCAGCCATTATCAGGTAATAACTGATGAGTTGGTTTTGATTTATTGTTTCTTGAGGCATAGCGTTAAAATGACGGTCTCCAAATATAGGGGTTTTGTTCAATTGCCTTCTTGGTATTTAGCAGTTGTTTATGTTAAATTAACTGGTCACAATCAGAATCATTTAATTACTTTTCCCAAAACCTCCAACAATTCTTTGCCTCTTAAGTTCTTTGCAATGATCTTCCCGGAAGGATCTAATAGAAAATTTGCAGGTATCGCAAAAATGCCATAGTTCACGGAGACTTCATTGTCATATTTCTTCAGATCAGAAACTTGTGTCCAATTTAACCCATCGGCTTTTATGGCATCTAACCAAGCCTTTTTATTGTCGTCCAACGATACGCCTATAATACTAAAGTTCTTTTTGCCGTAAGTGTCAATAGCTGTTACCAAATGAGGGTTTTCGGCCCTGCAAGGTACACACCAGGATGCCCAAAAATCTATTAATACATATTTACCTCGAAAACTGTCTAGTCTCACTGCATTGCCTGCGGTGTCATTTTGTGTAAACCGAGGTGCATAACTGCCGATGAACAAGCTATCAATATAAAATCTTAAATTATCTCCATAGCTATTGTCGGCAATGCTTTTTGGAAATGAATTAAAGATTTCCTTTTTCTCTTGCTCGCTGAAACCTTGAGAGTTTAAGAGTGCTGCATTAGCATAAGAATTTGGATAGGCTTTAAAATGTGCCATGGCATTTTTCCTAGACACCTTATTCAGCGAATCCATCAGTTTTTCCGACAAGCTGATATCCTTGGCACTGTTCGAAACCTTGGCCGCTATCCTCGCATTGCCAGCGGCCTTATATATGTCACTTCCAAAGTAGTTTTTATAGTAGCTTTCGTAAGCCGCTGCAGTTTCGTTGCCCGTAAAAGTCGCTTCGCTTAAGCTTGTCCCTGGGATGTTAAATGCTATTGCTCCTTCGGCCAAACAGACTGTTTTGAATCCTTTAATATTCTTACCTCGTAAAGTATAGACTTCGCCATTTCTAACATTAACGGTTGTATTGAACTGTCCATTTTTAACAATCATTGATGGTTTTTCCATCACAGCTTTGCTTTCCCGTTTTTGCCTTTCTGTATATCGGTTAGGATACAAAGGCAAGAGGTAGATTTCGGTACTATCTGCCAAATTTGGTGCATGTCCAGTAATTTTCAACTGTTTTTGGGCATAACAGATTTCTGTGCAGATGGCTAGGAATAGGATAAGGGTGTTTCTGAATATGAATGTTGTTGGCATAAGAATGTTAATTAAATGTGATGGATTTTTAAGGTTATGCTTTGATAGGTTAAACTTATTTTGTTTCAAACACTTCCTTTAGTTTCTTTTCAAGTTCATTTCCTCTGAGATTTCTAGCTATGATTTTCCCGGTTGGATCAAGTAGAAAGCTTGCTGGGATCGAACCCAGTTTATAAAGTTTCCTAGAAACTACGTTTTCCCATCCGTTGAGATCTGAAACGTTAGCCCACACCATCTGATCCTTCTCAATAGCTTGAAGCCACAAACTGGCGTTATCATCCAGAGAAACACTTAGGATATCAAACCCCTTACTTTTAAAATTTTGATGGACTTTAATCAGATAGGGAGTTTCTGCTCTACAAGGTACACACCACGATGCCCAAAAGTCGATAAGGACATATTTACCACGATAATCTAATAAGGAAACTACCTTATGTTCACTGCTATTTTGAGAAAAAAGAGGCGCAGTTGCACCAATGCTTAAGTTTTCAACGTGATATTGTAATGCTGACCCAATTGAACCGAGAAGGTTTTCTTTTGGAATTAATTGATAAAAACGTTTCAGTTCAACGTCGGTTAGCCGTGGTATCAGTCCAAAGAGAATGCTTGAGGATAGTGGAGATGAGAGGTTTTCCTGTAGCCATTTTATTCTAGAAGCATGCTGTTCGTGTTTTGGTAATGAGGATAACTTAAGGTTGAATTCTTGTATTTCTTGATGAATGCTATTTCCCGTTAACTCATAAAGACTAAGGTCTGTGTTCTTAAAGTCTATCCTAGTATTTTGTGGAAGTAGGCGAAAGATTTTGCTGTGTCTTTCCTTGTTGCTGGTAATCTTGATCACATAAGCTTCGAGGCCATCTGCTTTAACTGTAAATTCAAATTTTCCATCTAGAATAGTGCACTCAGTTTCCTTGCTTTCCAAGCCTAACGAAGGTTGGTAAATAGGAAAGATGACCATTTTTTCGTTGTTGAGTTTAGGATCTATTGTACCACTAACGGTAAAGTTTGTAATCGCCATTACATTTATAATCCCAAAAAGCATTAGTAATAGAAGAGCAGTTTTTTTCATTTGTTTTCCATTAGTGCCCAACATCAGAGAAGGAGCAGTTTATTTGTCTCATAAATATGTATAATGCAAGCAGTTATCTAAACTAAGGATTTAGTTTTTTATTCGCAAGAAAAGCTTTACGAATAAATCACTTACGACCTTAAAATGCTTGTATTTGCTTATCTTTCTCTTCGGCCGTCTATCACTATTTTATGGGATACGTGCTTCACACTTTTTTACTTTAGAGAAGAAACTTTACTAGTTGTAGAATTGACATTGGATCTAGGGGCTTATGTTGTTGTAACGCAACTAATTTTGTTGTACCATTTCTTAATAGTTGGATAGAACAAAATTAATCCATTAAGCGGATAGAACACTTTTTAAAATATTGGTTTTCTAGCTAAGGAAATTGATATATCCTAATACACGCTATCCATATTCCCTAAATCTCTCATATTTTGCTAAAAATAAGCCTAGTGTGCTTAAACAAGGTTTTGCGTAGGAATAAAAATTTGAAAAGGATAGTACAATGATCTTACAGTTATCGTCAAGCGCTCCCCAACTCGATGGCAAAATGCAAAACGTCGAAGAAACAATATAGATACAATACCTGTGGAAACGAATCTATCCACCTTAAATGTCTCATTTTTCTTAAAACCTCAAGCTATAACTGGTAGGCGACTAATGCTGTTTAACTTGTTGATTATCATAGTGTTTATGAGGTGTGTGTAGATGTGAGTAGTCAAATTTTTTGTAGCCGATTTTATTCTATTTTTCTTTGCATCGTCAAAAAAAAGTTACAGTCTGTTGGGCTGTATAAACAAGATTAGCGATCACATTCTCGTCACTCTCTTAACAATTGATAAATGTTCCTAAGAACAGGTTTCAGAAAAGTAAAGGTTTTGATTTAGAAATGTGAGTTTAAGATAAAGATGATATATGAACAAACGTTTATTATTTGGTTTTAGTTTATTCTTCAGTTTTACTGTTGCGTTTGCGCAGCAAAAAGTAAAAGATGGGACAGCTGGTAATTCAAATTTACCAAACAAAGATGCATTGCTAGAATTGGAAAGCACAAAGAGAGGCTTGCTCCATGCAAGACTTCCTCTTGTAGCTACTACAAATCCAGCACCTTTGTCGGCTCACGTTGCTGGTATGATTTTGATAAATCTAACATCAGAAAAGATGCAGCTGTGGAACTAGATAAGTTAGTGAAAATTATGAAAGACAATCCTAACATTTGGATTGAGTTAGGTTCTCATACAGATAGCCGTGGAAATGATCAGTACAACCAGTGGTTATCGCAAAGTAGAGCAAATTCTGCTGTACAGTATATCATAGATAGGGGTGTTTCTAAAAACAGAATTACAGCTAAGGGCTATGGCGAAAGTAGATTGAAAAATAAATGTGCCAATGGAGTTAAATGTACAGAAGCTCAACATCAGTTAAACAGACGTACAGAATTCACAATTGTGAAGCAGTAGTGGTATTAACGCTTAAATTTTGAATCTATGACATATAAGGTAATCATAACTGGTGCCAATAATTTCGTTGGCGAGGGCATATTGCTAGAGTGTCTAAACGATGCATCTATCTCCGAAATTTTGCTGGTGAGCAGATGGGAAAATCCAGTACGGCATCCAAAGGTTAAGCAAGTGCTTATTCCAGATTTTTTAAATCTTGATGATTTTGAAAAGGAATTGACCGGTTATGATGCTTGCTTCTATTGTGCATCTATAGATTCGATGTATCTAAGTGAGCATATCTATAAACAGATTGTGTTTGATATTACACTGAATTTTGCAGTGAAATTATTGATGCTTAATCCAGATATCAAATTCAATTACCTATCACATAGCAAAGCAGATAGAACAGAAACCAGTAAACTAGCTTCGGCTAGAATGATAGGTAGAACGGAAGATGCGCTAAATAAACTACTCTTCAAAAGGCTGCATCATTTTAGACCGGGATGGATAAAACCTCTCCAATCACAGAAAATTTTTGGTTTTCGCCGTAACTTCAAAAAAATCTTACATCCATTTGCTGAAATTTTAATGCCAAATAAGGTGGTTACCATGAAACAAATTGCAGCAGCGATGATAAATGTTTTGACGAAAGAATATCCGGAAAGAACAATTAGATCAAAAGACATTAAGTTTTTAGAAAAACGTCATTACGATAAACTTTATCAAGTGAACAAGTTTAGCGAAGATGCTTTCGATTTGTGACTGGCTGATAAAATCGATTAAAACGTTAAAAGCTCTGACGGATCAGAGCTTTGGAAGTGGTTCTTTATAGGAACCGGTTGAGAGCTAAATATTTGAATGCTTTATGAAGCAATTAAGCTTATTTGAGCATCTTTTCTTCGATATAATTCACTGATCATTTCTTTTTCGCTCATGCTTGTAGCCCAAGTTGGACGAAGTTCGAAGTAACGTAAGTTAGATAAGAAAGGATGATTGCCAGCCCAGGTTAATCCTATAGTTTCTCCTATTCTACCAACCTTGTCATAAAACACCTGATGGTCTAAATACTTAAGCTGACCGCAAGCAGAACTTTCATATATGCCAATGCCGAAAGCTAAACCAAAATTGTGATAGGTAAAATCCATCTGGTTTTCAGTAGCTTCATAAGCTGCAGAAATATCAAAATTCAGATCGTTGATTAAGCATCTTCTTATCACCGTGTTCCTACTTAATATCTTAATGAAAAGCCCGTGGGCCGCACAATGGCTGATCAGTTCTTTCACTATCGGAAGAATCTCGTTCGAGATGTTACGAAATTGATCTTCTTCTGCGGTAAAACTACCTACAGATACCATATCATCGGCAACATGGTTGCTCATTGGGTAAGAAAAGTAATGCTTCATTTTATTCCTTGTTTGTTTAGCTGAGAGCCTTATTTTCAACACTACTAAGTGACAAAGAATAAAATGAGTTAACTAGAGCGGTTTTGCTTGTAGTGCTAAACAGGTAAGTTTACGTGATAACTAGGTAAAATTACGTGGTGGTAATCAGATAGGAATAAATTTGTGGGAAATATGAGTTTTATGGTCAAATTTCTAAAATCTTTTTCATTGCAAGGGAGAGGTCAATAGACGATCATCAAGATAAACTATTTTGGGAATGCTTTAGTTAGAAAGCTCGTCTATTTCTACTAGTTTATGTTTAAGTGCATACAAAACAAGACCAGCGGTATTTCTGCTGCCCGTTTTCGCTAAAAGGTTATTTCTATGTCCCTCTACGGTTCTATTACTTAAAAATAATTTTTCCGCAATTTCTACACTGCTGAACTGTTTACAAATCAGTTGCAGTACTTCAAGTTCTCGTGGCGAAAGCGGGTTTTCATTTTGATCTAGACTTAAAGGTTGAGGTTTTTTTATCAGCCCTTTTCTCATGATCTCTAACATTGGCATCGTGAAATAGAAATCATTTTTGTGAACTTCTCTAATTGCTTTTTCCACTTCTTCTGGTTCGGCATTCTTGGCAAGGTATGCATTTGCGCCCGCTTGTATGGTTGCTAAGATGTGGTGTTCAGCTTCGTGAATAGTTAAAATAATAACGCCAATAGAAGGATGTGTTTCCTTAATAACTTTTAAAGCTTCTAAGCCATTCATCTCTGGCATAGACAAATCCAATAAAATGATATTTGGTATTACTTCTGCTTGTTCCAAATTTGTTAACAGCTGTCTTCCGTTTTCAGCTTCGAATAATATCTTCATGCTTTCGAACGAATTAACTAATGCAATCATTCCTTTTCTGAATAATTTTTGATCATCTGCTATTGCTACGTTAATTGTCATTTAGAAATACGGCTAAAAAATTATTTTAAATATGAATTTGTGCAAATAAGCCTAAAAAAATTATTTATTAATTAAATTAATATGCTTGATATGCAACGATGAATAAAAACAAGTATTTTATTTCAATT
The DNA here is from genome assembly GCF_057652195.1 of Pedobacter sp. T50_32. Lineage (NCBI taxonomy): Bacteria > Pseudomonadati > Bacteroidota > Sphingobacteriia > Sphingobacteriales > Sphingobacteriaceae > Pedobacter > Pedobacter sp. T50_32. The sequence continues at coordinate 394,160 of NZ_JBYFBY010000003.1, read as the reverse complement.
GCAAATATCATTTTTTTATTAGATTCGACAAAAAATAAACCAAACTTAAAACTTTTAAAAGTGAGTTTTAAGCTACCCTCAATAACAAACGATGAAGTCTAAAATTAACATACCAACAGTTCCTCTTCAAGAGGCTATCGATCGCGTAACACGCTTTCGCAATCAATTAATTGACAAAGTTCCAGAAACCAACATTCCGAGAGCTGTATTTATTCCAATTGCAGATTTGATGGCTATTATCGAAAAATTTCAAAGTTTGGACGATCATGGCAATATCAGAAATTCGCTAACTGGCGTAAGGGCATATTTTGCAGTGAAAGAAGGTGATGAGGATTTGGCAGATGATGTTACAGCACTTATTGTACCTGTAGATCTAGCCGGATCAGACATTGTTGCCCATACAAATGGATTAGGAGGCGATGAAGAAGACGATAGTGATATCTATGATTTTACACAGCCCTGCCCAAGTAAATGTGATGAAGATAGTCCGCTTTTTATCCAGTAGTTTTGAATAATTTTTTCATGGGAATTCTCGTTCCCCTAACTATACTTTTGCCTATCGGTATGTTTATCTATAAGAACAACTATTCCGATAGGCCATTAACAATTATTTTTTGTTATTTAGTTGCCGCTGGACTTATTAATGCTGCCGCCGTTACTTTGGCAAAAAACGGCATACGTAACCTGCCCTTATTGCACCTTTATACTGTAGTAGAAACTGTTTTTTTTCTTAGTTATTTCTATCTTATTTTTAATAGTGCTAAAATTAAAAGGTTTTTAATATATGTGATGATTGCTTTTGCGATTTTTTGCATCATTAATTTAGCTTTCATTCAGAGTATCTTTACGCACAATACCCACACCCGGCCCTTAGAAGCCTTAATTATCACTTCAACTTGTTTATTGTACCTTTATAGAACTGGCTTTTCTGAAGATTGGTTGGGTTCGCCTATTAACTGGATAAATGTGGGAATACTAATGTATTTTCCCGCAGCTAGTCTCATTTTTATTCTGTCTAATTACTTTACTTTCATCATGACAGATGACGAGATGACCAGCTTAATCTGGAACTTGCATGCGTTTATGGTATTTGGTATGTATCTATTCTTTACAAAGGCTTTTAGTCTAATTAGGCGAAAGAAGAATGTTTAGGAGTATTTTGACCGGGTTTTTGGTGCCTTTAAGTATTCTTATTCCGATAGGCGTTTTTTTGCCAAAATATATTTATGCAAGTAGGGCAGAAAAGACACTGTTCTTTTATCTAGTTACTGCTGGTATCATCAATGCAATTGGGATATGTTTAAGTAATTATGGTATTAAAAATCTCTTCCTATTACACATTTACACTATATTAGAGACTGTTTTTTTTCTGCGGTTTTTTTTCTTTGCGTTTCAAGATAGTGGTATAAAAAAGGTTCTGCTTGTTGCTATTTTTGTATTACCCTTGCTATTTATTGCTAATTTTCTGTTTCTCCAAAGTATCAACGAGTTTAATACCTATACCAGACCAGTAGAGGCTATTATGATAACGACTATTAGTTTGTTATTTTTATATAGAAGCGGTTTTGTAGAAGATTGGTTGAAACACTCAAGTAGTTGGATTAATATTGGTATTTTAGTTTATTTTCCGGCAGCAACGCTCATATTTATACTTTCCAATTATTTTGTATTTGTAACCTCTAACAGACAGTTAAATCTTATAATTTGGGATATACACTCCATTTTAGTTTTGGGAATGTATTTAGCATTTGCCAAGGCTTTTGGTTTGATAAAAAGAAGTACAAATGGTTGATAACGTTTATTTGCTGGTATTCTACGGAGTAGTGTTGTTACTTGTTTTGGTGGCATCCTTTTTATTGTTCTATATTAGAAACCAAGGCGTGGTTTGGCGCCAGAAGAGAGAGATGCAAGAAACGCAGTTAGCGCAACAAAAGGAATTGCTAAGTGCGGTTATCGATTCGCAGGAGGTTGAACGTAAAAGGATAGGTCAAGATTTGCATGACGAAATTGGTGGAACGCTTTCTGCCATCAAATTAATGCTCAATTCCTTAAAAAACAAAGTAACCGAGCCCCAAGAAGAGGTGCTTACAGACGCCAAAGAACTAATAGATAAGATGATTGTTGATGTGAGACATATTTCGCATGATTTATCGCCTCCGGGTTTAGCTGTGTTTGGAGTTTTTGCATCTGTAGAAGCTTTTGTAGCACTGATTAACAATACTGGTGAAATTTCGATTTTATTGGAAAGTGACAGCGAAGTAGAGAATGTACAGCTGCCAGAAAAATCTTCATTGGCGTTGTTTAGGGTGCTTACCCAATTAGTTAATAACACGCTGAAGCATGCGCATGCCACTGAGATTGCTATTAAATTTACACTGTCTGATACGGAACTTTCTATTTTTTATAAGGATAACGGTAGGGGATTTGATATGCAGATTTTGGATCAGAGAAATGGTATGGGGATGCAGAATATCCAAAGTAGGTTGCAAATGATTAATGCTAATTATCAAATAACTACCGCCGTAGGCCAAGGTTTTGCGATATCAATGCAATGCCCCCTAGTTAATTAGTTAACTTAATTCTAAAAGATGTTTTCTCGATTGGTGTTGTCACATTGTACTTCTAAAAGTATGGCATCTAGCAATCTACATTAAATTAGTGGATTTTTATTTTGACTTAGTCTAAATAACCTTATATTTGCGGCAATTTGCTACGTAGCTATGCGCTCTCTAGTCTACTAGGCAAAATGATTTGCCGATAAATGAGTGTATTTACAAACTTTTCTGACGAAACTAAAAGAACTGATATAAAAAGTATTCTGCTTTTTTTTGCGGTTTTTGTTGGGTTTGTGGGTAGTGCTTCTGCGCAGTTTTCTATTTCAGGAAAGGTGCTTAATAGACGTAATCAAGAGCCTGTAGATTTCGCTATCGTAGCTGTTCCGAATAGCGGACTTTGGGCAAATGCAAATGCTAAAGGCGAATTCATCATTAAAAATATCCCTGCTGGTAAAGTAAAATTGAGTGTGCAATACCTAGGTTTTGTAAAACGCGAATATGAATATACACTTGATAAAAACATAAGCGGTTTAATTTTATTGATGGATGAAGACAACCTGACCTTGTCTCAAATTGAAATTACCGCAAAAAAAGGAACTGATTTAGCGACTTCGTTTCTGATGGATAGAACGGCGTTGGATCATATCCAGATCCAAAGTGTAACGGATGCTGCTGCATTATTGCCTGGTGGTAAAACAAGACAGCCTGTATCGCTCGCATCTACATCTGAGCAACGTTTTCAAATTAATGGGTACTCTTTAGAAAGAGGAAATGCAACATTTGGTGTGGGAGTAGAGGTTGATGGTGTGCGACTATCTAACAATGGTTTACGGGATCTATCTGCTTCTACTTCGGTTGTACAAGGCGTTGATACTAAGAATATTTCTACCAGCAATATCGAATCGATAGAAATAATCACAGGAATTCCGTCTGTAGAACATGGTGATATGACCAATGGAATGGTGAAGATTAATACGCGTAAAGGTTTGTCACCTTATTTATTAGAATTAGCTGCACGACCAAATACAAAACAAGTTGCGCTAAATAAAGGAATTAGTTTGGGCGAAAATAACGGGGTGCTCAATTTTGGAATTGATCATACCAAATCGATTGCTAACCTAGCTTCCCCGTTTACTATTTATGATAGAAATACTATCTCTCTCAACTATAACAACACCTTTAATAGAAAAAACGAACAGCCAATTACTTTTAACGTTGGTATTACTGGAAATAAAGGTGGATTTAATTCTAAACGTGATCCAGATTTGCTAAGAAATACTTACGAAAAACAAAATGATAACACAATTAGGGCCAATGTTTCTGCAAAATGGTTGTTGAATAAACCTTGGATTACCAATTTAGAAGCCTCTGGTAATATCAACTATAATGATAGAATAAGTGAGGTTAGCGTTCTTAAAGAAACGTCTTCCTCTACACCTTCTGTTCGTACCAGGCAAGAAGGATATCATGTAGGCCAGCCCTACGCCATTAATCCAAATGCGCCAATCATTTTAATTCCATTGGGCAGGTGGTACGAGGTAGAATTTCTCGACAACAAACTCATCAATTACAATGCCCGTTTAAAAGGGAACTGGTTCAAAAAAATCGGTAAAATAGATAATAACTTTTTGTTAGGTGGCGATTTCAGTGTTAGTGGTAACAATGGCCGCGGTAGGTATTATGGTGACATTGCTACCGCACCATCTTGGCGTGAATATCCTTATAGCCTAGAATCGTTTACCAATAACTATGCTGCTTACGCAGAAAACTCGATAACTATTCCCATCAATAAATCTACGTTACAAATAGTTGGAGGTGTACGTTCTGAAGTTACTTCTATCGGTGGATCAGAATATGGGGATATTTTAAACTGGTCGCCTAGAGCTAATGTGAAATATACGTTTTGGGAAAAGGAAAGTGGTTTGATGGAAGATCTGAGCGTAAAAGTTTCATGGGGTAAGACTGTGAAGTTGCCTGGGTTTGATGCCTTGTATCCAACACCTTCATTTAAAGATGTTAGAACTTTCGAGGCAGGTACAACTGCGAGTGGAGAAACTTTCTATGGTTACTACACGCTTCCAAGAACTAGGATTTTTAATTCTAATTTACAGTGGCAGAACAATGTGCAGCAAGAAATTGCAATAAGCACGACTATTGCCGGTAATCGTATTTACGTAACGGCTTCAAGAGATCGAACGAATAATCCTTATATATCGGGTAGTACTTATGAGCCCTTTTATCACAAATTCACTAGTCAAAAAGACTTAGAGGCATCTACAATTCCTCAAAACAACAGAATTTATACTGTAGATGCTACTGGAGTAGTCACTGTAACAGACGCTACCGGAGCAAGGCCTAGCGAGACGCTTTCATACACTGATAGGTATGAGTTTTTATCAAATGGATTTTATCAGAACGGTTCGCCCGTTACACGACATAGAATTACTTGGACCGTGGATTTTAAACAGATCAAAGCACTTCGGACAGCATTTAGGATAGATGGAAATTATTATCAATATAAAGGATTGGAAGAAACTGTAATAGCTTCTATGCCAAATTCTACCCAATTGATGAAAAATGGACTGGCTTATAAATATATTGGATTTTACGTTGGTGGTGCAAATTCAGCCAATGGCAGTATTACTAGATCTGTAGATATGAATTTTACTGTTACTACACATATTCCCGCAATTAGATTAGTTTTATCAGCTAGGTTGGAAGGCTCATTTTATAGCTTTTCTAGAAGTTTAAGCGAAGCCAATGGAAAAGAAAGAGGCATTGTATTAGATAATAGAGATGCTTATGAACCATCAACTACAATGTCCGGAATTTATGGAGGCAATCGCTTTGTAGCCACTTATCCGGATTACTACACTAGTCTTGACGATTTATCAGCCAAAATTCCATTTGCAGAAAAATTCTTGTGGGCAAAAACCAACGATCCAGATCTATATAATGAGTTGGCAAAACTGGTAGTTAAAAGTAATTACAATTATAACTTCAATGTAAATACTACATCTAACTATTATTCGGCCAACCTTAACGTAACAAAAGAGATCGGACGATTTGCTTCGCTATCGTTTTTTGCAAATAATTTCTTTCACAATATGGGCAAGGTACGCTTTTTAAATAACGGAAATGTGGCGTCTTTATTTAATAGCAGTTTTATCCCTGCATTTAATTACGGCGCATCATTAAGATTAAAATTTTAAACTCAATTATACAATATATATAAACTCAATTATTATGAAAAAAATAGCATACTTAATGCTTTTTACGGTTGCAGTTCTTTTTTCTTGTAAGAAAGACAAAGGCATCAGTGTACATTCAGTAACAGTTCAATTAACGTATCCTTCAGCAAGTGCCTTTAGTGTGGCCGAAGGTGTAACTGTAAAGTTAACAGGAAAAGGTACAGCTTTCGAAGCTACGACTAACGCTGAAGGTAAAGCAACACTTTCGGTACCAACGGATATCTATGAAATTTCTGCGAGTGATGTAAGATCTAGTGCGGGAACAGCATTTGTTTATAACGGATTAAAATCTAATGTAGCAATTGTTGATGGTTGGAATTCGAATGAAGTGATTAAGTTAGAGCTTACTGAAGCAAAAACATCACAATTGGTAATTAAGGAAGTTTTTGTTGGTGGTACTCCAAAAGGAGATGGTACTGCTTTTAGTTATGATGGCTACATCGTAATTTACAACAATTCAAATTACGTTGCAAACACTAATAATTTATGTATTGGTGCTATCGGTGCATTAAATGCACATGGAACAAATGCTTTTTATGTAAACGATAAGTTAATGTATGAGAACGAAGGCTGGATACCTGCAAACTCTGGTTTCTGGTATTTCCAACAAAACGTAACCATTAAACCAGGCGAACAAATTGTAGTGGCTTTATATAATGCTGTAAATAATACGCTTACGTTTGCCAACTCTATTAATTTTGATAATAAGGATTACTATGTAACCTATGATGTTGCTGGTCAATATAGGAACGTTAATTATTATGTTACTCCAGCTGCATCAATACCAACTTCACATTACTTAAAATCTGTAAGTTATGCAGCAGGTAATGCTTGGGTACCAAGTTTCTTAACACCAGGTGTATTTCTTTTCGAAACTAAAGATACAACTCCAGCAGCTTTCGGAGCTGATGTAACTAATGTTGTTTTATCTTCTAATAAGAAAGTGCCTGTAAGTTGGGTGGTTGATGGTATCGAGTCTTTCTTATTAAACAATACAAATAATAGAAAGCGCTTTTTGCCTTCTATTGATGCAGGTTATGTTTACCACGTTAATAGAGAAGGTTATTCTATTTACAGAAACGTAGATGAGGCTGCTACCAAAGCTATTGCCGGAAACGAAGCTAAATTGAAATACGGTTATGCATTGGGTACTACCGCAGCAGGAGGTACAACAGATCCAAGCGGTATTGATGCTGAAGCGTCTATCAAGAATGGTGCTCGTATCATTTACAAAGACACAAATAATTCTACCAACGATACGCATTTGCGTAGCAAAGCATCATTAAGAACTAACTGGTAGCTCGTAATGGGTTTAGGAAAAATATATAGTGCTTTATTGTTATTTATTGGCGGAGTATTTTGCTCCGCCAATATTATGGCGCAATCAAGCGATAGTACTTTTGCGGATATAGACTTTGTGCGCAAAAGTAACGTTTGGTCATTTTCGGATAATGCGGCAGGTTTGAAGTACTTTTCTATATCCCAAATATCCGAGGCACAGTTATTTTTTAGTAAAGCTGATGGAGATTTTAGAAATTACCATCAGTCTAGTAATAGCTATCAATATGGTCTACGTGCGCAATCTATTTATCGTATTAATCCCAAAATTGTTTTTAGTGGCGAAGTAGATTACACTAATTTTAAAGGAAAGCAAATGGGAGGATCTTCTTTTATCGATCCCTATTTGAATGCCATAGATATTACTGAGACAGATTTGGCGGATATAGGCACGAAACAATTAGAAAACTACCATTTAAAAGGAGCAGTTAGTGCCCAATTGAGCTCTAGGTTTACACTTGGAGGAAAAATTGATTACCAAACAGCAAATTTTGCGAAGATGAAAGATATCCGACATATTAATAAATTGTTGGATATGAATTTATCTGTAGGAGCTGCTTACAAATTGAGTGAGGCGATAGAATTTGGCGCAAATTACACTTACGATAGAAGGATTGAAAGCGTGATCTTCCGTGTGTTTGGAAACAGGGTGAAAGTATTCACTTCCTTGGTGAACCTTGGTGCCTTTTTTGGTAGATCAGAAACGTTTAGCGATTATGGATACACCGCAGATGGCAGTCTAAGACCCTTAACAAATTTTAGTCAAGGAGGTTCACTACAACTTAATCTTAAACTCAATGATAGAGTGAGATGGTTTAATGATTTTGGTTACAGCAAAATAAATGGCTTTTTTGGTGAAGAAGGCACGTCAGATATTAAATTTACGGACCATTCTGCAGATCAATTTGCTTATAAAGGTGTGATTTCAGTGTTGGGAAATAAAGATCAGCATTTTATTTCCGTTAATGCAACTTACCGAAACTTAATAAACTTAGAAAATGTGCATCGTAGAGAAACATCTGCCGGTGGTAATTCGGTTATTATTTATTACGGTACAAGTGAGGCTTTAGACCAACAGCAATTTAATGCCAATTTAGCATATAGTTTTTTCAGAGATGTGCAATCCAATAATCCAAAATGGGCTTTTGATGCTGCAGTAGATTATTTTCGTCGTCAACAAACCACAACTTTATACCCATTTTATCGAGATCAAACCATAAATAGTTACCAAGCTAAAGCAAATGTGAAACGAAATATCGTTAAAGCAAATGCGATGTACAGCTTTGCTATTGGTTTAGGCTATGGATCTGGTAGCGGTATTGCTAAGTATGATGGTTTATATGTTACGCCATCATCTTCCCAAGCGGCTCCAACTAGCATGGATATATACCTTTACCAAGAATTCGAATACTTTACCAAGCCTCGAGTAATGGCCAATGTAAGTTTACAATACACCAAAAAGATGAAGCAAAATATTGCTCCCTATGCGAAATTGAGCTACAATTACACTAAAGCTTTTGATACCCAATTTTTAGGCGGTAGTTTTGGCATTGCTGGAGCAAGTGTGGGCTGTAATTTTTAGTGCTCAAAATCAAAATTTTAAACAAAACATATTCTTATTTTTGCGGGGATGAACAAGATGAAGTTTTTTGTAGCGGCTGGATTATTAGTCATTTTTAGTTTGCTGCATTTTTCGTTTAGAGAAATTGCTTATACATCTAGCGGTGTGCTGGTGGATAGCTTACGTAATTTATATGAACGACCAGTTGCACAATGGCCAAAGCCAAATGTAGATAGTGGGGTAAAATGGCAAGAATTTAAAGCACTGCCAGAAGTTGATAGTAAAAAATACTTCACTACAATGGAGAGCGCACAAGTTGTGCTGGGCAAAAATCTTTTCTTCGATCCGATACTTTCTGGCTCGAATCAGATTTCTTGTAGCAGTTGCCATAACCCGCAAACTTCATGGGCCGATAAACTTTCTGTTTCTATTGGCCACGATCATGCTTCTGGTAACCGAAATACACCATCGCTCTTAAACGTAGCCGAGCGTAAAACTTTCTTTTGGGATGGTAGAGCTACTACTTTAGAAGACCAGGTGAAAAGTCCGATAGAGGCGCACAATGAAATGGCAATGAACTTAAAAGAATTGCCAACAAAGTTGAATAAAATAAAAGCCTATAAGGAACTAGTTAAGAAAGCTTACGGTACAGATAAAATTACTTTTGATCATGTAGCAAAAGCATTAGCGAGTTTTCAACGTACATTAACAAGTAGAAGAAGTCGTTTTGATAGGTTTCTAGAAGGCGAGTACAAGCAGTTAACAGATAAAGAAGTAGAGGGATTGCACTTGTTTCGCACCAAAGCTAGGTGTATCAATTGCCATAATGGACAGTATTTTACCGACGAAAGTTTCCACAACATTGGCTTAACTTACTATAAACGTAAGTACGAGGATTTAGGGAGGTACAATGTGACTAAAGATCCAAATGATGTGGGGAAATTCCGTACTCCATCGTTAAGAGATGTAATGAACACAAGCCCATGGATGCACAACGGTTTGTTTGATAACATTACAGGTTTGCTGAATTTGTACAACAGCGGTATGCAGATGAATACGGCAAAGCCAGAGCAAAAAGCCGCTGATCCAATGCATCCGGTTACCGACCCCTTGATGAAGAAATTGAACCTTACCAAAGACGAAATACAAGCGGTAGTTGCATTTTTAGATGCGATAACAGCAACACAATATAAAATGCATAGGCCAGAGCAACTGCCTAGAGACAAATAAAAAAAGCCGAGCAATTGCTCGGCTTTTTTTATTATTTAGCCCTCTGTGGCTACGCAATCTCTCCCGGAGGGGCTTATATCTCCTTCGTCATTTCCTTTAAAAAAGCTTTCTCATCATCATTTAATAAAGGACTTACCTTTTCATAAACCTCTTGATGATATTGATTTAACCAATTGATGTGCGAAGTTTCCAATAATTCCTTTTTAACTAATGTAGTATCGATAGGAGCTAGGGTCAAACTTTCGAAAGCATAAAATTCGTTAAATTCATTTGTTTCATCTTTAATCGTTAACACTAGGTTTTCGATACGGATACCATGTTTACCGTTACGATAAATGCCAGGTTCGATAGAAGTGATAGTGCCTAGCTCAATAGCAATTGGCGTTGCCGAAGCATTAAACACATGCGGACCTTCGTGAACATTTAAATAATAACCTACACCATGTCCGGTGCCGTGACCATAATTTAAAGCATAATCCCACATTGGTCTGCGGGTAATCGCATCAATTTGGTAGCCGCAAGTTCCTTTCGGGAAACGATTTTTACAGCCTTCAATCATCGCTTTTAGCACCAAAGTATAGTCTGTACTTTCTTCATCAGTGTTATTTCCCATTGGTATTACACGGGTAATATCTGTTGTTCCGTAAAGATACTGACCACCAGAGTCTACCAAGAACAAACCATCGGCTTCAATAGCTACATCGCTTTCTGGGGTAGCTGCATAATGCGGCAAAGCACCATGCGCTTTGTAACCTGCAATGGTATTGAAACTTTCACCCACAAAACCTTCTTGCTCAGCTCTAAAGTTTTTCAAAACCTCTGCAGAAGAAAGCTCCGTGATTTCAACCTTACCAATATTTTCTTTCACCCATTTAAAGAACTTGGTCATTGCTGCTCCGTCTTTAATCATCGCTTTGCGGGTATTGGCAATTTCAACTTCGTTTTTAACTGCTTTTAAGTAGGTAGATGGATTGGTTTCTATCACCTTTTGTACGGCAGCAGGTACCTGCTTATACATAAAATAGCAGTTACGTTTTGGGTCTATTAAGATATTGCTGTTTGCTGGCAATTGTTGTAAATCCGCTGCTAATGCATCATAAGCCGAGATAGTAACACCTTGATTAGCCAAAGTAGCCAAATCATCAGCAGTTAGTTTGTCCTTATCGATATAGATGGTTGCTTTATCTTCTGTAATTAAAGCGAAACTCAGTACCACTGGGTTATAACCTACATCTTGACCTCTAAGGTTAAAAATCCAAGCCATATCATCTAAGGAAGACACCAAATGATAAGCTACGCGTTGTTTTTTTAATGAAGCTCTAATCGCTGCCAATTTACTTGGCACAGATTGTCCAACTACTTCTTCAGTCAATAAAAAAGCAGGTTCGGCAGGTAGTGCAGGTCTTCCACTCCAAATTTGGCCAACGTAGTCTCGGTTTTCAAATTGGATATTTTTAAATGCTAGTTGCTTCTCTAATTGTAATCCTAGTAAAACAGAAACAGTCTTTTCATCGAAAGCAATTTTAGCACCTTCAGCTAGTTTGTCGCCTAACCAATCTATGTATTCGGCCATGCCTTGCGCTTGTAATTTTACCAGCTCAAAGCCACTGCCTTTTAATTGGTCTTCGGCTTGTACGAAATACCTAGAGTCTGCCCATAAACCAGCAAAATCTTGTGTAATTACTACCGTGCTAACCGAACCAGTAAATCCGGTTATAAAAGGAATACTTTTATAAAAATTGGGCAAATACTCGCTGATATGCGGATCTGCTGATGGAATAATATAGGTATCAACACCATCCTTTTTCATCAAATCACGGATGGCAGCTAACTTTTCTAAGTGTGTCATTTGTATAATATGTTAGTATTTCAAAGTAATGGATAATTTTTCAGTTTTTAGTTGATAATTGTCAGTTTACAGTTAAACAACTACAACGAAAAACAAAAGTAATGACCAATAACCAGTTTACAGTATGCAGTTAGCAATGCAAACAATTAACCGATTAAACAATTCAAACAGTTAACCATAATAACAATCCCTACCTTTAGCTGTTAATCAATAACTATGTATACAGACCACAGCACCACCGAAATCGATAATATCTTAAGCAAATCTCAAGCAGCGTTTTATCAATATAAAAATTCATCGCTTAAAGAAAGAGCTAATTTTATGCGTGCTATTGCTTTAGAAATAGAAGCTTTAGGAGAAGAACTGATTAAAACGGCGGCAGAGGAAACTCATTTATCGGAAAAGAGATTATACGCAGAGCAGAAGCGAACTATGTTTCAGTTAAATAGCTATGCAGATGCTACAGAGCGAGGCGATTGGTTGGAGGTTCGTATTGATGTAGGCAATGGAAACACTACTCCACCAAAACCTGATTTGAGAAAGATGTTGGTGCCTTTAGGACCAGTTGTAGTTTTTGGTGCAAGTAATTTTCCTTTTGCTTATTCAACTGCTGGTGGTGATACCGCCTGTGCCTTTGCGGCTGGCTGTCCGGTGATTGTAAAAGCGCATCCTGCACATGTAAAAACTTCAACCTTGGTAGCAAACGCTATTTTGGCAGCCACTGATAAATGTAAAATGCCAGCAGGGGTTTTTGCTCACGTGTACGGCGCTGATTTCAAAGTTGGAGAGTACTTGGTAAAACACGATGTGGTAAAAGCGGTGGGTTTTACAGGTTCTTACGGCGGTGGAAGAGCGTTGTTTGATTTGGCTTCGCAACGTAAAATGCCAATTCCAGTGTTTGCAGAAATGGGCAGCATTAATCCCGTGTTTCTGTTGCCGGACAAATTGGAAAAAGACCATCAATGGATTGCGGAACAATTAAGTAAGTCAATTACACAGGATATGGGACAGTTTTGTACCAACCCAGGTTTAATGATTGCTATTAAAAGTGAAGCTTTGGATTTGTACATCGAGCAGCTGACAGAGAAAATAAAAGAAGTAGCGCCTGCAAAAATGCTTCACAAAGGCATTGCCAAAAACTTTACCGAAAATAGAAATAAGGCAGTTGCTCAAGAGGGGGTAGAAATGATTTACGAAAGTGGAAATCAAGCTGACAATGAAAATGGAATTATTACCATTACTAAAGTTACTGCGAAGTCGTTTTTAGCAAACCATCAATTGCATGAAGAGGTATTTGGACCGTATTCGTTATTGGTAATCTGCGATAACGAGCAGGAGCTATTAGCAGTTGCTGAGCACTTAGAAGGTCAGCTAACTACTACTTTAATGGCTTCGCCTGCAGATATCAACCAACATCAGCAATTGCTCGATATACTCAGAGAAAAGTGCGGGCGTTTTGTGCTGAATGGCGTTCCTACTGGTGTTGAAGTTGTGTTGGCGATGCATCACGGAGGTCCGTTTCCATCTTCTACCGATAGCAGATTTACGGCGGTAGGGGCAGATGGTATCAAACGTTTTGCTAGACCAGTGAGTTTTCAAAACTGGGATGACGAGTTTTTGCCGCAGGAATTGAAAAACGAAAATCCATTGGATATTTGGCGTACTGTCAATAATAATTTAACAAAGGACTCTATATAAAAAAAATAAGCCACAGATACACAAGTTATTTACACTACGCTTTTCAATGAAATCTGTGTATTTGCGGCTAAAATATAAAAGTCTATAGAAATAGTAGTTTTTAATTTGTTTTCCTATTTTTGATTTTCAATCTGTTTTTTTAAACTTTGAATATGGAAAATGTAAACTACCTAGCATTTGCTATACCCGCCTTCTTTCTATTCGTCTATTTAGAATATAGACTTGCCGTGAGCAAAAAGAAGGCACACTTGTTTAAATACGAAAGTTCGGTTTCTAATTTCAGTATTGGCATTGCAGAAAGATTATTGAACCTTTTCATCGCTGCCAGCTTTTACGAATTGTTCAACTACGTCTATCAAAATTATGCTTTGTTCAACATCTCCAATGCTTGGTGGGTGTGGATTGTACTGCTTTTAGCCACCGATTTTGTCTGGTATTGGTATCACCGATTAGGTCATGAAGTGAATTTCTTTTGGGCAGCGCATATCGTTCATCACCAAAGTGAAGAATTTAATCTGACCGTTTCCGCACGTATTACAACATTTCAGGCACTAATTAGAGGTGTTTTTTGGTGTGCGCTGCCGTTTTTAGGTTTTCATCCGTTAATGGTGGCGGTAATTTTAACCGTACACGGGGCTTATTCGTTTTTCACGCATACGCAGATGATTGGCAAACTCGGTTGGTTAGAAAACATTCTGATAACACCATCTCTACACGGTATACATCACGCCAGTGACGACAAATATTTGGATAAGAACTATGGGGACGTATTTACTTTTTGGGATAAAATGTTCGGTACGTATCAAAAGGAGGAGGAGGCGCCAACTTATGGTTTAACACATCCCATAAAAAGTAACAGTTTTTTGTGGCAACATTTTCATTATTACTTAGAGATCATAGAAGCTTGCAAAAGAACAAATGGTTTTGCCAATAAATTAAAAGTGATTTTCGGTAGTCCGGCATTATTAGACCAAGATATTCGGCCTGTATTAGAACGTAGGTATCTGCAACATAAAGTGAAACCAACAGCTAAATTTAAACTGAAGGGTTATATCAATATCCAGCTGGTGTTGAGTGTTTTAATATTAACATTTGTGACTGCTTTTTGGTCTTATTTAGATTTAGAGGATGGTATTTTGATTGCATGCTTTGTGCTTATCACCTTGATTAATTGCGGTGCATTGTTAGAGCAACGTAAATGGATTTATTACTTAGAATGTTTTAGGTTAATCTTGTTATTCGGCTTTGTTTTCTATAAACTAGATTGGGTAGAGCTAATATTCTTGCCTACCATTATCCTCATTATATTAGAGCGAACTTTTGCGCTGAGCAGCTTGTACAAAAGCTATGTGTTGAGATATGAAGAAGCGTAAAAAATTAGTCACAGATACACAGATGATTATTGAAAAATAAAAACGTAATCTGTGCATCTGCGGCTATACTATACAATGTTATAACTATTTTTTGTTGGGTTAGCAGCTCCCCTTTAGAGGGCTGAGGTTAAACCTCTGCCTTGTTTGGTACAATTAACACTGGGCAGGCGGATTTCCTAGCTACGTGTTCGGCTACGCTGCCCATTAAAAAGTGGTTTAATCCGGTTCTGCCGTGGGTGCCGATAACGATCAAATCTGCTTGCCACTCTTCCGACTGTTGTAAAATACCATTTGTAGCAGTGTCTAAAACAGATAAATAGGTGGTTTTTCTATCGTTACCAAATCTGCCCTCAATTTCTTTCAATAGTACATGGCTATTTTCAACGCTGTTATCGTATAGGTCTACTATTGCAGGGGTAAATCCAAAATCTGGATTTGCTATTGGTGGTGCAGGTTCTACGATGTTCAATAAGGCTACCTCGGCACCATATAATGAAGCCATTTCATAGCCAACTTTAGCTGCTTTTTCTGCAGAAACACTGTTGTCTACTGCAATTAAAATTCTTTTATAATTCATGGCATTGTTCTTTTGTTTCAACTAAGTAACAAAAAGTCAGCTATAAAGTTTCCCACAATTGGGCATAAAATAGGCTGATAGTTATCACTTATTTCATTATTTTTAACGCATTACAATTTAATATATGGATAAGTATCACGTTTGTCGCATTGCCGTAGCACCTTTAAGAAGTGAACCTTCTGATAGAAGCGAAATTGTTTCTCAATTGCTTTTTGGCGATAGAGTAGTTGTGTTAGAAAAGACCGAAAAGTGGTGTTTGGTAAAAACGCATCATGATAATTACGAAGGTTGGATGGACCATAAGCAATTGCAGCAAATTACTGCTTTGCAATATAATGACGAGCAGAGCTATAAATATGTAACTGCCATTAACTTTGATAATCGTTTAGTAACTGATAGCGGCGAAGTGTATTACCTAAGCCAAGGAAGTACGCTGCCATTTTACGAAGATGGTTACTGTTATTTGGGCGATAACCGTTTCGAAGTGAAAACTGAGCCTTTTGTTCCAAATCCAGCAGAATTTACTAATAAAGTAGAAGCAACTGCAAAGTTCTTTCTAAACTCTCCATACTTATGGGGCGGTCGCACATTCTTCGGTATCGACTGTTCTGGCTTTGTGCAAACCGTTTACAAATTGTTAGGGAAACAACTGCGCAGAGATGCTTCGCAGCAAGTGGAAGAGGGCGAGTTGGTAGATTTTCTAGCTTCTGCGAGAATGGGAGATTTAGCTTTCTTTGATAACGAAGAAGGAAAAATTATTCACGTAGGGATGATGTTAGGCAACGATAAAATTATACATTCGGCTGGCAAAGTGAGGATAGACCCAATAGATAACCAAGGAATTTATAACATGGAACTGGATAGGTATTCGCACAAGTTGAGAGTGATTAAGAGGTTTGTTTAAAAGCCTTTTAAAGCGCCCCTCAATGTTTAAGTTAGGAAGGTTTAATCCGTTGGCGGGACGCCAACGTTTGCAAAAATCAAGTGTTGGCGTCCTCGCCAACGCTTAACTTTATAATAACACTGAAATCTCCCCTAAGGGGAGACTTCTACCATTTCCAAAACTTCCACCACTTCTTTTTACTGGAAACAATTACAACTTCACCCATTAAGGTTGCATCTGTACACATTTTAAATTCTTTCTGACCTGTTAAATCAGAAGGTGTTATCTGCGCTAAAAGTGTTTTGAAGCCCAGGTATGTAAATTCTAATTCGATTTTTTTACCATATAAATTTTCAGGTATGAATAATTTGAATTTTCCTTCACTATTTGTAAGTACTCCAGAATTTGTGCCTTTGATTTTTACAGGAACTCCTGGAAGCGGTTGCTTATCTTCTTCGGCTATTACCTTGCCTTCAATGATTTGAGTTAGGCTATCTTGCTTATTTTTTTGTGAGGCATTGATACTTTTTATATTTTCACTATTATGTTTTGACGTTTCGGTCTGGTGTTGCGAAGGCTGAGTTTGAGCAAGAGTGCTTTTTGCAGCGCCAATCAGAAATAAAGTAGTAATGATTTGGTTAAATCTATTTCTTTTACTTTTATTTAAATCAGCCTTTATAATTCTTTCTAACTGATGTGGTTCCAGCCTTCCACAGGTCTTAGCTGAGTTATTTTTTGATAGATATTTAATAATCTCGCTATCATTTAGCTGAGAAAAATCTATAATGTTTTTATTGCAACTTTTACAATGTCTTCCTGTATCATTTTGCGACATCGCTGCCCAACTTTCTGTGCAGGGATTTTCGATTTTTAAAATGTAATTAGTTTTCATTGTAGGTAATTTACTTTATCTAAAATACTAAAATCTAATCACTAATAAAGCTCCTTCATCAACTTATCCAGTTTTTCAGTCACTTCTGCCAATTCAATTTCTAACTTGGCTACTCTTTCTTCCAAAGCGGAATTAGACCTAGTCGAAGTTTCTTCATTCGCAAAATCTTCTTCAACAAATTCTACATCGCCATTAAAAAGATGCATATAGCGTTGTTCTTTTTGTCCGGGGCGTTTTGGCAGTTGTTTAATGTAACCTTCTGTAGCTAGCTTTTCTAAGGTTTGGTTCACTTCTTCTAAAGTTTCAAACTCATGCAGCCTGCCAGAATTTGTATTGATTTCGCCTGGAGTTTGTGGTCCACGTAGAAACAATAAACACATCACAGCAACTTCCGAAGGCAAGATTGGATAAGCAATGGCGAAATTATGCTTGTACTTTGTCGCTCTGCTAGAACCACCTGTTGCGGTAGAAATCAATCCACCTATTTTTAAGGAGTTAAGTGCAGCACCAATGGTTTCTTCATCGTAATTAACTACAGGTTTCCTCGAAGTTTTTTGGTTACACGCCGCAACCAAGCCGTTCATTGTCATTGGATAATAGTCGGGGGTAGTTTTTGCTTTTTCCATCAAAGCGCCCAACACTCTAATTTGTTCTTGGTTAAGTACTGGTATTTTTATTTCGTTCTCCATTTGGCTAATTTAATTCATCGCATGCTAAAAACAAATGATTAAAGAAAATCAAATTCCAAAAAGTGTTACTTTAAGCTAGAAATAGAAAAAAATAGCTTTATTTATCAACTGATGTTATGGAAAATCACATGATGTAACATCCAATAATAAAACAATTGCTTATGAAATTACGCTTACTTTTTCTATCTATTCTTTTCTCGTTTAACGCAATCGCCCAGAATAAACTTTCTAAAAGTAAACAGGTCGGTGAAGTTACTGCTGTTTATAAAATTACCGATAAAGAAGTTGTTAGTGTGTTAAAAGACAAGAAGGTAAATGATAACTTCTTTCACACCTTAACCAGCGCCGATTACTATAAAGAGTACCGAAAAAAGGATTTGCCATTTGGTAATTATCTGATGGTAAGCGCAAGTGGAGGTTATTTGCATACCAGTTTAAAAACTCAAAATAACGTTTCACTGCAGTTCATCAATAACCAAAAAGATTTTCAGTTTTACATATTAGACGCGAAGGGAAACCTAGTAGAAAATGCCGTAGTAGAAATTGATGGAAGACGAAAACCGCAATATGATAGCAAAGCGAAGTTGTACCGCAGTACTTACAGCAAAGAAGAAGGCAAACCAAAAGAAGAAGGGCTGATTAAAGTAACGCATGATGGCGTGAGTAATTTTTTCGAGTATGAATTGGATGATAACAACAGGTATTACGACAAAGAAGAACGAGAAGATTGGCCATTTTTCAAAAAAGTTGCGTATGCTTTTCCTGTTAAATATTTCTGGCAGCCATTCAAAAAAACTTTCAAAAAGAGAAGAACGAAAAAACCGATTTATGCAGGCTACATGGTTTTTAGCAAGCCAATTTACAAACCATTAGACACTGTAAAGTTTAAGGCTTACCTCATTAATTATAAAGGTGGCGATATTAAAAACAAGCCAGCAAATGTTATTTTACAAAATGGCGGAGATAAAACCTTGGCTACTATAAATCCCTACAAAAATGGCGGTTACGAATACAGTTTTGTACTTGCAGATAGTTTAAATTTAAAACTCGATAGAAATTACAGTATCAGCTTAGAAGAGAAAGCCAAGAATAAGAAGAAAGCATTTCGCATTGCCAACAACTTCCGTTACGAAGACTACGAGCTAAAAGCACTTGACTTTGCCCTTAGAACGGATAGGAACGAGCAGACAAAAGACAGTTTAATCACGGTTTATTTTAAAGCAACTGATGAAAATGAATTGGCAGTTCCCGATGGGAGAGTGGAGTTAACTCTGACCGCTGGTCATGTAAGTTATTATGCTGATAAAAAGGTTTTTGTGCCCGATACGCTTTGGCAAAAGAACATTACGCTAGACCCCGTTGGCGAAACTAAATTGGTATTGCCAGCCGATATTTTTCCAAAAGCAAACCTGAGTTTCTATTTGGAAGCTAAATTTTGAAACAGCAATAATGAGGTTAGAACGGCGTCAAGTTCCTTAACCTATAACTACACTAATCTCTCGAAAAAAGTAATTAAACCTATTCAGATAAAATCTGATTTTAAGAAAGATAGTTTAGCAATTTCGTATTTGATAGATGGAAAAAGTACAAGCCAGGCTGCCAAACTAATTAGCTACACTTCAGAAGATGTGGTTATCAATTCGCAACAAATAACTTTGCCTTTTAAGGTTAAAACCGATTATCGTGCCGAGTATTACGAAGTAGAAACACCTAAAGATACCACAACAATTTACGTAACTGCGTTAAAACCTCAATTGCAAATTAATGCGGTACAAAACAAAGATAGCTTGCGTGTGGCGGTTATTAACGAACATAAAATCCCATTTTGGTATACCGTTTTTGCAAATAACAAAGTGTTTTTGAGAGGCTACACCACTCAATTAGATACGCTGATTAAAAACGACAGCAAAAAGGCGAGCCATATTCGCATCAATTACGTTTGGGATGAAGATGAAAAGTCCGAAGAAGTAAGTGCCGTTTATAACCCCAACCAATTGAACTTAAAACTGATTGCACCAGAAATGGTTTATCCTGGGCAAAAAGTGAATATGTTGGTGCAGGTAACCGATATCAACCATAAGCCGGTTGCCGAAACTGATGTAACTGCACAAGCCTTTACTGCTAAATTTAAAGATGCTTCGGGTGTTCGTATGCCTTATTTGGGCAGGACATATTTAGTCCGTAAAAAGAACAATATCAAAGTAGAAGCTGACGAAGCTTATGGTAGCGTAAGTAAAAACCTAGACAAACTTGCTTGGACAAAATGGAGCAAAAGTTTGGGCTTAGACAGTATCGAGTACTTCAAGTTTACCCATCCAAACCCAATTTACAATGTAATTGAAGCCAGCAACGACACCACCACACAGGTTGCGCCATTCGTAGTGTGGGATGGACAGATTTTGCCAGCTAGCATCGTTTATATCGATAATGTGCCAGTGTTTTTCAGCCAGTCGCATCAACTACAGCGTTACTCTTTTCTGGTTAAACCCGGTTTTCACGATTTTAAAATACGCACAGCGGATAAATTGATAACCGTTAAAAATTATCACATCACTGCTGGTAAAAAGACAATTTTTAGTGTGCTGGCAGATACTACCAATAAGCTGATGGCGGTAAACAAACCGTCAACACTTACGCCAGAAGAAAGCCAAGAGTTAGATAACTACATGATTAGAGTTGCTAATCATGCTAATCTAAATAAAACAACGGTTGCTGCACAGCTAACCGATACCCGTTTGCTCATCAATCCAAATAACCGTAATGATAGAGAACTTTTGGTTGGCCCAATTAGAGAAAATCATTTGATATTTGATAACGAAAAGTGGCGTCTAAATTTCGTGAAGGAAGCAGGCTACACTTATACTTTTGAGCCGGGTTTAATCAAGCAGAAATCAAACAAAACCAAATATGCATTTAGTACGAAGTTAGACTACGGTGCAAGTAACAGGAATACAAATTTTGCTTACGAATATGCTTTAAAGAAAAAGGAAATAGACCAAATTTGGCTCGACTTCTTAAATCTGCGCAGTCGTACTACGCAATTGTTTGATGTTGATTACAAGAACACTAAGCCTTTCGGGAAACTGCGGTTTGACATTGACACCGCTTTTACCAATCATATTCCCTACATCAAAAATGTAATAGTTTTTAAACCTAATCAACCTCATTTTTTAAGAATTTACAAAGGTGAAATTAATACCGATAACTTTGAAAATGGAAAATATAAACTGCTTTTTCTGCTAAGAGACAATAGTTATTTCATTACCGACAGTATTACCGTTAAAACTAACGGAGCCAATTACTTCAGTTGGAGCAGTTTCAAAATCACACCTGCTGATGTTTTTAGTACGAAACTAGATAGCATTATCAAAGCTACGCCAAGTGTTGGCAGACAAATGATTTTAGAACATCACCGACAGTTCTTCAATAGCTACATGTTCGATAAAAACGAACTGAAAAAAACGGTAAAAGGTAGGGTTTTATCAAGTGAAACCAACAAGCCTTTAAAAGGTGTTACCGTAAAAGTATTGGATTTGGAAGTGGAAACCATCAGCAATGCTAAAGGGCTGTTTGAATTAACAGTACCAGAGTTAGCTGCCTTAAGAATAGCTGCTGGCGGATATTACAGCAAAGTAATCGACCTAAATAATACTGAGATTGGAGATGTTTTTCTAGATACAATTGGCTATGTATTGAAAGGAATAGAAGTGATAGGTTACGGCACGATGAGAAAGCAAAATCTAACTGGAAGCGTTGCTACTGTAACATCAAATGAACTTATGGGTTCATTACAAGGGGTAGTTGCAGGAGTTTCACTGCAAGAGGTAATAACGATTAGAGGCGCTAACAGTTTCAGTGGAAACCAAAAGCCGTTAATCATTCTAGATGGTGTGCCTTACGATGGAGATATTACCACTTTAGATAAGGATGTGGTGAAAGACATTACAGTACTTAAAGATGCCAGTGCCACTGCAATTTATGGTGCCAGAGCGGCAAATGGCGTAATTATTATCAAAAGTAAAACTGGTAATTTGGTTACAAACGTTACCGGAGAAGTGGTTGCGCAACAACAAACTCTCCGCACTAATTTTAACGACGAAGGTTTCTGGCAACCTAAATTAATAACCGATGAAAATGGCATCGCTAAGTTTACCGTAAAATTCCCAGATGATATTACCAGATGGATTACCCGTGTAATGGCGATGAACGGAAATAAGCAAACCGGTTACACCGAAGGCAGCATCAAGTCGTTTAAATCGCTTAGTGCCAACTTTGTATCGCCACTTTTTGCCGTAACCGGCGATAGCATTAATGTGATTGGAAAACTGATGAATTACACACCGTTAGAAGAAACTGGCGTTCGTAAGTTTTTATACAATGGACAGGAATTGAGAAACTCAACAGTTAAGTTCAAAAACTCATTAATTGATACTTTGGGCATCGTCGTGAAATCAAAAGATAGCTTAAACTTCGAATACACTTTAGCGCAAGAAAATGGTTATTTCGATGGCGAGCGCAGAAAAATTCCAGTGTTCGAAGCTGGTGTTAAAGAAACCAAAGGCTATTTTTCAGCTTTGCTTAGAGACACCACGCTCAATTACACTTTCGACAACCAATTGGGCAAAATCACATTAAGGGCAGAGGCTTCTGTTTTTCCAACATTGTTGGACGAAATGACCAAATTGCGTAATTACGAATACTTATGTAACGAGCAATTGGCTTCAAAACTAAAAGGCTTGTTGCTAGAGAAACGTGTTCGTAAATACTTAGACCAAAAGTTTACACACGAAAAAGACATGGCTTTTATCCTTAAAAAACTACAACAAAATAAAAGCCCACAGGGAACTTGGGGTTGGTGGCAAAACACGCAAGAGCAAATGTGGATTAGTCTGCACGTAGTTGAAGCCTTGTTGCAAGCACAAAAAGATGGCTATACGGTAGACTTAAATAAACCATTGCTGCAACGTTATTTGGTAGGTAAATTAACCGATTTGCCAAATTACAACGATATCCAAATCATTAAATTGCTGCACTTGTTAGATGGTAAAAATTACATTAAAGACTGGGTTGTAGCTTACGAGCAACAGGAATTAGAAAGGCAAAAGCTGCGTGATGCAAATTTACCTGCTGAACTTTTAGCGCTAAAACAAAGAGAAACCAAAGTTTCGCTTCATGCTACTTTAGAAATGATGGAATTGAGACAATTGGCAGGTTTAAAAGTGGATTTGAATGCTTTACTCAAACTAAAAAAGCAAACTATGTTCGGCAGCATTTACTGGGGCGAAGAAAACATTCGTTTTTGGGATAATAGCATCCAAAACACATTATTGGCTTATCGAATTTTGAAAAATGCTGGTGGTTACGAAAATGAACTAGAAAAAATTGCGCTTTACTTTTTAGAGCAACGTAAAGATGGGCAGTGGCGCAACACGTATGAAGCGTCGTTAATTTTAGAAACCATTTTGCCGGCTTTTATTGCTACCAATGCTAAGGCAGAACCTGCATCAATTAAAGTGAACGACCAAATGGTAACTCAGTTTCCGTTCGATAAGACGATAGAAAATATTACAGATTTGAAGGTGCAGAAAAGAGGAAAAACTGCGGTGTACTTTACCGCATATCAGCAGTTTCAAAATGCAAAACCTAACAAAGTTGATAAAGATTTTAAGGTAAGCTCAACCTTGTTGCAAAACGGAACAGCTACAACTAAACTAAAAGCAGGTACTTTGACCAAGTTGAAAGTAGAAGTAGAGGTAAGGGCAGATGCAGATTACGTGATGATTGAAATCCCAATTCCAGCGGGTTGTAGTTATGAGAACAAAATGCAGAACTTTTGGGGCGTAGAAACGCACAGAGAGTATTTTAAAAACAAAACCTCAATTTTTTGTACCAAGATGAAACAGGGCAAATACACTTTCGAAATAGATTTAATGCCACGTTACACGGGTAGTTATGTGTTAAATCCAGCAAAAGCAGAGCTGATGTATTTTCCAGTTTTTTATGGCAGGGAAGGAATGAAAAAGGTGGAGATTAAGTAAACGAATATCCGGTTCTTATATCGTCATTGCGAGGCACGAAGCAATCTTACTACTATAGCCATGATGCTTTAAGATTGCTTCGTGCCTCGCAATGACGTACCATTTAAATTAAACTATATTTTTGAAGCGCAAAGCTAGCGGTTCGTCGGCTAGGGCATTCCCGCCAATACTCCAATCTTTTGATTAAAGTTTTTGCTGTTTCTATGGTAATTGCAACCAAAAGTATTTTCGTGTTTGTCGGGGCTATTTTACCGAATGCATTGCCGGTGGCTATTTTTTTGGAACACAGACCTTTTGTGCTTAAACCCGATTGTAGCCAAATAGCCCGCAGTGAGGAACGAACAAGGACTATAGGCGAAAGCGGGACTGAACTCCGCCAAACATACTTACGTTAATTTTCAAAAAAAAAAGAAATAGCTTAAGGCTCAGGTTGTATTAAATATCAATTTCGAACATCTTTAAACTGCCCTACGTTATCGGGAACGATTGCGCAAATATTTGCACTTAAATCAAAGCTTTACTAGCATAAATTATGTAGAATTGTTTCGACCAAATGCTAGTAACGGTGCTTTATTTCTGTTGGCTAGCTTAAAAAAAAATGAAAAGCTAGGAAAGAAATGATTTTATCAAAAGATAATTTGAAATTCGTTGCCACAGATAAAGTGGCTGTGCCAAATCAGCAAATATTCGATTTACCAGAGAAAGTTTTGCAGTTTGGAACGGGAGTGTTGTTACGTGGGTTGCCAGATTATTTTATCGATAAAGCAAATCGTGAAGGCGTTTTTAATGGTCGTGTTGCTGTGGTAAAATCTACAGGCGGCAACACTTCAGAGTTCGATGCTCAAGATGCACTTTACACACTTTGCGTTCGTGGTATCGAAAACGGACAACCAGTTTCAGAGAATATCATTTCATCAGCTATTAGCAGAGTAATTGCAGCCGAAAAAGATTGGCAAGCTATTTTAGACATCGCTAAATCAGCTGATTTACAATTAGTGGTTTCTAATACTACAGAGGTTGGTATTCAGTACGTTGAAGAAACTATCGAAAGTAATCCTCCAGCATCTTTTCCAGCAAAATTATTAGCAGTTTTATACGAACGTTTCAATGCCTTTAATGGCGATAACAGCAAAGGTTTAGTCATTGTAGCTACCGAATTAATTCCCGATAACGGAACTAAATTGGGAGAAATCGTTCTTAAACTTGCGCATTACAACAAATTAGAGGCAAACTTTATCGCTTGGTTAGCACAAGCAAATACTTTCTGTAATTCGTTGGTTGATAGAATTGTGCCTGGCAAGCCAGATGCAGCAACTATCCAAGCTTTGCAAGAAGAACTAGGTTACGAAGATGCTTTGTTGTCGATGACAGAACCTTATCGCCTTTGGGCAATTGAGGGTGGTAAAAACGTAGCCGATGTGCTTTCTTTTGCAACGGTAGATGAAGGTGTAATTATTGCAGAAGACATCGAAATTTACAGAGAACTTAAAGTACGTTTGTTAAATGGCACACATACATTGAGTTCGGGTATTGCCTTCCTTTTAGGAATTGATACCGTAAAAAATGCCATGACTAACGAATTGATGGTAAATTACATCGAAACATTAATGGCTACAGAAATAGCTCCGGCAATTCCATACGAAGTAGATAAAAAACAAAGTGATGCTTTTGCAAATGCAGTGAAAGATCGTTTTGCCAATCCATCTATCGAACATTTTTGGACAAGCATTGCGTTTCAGTACACAATGAAGATGAAAATCCGTATTCTTCCATTGCTATTGAATTACTATAAAATATTTAATCAAGTTCCTGCGCATATTGCCCTTGGCTTTGCAGCTTACTTGGCCTTCTCTCGTGCTCAGAGAGAAGAGAATGGTCTATATTTTGGTTTGGATAACGGTGCGAGTTATCGGTTAAACGATGACTCTGCACCTTATTTATTTGAAAAGTACAGCCAAAATTCAAACGATTTTGTGGAGCAAGTTTTAGCAGATGAAAACATTTGGGGGGTAGATTTGACGCAATTGGCTGGGTTTATTCCGGAAGTGAAGGCCTTATATTTGGACATCATTAACCAAGGTGCTGCGGCTACATTGTCAAAATTTTTAGCTATAGAACTCAAAGAAGCTTAATAGCAATAGGCTTTTCCAATAATTCGATAATAATCGGATTAGAATATCATCTAACCGATGAAAGAATAAAATATTTAAATGAAACAACAAGTTTTAAAAGTACACCCAAAAGATAATGTTTTGGTAGCCTTAACCGACCTTAAAGCTGGTCAATTGGTGGGTTATCAAGGTTCAAATTATCAATTGGTTGATGATGTGGATGCCAAGCATAAATTCTATATGCAAGATATGCAGGCAGGTGAAGAAGTATATATGTATGGTACTTTGGTGGGTAAAATCCAGTTTCCCGTTAAATTGGGCACTAGAATGACCACCGATAACCTTAAACATGCGGCGGCTCCTTACGAGTATCGCCCGTATCAGTATGAGTGGCATGCGCCAGATGTTTCTAAGTTTGAAGGAAGAACTTTTAACGGTTACCACCGTGCAGATGGCAAAGTGGGTACAGCCAATTATTGGTTGTTTATCCCAACGGTTTTCTGCGAAAATAGAAACTTGGATGTCATCCGCGAAGCGCTACATAACGAATTGGGTTATGCAGTAACTGCGAAGTACAAAAACTACACGCAACATTTAATAGAAGCTTTTAAAAACGGAACGGATATTTCTTCTTTAGATGCGCCAATGGCATTTGAAGGTTCAAGAAATGAACGTGTTTTCAAAAATATAGATGGCATTAAGTTTTTAAACCATCAAGGTGGATGTGGCGGTATCAGACAAGATGCGGCTGTTTTGAGTAAATTATTGGCGGCTTATGCAGACCATCCAAACGTAGCGGGAGTAACCGTTTTAAGTTTGGGATGTCAGAATTTGCAAGTGCAAGATTTTACTGCCGATTTAAAAGAACGTAATCCGAATTTTGATAAACCACTTTATATTTTCGAGCAACAGCAATCGCAAAGCGAAGAAAATATGATTGCTTTGGCAATTAAAAAAACCTTTGAAGGTTTGGTGGAAGCTAACAAAATTGAAAGAGCACCTGCGCCGTTAAGTAAAATGAACTTAGGAGTGAAATGTGGTGGTAGCGATGGTTTTAGTGGTATTTCTGCAAATCCGGCAGTAGGTTATTGTTCAGATTTGCTAGTAGCTTTAGGTGGTACAGTCTTATTGGCCGAATTCCCTGAGTTGTGCGGTGCAGAGCAAAACATGATTGACAGAACGATTGAAGAACAATCTGCCAAGAAATTCATGAAGTTAATGGGAGCCTACAGCGATGCGGCGGAAAATGCAGGCTCTGGTTTCCACATGAACCCATCTCCAGGTAACATTAAAGACGGATTGATTACCGATGCGATAAAAAGTAATGGTGCTGCCAAAAAAGGTGGTACTTCGCCAATTGTTGATGTTTTAGATTACACAGAACCATCGGTTAAACCAGGTTTAAACTTGGTTTGTACTCCGGGTAACGATGTGGAAGCGACTACAGGTAAAGCTGCAAGTGGTGCTACACTAATTTTATTTACTACAGGATTAGGTACACCAACAGGAAATCCAGTTTGTCCGGTAATTAAAGTAGCTACCAATAATGCCTTGACCAAACGTATGGGCGATATCATCGATATCAATACCGGTGCGGTAATAGAAGGGGAGAAGACCATTGAAGAAATGGGAGAAGATATTTTAGAGTATTGCATTAAAGCAGCAAGTGGAGAGGTAATTCCGAAAGCGGTATTATTAAACCAAGACGATTTTATTCCGTGGAAACGCGGCGTATCGTTGTAGAGACGCAAATCTTTCGTTCTTACAACGTACGTGAGTAAACAATCGTTTGTCTAAAATGGCGTTTACGGGTATATTAGCCAAAATCGTTTGTCATTAACATGAGGACCAAACCAAAACCTCTAATGACAGACCCAAAATATAGAAAATGAAACAAATACAAGCAGTACACTCAGAAGATTTCAAGAGTTATGACACTGAAAAAATCAGAGAAAGATTTTTGTTGGATGACTTGAAAACTACAGACAAAGCAAATTTTGTCTATTCACACTACGATAGAATGATTACGGGATTAATTACACCAGTAAACAGCGTAGTAGATTTAGGTAATTACGATATTTTACGTGCCGATTATTTCTTGGAAAGAAGAGAATTAGGTATCATTAACGTAGGTGGCGCAGGAACTATTGTTGCCGACGGCACTAGTTACGATTTGAACAAAAAAGACTGTTTATATTTAGGTAAAGGTGTTAAGGATGTGAGATTTAGCAGTAAAGATGGCAGTAATCCTGCTGTTTTTTATGCACTTTCAGCTCCAGCACATACCAGCTATCCAACAGCGTTTGCTAGTCATGCAGATGTTTTCTCTGCTGATTTAGGTGCGGTAGAAACTGCAAATCAACGTACAATTTCTCGTTACATCCACAAAGATGGTATCCAAAGCTGTCAGTTGGTAATGGGTTTAACTTCGTTGGCTACAGGTTCTATTTGGAACACTATTCCTCCTCATACACACGATAGAAGAATGGAAGTTTATTTCTATTTCGATGTAGAGGAAGACCAAAGGGTAATCCATTTTATGGGACAACCGCAACAAACTCGCCACATTGTGATGGCTAACCACGAAGCTGTTTTATCACCATCTTGGAGTATCCACTCTGGTGCTGGTACCAAAAACTACAGTTTTATTTGGGGTATGGCTGGCGAGAATTTGGATTATGCAGATATGGACACATTTGCAGTAGGAGAATTAAGATAAGTAATAACTTTCCTATTTCGTCATTGCGAGGAACGAAGCAATCTTAAAGCGATTAGGATAATTAAATTAACCACAAAGACGCAAAGAACACCAAGAAAATAATAAATAAATCGCCTTTGTGTCCTTGGTGCCTTCGTGGTAAAATAAACATAAAATGGAACAATCATTTTCATTAAAAGATAAAGTTATCGTTGTAACAGGCGGTACAGGAATTTTAGGTAAAGCCTTTATCGACGCTATTGTTGAGGCTGGTGGAACCGTAGGTATATTGGGTAGAAACGAAAAAGTAGCTAACGAACGTGCCGATGAAATTAACAATAACGGTGGTAAAGCAATTGCTTTAATCGCTGATGCGATGAACGAAGAGCAGTTAATTGCTGCTCGTGATAAAGTTTTAGCTGCTTACGGTAAAATAGACGGATTGGTAAACGCAGCAGGTGGTAACATGCCTGATGGTGTATTGTTACCAGAGCAAGACATCTTTGAGATGAAGATGGACGGAATGAAAACCGTACTAGATTTAAACCTTTGGGGAACTTTAATTCCTACGCAGGTTTTTGGTAAAGCAATTGCCGAAACAGGTAGAGGTAGTATCGTGAACATTTCATCAATGAACTCAAAAAGAGCGGTTACTAGAGTGTTGGGCTACAATATGGGTAAAGCTGCAGTAGATTGCTACACACAATGGTTCGCTGTAGAATTAGCTAACCGTTATGGCGATAAAATTAGAATGAACGCCCTAGCGCCAGGCTTCTTCTTAACTGAGCAAAACCGTAATTTATTAACTACACCAGATGGTGGTTACACGGCTAGAGGTGGTGCGGTAATCAATCAAACTCCTTTTAAACGTTTTGGTAACCCAGATGAATTGAAAGGTGCTTTAGTTTGGTTATTGAGCGATGCTTCGCAATTTGTAACCGGAGCAATGATTTGCGTAGACGGCGGCTTCTCTGTTTTTGGAGGAGTATAAATAGGTTACGAGTTTTAGGTTTTGAGTTATAGGCTCGAAACCCAATGAACAAATGACCAATGAACTAATAAACAAATAAAAACCAGTATAAGTGAAAAAGTTTTTAGACGAGAATTTTTTATTGCAAACGGAGACTGCACGTACTTTGTATCATGATTATGCAAAGCACATGCCCATTATTGATTATCATAATCACTTAATTCCGGAGCAAATAGCGGAGGATAGACAGTTCGAGAATATTACTCAGGTTTGGCTATATGGCGACCACTATAAATGGCGTGCCATGCGTACTTTTGGTATTGATGAGTATTTCATTACCGGCGGTGCATCAGACTGGGAAAAGTTTGAGAAATGGGCAGAAACTGTTCCTTATACTTTGAGAAATCCATTATATCACTGGACACACTTGGAGCTACAACGTTATTTCGATATCCACGATTTACTTTCTCCTGCAACGGCTAAGAAAATTTGGGATGAGTGTAATGCCAAACTTCAAACTAAAGAATACAGCGTTTTAGGTTTATTGAAAAAGATGAACGTTAAAACTTTGTGTACTACAGATGACCCATTGGATAATTTGGAATTTCACCAACAAATTAAAGCTAGCGGTATCGATTTAGTGGTTTTACCTGCGTTTAGACCAGATAAAGCAATGAACGCTGATGATGTTGCAGGTTTAAATCAGTATGTAGATAAGTTGGCTGCGATAGTGGAGAAGCCAATTACCAACTATCAAGAATATCTATCAGCATTAAAATCTCGTCATGATTTCTTTGTAGAAAACGGTGCATCAGTTTCTGACCATGGTTTAGAGCAAATTTACGCAGAAGATTATACAGAAGAAGAAATAGCTCAAATTTTCCTTAAAATTAGAAAAGGAGATACCATTACCAAAGAGGAAAACTTGAAGTTCAAATCAGCTATGCTATTCACTTTTGCCCTTTGGGATCACGAAAGAGGATGGGTGCAGCAATACCATTTAGGTGCTATCCGTAACAATAATGATCGTTTGTTAAGTTCATTAGGTCCAGATACAGGTTTTGATTCTATCGGAGACTTTTCTCAGGGCAGACAGCTATCTAAATTCTTAAATAAATTAGATGCTGGTAATCAATTGACGAAGACCATTTTGTACAACTTAAATCCGGCAGATAATGAATTAATGGCAACCATGATTGGAAATTACCAAGATGGTACCGTAGCTGGAAAAGTGCAGTGGGGTTCTGGATGGTGGTTTTTAGACCAGAAAGATGGTATGATCAAACAATTGAATACTTTATCGAATATGGGATTGTTAAGTCAGTTTGTTGGGATGTTAACCGACTCTAGAAGCTTCCTTTCGTTTCCTCGTCACGAGTATTTCCGTCGTATTTTATGTAACCTCTTAGGAACGGATATAGAAAACGGAGAAATTCCGAATGATATAAAATTGGTTAGCCAATTAGTTGAAAATATTTGTTATAACAACGCAAAAGCCTATTTTAGCTTTTAAATGAAGAATTCGTGGTCAATTTTCTGTTGACCACGCCTTTAATCACCGTTTTAACTGCAAATATTAAATGAAAGTTTTAAGTTTTGGGGAATTATTGTTGCGCATTTGTCCGGATACGGATGGACAATGGTTAGCAGATAATCAATTACCTTTTTATGTTGGAGGCGCAGAATTGAATGTGGCTACAGCATTGGCACTTTGGGAGGTCCCATCTGCCTATTTTTCGGCATTGCCTGATAATTTCATGTCAGAGCAAATTCTTAACTACGTTAACAAATGCAACATCGATTCGTCGAGAATGCAGTTAAGTGGCGATAGATTAGGTTTGTACTATCTGCCGAAGGGTAAAGACCTTAAAAACGCAGGTGTAATCTACGATAGAGCTAATTCATCTTTCGCTAGCATTAAACCTGGAACTTTAAACTGGGATGAGATTTTTCAAGATGTTTCTTGGTTTCACTTTAGCACTATTTGCCCAGCATTAAATCAAGATGCAGCAGATTTATGTTTGGAAGCGGTAAAGGCTGCTGAAGAAAGAGGTATCACTATATCTATTGATTTGAATTACAGAGCAAAACTTTGGAAATATGGCAAACAACCAATTGATATTGTACCAGAGCTAGTTAAATATGCAGATTTGGTAATGGGTAATGTTTGGGCTGCAGAGCAAATGTTAGGTATTCCGGTAGCTACAGATATTCATGAAGTGGGAACTAAAGAAAATTACCTTAAGCATGCAGAAACTACCTCAAAAGAAATCATCAACAAGTTTCCAAAATGTAAGCATGTAGCCAATACTTTTAGGTTCGATTATAAAGCGGGTATCAGATATTATACTACTTTGTTCACCGAAAATCAACTATTTGTATCTAAGGAATATCTTTCGGAGCAAATTTTAGATCGCGTTGGAAGTGGCGATTGCTATATGGGAGGCTTAATTTATGGCTTCTACAATCAGCACGAGCCTCAGCAAATTTTAGAGTTTGCTACTGGCGCTGCCTACAACAAATTGTACATCCCTAGCGATGCTACAACTGCAACTGTTCAAGACGTTCACCAAACTATTGCCCAAAATGACTAAGAATAAAGAAACTGCTATACAAGCGATACAAAAACAAGGATTGTTACCGCTATTTTATTATGAAGATGCTCAAATCAGCTTAGAAATTATCAGGGCTTTGTATAAAGGTGGTGTTCGTGTTTTCGAATACACCAATAGAGGTGCAGCAGCTTTAGAAAATTTCAAGATTTTCAAAGAAGCGCTAAAAACTGAAATGCAGGACTTGTTCTTAGGTATTGGAACAATTAAAACTGCAGAACAAGCTAAAGATTTCATCGCAGCAGGCGCTGATTTTATAGTTTGTCCGATTGTAAATCCTGAAGTAGCTAAAGTTACTCACGAAGCAGGTTTACTTTGGATTCCAGGTTGTATGACGCCAACAGAAATTGATTTGGCGCAACAACACCAAGCAGGGATCATCAAGTTATTTCCAGCGAATATTTTAGGACCAGATTTTCTTTCATCAATTAAAGAATTGTTCCAAGGACAATTATTTGTACCAACTGGCGGTGTAGAAATTGAAGAGAATAACATTGCTAGCTGGTTTAAAGCTGGCGTATGTGCTGTAGGTATGGGTAGTAAATTGGTAAGCAAGCCAATTATCGAGCAAAAAGATTACAAAAAAATAGAAACATTAACTAAGACCACCTTTGAAATTATCAATAAAGTAAGAGCTTAGTTTTCAGTTAACAGTTGTCAGTCGGTATAATGACAATCAACAATTAACCAATAAACTCCCAATAGCTATAGGGATAAACAGTTAACCAAATAACCAAAATATGAACCAAACCAAGCAAACCAAATACAGATGGACCATTTGTTCGCTTCTGTTTTTTGCAACTACAATTAACTACCTAGATAGGCAAGTACTCTCCTTAACATGGAAAGATTTTATCAGTCCGGAATTTCATTGGACAAATAATGATTATGGAAACATAACCGCTTTGTTCTCTATTTTCTACGCAGTTAGTATGTTGCTTGCTGGTCGTTTTGTAGATTGGATGGATACCAAAAAAGGTTTCCTTTGGGCAATTGGCGTTTGGTCTGTGGGTGCCGTTTTACATGCATTTTGTGGTATTGCAACTTCTGGTATTATCACCGGAAATTGGTTTGTAGGTTTTGAAGGTGCTAAGCATGCTATCGAGCAAGTTAACGATGTAGCCTTGATTATCAACGTAAGTGTAACCTTGTTCATCTTTGCTCGTTTTGTGCTGGCAGTAGGAGAGGCAGGTAACTTTCCAGCGGCTATAAAAGCAACAGCAGAGTATTTTCCTAAGAAAGACAGAGCATTGGCAACCAGTATTTTCAATGCTGGAGCAACCATTGGCGCATTAGCGGCTCCATTAACTATTCCGGTAATCGCTAAGTATTACGGATGGGAAATGTCGTTCATTATCATTGGTGCTTTGGGTTTTGTGTGGATGGGTTTTTGGGTATTCTACTATAAAAAGCCAGAAAGCAACCCAAGAGTTAACGCCGAAGAATTGGCCTATATCAATCAAGATGATAAAATTGAAGAAATAGTTGGCGAGCCAGTAGTTCAAGAAAAAATGTCTTTTGCTAAGGCCTTCAGCTATAAACAAACATGGGCGTTCGCTTTTGGTAAATTCATGACCGATGGTGTTTGGTGGTTTTATTTATTCTGGATGCCGGCTTACCTGTCAGAAGTTTATAATATCAAATCATCTGATACAGAAGGACAGCTAGCAATTTTCATTTTATACGCCATCACTTTGTTATCAATTTTTGGAGGTTGGTTGCCTACTTTCTTTGTAGATAAAAAGAAAATGAACCCTTATGAAGGTCGTATGAAAGCGATGTTGATTTTTGCATTTTTTCCATTGTTGGCGTTGCTAACACAACCATTAGGTCATATTTCGTATTGGATCCCGGTAATCATTATCGGTATTGCTGGTGCAGCACACCAATCTTGGTCGGCAAATATATTTTCTACCATCGGAGATAGCTTTCCTAAATCAGCCATTGCAACCATTACTGGTATTGGCGGTTTAGCTGGTGGTATTGGCGCAACAATCATCAATAAATCTTCGGGTGTATTATTTGATTACTCTGCTAAAACTCAAATGAAATTTATGGGTTTCCAGGGAATTGAAGCAGGTTATTTCGTGATTTTCTCGGTTTGTGCAGTGGCCTATCTCATTGCTTGGGTTGTGATGAAAGCCTTGGTGCCTAAAATGCAAATCATAAAGCTTTAAGATAAATATATCCTCTCCTTAAACCAGAGGGGATATATTATTAATAATAAAATCTAGTAAATCTATAAACTAAGTAATAAATCAAACAAAATGTCACTAAACCTAGAAAATCTGTTTCCTAAAGAAGCAGACATCCCTGCAGCGTATGCACTGGATGGTCCACTAGATCAGCGTAGTTACCTATCTAATGGCGACATGTTAACCTGGTCTGGCGATGTGCACACCGTGCTGTCTCCAATTTGTATTAAAACTGCTAAAGGCTTAGAGCGAAAGTTGATTGGCACTTATCCACTTTGTGGCGAAAAGGAAGCTCAGATTGCGCTAGATGCGGCAGTAGCAGCTTACAACAATGGAAGAGGAGAGTGGCCAACCATGAGCGTAGCGCAACGTATTGAATGTGTAGAGAAATTCACTCGCGACATTATTGCCAAGAAAGAGGAAGTGGTAAAACTGATCATGTGGGAAATTGGTAAAACCTACGGCGACTCGGTGAAGGAATTCGACAGAACCATCGAATACATCAACGCTACTATCGATGCTTTGAAAGATATCGACAGACAATCGGCTGGTTTTACCATTGAGCAAAGCATTGTTGCGCAAATCCGCCGTTCGCCATTAGGAGTAGTGTTATGTATGGGGCCATTTAATTACCCGTTAAATGAGACTTTTACTACGTTAATCCCCGCGTTAATTATGGGAAATACCATTTTGTTTAAACCACCTAAGCATGGTACTTTATTGTTCTATCCGTTATTAAAAGCTTTTAGAGACAACTTCCCTAAAGGCGTTGTAAATACTATTTACGGTCGTGGCAATAAGATTATCCCTGGTTTAATGGAATCTGGAAAGATCAATGTATTGACTTTAATTGGTTCTAGTAAAGTAGCGAATGAGTTGAAGAAGATGCACCCTAAGGTAAATCGCTTACGTGCAATTTTAGGTTTGGATGCGAAGAATGCGGCTATTATTACAGCAAATGCTGATTTAAGTCTAGCAGTAAAGGAAACTGTCCTTGGCTCACTGTCATTCAACGGACAGCGTTGTACAGCTTTAAAAATCATCTTTGTACATAAGAAACATGTAGATAGTTTTGTAAAAGAACTTTCCGCAGAAATTTCAAAGTTGAAATACGGGATGCCGTGGGAAGATGGCGTTTCGCTAACACCGCTTCCTGAACCGCAAAAACCAGCTTATTTAAAAGAGGTTATTGATGATGCCATTGCTAAAGGTGCGCAAGTAGTGAACGAAAATGGAGGACAAACCAATGAATCATTTGTATTCCCGGCAGTGGTATATCCTGTAACTAAGGAAATGAAATTATATACCGAAGAGCAGTTTGGTCCGGTAATTCCAATTGTTACTTTTGATGATATCGAAGAACCGATCAATTACTTGATAGAATCTACGCATGGTCAGCAAGTAAGCATTTTTAGTGATGATGACGAGGAAGTGGCAGCGTTGATTGATCCAATCGTAAACCAGGTTAGTCGTGTAAATATCAATTGCCAATGCCAACGTGGACCAGATGTTTTCCCTTTTACAGGAAGAAAGGACAGTGCAGAGGGAACCTTGTCGGTTGTAGATGCGTTAAGATCATTTTCAATTAGATCTTTAGTTGCGGCAAAGCTGAACGATAATAACAAACGTTTGCTTAATGAAATTATAGACGGGCATAGCTCTAATTTTTTAAGCACAAAATATCTATTTTAATAATCGAAGGAGTAACCAGAGTTGTTTTTGTCACATTCTTGTATCAATTTAATTTTCTTTCAATTTTTTTTAATAAAAGTTCGGAATATTAAAAAAATGTTTTTACATTTGGGCTTACCCTTTCGGGGGTATGTTTTTCATAGGTAGATGTAGGGTCAGGAACTTGTTCTTGGCCCTTTTTTTATTTACATCATTTTTCCTTCAAAAATCAATGTTTCTGCTGCTTTTAATACATATTTTATAATGTAAAATAGCGCTAGATTTTGGTGTGAAATATTTATCTATTTATTTTTAAAAAATAGTTTGATGGAATAATATAAATTTCTATATTTGCACCTCCTTAGAACGAAGTAATTATTTCAAAACAAGGAAGATTCCGTAGCTCAGCTGGTAGAGCATTACACTTTTAATGTAGTGGTCCTGGGTTCGAATCCCAGCGGGATCACAGAAATAACTAACAAAGCGTATAAAACCCTGCAATCGTACGATTAGCAGGGTTTTTGCTTTTATAGCTTTACCAAAACTCACACGAATTCTCGTCATTCGGAGAGTTGCAGAAGTTTTCGTTAAGACTCACCGAATACGTACTATCCATCTATTAAAAAGCTATAAATTAAAGAATCTTGGTTGCAAGATTTCAATATAAAAACAATCTGCAATCCATACGATTACCGCAAAGCTTACAAATTAAATTCCAGCATTGTTATTGAATTTATCTTTTGAACTCATTTTTCAATATTTATTTAATCGACAACTCAGCCATTTTTTTTCATCGCTCATAATTATTGCGCTAAATGAGTTGTTTATAATGATATGTCAAATATTGCCAGTTATTATGTAGAGCAAAATATAAATCTTTAAATTTTTCTGTGCGGGTTTTTACGTTGTTTTAATGAAAAACCGCATTAACTTGCATTTTTAATTTATTATCCTTACAATTATACTATCAATCAGCTTTCTAAGAGGAATGATATGCTCTTTTTTGCATGAATTTTAATTAACCTAACCCTAAAATATATTCAGTATGAGAAGAAAATTACCTTTTATTCTAACTATTGCTCTGGTTTTTGCAGTATCAAGTAGCGCCATTGCACAAGTCAAAAGAACCAACGAAGACTTGATTAAATTGGCAGATAAACATTTAAGCTCGCCAATAAAAAAAAGTGTCTATGGAAATGGTGATGTGTTTTTGCAAAGAGACATGAACGACTTTCTTTCAAATACCGACCGCGACCGGAAAGCTGCAATAGAAAAACAAAATCAATCAACTAAAACCCAAGGAGTAGTTATTGAATATGAACATGGTGACGATGGCCATGGCCATGAAAACCTAGCCGAGATTTTAAATCGCCCGCATCCCTCTGTGGCAACAACAGAAAAATATATCGATGACGCAGCAGCTGAATTTCGAGTACCGGCAATCATATTGAAAGCAGCCGCTCAAGTACAAAGCAATTGGGCACAAACAGGCCCCTCTTTTTATGGCTCTTACGGAATGATGGGTTTGATAGAAACGGATCGTATAAAACAAATTACACTTGCTGAAAGTTTGACGAAGTCAAGTGCTGAAGATATAAAAAATCAAGCCAAGGCAAATATTAGAGCTGCAGCTGCGTTATTAGCCTATTATCAAAAAGGCAAACCTAAATCAGATGATTTAGCGGATTGGTTTGAGGCAACTAGAGATTTGACGGGTTTAAGTGACGAAGAAATGAAGACTTCGCTAGCAACAAGTTTTTACAACGTGATCAAAAATGGAAGTAAAACGGTATCGCTTTGGAGAGAAATTATTCAAATTGACGCTAAACAAATAACTATTCCTGAATATAAAAACACACCTGAAAAAACAAATAGAAGTGTTCAAAATGTTCCTAATACAACTACCGATTATCCAACTGCAATAAACAGAATGGCTACTTGTAATTATGCTACAGGGCGAAACGGATTTAACATCGATTACTATTTTGTTCAT
The DNA here is from genome assembly GCF_057652195.1 of Pedobacter sp. T50_32. Lineage (NCBI taxonomy): Bacteria > Pseudomonadati > Bacteroidota > Sphingobacteriia > Sphingobacteriales > Sphingobacteriaceae > Pedobacter > Pedobacter sp. T50_32. The sequence continues at coordinate 355,976 of NZ_JBYFBY010000003.1, read as the reverse complement.
TACATTGCAGTTGGAACTTATGCTGGTTCAATATCTTGGTTTAGAGATTGTACACGTACTAGTGGACTATCGAGTGCAAATTATATTATTCGAAATTCTGATGGTGAAATATCGCAGGTAGTGAGAGAAAGCGACAGGGCTTATGCACAGGGTGTTACACAGTATAATGGTGGAGGTATAAGTACAGAACATGAAGTTTTAACTACCAACTTAGCTATGTGGGATAGCGAACCCATGTTAGTTGCTGCGGCAAACCTAGCTATAGATGTTTGTAATAGAAATAACATTCCAAGAGTAAGAAGAGTAACTAATGGCGACCGTGGCATATATGGTCATAGTGACGTTAGAGCTACCCTTTGCCCTAATTTGACTGATGCACGTTGGACAAATTTATTAAACAGAATTGCCGGCGGCGTTGTAATTCCGTCAGTTTCATTACCAACGCTATATTACATCACCGGTACAGGAGGTTCTAATGTAGTAAATGCAGCGTGGAAAGCCAACACCGAGCCTACGTTAAAAGGATATCGTTTATATTATGCCTTAGATGACGATCTTAGTGGTTGGGCCTTAGCTGCTGATGAATCTACGTTAACCCCCGCTACAACAAGTGTCAGTTTAAATCCAAGTCAATTTTTAGTACCGCCTACAACTACCGCAGTTCATTTTAAGCTTACTGCAGTTGTTCCAAATGGCGTTAATCCCGATGTTGAAAGTGCTCCAAGTGATGTTTATAGCAGAACTTTAAATACTACTACAGGGCCAAGGGTGCTTATTGTTGATGCATTTGATCGAATTAACGATTATAAAGCAAAGTCGCATAATTTTGGCGCCATTTATTTTAATACGTTAAAAGATAACGCAACATTGCGAATTAATTCTGCTGCCGACGAGATGATAGACGCAGGAACCATTTTATTAACTGAATACGATATTGTGTTATGGTTTACCGGTGATGATTCTAGCGCTAACATGGTCTTTAACGGCACAAATAAGGCAAAAGTCAAAGCTTTCCTGGATAATGGTGGAAAACTGCTCATTACAGGATCAGAGATTGCATACAATTTAGGCCGAACTGCTACACCTCCTGTAGCTGAGTACGACTCAGATTTTATGAACAACTATTTGAAGGCATCTTATGTTAGTGATGGCGCTGTAGCCATAGACAATCCCGTAACGGGCATAGCAGGTACTCCATTTGAGGGCTTAACGCTAAATCTTGGAGAGAGTTATGTAGCAAGATTTCCTGATAATATTAACAGTTCTGGCGGTGGAACGCGAATTTTGAGTTACAATAATTCAACACGTTATGCTGGAGTTGCCTATAAAGGTACATTTGGATTGGGAACTACCCCTGGTGCAATTATTTATCTTGGATTTACCTTAGAAACAGCACCTCAAGAACAGATTACAGCTTTTATGGCAAAAGCACTGGCCTATTTCGATGTAACTTTGCCAGTTACACTACTTGACTATAATGTAAAGCTACAAAACACAGGAGTTGTTAAATTACAATGGCAAACCGCTTCTGAAACTGATAACAAAGAATTTATCATCTCCCGCTCAGTGGATGGGCAGCAGTTTGATGTTGTTGGTAATGTTGTAAGTTTTGGAAATACAACAACCGGTTATAATTATGTTTATTATGATAAAAAACCAGTTAATGGTATTAATTATTATCGATTAGAACAAAAAGATTTTGACGGTAAAAAAACAGATTTAGGGGTACGAGTGGTTAATGTGTCTTTAACTGACAACAAAGTAGAAATCTTTCCAAACCCTACGCAAGATATCATTAACGTTGCGTTTGTGGCAGGTCTTTATAATCAAATACAGCTTATAGATAGCAACGGTAAAATATTAAAACAAATCTCATTAGACAGCTCAATAACGAAAACAGCTATCAGTTTAAATAATGTAGCTTCGGGCATCTACTTCCTAAAATTTAACGGCAATATACCTCTGGTAAAAAAGATTTTAAAAAACTAGAGTTAATGATTTTTAAAAATACCGTAGGTGTTATCCTACGGTATTTGTTTAATTATGGTATTAAACTTTTAAAATTAAATGCTAATTATTACCCTAGGTTCACGACCTATCGGGATTACAAAAGTCCTCAGATTAACCCTGAGGACTTTTGCGTGTGTTGTGATTTGAAATTGAAATACTTGTTTAAGCAAGGTATTGCACTAACCAGTTAGTTTCCAGTCCTTGCTCTCTCTTCTTGATTTCCTGTCTGACGGTTTCTCACGTTAATTTTCTTACTTCCGAACTTGTAATTTACAGATAATTGTACCAATTGCGTATCGAAATAATAGTCAGAACTTCTTTTAACACTATTTACATTAGAGGCAAACTTATATCGGTCTGTTTTGAAAATGTCATTAGCTTTTAGATTTATTCTTAAATCTTTATTAAACAGAAAATATTGTATGCCTAACGAAGTAGAAGTGAATGGTTTTATCTTATCTATTCCATACGCTCCTAAAAAATAATATTCAAAACCTACATTAAATAATAACGTTTTTGCTTTGTTGACGCTAAAGTCATTATTGCTGGTTACAAATGAAGTGAAACCATTCACGGCTATCGCTATTAAATCTATTGTTTCTGCGGTGGTATAGTTAATGTTAAATAAGTTGTTACTATTCCACCACTTGATCTTGTCAAATGTAAATGTTTCTGAAAATCCGTATCTTTTTAGTTTAAAGATGTTCTTATAAACCAAACGTATCTGGTTAGTGTTTAGGTCTGGCAAGCCTAATTGGTTAAATACATCGTTTTCAATACTGTGATATAATTTACTTTCTAATTTTTTATAAGAATAGATGAATTCGAAATTATCTACAAAGTACGGCCTTAAAACTTGATTGCCCTCAACAGTTAGAAAAGGAGTTATGTAAGTAACATTTGGGTTCAGTTCTGAGAAATTAGGTCTTGCTATTCTTCTTCCGTAACTGAACCGATAAGATGAATTTGGGGTAGCGGTATATGATAAATTAATGGTAGGAAATAACTTTGTGTAGTTTGTATTCAAAGATCGGTTCAAATTTCCATCGTAAGACTTCGTTTGCGTAGCTTCCATTCTTAACCCTATTTGAGCTTCTAGATTATTCTCGAATTTCTTATGTCCAGAAAAATATATCGCCTGAATATATTCGCTATAGTCAAATTTATAGGCCATTTGTGGCATACTAGTGATTGGACTGTTAACCAAACCACTATTGAATGCCATGATATCATTTGCAGCGTTAGAAACAGAAATCTTTCCTCCTGTATTCCAATTGGCATATTTTGAAGGTAACTCAATGTCTATTTTACCAGAATAATTGTTTGTTCTCTGTGAGTTGTCGTTAATTCCTTTGAAATACTGAACGATACGAGGATCGTCTGTCACAGAAGTGCCCTCATAAGGTCTGGTGTCATTGTTCGAGTAGTTGAAATAGTCTAAATTGAAAATTATCTTCCTCCCAATAGAATCTAGTTTAAACTCATTAAAAAGGTTTATCGAATTGAAATTTGGTTTTTGACCGGCAGTAGTATATGAGGTAATATTGTTAAGTAGGGTGCTGGTATTATTTCGATAAACAGATGACTGTGTGTTTCTATTAGAAAGGGTTTCGTTAAAATTCGCAATATATTGAAAACCGAAAGCCCAATTGGGAGCTGCGGAATACTGTACGCCTAAAACTCCATTAAGCCTTTTGTAGTCTCTATTGAATCTTTGATTGGTATTCCATAATTCAGTAGGAAAGGAGTTGTAATCTTGATAATTGAAAGTTTCTCCGCCGCTTCTGTAATTTAATGAAGTGCTCAAGCTTAACTTATTTTTGCTGTACATGAAGTTGCTGGTAATTGCATTTTCTCCCTCATCGTATCTTCGCAAATAACTACTTCCTAAAGATAGATTCCAGTTATCGCTTTGTGCTTTTTTAAGTTTAATGTTGATCAATCCACTTCCACCAGCCGCATCATATTTTGCAGGTGGTGTTGTAATCACTTCAATATTTTTAATGTTATCAGCAGGTATTGATCTGAGGAAGGTTGCTAAATCTCCTTCTCCCAATTCGAGTATTTTGTCGTCTACCATAACCCTAATCGATTGTTTTCCAACAATGGTTACAGCCTCATTACGAACTAGTACGCCTGGTGTAATTTTTAATGCTTCTAAAGCATCGCCACCAACAGCACCAATGGTATTTTCAATATTGAAAACCAACCTGTCAATTTTTCGTTCAACTAGCTCTTTCTTTTTAGATATCTCTACGGTTCCTAAAGTATTTGTGGCATCTACATTAATGGTACCTATATCAAGGTCGTTACTTAATTCAATGTTTTTTGTAAATAAAGTCTGTTTAAACTGACGTACTTCTAATTTGTAGTTACCTTTCTGAAATTCCATTATAAATTCACCTTTTTCATTTGTTATGCGATTAATTAAGGGAATTGCTTTTTCAGAAAAGAGGATTACTTCAGCGTATTCTAAGGGGTTATTGTCAGACGTAATTATCCGCCCAGAGACTTTGACCTGAGCAATTGATGTAATACTTGATATAAGTAAAATAAGCACAATTAATGAAAACACTTTTCTCATTTTTAAAATTTTATTTTTTAATAATGAGGGCAAATATCCCGTCTAGGTATATTTAAAAGGTTCTCAAATCATAATTTAGAAGTTCGATTCTATAATCTAGAACTCATTTTGATAGTGTTTTCTGATATTCTGCAGGAGTTAAACCTGTAATTTTTTTAAAGGCGGTAAAGAAGGTTGATTTTGAATTGAATCCACTGTCATAACCTAAACTTTCTATGGTGTAATTTGTTTTAGCTTCTAATAGCTTTTTAGCTTTTTCAATCCTGTATTCCTTAATCAGATGAGAAAAAGACTTGCCTAAAATTTCGTTTATGTACTGAGATAGTAGATGCTTTGTCAACTTCAGTTCTTTAGCCGCTTCTTCGAGGCTGAAATTTGGATTAAGAAATAGCTCTTTTTCAATGATGGTGGTTAGCTTTTGATTAATCAGATCCTGTGTCTCCTTATCCATTCCTTTGTTCTTGTATTTTTCCTTTTCATGGAAAAAATTAGACTCTTGACTGTTCTTGAAAAATAAAAGTAAAGTAGCTAAGTACAATACAAAGGTAAACGATAGCGCTCCTACTATATACGATGTATAGGCTGCTGTACTATAGGCCAACCATATAAATGCAACTCCGAAATAGATGCTCAATAGCCAGATATCTAATTTCTTTAAGTTCTCTTTCGCTTTAATTCTTTGAAAAATCTTTTGAAGGAATTTAGCAGATGTTACAGTGTAAATGAGCCACTGAAAATAAATCGCTTTTATAATCCAGCTACTCCAAATTGCAGCATGTTCATCGTATGGATAGAGATAGCCTGATACAGTAATTATTACCAAAAAAGGAATAATATGTATTTTCCAATTTGGTTTGTCTACCGTATATGATTTTAGATATAAAAATAGAAATGGGCCAATTAGGATACAGGCAGAAAGTCCTATCTGAATAAAAATATTAGATAAGTTAGGGTTGAAATAGAAGAATACTGATTTGGCAATTCTAATACTTAATACGAATAGTAGCAGCGATAAAAAATAATTTGTGAAATTTTTCTTTTTAGCATTTATGACAAAGTATAGCGAAAGTATGAATCCATTGAACGCCCCTAGAGCACTAAAAAAGAAAAGAAAAGTCATTTAGATAAATAACAAAATTGGTTCTTGATTTTTCGAAAATAGGTAATTTATAAGATATTATTAGAAAAAAACCATCCTCCTCAATTCTTTAATTCCTCAATCGGTAGGGGTTAAGTAATAGCTTATTTCATATTGGGGTAAATGTCATAAGTTTAATGCGTCCTGTTAATTTTATGATGATTTTTGGTTAACATTAAATTAACATTATGTTTCTACTTTTAACGTATGAACTATCCAGTATTTATTTTTCACGAATTAGTGCTCCGTTTTTCATATATCAATCGCCAGGTTGGTAGATATATCTCTAGTACGGTAGAGAATGGTATTTGCTTAATAGAAACTACCAGTGGTAAAATCTCTATTGCTCAAGATTTGCTAGAAAAGCAATATCGAGATCCTAGTGAAATCTCTGCAGAACAACTTAGAGAATTAGCTTCAACATTTAAGTTAGCTTAGTAAGTAGACTATTTTAATTGATAGGCGATTACGCTGTTTTGATTAAACGTAGGAATGTAAATGATCTTGTCGGTAGGGTTGTAGCCAAGGTCTGCTGTGTTCATTTTGCCTTGTACGTCCTGTAGTTTTTCAATGGAACCGTCTTTCTTTATATGGTAAATAATTCCTGCCCAGCAAGTAGCTATAAATTCACCATTGCCAATGGGCTCTAATCCATCGCCAACTTTTTCAAATCCCTTAGCTACAACAGTAATCTGTTTATTTTTATTGATCTTCCATAATTCGGTTCCAGCCAAAACAAATAGCTCCTTATTTATCCATTTTAGGCCATTAGCACTGGTCGCATTATCGATATAAAGCTCGTAGCTATTATCTTTTATTTGATAGATTTTATTGGTACGGGTATCAGAAACGTAAAGTGTTCCCTTGTTATCTACCGTCAGGTCATTTAGAAATACCGCTTTATCGATCTCTAGCTTGTTTTTTACTTTGCCCGTAAGTAAATCAATACTTACAACTGCGGTTATATCTGCTACGTATAAGGTATTTTTAAAAATCGCTAATCCTTTTGGGGCATTTAATCCAGTTACCCAATTGGCATTTTTCATCGTGCCGTCTAAATTAAGGATCGCAATGCCACCTTTTCCGTCTTTGACATTGCCTGCGCCATCAATTAAACTCACGTATAATTCTTTGGTCTCGCCTTTGTAGAGCACGGATTCTGGAATAGGTAGATTGGTTTTTGCTTCCCATAATGGCTCTGATAATTTCATTTGAGCAATTGAAGAATTGCTAAGTAAACCTAATGTGATAAATGCAATCGAAAAGATTTTTCTAGTTCTCATTAACGTAAAGATAATAAACTGTTGAATACAGAACAGTAAAAACCGAATAAAGTTCAAATAAAAAGCCCTTAACTGTTAAATTAAGGGCTTTTTTATATCAAAATACTAATTGTTATTTTCCTGCTGCTTTAGCGTGATCTGCTAAGAAAGTAGCCAAACCGCTATCAGTTAATGGATGTTTCAATAAACCTGTAATAGCAGAAAGAGGGGCAGTAATTACATCGGCGCCAATTTTAGCACAGCTTACAATATGTAATGGGCCACGGATAGAGGCTGCTAAAATCTGAGTTTCAAAACCGTAATTGTCAAAAATCAAACGGATATCTTCAATTAAAGTCAAGCCATCAGTAGAAATATCATCTAGTCTGCCTAAAAATGGAGATACGTAAGTAGCGCCAGCTTTTGCAGCTAATAATGCTTGGGCAGGAGAGAAGATTAAAGTACAGTTAGTTCTGATGCCTTTGCTGCTAAAATATTTGATAGCTTTTAAACCTTCTTTAATCATAGGTACTTTAACCACAATTTTTGGGTTTAACGCTGCTAAAGCTTCGCCTTCTTTTACAATGCCATCATAGTCGGTAGCGATTACTTCAGCACTTACATTATCATCTACGATGTCGCAGATAGCTTTATAGTGGTTAATTACGTTTTCATCACCAGTAATGCCTTCTTTGGCCATTAAACTAGGATTGGTAGTTACGCCATCTAATACGCCTAAATCTTGTGCTTCCTTAATCTGGTCTAGATTAGCAGTGTCGATAAAAAATTTCATGATGTTTAATTCTTATATTGGTTTAAAGGTTAATCGTATGGAACCTGAAGAATTATATCCCCCTTCAGAATTTAACTCCGTTCCGATAGTTGTCGGAATTTCGGATGGGGTATAAGGGGAGTAAAAAGGGCAAGCAACTTCTATCGCATCGCTACAACCTTCTACCCTTGCTTTGTTCCCAACCTGGGGGAGTTCAAAGGGAGCTGATCGTAGAAGACTTGCCCGGCACAAAGGTAGTAAAAACAGCCATTTTATAAAATGAATTTTGAGATATTTTTAATTACTTGTTAGTCAGATTTTTAAATTAACAGATACGTTTAAATGACAGTTTATGGAACTATATAAAGAAAACCTAAACTTAATTTTCATCGAGTCTAACCGGAATTATAATTAACTTATAATAGCATCACTTCAAATGTCGGAACGAGGATAATATGCATTGCTTGCTGTTATATGCGGTTTTTGTAGTGTATTTTCTGATTTTTAAAATTATTTAATTAATTGATTTTTAATTATTTATATTTATTGATAATTATGATTAAGGTAGTTGAAATCTATGTTTAAACGATTTAAAGCGGGTAATTACTGATTGTTGTCTTTGATAATATTTCAATTGGTATCGTTATCTTTTGCCATATTGATAATTTGATGCGTTTTTTTTATATATAATATCTTTATTTAATAAATATTTTATCAATTATATAATTTGTAAGATATTTTTCTTATCTTAGTGTTCACTACACACTAACTACAACCAACTAATAAATGGAAAATTTAAATGAACAACAAGGGTTGTATCGTAGCAGCTTTGAGCATGATGCCTGCGGTATAGGTTTTGTTGCCCATGTGAAAGGGAGAAAATCACATCAGAACATTACAGATGCGCTGACCATTTTGGAGAATTTGGATCACCGTGGCGCATGTGGTGCTGAGCCTAATACCGGAGATGGTGCTGGTATCATGATACAGGTTCCCCACGAATTTTTATTTGACGAATGTTTACGTACAGGTTTTAGCTTGCCGCAATATGGCGACTATGGCGTGGGTATGCTTTTTATGCCTAAAGAAATTAGGGCTAGAGAAGAATGTCGTGAAATTATTTATCGCACAGCAGAAAAGCTGGGTTTTGAGGTGCTTGGATTTAGAAAAGTTCAAGTAGACACTACGGATATAGGTAATATGGCCCTTTCTGTAGAGCCAGAAATTGAACAAGTTTTTGTTTCTCGCCCTTACCACATTGCTGCTGGTGCCGATTTTGAACGTAAGCTTTTCGTGCTTAAAACTTACGTAACCAAAACCATTTACAATTCTGTAAAGGATAGTAAGCAAGACTTTTACATAGCGTCGTTTTCGTCGCGAACCATTGTGTACAAAGGTCAGTTGACTTCTTTGCAAGTACGTACCTATTATACCGAGCTTAGTGATAAGCGTATGGTTTCGGCCTTCGGTTTGGTACACTCACGTTTTGCAACCAACACTTTCCCGTCTTGGCGTTTGGCGCAGCCATTTAGGCATATTGCCCATAATGGCGAAATCAATACGTTGCAGGGTAATTTGAACTGGTTTCGTTCTAGTGTGAAATCATTTGCATCACCGTATTTTACTCCGGAGGAGTTGAATATGATTTTGCCAGTGATCGACGAAACGCAGTCAGATTCGGGATGTTTAGATAATGTAGTTGAATTACTATTGCATGCTGGTAGATCTTTACCGCATGTGTTAATGATGTTAATACCAGAAGCATGGGACGGAAACAAGGATATGGATCCAACCAAGAGTGCTTTCTATCAATTTCACGCTTCGTTAATGGAGCCTTGGGATGGGCCAGCAGCTATCGCCTTTACAGATGGTAATTTGATTGGTGCTACTTTAGATAGAAATGGCTTACGCCCTTCGCGTTATGCACTTACCAGTGATGATAGAGTGATTATGGCATCTGAATCGGGAGCGGTTGAGATTGACCAGAGCACTGTAATCGAAAAAGGTAGGTTAACTCCTGGGAAAATGTTTGTAGTGGACATGGAACAGGGGCGTATCATTAGCGATGATGAGATTAAGCAACAAGTTTGCGGTCGTCGTCCATATGCAGATTGGATTAACCAATATCAGATTAAATTGGAAGAACTGCCTGAACCTAGGGTAATGTTTACCAACTTATCAGAAGAATCTATATTCAATTACCAACAGGTATTTGGCTATACAAGAGAAGATATCGATCTATTGATCAAACCGATGGCAATAGATGGAAAAGAGGCAATTGGTTCGATGGGTACAGATACGCCGTTAGCTGTCCTTTCAAAACAACCTCAGCACTTGTCTTCTTACTTCAAACAGTTGTTTGCCCAAGTAACCAATCCACCAATCGATCCAATTCGTGAGCGAGTGGTAATGAGTTTGGCTGGCTTTATGGGTAACAATGGTAATTTATTGGAAGAAAACCAAATGCAGTGTCACTGTGTAGGTATCAAACATCCAATACTAACCAACCAAGAATTAGAAAAGTTAAGAAGTATAGATACGGGCTTATTCCAGTCTAAAACCCTACAAATGTATTTCAGGGCCGATGGAAAAGCTGGATCATTGCAAAAAGCTTTAGATCGTTTATGCCGTTACGCAGTGGATGCTGTAGAAGATGGTTTCCAAGTGATCATTTTGAGCGATAGAGCATTAGATTCTACCCACGCAGCCATTCCTTCGTTATTAGCGGTTTCTGCGGTTCATCACCACTTAATTAGAAAAGGTTACAGAGGTGCGGTAGGTATCGTAGTGGAGGCTGGAGATGTTTGGGAGGTACACCATTTCGCTACCTTAATCGGTTTTGGCGCTACGGCGGTAAATCCTTATTTGGCTTTAGAAACCATCAATACTTTCCAAAAAGAAAGTGGTTTAACACAAGATCAGTTAAATTATAACTATATCAAATCTGTAAAAGATGGCTTGTTGAAGATTTTCTCTAAAATGGGAATTTCTACTTTGCAATCTTATCACGGTGCACAGATTTTCGAGATTTTAGGTTTAAATCAACAAGTAGTTTCAACTTATTTCACAGGTGCGGTTTCTCGTATAGGTGGTTTAGGTTTGGATGAAATTGCGCAAGAAGCATTGATCAAACACAACCGTATTTTCGGAAAGCATACGCAAACAGAGCATATTTTAACTGCTGGTGGTACGTATAAATGGAGAAGACGTGGTGAGAAACACTTGTTCAATCCAGAAACCATCCACTTATTGCAAAATGCAACCCGTAGAAACGATTTTATTACGTTTAAAAAATACTCGAAGTTAATTAACGAGCAAACTACACAGGCTTATACCATTAGAGGTTTGTTCGAATTCAACTATACTCGTCCGTCTATCAGCATTGATGATGTAGAGCCAATTGAAAATATCTTCAAAAGATTTGCTACAGGAGCAATGTCTTTCGGATCTATTTCTCACGAGGCGCACTCTACTTTAGCTATCGCAATGAACAGGATTGGTGGTAAAAGTAATACTGGCGAGGGTGGTGAGGATGAAATCCGTTACCAAACGCTAGAAAATGGCGACTCAATGCGCTCGTCGATCAAGCAAATTGCTTCGGCTCGTTTTGGAGTAACCAGTTACTATTTAACCAATGCCGATGAGTTACAGATTAAAATGGCTCAAGGTGCAAAACCTGGAGAGGGTGGTCAATTACCTGGGCACAAAGTGGATGACTGGATTGCAAAAGTTCGTCACGCTACGCCTGGAGTAGGTTTAATTTCTCCTCCTCCGCACCACGATATTTACTCTATCGAAGATTTAGCACAGCTGATTTACGATTTGAAAAATGCTAATCGTGCGGCTAGAATTAACGTGAAGTTGGTTTCTAAAGCAGGTGTAGGTACCATTGCTGCTGGTGTGGCTAAAGCTCACGCTGATGTAGTTTTAGTTTCTGGTTATGATGGTGGTACGGGAGCTTCTCCTTTAACATCTGTGCAACACGCAGGTTTACCTTGGGAACTTGGTTTAGCAGAAGCGCACCAAACTTTGGTTAAAAACCGCTTAAGAAGTAGGGTAGTACTACAAACTGATGGTCAGTTGAAAACTGGTAAAGATATTGTAATTGCTACTTTATTAGGTGCTGAAGAATGGGGTGTAGCAACGGCTGCATTAGTAACTGCAGGTTGTATCATGATGCGTAAGTGCCACTTGAATACTTGCCCAGTGGGTGTGGCTACTCAAGATCCTAACTTGAGAAAGTTATTTACTGGCGATGCTGATCACGTAGTAAACTTATTCCAGTTCTTAGCGCAAGAAGTTCGCGAATTGATGGCTGAATTAGGTTTCAGAACCGTTAACGAAATGGTTGGTCAATCTGATTTATTGAAAGTAAGAGAATTTGCAGAAGCAGATTGGAAATTGAAACATGTAGATTTAACGCCAATTTTGTATAAAGAGCCTGCTAACGGACAACCTTTATACAATACCGAACAGCAAGATCACGGTTTAGATAAAGTATTGGATCATCAGTTAATTGCAGCTGCACAGCCAGCTATTTTAAACAACGAGCCAGTATTTGCCAATTTCGATGTAAAAAACACAGACCGTTCTATCGGTACCATGTTGTCGAATGAGATTTCTAAAGTTCACAAAAGTGCAGGCTTAACACATGATACCATCAACTTTAAATGCTTCGGCTCTGCCGGACAAAGTTTTGGTGCTTTCGCTACTAAAGGCTTAACACTTACGTTAGAAGGCGAAGGTAATGACTACGTAGGCAAGGGTTTATCTGGTGCTAAAGTAGTAGTTTATCCTTTCGGAAATATCAACTATGTGCCAGAACAAAATATCATTATTGGTAACGTGGCGCTTTACGGTGCAACTTCTGGAGAGTTGTATGCTCGTGGTAAAGCAGGCGAACGTTTCGCAGTGCGTAACTCTGGAGCTACAGCGGTAGTAGAAGGAGTTGGCGACCATGGTTGTGAGTATATGACAGGTGGTGAGGTGTTAATTTTAGGAGATACAGGAAGCAACTTTGCCGCAGGTATGAGTGGTGGTATGGCTTGGATTTACGACACCAGCAAAACTTTCGCTAACAAATGCAACTTGGAGATGGTGGATTTAGATCCGCTGCAACAAGAGGATGAGGAAAGAATTACTACGTTATTGAAAAACCATTTGAGGTTAACCAGCAGTAAGGTGGCAGAATTTATCCTTAGCGATTGGGAAAATCAGGCTAGACATTTCGTGAAAGTTTTCCCTAAAGAATACAAAGCAGTTTTATTACAACGTCAACAAGTAAAAATTAAGTAAGATGGGAAAAGTGACAGGATTTTTTGAATACGAAAGAGTTTCGCCTTCAAAACAAGCGCCGCAAGAGCGTTTAAATCACTACAATGAGTTTGTATCGCTATTGCCATCTGATGAATTGAATAAACAATCTGGTCGTTGTATGGATTGTGGCGTGCCTTTTTGCCAATCGGGTTGTCCGTTGGGTAACGTTATTCCAGAATTTAACGATGCAGTTTATCAGGGTAAATGGTTACAAGCTGCTGAGATTTTATTAAGTACAAACAATTTTCCTGAGTTTACGGGTAGAATTTGTCCTGCGCCTTGCGAAAGTGCTTGTGTGTTGGGAATTAACAAATCTCCAGTTTCTATCGAGGAAATTGAAAAACATATCATTGAAATCGCCTTCGAAAAAGGTTACATCAAAGCAAACGAGCCGTTAATTAGAACAGGCAAAAAAGTTGCTGTGGTAGGTTCTGGTCCTGCAGGATTGGCAGCTGCTGCACAATTGAATAAAGCTGGTCACGAAGTAGTAGTTTACGAACGTGATGATGTAGCTGGTGGATTGCTTCGTTATGGTATTCCTGATTTTAAACTACAGAAAGATGTGGTAGAAAGAAGGATTAAATTAATGGAGGAAGAGGGTATTACTTTCCAATACAATGCTAATGTTGGCGAAAATGTCGAAATCAGTACATTATTACGAGATTTCCAAGCGATTGTGTTGGCTGGCGGTTCAACTATCCCTCGCGACTTAAATGCACCAGGAAGAGATGCTAAAGGAGTTCATTTCGCAATGGATTTCTTGAAGCAACAAAACAAACGTGTTGGTGGTCGTAAAATCGAAGCTGAGGAAATTACCGCTAAAGGTAAAAATGTGATTGTAATTGGCGGTGGTGATACAGGTTCAGATTGTATCGGGACTTCAAATCGTCATGGTGCAAAATCAGTAACTCAGTTTGAAATTATGCCAATGCCACCACAAATGCGTAGCGAACACATGCCTTGGCCTAGTTATCCAATGCTATTGAAAATCACTACTTCTCACGAAGAAGGTGCTCAACGTGCTTGGTCGGTAAATACCAAAGAATATATCAAAGACGAACTAGGTAATTTAAAAGCTTTAAAAGTGGTTGATGTAGAATGGGATATCGATTTGGCTACAGGTAGACCGCTTGGATTTAAAGAAGTTCCTGGGACAGAAAAAGAATATCCATGCGAATTGGTTCTTTTAGCGATGGGTTTCTTGCATCCTCAAAAAGAAGGCTTAATTGAAAAATTAGGTGTAGAGCTGGATGAAAGAGGAAACGTGAAAGCTGTTGAAGGTCAATATCAAACTAACATTCCAAAGATTTTTGCGGCTGGCGATATGCGCAGAGGTCAATCTTTGGTGGTTTGGGCTATCTCAGAAGGAAGAGAAACTGCTCGTAAAGTGGATGAACACTTGATGGGTTTCAGTAAGTTGCCTTCAAAAGACGCCGTAGCTTACGCATAAGAATTTGCTTTTATACTTTTACAAAGTAAGGTCCAGACGAATTTCGTTTGGGCCTTTTTTATTTTACACTATCTCGTCATTCCAGATTTATTCTAGCATCTTAAAGTGGTGATAGGTGATGAATTTTATGTTACCCATTTTTAGCTTAAGCACACTGAGGGCTTATTCAAAAAGATGATGCGCTGAACCATTCTGGCACTATGGTTGATGAAAATAAGCTAGATATCAATTTTTCAAGCAATATGAGCAAAAGAGCGTTGGGACATTATTTCTATGTGATAGATGATGAAATGATTATTCATTTTGATAGTGAGGTGTTCCGTAAGTTTTATCAGACTATAGATTTTCCGAGTTTCGAGATTATAAAAAGTAATGGATCTACGTTTCATTATTTTAAAGACAAAAATCATGTTTACTTGCAAAGCTACATGAATAGGTTTACGCCATTAGAAAATGCAGATCCAGCTGATTTCAAAATCCTAGATTTTAAAGAAGGAATGGCGACATCGGGTGGCAATGACTATGTTTTTGACCGATTATTACCGCACCGTTTAAGTGAATATGAAGTGATATCTGAATATTATCAGAAAGTAGGAGATCGAATTTACTGTGCCTATACGCATGAGCTAAAAGGAGTAGATGCAGCTAGTTTTAAGGTGCTTTACGCTGACGAAGTGAAAAATGTAGCAAAAGATAAAAACCATATCTATTTTAGAGACGAAGTTGTGGATGGAGCAGATGCTGCCAGTTTTGCTTTTCTAGAAGCATGCTTTACTAGCGGATATTACAGAGAGCGGGACCATATCTACTACGCCAAAGATAAAAATGTGGCTTATTATATCGATACCATCGCCAAGAACTTTAAAGTAATACGTAGCAAGCAACTCGATAATTTTGATTTTAAAGTAGTAGATGAGTTGGGTTATGCCTTTGATGGCCAATATACTTATCTGTTTGGTAAACGGGTGAAGGTTTAGCACTTATCACTCTTACATAGGCGGGAACTGCAAATAGCCAACTAACCTTGAATGGACAGATGTAAATTTAGCCTAAGCTTTTCTTGTTTGAGATCAATTCAATAATTTAAATGAATTGTACATAAATGGTTAAGGTTGAGCTATCCCGGAATATTGTTTTTCAACAGAAAACTTGCCAGTTCTAAATCTTCAGGATACGTTATCTTGATGTTGTTTCTGTTTCCTTCTATCAAGTTGATTGGAAAACCGGCGGCCTCAACAACGGAGGCATCATCTGTGAAAATAGGAGAGAAAGATTGTTGATAAGCTATCCTCAGTTGACCTAAATCGAATGTTTGTGGCGTTTGTATGAGTACTAATTTATCGCGATTTAAGATTTTGCTGCCTGTATTTTCAACTTCACGTACAGAATCGCTTGGTTTGATACATGGAACTGCATTTCCAACTTCTAATGCATGCCTAAAAGCTTGTGTGATTAAACTGGAATTTATTACTGGTCTAACGGCATCATGAATAGCTACAATACCATCTTCCTTAATTGTCATCAAACCATTTCTTACCGAATGGAAGCGTTCTTTCCCACCTTCAACTAAAGTATGTGGAATAGCTAGATTGTATTTAAAACAAAGTTCTTTCCAGTATTCATGCTCCGCTTTGGCTAAAACTACAATGATTTCTGGTTGAACTTCAGAAAGATGAAAAGCCTGTAATGTATGCATCATTACAGGCTTTTCATTAAGCAATAAAAACTGTTTGGCTATTGCGGTTTGCATTCGCTTTCCAGACCCACCAGCTACAATTATTGCGTAGAATTTCATATTTAATGAAGTATTGCGTATGGCGTACTGCGTATAGCGATAAATCTCAACACGCTAAACGCAATGCGCTCTACTAGTTTATATAATCAACATCGCATCTCCGTAGCTGTAGAAACGATATTTCTCTTTCACAGCAACTTCATATGCATTCATTACGTTTTCATAACCACCAAAAGCACTTACCATCATCAATAAAGTAGATTCTGATGTGTGGAAATTGGTGATCATTGAGTTAGCAATGCTGAACTCATACGGAGGGAAGATAAACTTGCTGGTCCAATCATTTGCTGCTTTTAAAGTTCTGTTTGCAGAAACAGCCGACTCGATAGCACGCATTGATGTTGTACCTACAGCACAAATTCTTCTCTTCTCTTCTAATGCTTTGTTAACAATGTTTGCGTCTTTTTGTTCGATAATGAATTGCTCCGAATCCATTTTGTGCTTAGTTAAATCTTCTACTTCAACCTGACGGAAAGTACCTAGACCAACGTGTAAAGTAACTTCAGCAAAATCAATACCTTTAAGCTCTAAACGCTTCATTAGCTCTCTACTGAAGTGTAAACCAGCAGTAGGGGCAGCAACCGCGCCTTCGTGTTTAGCGAAAATAGTTTGGTAGCGCTCTTTATCTTTTTCAGTAGCTTTACGCTTGATGTATTTTGGAAGTGGAGTTTCGCCTAAAATTTCTACATTTCTTCTAAATTCTTCGTCAGTTCCGTCAAACAAGAAACGAATAGTACGGCCACGTGAAGTAGTGTTGTCTACAACTTCGGCAACAAGCAAATCGTCATCACCAAAATACAATTTGTTACCAACACGAATTTTACGAGCAGGATCTACCAAAACATCCCATAAACGAAGCTCTTTATTTAATTCGCGTAACAAAAACACCTCAATAGTGGCACCAGTTTTTTCTTTATTGCCATATAAACGAGCAGGAAAAACCTTGGTGTTATTAAGGATCATCACATCTTTATCGTCAAAATAACCTAAAACATCTTTGAAGATTTTATGCTCAATCTTACCGGTGTCTTTATGTAACACCATTAAACGTGCTTCGTCTCTCTCTTCGGCAGGATCATTTGCCAAAAGTGAGTCAGGTAAATTGAACTTGAATTGAGATAACTTCATATTTTATGGATATAGTAAATTAGGGCGCAAATTTACAAAATAATATCCTTTTTTTGAAATGGAAAACACCTAGCTAGACAATTTCAAAAAAATACAGCTATTTAATTGCAGTATGAATAGTTTTTTAGCCGATAATCCGTAACTTTTTACTTTTCACTTATGGAGGTGTAACCTTTTTAACTACATTTGGTCTAACAATTATGCTGCTAGTTTTTCGACTTATTGGTGAGAGTTTTAGGTTTGCTTGGGACGCTCTGCGACAAAATAAATTACGTACATCGCTATCCCTTTTGGGTATCACTATTGGTATTTTTATAATTATCGCTGTTTTTACAGGGGTAGATACCATGCGCAATAACATTCAGGCGAGTGTTGATAAACTAGGCTCTAATACTTTATTTGTGCAAAAATGGCCTTGGATTTTCGGCGACAGTTATCCTTGGTGGAAATATGTGAACCGTCCGGAACCTTCTTATAGAGATTATTTGGCATTGCGAGAACGAATGGAAAGTGCCAAAGGTGTGTGCTTTGAAGTTTCTGCCAGCGGTAGGACAGTTAAATATAGAAGCGCTTCGGTAGAAGGTGCATTTTTAAACGCTGCAACGTATGAATACGATCAAACCTGGAATTTAGAATTTCAGAGCGGAAGATATTTTACCGAAAATGAAAGCAATACGGGAAGCCCAGTTTGTATAATGGGTGCCGAAATAGCGGAAGGGCTTTTTGGTAGTGCTGACCCGATTGGTAAACAAATTAAATTGGTAGGAAGAAGGGTAACGGTAGTTGGTGTTTTCAAAAAAGAGGGAGAAGACATGATTGGGATGTCGCAAGATAAGAATGTGCTTGTGCCAATGAACTTTGCCAAAGGGATTTTTGACATTAACAATGAACGCTATAACCCACAAATAACGGTACGTGGTAAAGATAATATCAGTTTTGAGGAAGTGGAAAGTGAGCTGAAAGGCCAAATGAGAGCGATTAGAAGGATAGGCCCGGGGCAAGAGGAAGATTTTTCTTTGAATAAAACAACAATGCTTTCTAATCAATTAGATCTAATGTTCGATGCCATTAATATTGGCGGATGGATTATTGGTGGTTTCTCAATTTTGGTAGGTGGTTTCGGTATTGCTAACATCATGTTTGTTTCTGTGAGAGAACGTACCAATATCATTGGTATTCAGAAATCTTTGGGAGCGAAAAATTACTTTATACTCTTGCAATTCATTTTTGAAGCTGTAGTGTTGTGCTTATTGGGAGGGCTTTGCGGCTTGTTTTTGGTATATCTAATGACACTTTTAATTAACGGCCTTACAGATACTACAGTGGTATTGTATTTAAGTAACATCATGTTAGGTATAAGTGTTTCAGTTATTATTGGAATGATCTCTGGATTTTGGCCTGCTTATTCGGCCTCGAGGTTAGATCCGGTGGAGGCGATTAGAAGTTAAGTTAGTACTTCTTGCTAAGGCTTCCTTCCCATATTTCGGTTGAACTATTTACCTAAACGGGATAGAAGTGGATACCGATTTTAAGCACAGTTCTGATTTTTAGAACAGTATCCTTATTTATTTCACAGGCTTTATCGGTAGAAACGGATAGCCCGGCTTTCGGAAGTTAGTAGCACTAAAATTGCTTTTCAAATAAAAAAAAAGCGCCTTAACTTATGTCAAGGCGCTTTCTATTTATGCTTGAAGTAGGTTTAGCTTAATTTGCCTAATGCCTCTTTAATTCTTCTTAAAGCTTCTACTAAACTCTCGTCTGATGCTGCGTAAGATAAACGGATGTAGTTGTCGTTACCGAAGCTATCGCCACCTACAGTTGCCACGTGACCAACGTTAAGTAAATAAAGAGCCAAGTCGCCAGAGCCTTTAATTACATTGCCATCAGCATCTTTTT
The DNA here is from genome assembly GCF_057652195.1 of Pedobacter sp. T50_32. Classification (NCBI taxonomy): domain Bacteria; kingdom Pseudomonadati; phylum Bacteroidota; class Sphingobacteriia; order Sphingobacteriales; family Sphingobacteriaceae; genus Pedobacter; species Pedobacter sp. T50_32. Next base: position 336,625 of record NZ_JBYFBY010000003.1, on the reverse strand, counting down.
TGCCAAAGAACGAGCTAATTTCTGGGAAGAAGTAAAAAGCTCCTTCTGGTAAGTTGGTTTTAACACCTGGAATATCTTTTAATAAATCGTAAACCAATTGACGACGACGAGCAAAAGCTTTTTTCATCTCGTTTACTGTATCTAAACCTTGCTCGTAAGCAACAATACCAGCACGTTGAGCAATTGAACAAGTTCCAGATGTGGTTTGGCCTTGTAATTTGTCGTTTGCAGCAGCAATTTCTTTGCTAGCAGCGATATAGCCTAAACGCCAGCCTGTCATTGCAAATGCTTTAGAGAAACCATTAACAATAATTACGCGATCTTTAATGCTTGCGAACTGTGCAATTGATTCGTGCTGGTCAACAAAGTTGATGTGTTCGTAAATCTCATCAGAAAGGATGAAGATATTTGGATGCTTTTCGAACACTTTCGCTAACGCCGCTAGTTCGTCTTTGCTGTAAACTGTACCCGTTGGATTGTTTGGCGAAGAGAACATGAACAATTTACTTTTTGGAGTAATTGCAGCTTCTAATTGCGCTGGGGTAATTTTAAAATCACTTTCTATAGATGCATCGATGAAAACAGATTTACCTTCGGCAAGTGTTACCATTTCAGAATAAGAAACCCAGTAAGGAGTAGGGATAATTACTTCATCGCCTGGATTAATTAGTGTAAGGATTACATTGGAAAGAGATTGCTTAGCACCTGTAGAAACTACGATTTGTGAAATGTCGTAATCAAGGTTGTTTTCTTCCTTTAATTTGTTCACAATAGCTTGACGCAAATCCGGATAGCCCGGTACCGGAGAGTAACGAGTAAAGTTGTCGTCTAAAGCCTTTTTTGCAGCTTCTTTAACATGTTCTGGCGTGTTGAAATCTGGCTCGCCAACACTTAAACTAATAACATTTACGCCTTTTGCAGCTAGCTCTCGACCTAATTTGGTCATTTTTAGCGTAGCTGATTCTGATAGGTTATTTATTCTGTCTGATAAAATACTCATGATGTTTCTGTGAGGTAGCAAATATAAAAACCTTATTCATAAAGCCCTAATAAAAGATATTTTTAAATGGAATTAATTTAAGATTTGTTCGCTTTTTTTGAGATATTGATAATTTGATATTTAGGTTAGCAGTTTTGGTTATATGGAAATAATCATTTTCTCATTTCTATGTCTTCTCGTTCTAATATTCAAAACTAAAAAGTGTAATTTTGGCGAACAGAACACAGAGTTTGACATCTAATAAAAGAGCCATATTAATTTCGCTTTGCACCAGTATTATACTGATGTTGGCTAAGTTTGTAGCATTTTTTATCACCAATTCTAACGCAATTTTAACTGATGCAGTAGAGAGTATTGTGAATGTATTAGCCAGTGGTTTTGCGTTTTACAGTATTTATCTCGCTACTTTACCAAAGGATGAAAACCATCCTTATGGGCATGGGAAAGTAGAGTTTTTTTCTGCATTTGTAGAAGGTGTGCTGATTGGTATTGCTGGAATAATTATTCTAGTTAAATCGGTTTACAGCCTTTTTTATGGTAACGAGGTTTTCGATTTATATGACGGTGCCTTAATTATTGGTGCTACTGGCTTAATAAATACAATAGTTGGTTTTTACCTTATTAGAACTGGAAAAGCAAACAAATCGTTGACTTTAGAAGCAGATGGCAAACATTTGCTAACCGATGCAGTGAGTAGTGCTGGGTTAGTACTAGGCATTATCGTAATTCAACTAACGCAGATACTATGGCTGGATAGTGTTATTTCCGTAGCACTGGGTTGCTATATCATTTACAACGGCTACAAGTTAACTCGTAGATCTGTTGGTGGTTTAATGGACGAGAGTAACCTGGAATTGGTAAAGGAAGTTGTGGAAGCACTCCAAAAAAATAGGCAGCCAAGCTGGATAGATGTACATAACTTAAGAGCGCAGCAATATGGTGCAGATTTGCACGTAGATTGCCATGTTACTTTGCCTTATTATTTCGATTTGAATGCTGTACATAAAGAAATTTCTGATATTGACAGCATGATTAACAAAGAAGTTAGTCACCAAACTGAGCTTTTTATCCATGCTGATCCTTGTTTGCCAGCTTGTTGCCATTACTGCAAAATGACGAATTGTCCCGTACGGGCAGAGGCGTTTAGTGGTGAAATTAAATGGGATATGGAAAATGTGACTAAAAATCAAAAGCATTTTAGCCGATGAGTTATTTTAATGTTAGGGTTTACGGTTTGCTCATTAACGAGCAGCAAGAAGTTTTACTGAGTGATGAATTTGAGGGCGACCGCTATTTTACCAAGTTTCCTGGAGGAGGTTTAGAATTTGGTGAAGGTTTGATTGATGGTTTGAAGAGAGAGTTTATGGAGGAGTGCAATGCCAAAATTGAAGTTGTGAACCATTTTTACACTACGGATTTCTACGAGAAATCTTCTTTTAATGACAGCCAGGTGATCAGTATTTATTATTTGGTAAAACCGATAGAGGAATTACAACTCAAATTTAAATGCCAAGTTTTTGATTTCGATGAGGGTACAAGCCAGTGCTTTAGATGGAAAAAGATTGAAGAGCTTACTGTTGACGATGTTACTTTTAGAACAGACAAAACCGTTGTTGACTTGTTAAAATCACCTAGATATGCAGGATAGAACTTCTTACTATTTTGCCCCTGTAGCTAAGCTAGTTCTTTTTATTGTACTCTGCTTTGTTTGCTTGGTTCCTTTTAGTTTAATTAGCAGCTTTTCTTTTTTACCACCTGCTCCTAATGAGTTAATAGCAGATATCTCGAACGAAACGGCGTTAATATTAGCAGTTTTAGGGGCATTGATGATGCTGTTTAAATTGCTGCCTAATTTAGATTTTTATACCGTATTTCTTCGGAAAGCACAGTGGTGGGCTGGTTTTATGAAAGGCACGGCCTTAGGTATAGTCTTTATGTTAGTGAGTGCAGCTGTGCTTTACGCTGGAGGCTACGTCGAATTTTCCATAAAATCGATGGCTGTGTCGTCGGTTCTACTTTATCTGGTCTTTTTTCTGTTAGTGTCTTTATTTGAAGAACTGTTATTTAGGACGTACCCATTATTTATTTTTGCAGAAAGATACCCTGTTTGGCTAGCGATACTGCTTAACGGGCTGTTATTTGGATTGGCGCACGTGGGCAACGATGATTTTACCGCTTTAGCGATGGTGAATATTACGCTTGCCGGAATTCTGTTCTGTGTGTATACCTTGCAAAAACAGAATATCGCGTGGGTTATCGGTTTGCATTTTTCTTGGAACTTCACTCAGGGAATTATTTTGGGCTACAATGTGAGCGGAAATGAAATGCCAGGGTTTTTAAAAGCCATCCCGATAGGAGAGAATTATTTATCTGGTGGTAAATTCGGTGTTGAGGGTTCCGTTTTATGTACTATTCTGTTAATTGTCTGGATTTTATGGAGGATATATAAATTTGGATTTGGAAAGGTTGAAATTGCTGATGTTGAGCATGCTTCTGACAACTAATAGTTTTGGTTGTGCTGCTTGATATAATATTTTTGAGTAATATTGGCTGTGTAAACTTGCTAATCCCTTGTCTTCTTCTGCTGATATCGCTATTTTAGCTAAATATGCGCTTTACAAATCAATTTATCGCAACAATAAAAGCTAGAGAAGATGATACCATCAATCAGGCAAGGATATTGATGTTGTTTTATCTGCTATTGGCCTATTGCAGTTTCGGTTTGCTGCTGGCCTTTGCATACGCCTATACAGAACAGGTGCCTCAATTAATCAGAGCATCGGTAATTTCTTTATTTGCGCTGTCTCTGTTAGCGGTACTCTATTTTTTTAATTCTTGGAGAATAATATCCCACTTCGTTCTATGGTTAATCACTGTGTTGGGAGTTTGGGCAAATCTGCTGATATACGTACAAGGCATGAACGCAGCCACGTTGCAATACATTTGGCTGGCGTCGGCATTGGGGTTTTATATGCACGGCTCAAAATGGGGATGGTTTTATGCTAGCTTAAATATCATTCCGGTTTTATTAGATGCAGCTATTTCTAGAGAAGGATATTTTTTCTTGAGCGATGGCCCGCAGGTGATAGCCAGACCTATTTATGTATTTGTTTTAGTGTTTGATTTCGTAGCCATTGCGTTTCTACATTATTTCTTTTTTAGGGCATTTAACAAAAATATCACCGCATTAACCATTACAAAGAATCAGCTTAATGAAATTAACGAGAAACTGAGCAAAACGGTGCTAGAGATTAACGAATTGTCTAACGCTAGAATGAATTTTCTATCCACTATGTCGCACGAGTTGCGAACACCTCTAAATGGGGTAATAGGACTAACTAACGTGTTGCTATTGCAAGAACCTAGAAAAGATCAAGAAGAAACATTAGCAGTTTTAAAGTTCTCTGCCGAAAATTTATTCACTTTAGTAAATGATATCTTAGATTTTAACAAACTAGATTCTGAAATGGTAGAACTAGAACGCATTCCGTTTAATCTATCAGATTTGGTTGCTAATATTTACGCAGCAACTAGGTTAAAGGCAGAAGAAAAACATTTAGATTTTCGTTTGGACGTAATTCCTAATTTGAAGGATATTACTTTGTTGGGTGATCCAACTCGGTTAACTCAGGTTTTGCTTAACCTTTTAAACAACGCAATTAAATTTACTGAAAAAGGAAGTGTTGTATTAACATGTAGCAGTCCTGCTTTGTCTAGAGATAGCGCTGTTGTAAGGTTTGTGGTAGAAGATACAGGAATTGGAATTGAAAAGAGTAGGCAAAATGAGGTGTTCGAGGTGTTTGTGCAGGCATCTGCAAGTACAAATAGAAACTATGGTGGTACTGGCTTAGGATTACCGATTGTTAAAAAAGTGCTTGAACTCTATCAATCAAGCCTACTGATGGAAAGTGGTTTAAACAAAGGAACAAAGTTCTCATTTGATATATCGTTTCCGCGTAGGGACGATGCAGCAGCTGAGCCAACTAAGAAAAAACATCCTCAAGTCGAAGACAATCGTGTTTCTACACTAAAAATATTAGTGGTTGAAGATAACTTAGTGAATGTTATGGTAACCAAGAAAATTTTAAATCGTTTCGGAATATTACCAGATGTAGCAGAAAACGGCAAAATTGCGCTAGACTTGGTTCAGGAAAATAGTTACGATTTAATTTTGATGGATCTTTATATGCCCGAAATGGATGGCTACGAAGCTACCAAGGCAATTAGGAGTTTGCAGGGCGATAAAGCATCTGTACCAATTGTAGCGCTTACGGCAACGGTAAATAACCAGGTGTTAGAAGATACAGCAGGAGTAGGGATGGATGGTTACCTGTCAAAGCCTTTTCATCCGAACGATTTGCTTGATGAACTTAAAAAGTATATTGCTATAATTTAATATATAGATGTAGCAAGGTAGCAAAACTGGCGCCAATCAATGGACCAACAACTGGTACCCATGCATAATCCCAATTACTAACTCCCTTGCCTTTCATTGGGATAAGGCTGTGAACAATTCGAGGTCCTAGATCTCTCGCTGGGTTAATTGCATAGCCGGTAGTACCACCTAAACTCAATCCAATAACCCAAACTAAAAAGGCAACAGGAAGCGCACCAACTGAACCTAAGCCAATTGGTGTTTTTTCTTCGCCCATTTCTCCTCCAGTGATATAAAAGATAACGAAAATAAGCACGAAAGTGCCCATGATTTCTGAAAACAAGTTTGATAGTTTGTTCGGGATTGCAGGGCTAGTAGCAAATGGAGCGGCTTTTAGGCCTTTATCTTCAGTAGCATCAAAATGGTCTTTGTAGAAAATCCAAACTAAGAGCGCACCGAAAATAGCACCACCAATTTGTGAGATGGCGTAGTAAGGCACTTTGCCCCACTCGAACGCACCAGCTATTGCTAGTGCTACCGTTACCGCCGGATTTAAGTGTGCGCCACTGTGAGGGCCAGCTACAACAACACCCACAAACACAGCAAGTGCCCATGCGGTAGTAATTACCATCCATCCGCTGTTGTTGCCTTTGGTGTCTTTTAAAACAACATTTGCTACTACACCATTTCCTAAAAAAATTAGGATAGCTGTACCAATAAATTCTGCTATGTAAGGGTTCATAGGTAGTTAACTGATTTTTGTATTGTTAATTGTTGTACTGTTAAATGTGGGATTTTACTGCTTACTTTAAACTGTTAAACGAAAACTGCTAACTAGAAAAAGCAATTGCGGCATTCACCGCTTTTTTCCAACCATCAATACGATCTTCACCTACTTTTTTGGTTGCTGCAAAGGTTTTGTTAATTTGCCATTGTGATTTAATCTCATCAACATCTTTCCAAAAACCTGTAGCTAAACCAGCTAAGTAAGCTGCACCAATTGCTGTAACTTCGGTCACTTCAGGCCTAATCACTTTACAATCCAATAAATTTGCCTGAAATTGCATTAACAGATCATTTGCGGTAGCGCCGCCATCAACTCTAAGCTCAGTAATGGGTGTGCCTGCATCGGCCTGTATGGCATTCAAAACATCCATTGTTTGATAAGCGATACTTTCTAAAGCAGCTCTTGCAATATGCGATTTGTTAGTTCCTCGGGTAATCCCTGTGATGGTTCCCCTTGCATCTTGGTTCCAGTAGGGGGCACCCAAACCTGCAAAAGCTGGTACAATGTAAACACCATTTGTGTCTTCAACTTGTTGAGCTAAAGTCTCCACCTCCGAAGATTTTTGGATTAGGCCAAGTTCATCGCGTAACCATTGTACAACGGCGCCAGCAATAAAAATACTGCCTTCAAGCGCATAATTAACTTCGCCATTAATTTGCCAAGCAATAGTTGTTAGAAGGTTGTTATTCGATTTTTTTGCAGTTTTCCCAATGTTCATAAGCATAAAACAGCCCGTGCCGTAGGTGTTTTTAACCATGCCGGGTTGGGTACACATTTGTCCGAATAAAGCAGATTGTTGATCGCCAGCAACTCCGGCAATCGGCAGTTTCGCTGCTAAGATGTTGCCTGCAGTTTTACCGTATACTTCGCTAGAAGATTTAACTTCAGGTAACATCGATTTTGGGATGTCAAATAGAGCCAAAAGTTCATCATCCCAGGTTAAAGAATGAATATTGTAGATCATGGTGCGGGAAGCATTACTTACATCGGTTATGTGAACTTTTCCAGCAGTTAAATTCCAGATTAACCAACTGTCGATTGTGCCGAAAGCCAATTCGCCGTTTTCCGCTTTCTCACGTGCGCCTTCAATATTTTCTAAAATCCATCTTACTTTGGTGGCCGAAAAGTAGGAGTCGATAATTAAACCGGTCCTATCTTGAATGCTCTCAGCTTTTCCTTGTTCTTTAATGCTAAGGCAGTAATCTGATGTTCTTCTATCTTGCCAAACAATGGCATTGTGCACCGGTTTGCCTGTATTTCTATCCCAAACTACAGTGGTTTCCCTTTGATTGGTGATACCGATGGCTTCAATGTCTGCTGCAGTTAGACCAGCTTTAGCTATCGCTTCTGTTGCAACCGATAACTGGGTAGACCAAATTTCATTAGGATCATGTTCTACCCATCCAGGTTTTGGATAAATTTGAGTAAACTCTTTTTGAGCTATGGCAATAATTTCGCCGCTGTGGTTAAAGACAATAGCTCGCGAGCTAGTAGTCCCTTGATCTAGAGATAAAATAAATTTGCCCATAACGTTATATTTGGTCGAAGTCTAAACTGCTAAAGCAGGTTCCTTCTTTTCTACTTTCGTTTTGTAGGTATAGCCTTCTGCTAATTTAACAAAAGATTTCACTTGATCATCTTCCCAATTTTTATCTGCGCCTGCTTCTTTTGCCATAATAGCCGCAACTGTAGTACTCATTTCTATTGCTGCTTTTGCATCGATAATAAGCACTCTCAAACGTCTGCTCAGCATATCCTCAACGGTTTCTGCCATTTCGTTTCTTACGCTCCATACCACTTCTGCATGGGTGTAAGGGAAATTCGGATGCAATTTTTGGCCCAGTTCAGGATTTTGCTTAATTAAAGTTTCGATTTCCTGCCTGTCCGATCCGTAGATGTTCATATAGTTTTCGTCTATCGCATTTTCGCAACCGTGAATGGCTAAGTTTTCAGTTTGGCAAGCTTTAGATTGAAGTTTAGCTTCTTTTATGGCTAAATCAACTGTTTCTTCTGCCATTCGACGATAGGTAGTCCATTTGCCTCCTGTAATGGTGATCAGTCCTTTTGCCGAAACCATTAACTTGTGGTCTCTACTGATTTCTTTAGTGCTATTAGAATTACTATCAGTAGGGGCAGCTAATGGACGTAGGCCAGAAAATACGCTTAGAATATCATCCTCAGTTGGCTTCTTCTTGAAATAGCTTGCTGCAGTGCTTAAAATGAAATCAGTTTCTTCTTTTAATGCTCTGGGCTCTAGGCTGTGTTCGTTTAGTGGCGTGTCTGTTGTACCTACCAATAAATGATTGTGCCACTGTACAGCAAATAATACCCTTCCATCAGAGGTTTTAGGGATCATTAATGCAGAATCGCTATTTAAAAATTCCTTCTTTAAAACAATGTGCACACCTTGGCTAGGTCTAACCGTTTTTTTAGCATTAGAATTACTCATTTGCAGAATTTCATCTACAAAAACCCCAGTAGCGTTAATTACGATCTTTCCAAATAAATTGAAAGTTTCGTTGGTGATAGCGTCTGTAGCTACAACACCTTTAATTTTGTCACCATCTTTTATAAGGCTGGTAACTTTCATATAGTTTACCAAAGTTGCGCCTTGTTCTTTTGCCGTTTGTGCAATGTTGATAGCAAGTCTAGCATCATCAAAACGACCATCGAAATAACGGATAGCACCCTTAAGACCTTCCTCTTTTACGCCTGGCATAGTGCTCAAGGTATCTTTTTTAGAGAAAAACTTCGATGTTCCGAAACTGAAACGTCCAGCTAACCAATCGTAAAGTTTTAAGCCGATTAAATATTTCGCAACCGAAAACCAATCGTAACAAGGAATAAGAAATTCTTCCTTATGAACTAAGTGTGCTGCATTTTGCTGCATCAAACCTCTTTCTTTAAGTGCATGCTTAACTAATGCAATATCACCTTGCGCTAAATATCTAACCCCACCGTGTACTAGTTTTGTACTTCTACTCGACGTACCCTTAGCAAAATCAGCTTGTTCGATTAATAACGTTTTTAAACCTCTACTTGCAGAGTCTAATGCCGTGCCAAGTCCAGTTGCGCCGCCGCCAATAATAATAATATCCCATTCAGATTGGTCAACTAGGTTGTGGTGATGTATTCTCTGCATAACAAATTGTAATAAAACGAAACAATAAGCAATTATAAGTAATCAAAATCGAAATAATAAATACTTTTTCAAAAATATTTTTCTTATGTAAATATGATGACGGTTTTTATATTAATTATTAAATTGCGATTAAATATAAACGCTATGAGCATGACGCTTGCCGAAAGGCATCAATTTATACTTAATCGTATACAACAAGACCAATATATTAATGTGGTAGAACTTTGTAAAGAACTCAAAGTTTCCTCGGTAACTATCCGTAAAGATTTAAAGCTTTTGGAGGATAAAAACCTGCTTTTCAGAACACATGGCGGTGCCACGTTGAGTAATCCGTACACTGTAGATAGATCTGTTAATGAAAAAGAAAAGATGCAGTCTTCAGAAAAAAACAGAATAGGAGCAGCTGCTGCAAAACTATTAAAGGAGAACGATTCTATAGTGGTTGCTTCTGGAACAACTTTGCTTTATTTTGTTAAAAGTATTCCTAACGGATTGAATTTGACTGTTGTAACTTCTTCTCTCAATATTTCAATAGAGTTTTTGCGCAACCCAGAGGTAGAAGTAATACAGCTAGGTGGTTTACTTCGAAAGAGTTCTTCTTCGGTAATGGGGTCTTATGCCGAACAGGTTTTGCAAGACTTTTATTTTAATACGCTGTTTTTGGGCGTTGATGGTATTGATTTAGAGCATGGGTTTACGACTACAAATGCAATGGAAGCGCATTTAAACCGTCAAATGATTAAAGTTTCGCAAAAAGTAGTCGTACTTGCCGACTCGACTAAATTTAATAAACGTGGTTTTGGTAAAATATGTGGTTTTGAGGATGTTGACCAAATTATAACCGATAAAGGTGTTTCTCAGCAAATGATTAATCATTTAGAAGGATTGGGGATTACCGTAACTGTGGTTTAAAAGTAAATTTCTATACATAATCGAAAAGGAGGCACTGTCGCGAGATAGTGCTTTTTTTGTGCGTTTTGTTTTCGTAATATTTCTTATTGCTTTCGATTTGGTTCAATATCAGATTTGTTATATACGTTTAATTGATATATAGCGGCTGTTAAAAAATATATTTTCATTTTTTTTGATTATTTGAAAATTATATTTAGTTTCAATTTGTTTTTATATTATCATTGCGAAATATTTAATAACCAAAAAATAAATAATTTGTAATTGCGAATTGTTTCAAAGTACCTTAATAGCGAGTTAATACAGAGTTAACAAAGGCAGACTACTTTTGCGACATTCGGGAAAAATTATAAAAAGAAACTAGTAAAATAACCCGATATAAATTAATTATGAACAAAACAACTACTCAAAAGGCTAGCATGTGTATGCATGCAGCGAGATGCGAACACATCTCGCAGTCACACCTTTCTGTAATTGGTATTTTGAAGAAGCGATCGTTTAGAAATGTATTTAGCATGGCATTTCTATTTGCTGTGCTGTTTCAATTTTCGTTATTACATGATGTTGTGGCACAAACATCTCAAAACATTACTATTAAAGGTACTATTTTAGATGATGCAGATGGTACAGGTGTACCTGGCGTTAGTATCACGGATAACACTAGAAAAGTGTTGGGCTTAACCGATGGTAACGGAGGTTTCTCAATTAGCATAGCTAGAGGTACTGCTGTTAATTTTACGATGATTGGCTATGCCACCGTAACTAGAACATTCGCAAATGCGCAAACTGGCATTAATATTAGAATGACATCTTCTACAAATGAATTGAATACGGTTGTAGTAACTGCCTTGGGTATTAAGAGGGAAGAAAAAGCATTAGGTTATGCTGTAACCAAGTTAGATAGTAATGCATTTACTGATGCAGTAGCTAGTAACTGGACAGATGCGCTTTCGGGTAAAGTGGCAGGCTTAAACTTGGTGCGTAACGGCGGACCGGCAGGTTCTAATAAAATAATTTTACGTGGAGAAAATAACTTGACTGGAGACAACGAAGCATTAATCGTTATTGACGGGGTTGTGGCTTCAAGTAGTGCCAGACGTTCAGCGGGTACTGGAGGTGGAGTTTATGGAACAAGCGGTGATATTATGCCGGCAGATTTTGGTAGTGGATTAAATGACTTAAATCCTGATGATATCGAAAACGTAACGGTTCTTAAAGGCCCAGCTGCTTCTGCATTGTATGGTCAGCGTGGTGCAAACGGAGCTATTATTATCACTACCAAATCAGCTACAAAGGGTAGAAAGACGGTTGGTATAACATTTACATCTAATAGTTCTTGGGAAAATGTGAATAGAAGCCCTGATGTTCAGCAAGAATTTGGACAAGGACAGTTTGGTGTTTCTTATTTTTCTTACGGAAATACAGATGATGGCTCAAGTACCAATGGCACAAGTGCAACTTGGGGAGCTCCATTTTCTGCAGGTGGTATGTTTTATCAGTTTGATCCTGTAACGAAAACTAGAGGGGTTAATAGAACTCCTTGGGTAGCCTATGCAAATCCAATTGATGCATTCTTTACTACCGGTTATGAAACTTCCCAATCGGTAAGTTTGGATGGTACTTATAAAAATGTTGGACTGCGCCTTTCAGCAAGTCATGGTGATAATGACTGGATAGTTCCTAACACTGGTTTAGAGAGAACTACAGTTTCATTAAATGCAAACACCAATTTAACAAAGAAACTGAGCATGAATTTAAAAGTTCAGTATAGCAATAGAAATAGCGACAATTTGCCAGCAACAGGTTATGGTAACCAATCGTTAATGTACTGGTTTATGTTTGCGCAACCAAACGTAAATACAGATTGGTACAGAGATTATTGGGCGCCCGGACAGCAATTTCGTCAGTTGGTAAACATTACAACAACAAACCCAGAAAGTCCTTACGCAATTTCAGAGCAGTACTTAAATGGTCAGAGACGTAACGGTTGGTTAGGTAATTTGCAATTAAACTATAAGTTCACTAAAGAATTAAGTTTGATGGTTCGTGCTTCTGGAGATTTAAATAACGATGTTCGCGAAACTCAGCGCCCTTGGGATGCATCTGGTAACAAGTTTGCTCATGGTTCTTACCGTATCGCAGATATTCGTTCTTATGAAATCAACGCAGATTTCATGTTGAAGTATGACAAGAAACTTAGCAAAGATTTACAGATGACTGCTAACGTTGGTGGTAGTCAGATGCGTAATCACTATAATAGATTAGAAAAAAGAGCTGACGGACTTGCAATTCCAAATATCTATAGATTAGATAATAATGAAAATCCTTTAGTATTGGTGCCAGATACTGCAAGATACAGAATCAACAGTTTCTATGGTGCGATGTCTTTCAGCTTCAAAAACTATCTATTTTTAGATCTTACTGCACGTCAGGATTGGAACAGTACATTAGCTACTTTAACTAGAAAAGACAATGTTGGATTTTTCTATCCTTCTGCTAGTATGTCGTTCGTTGCGTCAGATTTTTGGACAATGCCTAAAATGGTAAGCTTTGCAAAATTAAGAGCTTCGATTGCCCAGGTAGGTAGCGGTAGTACTATTCCTTATAGAACTCAATACACTTACTTAAATGCTGCAGACGGTATCTATCCTGATAGTGCGATGAACAATCCTAGGGTATTGCCAAATCCAGATCTTAAGCCTTTAATTACAACTACGATAGAGTTAGGTTTAGATTTGAAGTTATTCAAAAATCGTTTGAATTTTGATTTAGCTGTGTACACAGGTAATACCAAAAATCAAATTTTAAATAGAATAGTTGATAAATCTACAGGTTATAACGTACAAGTTGTAAACGTTGGTAGGGTAGACAATAGAGGTATTGAATTAGCTGTGAATGGCACACCAATACAAACCCGTTCATTTAAATGGACTTTGAACGGAACTTTTACTGCAAACAGAAATACCATCAAAGAATTGGCAGACAGTTCTGTTGTATTACGTACCGGTGCTTTAGGCGGCGGACAAGTTGTAGCGAATGTTGGCGGCAGTATGGGTGATTTATACGGAAGGGGTTTCTTGCGTTCTCCAGATGGACAAATTGTTTTTGATCCTAACACTGGTAATGCTTTAACTAATCCTTCTGAGCTTTTCTATTTGGGTAACACATTACCTCAATTCAGATTTAGCTTTGGTACTGGAGTAACTTTCAAACAAATTAGTGTAAATGCACTTTTTGATGCTCAGTTAGGAGCAGTAGGACATTCACTTACATTTTCTAGGATGGCAGCTCTGGGTAAGCTAAAAGTTACGTTGCCTGGTAGATACAATGGTGTTATAGGCGAAGGTGTAATTCAAAATCCTGATGGAACTTATCGTCCAAATGATGTAACTGCAACTAACTTTGAAACTTATTATACTTCTTTATACGGTTCGGATCAAGCGGAGGGAAGTATTTTTAGAACAGATTATGTTAAGTTTAGAGAGGCTAATATCACCTACGCTTTCAATAAAAAATTCTTAAAAAGAATCGGTTTTAGTAAATTAACTATAGGAGCGTACGGACGTAACTTGTTTGTTTGGTCACCTTGGCCAGCATTCGATCCTGAGTTTGGTACATTGGCTGGTTCAGATATCGTACAGGGCTTTGAAACTGGGCAGTTACCTTCTACCAGAACAATTGGAGCTCGTTTAGTTGTAGGCCTTTAATTTATAAAGATTATGAAAAAGAATAGAAATACGATTATATATATACTTTTGGCCGCATTTGCAATTTCCAGCTCTTCGTGTACCAAAGATTTCGAAAAGACAAATATAGACCCAGTTGGAAAGGCAAGAGTAGATGCACATCAATTGCTTGCGCCTGCTCTTGTAAATGTATTGAGTGCCAATATGGTCCGTAACCGTAACTTCAATAACGAATTGATGCAGGTTACCGTAGATATTAACGACTCTGAAGGTAGAGTTTTTAGATATGATATAAGGAATAATCTAGCCGATTATACTTGGAATAACTGGTATTTGAATATTACGGATCTTAAGGATATCCATACTATCGCTAGTAACCCAGCAAGTTTAAATAAGTCATACCAAGGTATATCGTTGATTACTCAAACTTGGGTATATTCTATGCTTACAGATATGTTTGGAGATGTTCCCTATTCTGAGGCTAATAAAGCTTGGGTAGATAACAAGCCTGGTATTTTAGAACCTAAATTTGACAAGCAAAAAGATATTTATCTTGATATGCTAAACAAATTGGAACAGGCTAATGATTTGCTTAAAGATGGTACCGCTATTGTAGCAACCAGTGATCCCGTTTATCAAGGAGACGTTTCTAAATGGAGAAGATTTGGTAATTCTTTATACCTAAGATTATTGCTTAGGATAGCTGGTAAAGCAGATGTTGCAGCTACTACTATAGCTAAAATTAAGGAGATTGTTGATACTAATCCTGGTAACTATCCAGTTATGGAGGATAATAATCATACTGCTAAAATTTTATGGAACGGAACAAATAGCTCGTCCGCAGTGTATTCTTCACCGTTTATGGTAAGTGTGAGAGCTGTAGATTTTAGAGGTCCGGCTATTACCGATTTTTTCTTAGATAGATTAGTAAGTTGGAATGATCCACGTACTAGACCTGCATTGGGGAAAAATAATGTGCCACGTTTCGGTATCGCACAGGGACCTAGTGGTTATACTGGTGTTTCTAGTGGTTATGCAGCGGGAAGCGGAGTAGTTAAACAAGCTTACTTTTATTCAGATGCTCAAACTAACGCTCCTACGACTTTACAGACTGATCCTTTTACTGGTATCATTATGAATAGTGCTGAGGTGGCTTTCATTAAAGCTGAAGCTGCAGCTAGAGGTTGGATAAACGGAACTGGTGAAAACTACTATTACAAAGGTATGGTAGATGCGATTAACTATTGGTTACCGACTTTCATTTCAAGTCCAACTGATGCTGCATTTCAACAATATGTTATTGATGCAGATATTATGTGGAATAACGCTTTGCCTTTAGATAATTTAACTCCTGGAAGCGATAGCAAGTTAGAAATGATCCATATTCAAAAATACTTCGCTATGTTTTTGGTAGACATGCAACAATGGTACGAATTTAGACGTACTGGACATCCAATTTTACCAAAAGGCCCAGGTTTGGCTAATGGAGGCAGAATGCCAGCTAGACTTAACTATCCTCTTGTGGTGCAATCAACAAATCCTACTAGCTACAAAAATGCTGTCGCTGCTCAGGGAGCAGATAATATCAATACGTTAGTTTGGTGGCAAAAACCTTAATTCATAATAATTAAAATATAATGAAAAAGATATTCAATTTTATAATGCTGGGTGCAGTTCTTTCAGCCTTATTATTAGCCTGTAAGAGAGATAGCGATTACATCAAAAGTAATGCAAGTCCGTTCATTTCTAATTTCGATTTGCGTAAACTTTATAAAGGTGGCGACGTTGCGCTAAATACCGAACTTATGCGAGGAGCCAATTCTTTACGTGGTCAAGTAGTATCAGATCATTCAGGGAATAACCTTCCAGCGGGGCTACTGATAGTTCAGAATATTAGACGTGTTGGTAACGGTATAGACTCGTTACGCGGTATGGCTATTAATATAGGTGCAGATGCAGCTAAGTATGTTCCTGGCGATTCTGTTCATGTTAATTTGGAAGGAGGCGTGATTAAAAGAGTAGACGGGATATTGCAAATAACTGGTATTGATGCAAGTAAGGTGACAAAAGTTGCTTCTAATATTGCATTAAAAGCGAACAGGGGCTTTGCAAATCAGATCGTTGCAAATCCAAGTGCTTTTGAATGTACGCTTCTTACAATTGTTAAAGGTACTTTTAATCCTACATTATCGCCGACAGATGTTATGCAAGGCAGTAAAACACTGAATGATGGAACTTCTGATATTGTAATGTATACAGGACCTAACGCTACTTTTGCAAATAAAATCCCTCCTTATTCTGGTAACTATACCGGTATTGTATTTAACGTTGTCAACAATGGTGTATCTACAGCTCAGCATAGAGTAAGAAAGGCGGATGATATCGTTACGTTAAGTTCAGAAATTGAGACTACCGCCGCAGTAATATCTGGTTTTATGGCTGATGTTGCTGGTGGAGATAATCGTTATGAATACGTTCAGTTACTTGCTACTCAGGATATTAATTTTGCGGTTACTCCATTTTCGGTAATTATTTGTAACAATGCTGGTGGTGCAGCCCCTGGAGGTTTTCCTACTAACGGATGGGTGTCTGGATCGACCATTAACGTGGCGCAGTTTAGGACCTACAAATTTGCTTTGACTACAGGTAGTGTAAGTAAAGGAGAGTTTTTCTATGTAGGTGGTGATATGAAAATGATAAACGGAGCAAGTTCTACCTCGATGGCTTCTTCTAAATGGATAAGAACAATTAACCATTTAACTACCGCTGGTGATGACGGCGTAGGTATGAAAACACAATATGGTACTTCAGCTGCGGGTTTAATGGCAAATAGTGGTAATGCATTTGGTATAGCGCTATTCAATACCCGAAATGTGACAAAAGATACCAATCCTATTGATGTAGTATTCACTTGGACCAATGGTCAGTTGTATAATGCTGGCCCACCAGCAGTGGGTTATCGTGTGGCTAATAACGATTTTTACGATAGAGTTGACCCTATAACACTTAGAGAACAACCTTTTTATAGAAGTGGTACAAATATTCAGCACCTAGGCGCTTACCCAACTGCAGATTTAGGTTATTTTAATAAGCTAGGTGGTATTTATAGTGCAACTTTAGGTAAATGGGTACAAGCTAGAAGTCGTTCTTTAGTGCTTCTAACTAAACAATCTCCAGTTACTGAGATAGAAACAGCAAACGGAGGCACAGAGGTTACAACTGTTAGATAATAAAATTAAGGGAGAATTTATTCTCCCTTTTTTACTTACCTAAAATATAGATAGGATATGAAAAAAATAACAACGGCTTTATTGCTAGCCTTAAGCGCTAGCTATGCCCAGTCTCAAGTGGTTGTTTCTGGTTACATTGCAAATCCAACTGGATCTGATAAAAACCAAGAGTACGTTCAATTGCTGGCAACAGAAGATATCGATTTCTCTAAGAACAACTTAGCTTTAGTAGTTTGCAAAAACGGAACAACGGTAGCGCCAAATCCTGGACAGCCTGCGCCGCAAGGTTGGGCAACAGGTGGCGACAGAACCTATAAATTTAACATCGTTAATGGTGCTGTTAAAAAAGGTGAGTACTTCTATGTCGGAGGAAAAAAGAATATCAACGGTGCTAAGTCTACAGATATTTCTTCGGCAAAATGGATAGTGAGCAAAAACTATTCTGATGAAACTGGCGATGGCTATGGTAATACAACTGCAAGTTTATTTCCAAACTCAGGAAGAGCAGTAGGTATAGCAGTTTTTGCTACTAAAGATGTTGTGGCTAGTACAGTTCCAATTGACGTGATTTTCTTTCAAGGTACCAGCGGCGGCAATTTATGGGATGCAGAACAAGGTTATTTGATCTGCGATAACGATTTATACAATACAAAGTTAAGCCCATATTTTAGAGGTAAGGGTAGAAATAAAGCTGCTTTCCAAAATGCCGAGGAATCGGACACGGCTCCATATTTTACGAAGTTAGGAGGACTTTATGATACAACTGCCAAAAAATGGCTTACAGCTAGAAAGAATAATTGGATTACCCTAAAAGATGATAGTAAGTTGTCGGATATTGAAGAAGACGCAACGAGGTTGAAATAGGAAGCATTTTATTAGTAAACGTTTTGATTTATACTAACCAAATAATTAACGAAAACTAATTAATCTTAAAATCAAAAATTATGAAAAAACTTTTACTTACTTTTTCTTTGGCTGCTATTTTATTATCGGCTAAATCACAAATTATCGCTACAGGCGTAATGGCTGATCCTGGAGGCTCAGATGCAAGCACTTCAGCTGGTGTTAAAGCTTACGAGTATATGCAGTTTAAAGCTACTCAAGATATTAATTTTGCTACAACCAACTATGCTGTCGTAGCGCTTTATTTCGGGGCGGCGTCTTCAGTACCTGCTCCAACGGCAGGATGGGCATCTGGAGGAGCTATTGTTTATCAGTTTAATCTTACTTCGGGCAGTGTATCAAAAGGTGATTTTTTTTATGTTGGTGGTGATGGTCAAGCAATAAATGGAAGTGGATCAACTGATATTAGTGGAGCGAAATGGATTAAGAGCGTAGATTATGGTAAAGTTGTTGGCGATGGTCTAAATGCAGCAACTAGAACTGGCTTATTTGTAAACTCTAATACAGCAAATGGTATAGCTGTTTTCAATACAACGTCGATTTCGGAGACTACAATACCTATAGATGTTGTTTTCTGGGGAACTGCTAATGCAAATCATTATCAAGCAGGTCCGCCAGAACTTGGGTTTAGAATTTGTAACAACGATTTGTATTCTACTACAAATGGGGCATTTTTTAACAAAGGAACTAATACTGCAGTGACTGCCGCTACTCCTTATGCTTCCAATTCCTTCCAAAAATTTGGAGGTGTTTACGATCTTGAAACAAATACATGGACAACGCCTAGATCATCAACTACTATCGCCTTAAATTCTACATCACCACTTACAGCTATAGAAACAGGCGCAGGTGTGACCGTCTTACCAGTATCCCTAACCTCTTTCACTGCAAAAGCAAACAAACAAGGTTCTGTAAACTTAGCTTGGTCAACAGCGTCAGAAAAAGATAACTCACATTTCGAGGTAACTCGTTCTGCAGATGGTGTAACTTTCAATAAGTTAGATGAAGTTAAAGGAAATGGAAATTCTGACGTAGTTAAAAATTACAACTTTACCGACGCAAAACCTGTAATTGGCGCAAACTACTATCGTTTAAAACAAGTAGATTTTGATGGTGATTTTGCGTTTTCTAGCGTTGCTACTGCAAAAGTTGGTTTAGCTGGCGATAATTTAACGGTATCGGTATCAGCAAACAGATCATCTGTTTCTGTAAATTATACTGCAGCAACTAGCGGAAAAGCATTATTCAATATTTACAATGTTTCTGGAGCAAAAATCGCTACAGTAGAACAAACAGTTAATGTTGGTGCAAACCAAATCAATATTCCTGTTAATTTAGTAAATGCAATACACGTGTTAAACGTTACGCAAGCGGGAGCAAGTGCTTCTACTAAGTTTTAAGAAAAAAATATACTGGAGCAGAAGGCAGGATGTGCCTTCTGCTCTTTTTAATTTAAAACATCCACAACAACTAACACTAAACACAATGAACCGTAGAATATTTTTAGAACGATTTGGATTACTTGCTACCGGAATGGTGGTAAGCTTAAAATCAAATGCTTTTAACCAGCTTAAAAATGGCGGCACAATTACAGGTACAGTTACCGATGGTAAAAATGCAATTGCTAATGCTGTGTTATCAGACGGTTTTGCAGTAGTAAAAACCGATGCTAGTGGTCGTTACTCAATCACGCTTAATGATAAATCTGAATTTTTGTTTTTAAGCACGCCTTCTGGATACGATTTTAAAACTGATTTTGGAAGTGTGAACCGCCAGTATGAAACTTTGGGCGCACGTAACGAAATCAATTTTACTTTAAAGAAACTAAAGCAAAACGATGATAAGCATCATTTTATCATTTGGGCAGATCCGCAGGTGAAAAACAAAAAGGATGTAGCTCAAATGATGGAAACCTCGGTGCCAGATGTAAAACGATTACTGAAAGATTTAGGATCAAAAGCGTTAGTGCACGGTATTGGCGTAGGCGATTTAGTATGGGATGCTTTGCCACTTTTCGACGATTATAACAAAGCAGTAGAACTGATGGGCATTCCTTTCTTCCAATGTTTAGGCAATCACGATATGGATTACCGTCAAGGTGGAGATGAGACTTCGGACAGAACTTTTAAGAAATACTACGGACCAACTTATTACTCATTTAACAGGGGCGAAGCACACTACATTGTACTAGATGATGTAAGGTATTTGGGCGAAGAAAGAAAATACGATGGTTATATCAGCGAAGAGCAACTAGCTTGGATGGAAAAAGATTTGCAGTACGTACCCAAAGATCAATTGGTAATTATTAATGCACATATTCCAATCCACAACAGTGTAAAGAACAACGAAGCTTTTTATAACATTTTGAGGAGTTTTACAAACGTGCATGTAATGACTGGTCATACACATTATAACGTTAACGTAATTAGAGATGGTGTTTTCGAGCATAATCACGGTGCAGTTTGCGGTGCTTGGTGGACAGGTCCAATTTGTAGTGATGGGGCACCACGTGGTTACGGTGTTTACGAGGTGACGGGAAAGAAATTGAAGTGGTACTACAAAGGAACTGGTCTAGATAGAAAACATCAAGTGAGTTTAGATATAGAAAAGCTTACTGGGAATAATCGTATCATCGCCAATGTTTGGAATTACGATCCAGAATGGAAAGTAGAATGTTTTTTAGATGGAACATCAGTTGAGTTAGAAAAGATGAAAGGGTTTGATCCTGAAGCGGTAAGGCTGTATAAAGGAGAGAAATTGCCAGCTTCACGAGGATTTGCTGAACCAACAAGAACAGAGCATTTATTTATGGCGCATTGTAGTTCGGCTGTTAAAGTAGTTAAAGTTGTAGCTACAGATCGTTTTGGAGAAAAATTTACAGTAGAGAAAAAAGTTAATTAGGTTACATAAATTTAACTTTACAACCTTTCAACTTTACAACCTTTCAACTTTATAACTTTACAATAAAAAACATATGAAAAAACTGTTTTACCCATTTGGGATTTTAATTTTCGGAATAACTGCCTGTTCGGTTAATAAGACCACAAAAGTAAATCAAGTAGATTTTCCAAAATTTAGTGCAGAAGCGCATCGTGGAGGTAGGGGGTTGGTACCAGAAAATACAATTCTGGCAATGAAGAATGCGATGTCTTACCCTGCCGTAACTACACTGGAAATGGATACGCATATTACCAAAGATGGGAAAGTGGTAGTTACTCACGACGATTACCTAAGTCCAGGTTTTATGCTCACCCCAGATGGTAAGGAAATTCCATCAGCTGATGCTAAAAAATACAATGTTTTTCAAATGAACTACAGCGACTTGAAAACATTTGATATTGGTACGAAATTCCATAAAGATTTTCCGAAACAACAAAAGATAAAAACTTACATTCCTTTACTGGCAGATTTAATTGACAGTGTCCAAACGGAAATCAAGGCAAAAAATAAGAAACAGTTTTTTTATAATATCGAAACTAAATGCGATGCCAAAGGCGATGGAATATCTAATCCAGCACCAGCAGTTTTCGTGAAATTATTGATGGACGTTATTAAATCTAAGAAGATGGAGGCTTATGTGGTAATTCAATCTTTTGATAAACGTACTATTCAAATTATCAATAAAGAATATCCAAATATTAGAACTTCGTTTTTAGTAAGTAACAAGAAAACTTACGAACAGAACATGGCCGATTTAGGATATAAGCCATTTATTTTAAGTCCAGCTTATAAAATGGTCAATGCCGAATTTATCAAAAAAGCACATGCCGATGGTGTAAAAGTAATTCCTTGGACGGTAAATACAGCCGAAGAAATTTCTAAACTAAAAGCATTGGGCGTAGATGGCATCATTACCGATTATACAAACCTTTTATAAGTTTAGCAACTGCTTTACGCAGTTAACCGATTAAGTATTAACCAAAAAACAAATACTAACCAACCAAAATGGGATTTAACATATTTCCGCCAGCGCCACATAAACCACAATTGCCAGAAGAACGAGTGAATTCATCATACTGGAGATTAAGGTTGCAAGTGTTCGCAGGTATTTTTGTAGGCTACACCGCTTACTATTTCGTTCGAAAGAATTTTTCTTTTGCAATTAAAGATCTTCAAGATAATTTAGGTTATAGTAAAGCTGAATTAGGCATTGCCATGTCGGCACTTTCAATAGCTTATGGTTTAAGTAAGTTTTTAATGGGCAACGTTTCCGATAGAAGTAATGCTCGTTACTTTTTAACTGCCGGATTGGTTTTGTCATCACTTACCATGATTTGCATGGGTTTCTTTCCGTTTGCAACATCATCAGTGGCAATAATGTTTGTGCTTTTGTTCATCAACGGCTGGGTACAAGGTATGGGATGGCCGGCTTCAGGAAGGGTAGTGGTGCACTGGTACTCAATTAAGGAACGTGGAACTGCCATGTCTATTTGGAACTTAGCACACAACGTGGGCGGATTTTTAGTTGGTGCCTTAACCATTTGGGGCGTAGAGCTTTTTATGGATTGGCAAGCAAAATTGTACTTTCCAGGATTAATTGCCATAATTTTTTCGCTAGTAGCATTTTTTTTGGTGAGAGATACACCTCAGTCTATGGGTTTGCCGCCAATAGAACAGTATAATAATGACTATCCTAAAACCTACGATGCTTCTCAAGAAAAGGAATTTACAGCAAAAGAGATTTTTCTAAAATATGTACTAAACAATAGGTTGCTTTGGTTTATTGCTATTGCCAATGCCTTTGTTTATCTGGTGAGAAACGGTATTGTCAATTGGGCGCCTACATTTTTACAAGAAGCTAAACAATACACCTCAGATCAGGCTGCTTGGTCGGCTTCTGGTTATGAGTTAGCGGCAATTCCGGGCACTATTTTATGTGGTTTGTTAAGTGATAAAGTCTTTAAAGGTAGAAGGGCACCAGTAACAATCATTTATATGGCTTTAACCTTTATTGCTGTTTTTGTGTATTGGGAAAATCCAGTAGGTAATATGATGGTGCAAAATGTATCATTATGGGCAATTGGCTTCTTAATTTATGGGCCTGTAATGTTAATAGGTGTACAAGCCTTGGATTTAGTACCGAAAAAAGCAGCGGGTACAGCTGCTGGTTTAACTGGTTTATTCGGTTATTTCATTGGCGATTTATTAGCAAATGCAGCTGTTGGTGCATTGGTAGATGATTATGGCTGGGATGCGTGTTTTATCGCTATTTTAGTTGCCTGTGCTCTAGCTATTTTCTTCACTGCTTTCACTTGGAACAGAGAAAAGAAAAACTTAAACAACCTTACACCTTTATCTCATTAATTATGATTACTAAAAATAGATTTTTCATTGTTGCTTTAGCTTCTTTGTTGTGGTTTGGCAGTGCAAATGCGCAAACCAAACCTTTCGATAGCACTTATCGTCCAGGGAAATACAAAGAACTGGTTCAGAAGTTCAATGCTGATCCTATTACTAAAAAAGAATTTATTTTTTTAGGAAACAGTATTACCGCGGGTACTGATTGGAATAAATTACTGAATTTGCCAAAGGCTAAAAATAGAGGTATTTCTGGGGATATTACTTTTGGAGTTTTAGAACGCTTACAAGAAGTGATTGATAGAAAGCCTGCAAAAGTTTTTGTATTAATTGGGATTAACGACATTTCTAGAAATATTCCAGACAGCCTAATCTTAAGAAACTATAAAACTATTGTTGAGCGGATTAGAAAAGGTTCAAAGAAAACTCAAATCTACTTCTATACTTTATTGCCAGTGAATGCTTCTTTCGAAAAATTTAAAAATCATTATGGTAAGGATGAACATATCCTTTATTTAAATGATGAGATTAGAAAGTTTACGGCTAAAAATGTAACTGTGATCGATTTATATCCTCACTTTTTAGATGGTGATAAGAAACTAAGAGCAGAGCTTACAAAAGATGGCTTGCATTTAATTCCTGCCGGATATGAAGTTTGGAAAGAAGTGTTAGAAAAAGGTGGCTACTTGAAGTAATCTGTAATTAGACTTACGAAGTTTTCAAAACTTCGTAAGTCTTTCTTTTATTTGAAATAACCCTTGCATCCTGTCATTCTGAGCGCAGCGAAGAATTTATTTCTCCAAAAGTCGAAATTAAAAAAGTGCTTTCTAATTAACTTTTAGTTGGGGTTCGCTCAGCTTTAGGCGCTTTATGAAATCTGCCTTTGCCATCTTTCATTCTCTCTTTCATCTTGCCCTTCATTTCTTCTCTTGATGCCGCTAACTTAGTTTTTTGCTCTGTAGTTAATACAGCATCAATTTTATCCTGATGTGCTTTCATGCTAGCTTTTCTCTCTTCGAATTTTGCTTTCATTTTAGCTTCATCTTTTTGACGCAAGCCATCGTGCTCCTTAATTCTATCGAGCTCAATTTGTTTAATTTTAGCTTTCTGATCTGCCGTTAAGCTTAGCTTCGTTTCTAATGCCGTCGCTGCCTTTTCCGCTCTTTCCTCAGCAGATAACTTTACTCTTTCGTTTCTATGAGTTCTCTGCACTCTTTCAGCTCTCTCAGTTTTTTCTGTTTGTTGTGCGTAGCTTGCTGTGAAACCTAGTACGGCAATAGCTACAGTTAAAAATAATTTTCTCATCTCGTTAAATTTTAAAGTTTCATTGTATTTATTATTGAGATGGAAAGATTAGGTAGTGATTTAAAATCAACTCTGTTAAAAAATGTTAATATGCGAGCTCTATTGCTAGCTTTTGGAAACTAGCCCGTAAAACTGATGCTGAAATGAATTCAGCATGACGGAATGTTCGTTAAGCGTCACCCTGAATTTATTTCAGGGTCAGCAATACAAGAAGATTAATAGTAATTATAAATTATTGATGTAGAAATCTAGCTTTGGATTATAAACTGATATATGCCACAGATGCGCAGATATCAGTTTAATATAACTAGGTTGTTAAATTATTTTAATCTGTGCATCTGTGGCTCCAAGAACTAATTCTTATTCAGTTGCGAAATTGATTTTTGCATTTGCGCCATCATGGTAGAAAGTGTTTCGATGGTTGGCTCTGGAGTTGGTTCTGGCAAAGCAGTAGACAGGTATGCTTTTGCTTTCCAAATTTCCAAGATATCATCTGCTGGTACTGAATACGGGTCGTAAAGTTTATTGTCTGAAATCAATTTTAGCTCTCTTTCTTCTTTGAACTTGTTTCCAGCACGCTTATAAACCACTCCTTCGTTTTTACTAATAATCACATAGGTTTCGCCAATTTTCAAGTCGTTCCAATTATCTAGATATTCTCCTATTATAATACTACCAGACTGAATAGGCAACATCGAATCTCCTTTAATCTCAAAAGCCCTGTAAGTGCCTTGTTTCAAAGAGGGGATAGGTAACTGGAACTTTGGTAGGTCTTGAATATACTGTGGATCTGAAAATCCATTCAAATAACCAGCACTTGCTTTAACAGGAACCAATTCGATATTCTCGTTATCATCCTTATCTACTGAAATACTTAATACACGTAGATTAGATCCTTGGCTTTTCGGCTTAGGTTTCCAATTGTCATTTATTTGTTCGTTGATGAATTCATCGATGGATAATTCGAAATATTCTGCTATTTTTTTTAGTAAATCATACTTAGGCTCTGCTCTGTCTTCTTCATAAGCTCCTATTAAAGATCGCTTAATTTCCATGTTATCAGCAAATTGTTGCTGTGTTAAACTTTTTTTCTTTCTGAGGTATTTTAGATTGGCTGAGATGTTAGACATACAAAATAATTTAAAATAAATTTGTTTTTACTAAAATTGTTAGTATTATTGTGCCAATAAAATTAGTAATTATAATTTGAACCGCCAAATAATATCTAATATAATTAGTTTTTGACTTAAAGCTGTAGCATTATGAAAAAGATAGTTTATATCGTAACCGACAGAAACCGCACTACTTTACACGTTGGTATGAGTGCTGATTTGATGAAGACTTTGGACTTTTATAAGAAAATGCCAAATCTTTTTTTTGATAGTGCGCAGCAGTTAACTCGTTTGGTTTATTTCGAAGAGTTCAGAACGGAAGCTCAAGCTTTAAGTAGATTTAAAACTGTAAGTAGATTTACCAGAGCACAAAAAGAAAGATTGGTACGTGCTTGTAATCCAGATTGGATTGATTTGACTATAGGTTTAGATTTCGAAAGTATGCACATCCACCAGAAGATCAACAACCAATCGATATTACCTTTTGCGGTATAATACTATTGTCATTCCGAAGAATGGGGAATCTGTTTAAGAAAAAGTACCCAAAACAGATTCTTCACTACGTTCAGAATGACAAACCGCCAATTACCAACCTGGTGCAAAAGTTAATCCGAACACACCGCCTTTTACATCTTTACGCGTAAAAGGGAAGGCATAGTAAGGTTCTAAAATCATTGCCCCGAATAAGTTTACCCTCACAGATACACCCGCACTCAAAACTGGTACTCGTTCAATTAAATATTGTTGTCCGTTTGGATAAACGCCAATTCTAGTTGCTGAGGGTTGACCTTTAAATACTACCTCTGTGTCTTCTGTCCAAGCTACAGCAGCATCAAAAAACAAGTTTAAATCTGTAAACAAGAAGTTAGAAGGTATTTGTGCTAGCTTTTTTGGACCAGTAAAAGGTAGTCTTACCTCAAAATTAAATACCGCCAATTTACTTCCAGATAGTTGGTTAATATCTAATGTACTTGTGTTAAAGCTTTGATTGTTGTAAAACGAATTAGGCTCATATCCTCTGATGAGGTAATTATAACCCGCAAAAAGTGGGAAAAGATTTTCCCCATCTCTGCCTAAACGAAGATAATTATAAGAACGTACAGCAATAGTTACTGGCTTAATTCTGAAGTATTTTCTTAAGTCGGCGGCTACCGCAACAAAATTAAAATCACCATAATATTTTTCTGCACCTACTCTATATCTAAAACCATCTAACGGTGCGGTAACACCAAAAATTGAGTTATCACCAACAAAGTAAGCGTTTGTTTGAAATATAGAGAAGCTATTTAAAGGCTGACCTAAAGAGCTTGTAATTTCATCTTTATTGAGCTTTTCACGATCAGATCCTTCAAAGCCAATAATTTGAGCACTATCAGGTGTTAATCTATAATAGTTGTTAAAACGATCAACTCTATAACTGTATCTTGAAACCGCTCCGCCTACTTCAAACCTGTGCGCTTTGTTAAACGGATAGGCAGCAAACAATTGAATCTGATCTTCAAATGTCCTCAATATATTAGTTCGCTCAACATAATATGGATTTGATTGTGGATTTTCTCTAATGATATCTCTGCTTAAAAAACCTGTAATGTAAGGAATGTGAGAAACTGCACCACCCCAGTTAATTCTGCTAGCTTGGTTAATGTATGCTGCCATACCACCAAAATCTTGGATTTCTCCGTTAATGGCTAAGTTGGCTACAATCTGGTTTTGCCCTACAATATCACTAAACATACCCATTACACCGCCTTGCATACCTGTACCAAAACGACTAGTACTAACGCCCACTCCGCCACTGTTAGCCAAATGATCCAACTTAAATTTCGGACGATAAGGGATTTCACGCATTGAATTTTCTGGTGTACGCTCAAACCTTTCGAAATTGCCAAGATTTGAGTTAACAATATTTACACCTATTGTTTCTTTTGGAGGCAAAATAGCTGCATCAAAGTTTACATCAGTAGCGTTAACATCTTTTGCCCGGAAGTTGCTATAGGCGGAATTGTAAAGCGTGTAACGTTGATAACGATAATAGCTGTAAATGATATCATCGTCTCTCGAAACTGTAATAGCAGGAGAAAACTCTGTGATACCGCTAATTCCAGTGAAATAATCAGTTAGTTGCTTTACGTTACTTGTCTCTAAATTGTATTCGTATAAATTTCTAAAACCATCACGATTTGATAAGAAGAAAATACGCTTGCTATCTCCAGAAAACTGTGCATTAAGGTTATTAGCGCCTGGAAATACTGGAACGTTACTCAGCGCTTTAGTAGCGATATCGTAAATGGTTAAATTGATAGGATTTACGGCAGCGAAATTGCCAGACTCTATAGCTGCTCTATCTGAAGAAAACACAATCTTTTTGCCATCTGGCGAATAACTAGGTGCATAATCGGAGTGTTCGTCATCCGTAATTTGGGTAACTTGTTTAGTATCGAAGTTATAAGAAAATATATCACTTTGACCTTCTACCATTCCCGAAAAAGCAATGTCTTTTCCATTAGGTGACCAAGTTAAATTTCCGAACTGCTCAACCTTACCCATATCGGTTTTTAGCGCCGTACTTCCATTATTTATATTGATGACCAACAATTGGTTTTTACCTCTACTGAAAATACTGAAAGCAAATTGTTTACTATCTGGCGACCAAGCACCAGCAGATTCTAAGAAGTTAAAATCATCAATATGTGTATTGGATATTTGACTACTCAATTTCCTGATAATCTTTCCGGTTTTGGCATCTGCCAAGAACAAATCGATACCAAACAGATCTTTTTCAGACAGAAAGGCTAAATATTTACCATCTGGACTAATTGCAGGAGCGACGTTCATGTTTCCTGCATTTTTATTATCTATAATTTTAGCACCTGATATTTTAATTTGGGAACTATCCGCCCTTAACATTGGTCGGTAATGCTGCTCTATGGCATTTTTCCATAAGCCCGATAAAGTTTTATCATCATAACCAAAAGTGTATCTGATACCGTTTTCGTAACCAAACCTTGCAGTAGCTTTAAACAATGGAACAATGGTGGTGTCTCCGTAAAGCGAACCTACAAAAGTCCAAAAAGCTTGCCCGTAACGGTAGGGGAAGTATTTATTTGAATTAGTCAAGTCTTTTAGCGATGGAATATCCCTGTTCAATAAGGCATCACGCATCCACATTGAGGTAAAAGCGTCTTTTTTTCCTACAGAAAGATATTCGGCCATACCTTCAATCATCCACAAGGGTGTTTGTCCAATGTTTTCTAGAGGTATAGAATCTCTTTCTAATAAAATATGATACTGGAAGGCGTGCACCAACTCGTGACCTAAAACATGTCGGGTTTGGCTTCCTAATTCCATCACTGGCATAATCACCCTGTTTTTAAACGCTTCCGTAACACCACCAGTTCCTACGCCAATTTCACCTTGCAAAGCAGTCGTTTGCTGAAAATCGGGATGGGTGCTGTAAAGAATAATCGGGTTCTTTTTAAAGAAAGTATCCCTGAAAACTTCTTGGTGCATTTTATACCAAGTTTCAGCATCTCGGGCAAATCTCTTCAATACCTTATCATTTTTTAGATAATAGTAGATGTCGAAATGAGGTGTTTCCAGTACTTTAAATTTCTCGTTTTTATAACGGACCTTGTTTTGTCCGAAATATTGCGCTTGCGATGCGTAGCAGCACAAAACTAGTGCGAAAACTAAAGTAACTTTTTTTATAAAATTGTTCATAAAACGAATAATTTAAGGCAATATCATATCTGGGAGCGTACGATTAGATTAGCCGTTGTTTTGCTTATTCTCTTTCTCTTTTTCTTTCTGTTCTCTTTTCTGCTTTCTCTTCAGTTCTCTTTCTTCTTTTCTAGTTAGTGGAACTGTTGGCGTGTTAGCCTCTTGTTTGGGTTGGGTTTCTGTAGTAGGTTTTTTCTCTTCTACTTTAGTGTTTGTAGGTTCTATCTTAATAGCTTCAGGAGGTTCGGCTAAAGACATGTCGATATCCAACGAATCTATCGATACAGAATCTGTATTTGTCGTATCTACCGGAGGTCGTGGAGTAGGGCAGTTGTAAGTACGGGTAATTTCTACCTTTGCTTTAGGGAACGGACCGTAAGTATAACCACTTAACGGATCTTTATAAACCTTCTCCATAAATTTAGCGAAAATTGGCAATGCAGTTCTAGAACCTTCACCTTGTTCGCCATTTTTGAAGTGAGCTGTACGTTCATCACAACCTACCCAAACGCCTGTAACCAAATCTTTTGTGATGCCCATATACCAAGCATCTACGTAATCTGATGAGGTTCCGGTTTTACCGCCAATTTGGTTACCTTTTTTAAACAAATCCCATTCCCATAATGCTTGCGAAGTACCTCTGGGTTCTTCCATGCTACCTCTAAACATATATAGCATTAGCCAAGCAATTTCTTCACTTAATGCACGTTTAAATTTCGGTGCAAATTCTTCGATGATATTATCGTTTCTGTCCGCAATTTTTTCTACTAATATCGGATCAACCTTGTTTCCTTCGTTTAAGAAAGTTCCATAAGCTTTTACCATTTCGTAAACCGTAACATCGTTAGAACCTAAACTAACAGAAGGAACAGATTCCAGTTTGCTGTCGATACCGCATTCGTGTGCCCATTTCACCACATTGTCCCAACCCACTTTTTCTGTAACCTGCGCAGTAACGGTATTTACAGATCGTCCCATTGCCCAACGCAATGACATATCCTGATAACTATAGCTCCAATCTGCGTTTTTTGGTTCCCAATATTTGGTTTCGCCTTTATCCTGGTAAGCAATACGAACAGGTTTATCGGTAAATTTATCACATGGGCTCATGCCGCTTTCTAACGCAGCTAAATAAGCAAATGGCTTAAAAGTAGAACCAGCTTGGCGTTTTGCTTGGTTTACGTGGTCGTATTTAAAGAATTTAT
Source organism: Pedobacter sp. T50_32 (assembly GCF_057652195.1). Lineage (NCBI taxonomy): Bacteria > Pseudomonadati > Bacteroidota > Sphingobacteriia > Sphingobacteriales > Sphingobacteriaceae > Pedobacter > Pedobacter sp. T50_32. The sequence continues at coordinate 305,953 of NZ_JBYFBY010000003.1, read as the reverse complement.
GATCGATGCCACCAACCCAAACTTTAATCTTTCCAGTTTTAGGTTCCAAAGTCATCATACCGGTGTTTAAGATTTTACCGTAGTAACGGATAGAATCCATTGTAGAAAAAAGTGTATCTCTATCTCCTTTGTAAGAGAAGATTTTCATCTTTTTCTTTTTCTCGAAGTAAGCATCAACCGAGTCTGGTTGGTTAGGGAATTTCTTTTGTAGTAAAGCATAAATTGGTAAAGATTTCTTCGCTCTATCCGGATAATCTACCTTTTTACGTTCGCTGTCTTCCCACGGATCTTCATTTCCCCAAACACTGTAAAATCTGCGTTGTAGTACTCTCATTTGGTCTTTTACTGCATCTTCAGCAAAGCCTTGCAATTTAGAGTCTATAGTGGTGTAGATTTTTAAACCGTCTTCATAAAGGTCATAGTTATTCTCTTCACACCATTTTTCTAAATACTTATCAACTGCGGCTCTTAGGTAAGAGTCGCCATCACTACTCTCATCCTCTGTTCCAGTTTCTATGCCAATTGGAGTAGCTTTGTATTCGGTAAGATTTTCTTTTGAGAGATAATCGTACTTGTTCATTTGAGAAAGTACAACGTTTCTTCTTTCTAGCGATCGCTCCGGATTTTTGATTGGATTATAAGAAGTGGTAGCTTTCAACATCCCTACTAATAAGGCCGCTTGTGGTACACTTAGCTGGTTTGCTTGTTTATTAAAGTAGATGCGTGAAGCCGTTTTAATACCATAAGTGTTATTGCCAAATGACACCGTATTAAGGTACATTGTTAAAATATCATCCTTACTGTAGTTAGATTCTAGTTTAATGGCTGTCATCCACTCCTTTAGTTTGGGAATGATAGTTCTTACCAATGGGATTTTGCTCGTTAAACCAGATGATTTGTTGTAGCGTGTTCTGTATAGGTTTTTAGCTAACTGTTGTGTGATTGTACTGGCGCCACCTTCTTTTCCCATTCCAACAACTGCTCTGCCCAAAGCTTGAATATCTATACCTGTATGCTTATAAAAACGAACATCTTCGGTAGCTATTAGTGCATCTACCACATTTTTAGAAATGTCTTTAAATTCTACAGGCGTACGGTTCTCTTTAAAGTATCGGCCAATTAATTTGCCATCTGCGGTGTACAATTCCGAACCGACACGCTGCGATGGGCTTTTGATATCGGTATAAGAAGGAGAGTAGCCAAACAACCATAAAAAGTTGATTTGCAGCGCACAAAAAAATAAAATAATGAAATATATAAAAATGACAAGGTACCTAAGATATCTATTTTTAATTTCTTTAAACATGCTATAAAGATGTAAAAACCGTGAAAAATTATCTGTTAAATAGTGTTAAAACAAACAATACAAATTAACGTATTTAATTTACTTAATTTTAGTTCTATCTTTAAAAATATGCTAATCTGTATTTATAACCGATATTTAAAAGTAAAAATCTATTTATAAAACAGGGATATAGATATGATGACTATTGAGTTGACATTATTTATATCAAGCTATCATCATCCATTAAAAGACAAATAAAACCCATGAAAACGAACACAGAAAAGTACCTAGTAAAACCTGATAAAAAAGTAAAACTTAAAGATTTTGATACTGATTATAAAGGTCATTTGGATAAAGAAACAGGGAAAGGTGAATTGGAGCGAGTGAAGAAAGATTTATCTAAATACCAAGAGGTATTGTATGCTGGCAACAAAAATGCTGTTTTAATCATTTTTCAGGCGATGGATGCTGCTGGAAAGGATGGAGCAATTGAGCACGTGATGTCTGGACTTAATCCGCAGGGCTGCCAAGTTTATAGCTTTAAAACACCAAATGCAGAAGAATATGACCATGATTTCTTATGGCGACACTACAAAGCGCTGCCCGAACGTGGACGAATTGGTATACACAACCGTTCGCATTATGAAAACGTGTTGGTTTGTAAAGTGCATCCCGAATATGTATTGAGTGAAAACTTACCTAATCACAACACTGTTGATAAAATAGATAAGGACTTTTGGAAGCAGCGATATGAAAGCATTCGCAGTTTTGAAAAGCACTTGGTGGCAAATGGGACTACGATATTGAAGTTTTTTTTACATGTTTCTAAAGATGAGCAGAAACAGCGTTTTTTAGATAGGATAGAAGACCCTGCAAAGAATTGGAAATTTTCTTCTAGCGATATTAGCGAGCGAGCTTTGTGGGATGATTATATGGATGCTTACGAAGCTGCTTTGAGCGAAACTTCTACTGAGGATGCACCTTGGTACGTTATTCCTGCTGACAAAAAATGGTATACAAGATTAGCGGTCAGCCAAATTATTGCGGAGAAATTGGAAAGCTTGAAATTGGAGTTTCCTGTGTTGGCTAAAGAGGAGGCAGATAAGTTGGCGGGTTATAAAGAGTTGTTGCTTTCTGAGAATTAGCTTTTGTATTGATTTAACCACCTTAGACACCTAAGAACACATTAGTTTTTAAATGTATAAATCATCAGATGAACTAAGGTGTCTAAGGTGGTTTAAAAAGTTATGTAATTTACAGGTTTTGCAATTTAGACCTGATAGCAGCCAATACCGCCCGAGCATGGCTGTGGGAATGAGCGTAGGAAAGTGAGGGAGTAAAGGCGGATAGCAGGACTGCAATGACCGAAGAACCAGTGGTTTTGCGCTTCAAAAAATAGCTAATGTCAATTAAGCAGTCTATTTTCCTAAATGTATTCGTACTTTTGTGGCTTTAAATCGATTATCCTTTTGAAGTATCCTAATTTTAAAGACCTTATACTTTTTGAAAACGACGACTATATCGTTGTAAACAAACCTCCTTTTGTGGCTTCGTTAGATGAACGTGGTGCGGCTGGTGCTGGCGAAATCAATATTTTGCGTTTAGCTAGGCAATATACCGACGATGCACAGATTTGCCACAGGTTGGATAAAGAAACATCGGGTGCGATTGTGATTGCGAAAAATCCGGAAGCTTACCGTAATTTGTCGATACAGTTTGAGAAACGTAAAGTGAGCAAGATTTATCATGCGGTGGTTGATGGTCAGTTTCAATTTGATAACCTTTTTGTGGATTTACCAATCTTGAATGACGGTAATAAAAACGTAACCATAGACAGACAAGAAGGTAAAAGAGCGGAGACTTTTTTTACTTCCTTAAAATATTATAAGCATTACACTTTGGTAGAATGTAAGCCTGTGACGGGCAGAATGCACCAAATTCGTATTCACTTGGCTACACAACGTGCTGCCATTTGTGGCGATGTGATGTATCGTGGCAAACCTGTTTTTCTATCGAAAATTAAACGTGGTTATCGTTTAACCGACGAAGAAGAACAGCCAATTATGAAACGTTTTGCGCTTCATGCTAAGCAAATTACGTTTAAAGGTGTGGATGGTCAGGATATTTTTGTGGAAGCGCCTTACCCCAAAGACTTTGCAACGCTACTCAAATTGTTAGATAAGTTTGACGCATAATTAAAAAATAAGAAGATGTATATTAGGTTTGTAAGTTTTGTAGATCAGCTAAATAAGTATAGGCAAAGCAAAATTTCTAACCGAAACTTTCTGGTGTTTGCTGCAGTTTTTGTTGGCATTTTCGCAGGACTGGCAGCTTCATTGTTAAAAGGAATTACGCACTCCATTCAGCATTTCTTGCAGTCGGAATTACATTGGCAATACAAATACTACCTGTACCTTTTGTTTCCTGCTATTGGTATTTTGCTTTCGGTAATTTACGTGAAGCGATTTATTAGAAAAGGTAAATTTGAGATGGGTTTAACGCCGCTGTTGTATACTATTTCGAAGAAATCGAGCAGGGTAGAAGCGCACAATACTTACTCACAAATTATTACTGCTGCCATTACCGTTGGCTTTGGTGGTTCTACAGGTTTAGAAGCTCCAATTGCTACTTCGGGTGCTGCTATTGGCTCTAATGTTGGCAGGTTTTTAGGTTTAAGTTACCGAGAAATTACCTTGTTATTGGCCTGTGGTGCTGCCGCAGGTATTGCAGGCGCTTTTAACAGTCCAATTGCAGGTATTGTATTTGCAATTGAGATTTTATTGCCAGAGTTTTCGATCCCCGCATTTATTCCTTTGTTGCTTTCGGCAGCAACAGCTTCGGTGGTAGCCCGTTTGTTTTACAAAGAACAGCTCTTTTTCTTGGTGACCGAGGGTTGGGAAATGAAAGCACTATTGTTTTACGTTGTGCTTGCCGTGGTTATTGGTCTGTATTCGTTCTACTTCACAAAAGTGAACAAGCTGATTAAAGGCTCGTTCTATAAAATCAAAAATCCGTATTATAAAATTGTAGTTGGTGGTTTAATATTGGGAGTGTTGGTATTTCTGTTTCCAAGTTTATATGGCGAAGGTTACATTACTATAAACAGTTTGCTTAAAGGCGATCATACTGCAATTATTAGCAACAGCATTTTCTCGCAATTTAGTGATTTACCTTTTGTGGTGATTGTTTTTGCAGTGGTAACGTTGATGTTTAAATCTGTAGCTACGTTGGTAACTTTGGCTGCTGGAGGAAACGGTGGCACTTTTGCACCGAGTTTAATTATTGGTGGTTTGTTGGGTTTCGTTATTGCTTACACGGTTAATATTTTAGGAATTGCCGAACTAAATGTGGCCAATTTTATTGTGGCGGGTATGGCCGCTGCTTTAGGTGCAGTAATGCATGCGCCGTTAACAGGAATTTTTCTAATTGCAGAAATTACTGGCGGATATGTGTTGATGGTGCCATTAATGATTACTACAGCTATTGCCTATTTTATTAGCAGAAGTGCGAGTAAATATTCGATTTATACCAAACCGCTTGTAGATGCTGGTCATCTTTCACATCATGAAGATAAAGATACTACGGTATTAAATATGATGAGCCTGAAATCTTTGATAGAAAAAGATCAGCTCATTTTACTGGATACTGATGTTTTAAGCGATAGAATTTCTGATATTCTGAATTCAAAACGAAATGTAATTCCGGTGGTGAATAACGAACAAGTTTTTCAAGGTGTGGTTTATATTGAAACCATTTTATCACATCTTGCAGAAAAATCTACAGAGCGTATTCTTATTAGTGATATTACCGATATGCCAGCCGAAGTTGCTTCGTTAACCAACGATGTAAAAGAAGTTTTAAAGAAAATGGAACAAGAAAACCTTTGGGTTATGCCAGTGGTAGATTATTCTGGTTCTTACGTAGGTCTGGTGTCTAAAACAAATATCTTTAATAAGTATAGATCGATGTTAAGCCGTCAAGCAGACTAGCTTATTTTATCGGTAGCTCCACATAAAAGATTGTTCCGCCATCGGTATTATCTTCTAACCAAATTCTGCCATAGTGGTTTTCTATAATTTGCTTACTGATAGACAAACCAATGCCAAAAGGTTGTTCACCAGCGGTTCCTGGTCGTTTAGCGCTAGTAAACATTTCGAAAATCTTGGTTTTATCTTTATCTGGTATGCCTATACCTTGATCTACTATTTTTACACGAACCGATTTTTCTAGTCGCTCTAAAACCACCAAAATTTCTGTTTTGGGTAAGCTAAACTTAATTGCATTAACGATGAGGTTGTTAAATACCCTCCAAATTTTCTCCCGAGCAATAGAAACTATGGTTGGTCCGCTGCTGATAAAAATGATCTTTTGTTTCTTTTCATCCGCTTTGTATTGGAGCAGTTCGGTGCACTGCCTCAATAACTGCTGTAGATCGATGCTTTCTTTCTTCAGCACCTCGTTTTCTACCGCCAAACCAGAATTAAGCAATTGGTTAATCATTTCGATAGAATTTGCGCCAGAGCTTTCAATAAGGTGCAGCATTTCTTTGTCTTCCTCGGTAAAACGTTCTTCTTCTTCCAGCAATAGCGTAGCAATGCCTACCATACCACCAATTGGGTTTTTAAGGTCATGCGCCATAACTTTCATCATTTTTGCATAATCTTTATTTCTGTTTTCGAGGCTTAATAAAGCTTTCTCTAACTCCTTGTTGTTGGCTATGGTTTCTCGTTCGGCCTTTTTAGCTTGTTTTGCATTTTTAAGTACCAACCACACAATTACCAAAAGCATCATACCAAACAATACTGCTCCAATTAAATAAACAGTTTTACTTTGGTTTATTTTTTCGAGATATTGGAGTGTTTGCTGATCTTCCAAGTTTTTAAACGCCTGGTCTATATTAACCTTGCTAAGATCACTGTTTACTTTGCTTAAACTATCTAAGGTTACGTTGTATAGTTGTAGATTTTCGACAGCACTTTTGTAATTGCCTAGGCTGTATGCTAGATCGCTTTTAGCTTTATAAAGTTTTAAACTGTTTTCTAAAGATAGCTCTGGCTCTTGCTGAATTAGATCTTCGGTAATAACTAAAATTGAATCCGCTTTTTTGGTATCTGCTATACTACTATAAACCTTGGCGAGCTTAATATAAGCTGTAATTTTACTCAATTCGGCCGAGTGATTATTAATAGCAATACATTCTTCTAGGTAGTTTTTAGCTAATGAAAAGTTTCCTTTTTTTGCATAAAGACCTCCAATGTTGTCTAGGGCTACAATTTTCGCAGCCATTACCTGTCCTAAACTTACATCATTTTTTTTCTCCTGATTTAAAATGTACGCTAAATTCTTTTCATACAAATACAAGGCACTGTCTAATTTGTTGGCCCTCTCGTAAGAAAAACCAGCATTATTAAGTGCCGCCTGCGTGTAGTAAAATAAATTAGCCGGATCTACGTCTTTAGCAACTTGGATAGCATTGTATGAATCTAATTGATATTTTGCGGAAGTTGAAAATTTACCTTGCAAATAGTAGATTTGGGCAATTTTTGAGATAAAGTCGGCGTAATTTGTTGGATCTTTTTCTTTATCTATAAGGTTGCTAATCTTAAAGTAATAGGTTACTACTTTATCATATTGTTTAAAGTAGAGAAGTATATCACTTTTTAGCATTAAAGCTCTAATGTATTCTGTTTTGTTGTTGATTTTTGATTGCTCTTCCGCAAATAGACCAAGTAAGCTATCTGCGTAAATGTTCATTAACTGCTTACTAGGAAAAACTGTTTGTGATCTAAAAATATAGTAGTGAGTTAAACTTTTGATATCTGCAGAGGCAATCAAAGGCTTTAAAGAATCTAATGATTTTACAACCTTGGCTATTTCGCGATCTTTGTATAGGTTATCTACCTTTCTAAAATCACTAATAAATTTACTTTCTTTAACAGATTGGTTTTCGCTGTTACAACTCGCTAATACAACTATTACTAATATTGAAACTAGTGCGTTGGTGATTTTTCTTCTACTTGCGATTTGACGAATAAATGATCTAAGGGAAATAAGTTTGAAATTTTTCAATAATTAAGAGGTTATTTTATGAGGGTCTTCAAATTTATTAAAACTTTTAGGGATATTTTGTTTTGTGTTTGTAAAAAACTGATTTATTGTTAATTATAAATTTCTGTTAATTCTATTGTCTGGTGTTGATAATAAAATTTGTTATTCCCCTCGAAATATTAAACCTTAGCACTTTCTAATAAAAATATGGAAGATTTAAGTGCTTTAAGCCAAGTTGCAGAGTTTCATCAAACTTTTAAACACCCAATTGTAGCACAAGCGGCTATACCTTCAAAAGTAAGAAGTAAATTAAGAATAGATTTAATTGCCGAAGAGTTAAAAGAGCTTCAAGAAGCGGTTGATAATGATGATTTAATTGAAGTGGCAGATGCACTTTGTGATTTGCAGTATGTGCTGGCTGGAGCGGTGCTAGAGTTTGGTTTAGGCACAAAATTTAAGACTTTGTTTGATGAGGTGCATCGTTCTAATATGAGCAAAGCTTGTAAAACTATTGCCGAAGCAGAAGAAACTATAGCACATTACAAACAAAAAGACAATGTTGACGCTTACTTTAAGGAGGTAGAAGGATTGTTTTTAGTTTATCGTAAAGGCGATGATAAAACCTTGAAGTCTATAAACTACTCTCCAGCTGACCTAAAAGGAATATTATAAACACGATAACACACCAATATTTATGATCAAGATTAATAACCACGATGAATTTGCTGCGTATCTAGGTAAGGAGTTAGGTATCTCGTCATGGTATCAAATTACCCAAGAACAAATTAATAAATTTTCTGACGCTACCTTAGACCACCAATGGATACATACCGATCCGGAAAGGGCAGCTATCGACAGTCCATTTAAAAAAACGATAGCACACGGCTACCTTACCTTGTCATTACTCCCGTATTTGTGGCAACAAATTATTAAGATAGAAAATCTTAAAATGGAGATTAATTACGGAATTGAAAACTTAAAATTTGGTCAAGCAGTAACTGTTGACAGCGAAGTGCGCCTTGTAGCAAAGTTAAAATCTATCATTAACCTTAGAGGTATAACAAAAGTGGTTTTAGATGCTACTTTAGAAATTAAGGATCAATCTAAGCCTGCATTTACAGGCGACGTAGTTTTCCTGTATCACTTTATGAGTTAAATTTTCGAAAAAAGATACTGAATAGCCGATGTTTTATCGGCTATTTTTGTTTTTTGTACATATATTTAGCGTTACCAAATAGCATTTTCTTTTTCGAGCTAACCTTGTGATGTTAAAAATATTGCGTAGAACCTTACTCTTACTCGTTGTACTATGTGGCGCTATAGATGTAGCTGCACAAACAATAGTAGCTTTCAACGCTAAAAGTTACGAGCATATTTTTAAATCTAAAGAAGTTGTAACACTTGAAGATCCTACTGATAAGCTAACATTTGATGTGATATCAAGCCCTGCGTATCACGATAAGTTTATCAGCAATGTAGATTACTACCCAAAAAATTATAACCGCAGTTCTTCCTATTGGTACAGAATAAAAGTACGGTTCGACGAAGATCTAGAAAAAGCCAGTGTAATCGAGTTCTTCGATCAAATTACAGATCATATAGAAGCTTATTTCCCAAAAGGAGATGGTACCTATTCGCAGGCTAAATCTGGAGCAGATTTGGAATTCAAGCAGCGAATGTACCAGCATAAAAACTTTGAATTTCTAATTCAAAACCTAAAAAAAGGGGAGTATTATTATTATTTCAAGGTTAAATCTAAAGACAGGGTCAACGTAATTATTGTATTTAGAACCATAGAAAGGTTTATCCAATACGGTTTAACCGAATACCTTACCTATGGGCTGTTTTATGGAATGATTTTCATTTTCAGCTTCCATAATTTGTTAATGTATCTAGCGGTACGTAGAAGGCAATACCTCTATTACATCCTTTATATCATCAGTGTTGGACTTTATGAAGTTTCTGTAGATGGGATTGCTTACCAATATCTATGGCCAAAGCATCCTGTATGGAACGAATATGCTTATGGTATTGCATTGTTTTGCATCAGTTCTTTTGCACTTATTTTTACTAAAGAACTTTTGCACGTTAAACAAAAGGCACCTTTATTGTTCAAGATCATAAATGTTGTGCTCGTTTTACGACTTGCTTTTTTCTTGATATGCTTGTTCTATAATCCAGATTGGTTTAAGTATAAGTTTATAGAGTTTATACCGCTTTCTATCGGGTTCATTACGGGTATTTACATTTTTTGGAAGAAACGATATCGTCCTGCCCGTTTTTTTGTGGTTGGTTATACATTCTTGTTTTTAGGCTTCATTATTAAAATTGTTCACATTTTAGGCTATGCAAGGCATATTCCTGGCGCCTTGGGTTACTATAGCTTAAGCTTTGGTTTCTTATTAGAAATGATTTTCCTTTCGTTTGCTATCGGCGATCAGGTGCGTATTCTAAAACGTAAAAAGGAAAATGCACAGAAGCAAATTATCAAACAGATGCAGCTTAATGCCGAAATGAAAGATAATTTGAACAGACAGTTAGAAGCTAAGGTAGAAGAAAGGACATTAGAAGTTAAAAATCAGGCTGTAGCATTACAACAGCAGAATGATACCATTGAAAAACAAAATGACGAACTTCTTTCGAAAAACAATTTGCTGCAGGAACAGGCAGAAGAAATTTCACGGATGAATGTATTGCTTCAGAAAGATAACATCAACCTTAAAACAAATATAGAAAAGGTAACTGAAGCTAGAGTGAACGCCACAGAGTTAGATTTTGATGAGTTTAGTTTAAAATATCCTGATAAGGAGGCTTGCCATAAATTCTTAGCTGAACTGAAATGGGCGAGTGGCTACGCTTGTCTAAAATGCAACCATACCAATTACTGCAACGGCAAAGCACCTTATAATAGACGTTGTACCAAATGCGCTTACGAAGAATCTGTACTGCATCAAACCATTTTTGAAAATAACCGTATCCCTATTAATAAAGCGTTTTATTTGGTCTACCTAATGTATAATTCTAAGGGTACAATCTCCTCACACAAGCTATCTGAAAAGCTTGGAATTAGACAAAGTACTTGCTGGACGTACGCATCGAAGGTGAAAAAAGTGATGGAAGAACGTAAAAAGGATTTAAAAGGCACAGGTAAATCTGGCTGGAGTAAGTTGGTTCTTGAGAAAATAACTTAAAAAGCTTCAATTTTTCACGCTACGCAAACGTTTTCGTGTTTTTTTTATGATTTTTTTTGATGTGTTTTAAACGTATCAGCTCTAAAAATCTATTGATAACCATCTTACATTTAATCAGCTACTTATGCAATTTTAAACTTGCGATTGAAGCGTATTGAATTTTGTATAAATACTTAGTTTACAGTATTTTATGTTGTTTTTACGGTTGCGATTTACCTGTCGACTAGCCTATATTTACAATGTCGAATTTGTTCGGCGCTAACCAATAAAAGCCAAATTAACTGTATGAGTAAAATTCTATCAAAAAGGATTTTGCAGAAAATGATGTTTACACTGTTCTGGTGTCTCATTCTGCAATTAGATGTTTTCGCCTTTACAAACGGCAAAGTGTTATCATCAAACGCAATTAAATTATCTGTAGCAAGAGCAGATGTTTCTGGTGTAGTAAAAGATGATAAAGGAATTCCGTTGCCTGGTGTAGGCGTAAGAGTTAAAGGAACCCAACAAGCAACCAGCACCGACGCAGACGGACGATTTGTTTTAAAAAACGTACCTGCAAATGCAATTATTGTATTTACAAGCATCGGTTTTAAAGAAAGAGAATTAAGTCTGGATGGTAAAACCGTATTAAACGTAAGCTTGGAAGAAGATGCCAAAGGATTAAGTGAGGTTGTAGTTGTAGGATATGGTACGCAAAAGAAAGTAAACTTAACTGGTGCGGTAACCGCTATTAGTGGCGAAGATTTAAGAAACAGGCCGGTGCCTAATGCTACTGCGGCATTGCAAGGTCAAGTTCCAGGGGTAGTTGTTACAAGAAGTGGCGGACAGCCTGGGAAAGAAGGTTACAACTTGAGAATTAGAGGTACAAGCTCTATTAATGGTACAGGAGCCTTAGTTTTAGTTGATGGTATTCAGATGGATTTGAACTTAATTAATCCGGACGACATCGAAAGTATCTCTTTCTTGAAAGATGCAGCAGCAGCAGCTATTTACGGAGCTAGAGCAGCTGGCGGCGTGGTGTTGGTAACCACAAAATCGAGCACAAGTGGTAAAACTAGAATTAACCTTAATTCATTTTACAGTTTTAACATTACTGCACGCCAACCAGAGCGTTTAAACTCTTGGGATGAGCAGACTTTGATTGACGAAGCTCGTTTTAATGCTACTGGTGCTAGAGAATTCACACCCGAGCAAATAGAGTGGTTAAAAAATCCTAACTTCAACTATCGCCCAAACTTAACCTCTAACCGTTGGGAATATTTCGATAATACAGATTGGATTAAAGCGGGGATGAGCACTGTTAATCATTCTCAAAATCATTCTATTTCTGTAGGTGGCGGTACTAAAGAACTGAATTATTTATTGTCTACAGGTTTTCAAAATAGCGATGGTGTGTTGCGTTATGGTCCAGATGACAATTCTAGATACAACATCAAATTTAATTTGAACAGTAAGATCAATAAATACATTGACGCTAGTTTTATTGCGGGTTACATTGGACAGATTACCAACTCAAACTCGTTTTCTACCGGGCAAATTGTAAATGCACTTTACCGTGTGAGAACACGTCAATCCTTATACACCCCTGCGGAAGATACAACAGGCCAGCCATACAATGGTGATTTACAGATAAATCCAGTTGATATCCAGAAAAATGGTGGTTTTACTAAAGAAATGTACGAGAGTTTTACGGGAAAGATCGATTTGAAATTCAGAAACTTTATTAAAGGGTTACAAATCAATACAATTGCTTGGAGAAATCAAGATGCATTTAATTACGAACAAAATAGAAGGAGCTTGTACTGGTATGGCAGAAGTAATACGGAAGCACCACGTTTCACGGCAAACGTTCCTAACGGAATTACCATAACCAAAAACCGTGGTTACTATGATAACTTACAAACTACGGTAGATTATGATCTTCAACTTGCTGAAAAGCACAATTTCAAAATTATGGGTGGTGCTTCTTACGAGCAATACCGTAAAGACGAAGCTACAGCTGGTGCCATCGGTTTATATAGCAACGATACTTTCAGTTTAAACTTCTCCGATCCGTTGAATAAAACTGCAAGTGATAACGTTGAAACTTTTGCATTCGCTTCACTTTTCGGAAGGTTTAACTACAATTACTTAGAAAGATATTTGGTAGAAGCTACATTTCGTTACGATGGTAGTTCTAGGTTAGATCCTACAGCCCGTTGGACATTCTTTCCATCAGTTTCTGCTGGCTGGAGAATTAGTGAAGAAGGCTTCATCAAAGATAATATCAAACCTGTTTCAAACTTGAAAATTAGAGCTTCTTGGGGGCGTATGGGTAATGCTGTTGGTGGCGGTAATGGAAACTACGATTACATTCCTATCCTAGTTCCGGGCAACGCTCTTGTATTAAATGGTGTCAGAAGTAATTATTTCTACCAACAAGAGCTACCATCTATTGGGAAAACTTGGGAAACAGTGCAGTCTGCAAACTTAGGTTTAGATTTCGGTTTCTTTAAAGAAAAACTTACAGGTGCTTTCGAGGTGTATGAAAATCGCAACATCAACATGTTTGTTAACGTTAATTTACCATCTATTGTAGGGGTAGCGGTACCTAAAGTAAATGGTGGTACGCTGAAAAGCTGGGGCTGGGAAACTAATGTGAGGTGGAGAGATAAAGTTGGTGCGCTTGGTTACAATGTAGGCCTAAACTTTTCAGACAATCAGAACAAACTCATTAGTTTTAATGGCGCTAAACTTATTCCAGGCAATGGAGGAGTAATGCAGGGTATAGAGGGCTATCCGCTAAATTCTGTTTGGGGTTATAGAACTGGGGGAATTTTCCAAACCGATGCAGAAGCGGCAGCATATACAGCAAAAGTTGTTTATCCATTCTTTGCTAGTCCTAAAGCTGGTGATATTAAGTATCTTGATTTAAACGGCGATGGTGTAATTAACTCTGGAAAAAGTACACCTGATGATTCTGGTGACTTGGTTTACTTAGGTAACACTAGTGCAAGATATTCCTACGGTTTCGATCTAGGCTTAAACTGGAAAGGTTTTGATTTTTCTGTTGCTTTTCAGGGAACATTGAAAAGATCTTTCTTGATTGCTACAGAAACACTTTCGCCGCTAAATGGCACAGCAAATATGCCTTGGAGCATTCACATGGATAGATGGACGCCTGACAATCCGAACGCGTTTTTCCCGAGAATGTACCAAACTAGCGATCATAACTATAGACCATCTGACAGATGGGTGCAAAACGGTAGCTATATCCGATTAAAGAACCTGCAGTTAGGTTACAATATCCCATTCAACAAAAAATATGTTCAAAATGTAAGGGTATACTTCTCTGGACAAGATTTGTGGGAGAACACAAAGGTGATGAGTGTATTTGATCCAGAGGTGCCAAATGGTGTAAACTCACAAGCTTATCCGTTTTATAGAGCTTACGCATTTGGTTTAAACGTTACTTTTTAATTCAGCAAATCATGAACAGAAATAAGATAATAATTATACTTCTAGCACTTACGGTTTTAGCAAGCTGTACAAAGTTAGATAGAGTTCCGGAAACCAATTTTGCTGATACAGGCTACTGGAATACAGAAGCAGATCTTCAAAATGCAGCCAATAGATTGTATCAACAAATGGCTGGCCACGTTATTGATAATAGGGCAGATGACAACACTGGGCAAAATATTGATGCGGTAAGTACAGGTAATAGGGGCATTCCTGCAACTTCTGGCGATTGGAGTAATCCTTACCAAATGATTTTTACGGCCAACAACATTTTAGAAAAGGGCGGAACGGCTAAAGTGACCGATGCTGTTAGGAATCGCTACTTCGGCGAGGCCAGATTTTTCAGAGCTTATGCTTACACAATGCTTATCGAAAAGTATGGAGATGTGCCTTTGGTGTTAAGAACATTAGGAATTAACGACCCTGATTTAAAAATGCCAAGAACGGCAAGAGCCACGGTTGCGAAAACGATTTACGAAGATCTAGATTTCGCAGCAACTTGGTTGCCTACCAGAGCAGCTTTACCTGCGGCGCAATATGGCCGAATTACCAAAAGCACTGCCTGGGCTTTAAAGGCTCGTGTAGGTTTAATGGAAGGCACAACAGCTAAGTTTAACAATTCAACTGGTTGGCAAGATCATTTAAATATTGCCGTAGCTGCAGCAACATCGGTAATGGGACAAGGACATACTTTGTTTAACAGTTATTTAGGCGAGTTTACCCATGCAGGCGATGGAATGAGCAATACTGAAAATATCTTGATGAAGCAATATGCGCTTACCATTTTAACGCATAATACTTCTAGGGATTTAGAAAATGGAAGAATTGCGCCAACTAGAAACCTGATCCGCCAGTATTTGTATACAGATGGTTTGCCAGCTTGGAATTCAGATCAAACGCCAACAGCTACAAGGTCGACATTGTTTGTGCCAGAAGCCAATGAGACTAGTTACAACACCATTTTAGATAACCGAGATCCTCGTATAAATGCGTTGCTGTATCGTTCTGGAGAGCAATCTTATCAGCGCCCTTGGGTGCCTCAAACTGCTTTGGGGTCTAGAACAGCTTATGCAGGTAAAAAGGGCTTCGACGCTGCAGATTGGGCAACTAACAACAATGCTACCGTGCAGAAAAACCTGATCCGCTATGCGGAAGTACTGTTAATTTACGCAGAAGCTAAATACGAGCTTACGGAAAGCATATCTGACGCTGATTTAAATTTAACAGTGAATGCTTTACGCACCAGAGCTGGTTTTGCACCTAGATTAACTAATGCGTTTGTAACTGCTAACAATTTAAGTTTGAGGAATGAAATACGGAGAGAGCGTACTGTAGAATTAGCTTTAGAGGGATTTAGGTATGGCGACTTGATCCGCTGGAAAACTGCAGAAACTGTAATGGCTAAGCCGATATTGGGTGGAAAGTACATTGCTGCCGAATGGGTTGGCACAAATGCTTCTGCCTTGGTGCTAAATTCTGATGGTGTGTTGGTAGTAGAAGATGCTACTAAACGTAAATGGAACCCACTTCGTGATTATTTGTATCCAGTGCCATTAAATGAAATTGCATTGAGCGACAACAATGTAACACAAAATACGGGATGGCAATAATGACTTTAATTGATAATAACATGAAAAAACATAAAATATTAACATTGCTTATAGCTTGCTTAACTGCTTTTTCTGCTTGCGAAAAAGATGATCCAGATGGGCCAGTGGGCGCCGATGGATACGATAATTTCTATTATGCAGGATTTTTGCCTTGGAACAACACGGCAACGGCAACGGTAAATAGAACGCAAACCGATTTAATTAAGTTCCCTGTACAATTCCATTCATCTTTTGTAAGAAATTACGATGCATCGGCACACTTCACTTTAGTTACCACTGGAATTGCAAGTCCGGCTGTAGTAGGGCAAGATTTTAACGTGGTAGATAGAAGTGGCAATGCGATACAAGCTGCAAACGGTGTTTATAGCCTAAATTTTCCGCAGGCAAAAGCAAAGGTAGATACGATTTACCTTAAGGTTTTGAATAGCACAGTTCCTGGTACGCGAAGAATTGAAATTAACTTAGTGCAAAACGAAAACAGCCAATATAAGGTTGGTACGTTTACACAAGCTTTCAAACGTTTTTTAGAAGTTAGATAGATTAATGTTTATCCGTCTCATTAGCAAGTCTTCTGAGGCGGATTATTTTACCTTTGATTTTAATGCAGAAGTTTATTAGAAAGAATATCCTGTTTTTTATGCTGATATTGATATCAGCAATTGCCGAAGCTCAAATTATTAGTCGACAAATCATAGCTATCAACCGAAATTGGCAGTTTTCAAAAGATGAAAATGTTAAAGGCTATCAGCAACTTAAGTACAATGTTATCAACATCCCACATACGTGGAATGCGTTTGATGTTTTAGACGATGAACCTGGCTATTACCGAGGAGTTGGGTACTACAAGAAAAAGCTAAACCTTAAACCAGATTGGAAAGGGAAGAAGATATATCTCAATTTTGGTGCGGCCAACCAAGAAACAACAGTGTATCTAAATGGTAAAAAAATAGGCAGCCACATAGGTGGATATACTGGTTTTACTGTTGCACTAGATTATTTAAAATTTGATGGTAAGGATGAAGTTATCGTCAAAGTAGATAATAGCCATAATGAAAGTATTCCGCCATTAACTGGCGATTTTACTTTCTTTGGTGGGATGTATCGAGATGTATCGATGCTAATCGTAAACCCAACTCATTTTGCTGATGAAGTTTATGGTACTAATGGTATTTACGTTCATGCAGAGGATGTGACTACCCAAATGGCAACAGTAATAGTGGAGGGTAAATTGGTTACACCCGCAAATAAAAAGCAGTTGCTAATTAACTCAACAATTGTAGATTCGAAAGGAACAAAGATTGGAGAGACAAAATGGATGACCGTAGGGCTTGGCAATCACATCAATTTCCGCTTACCCAAAATCGAAGTCAAAAAACCGATACTTTGGTCGCCAGAAAACCCATATCAATACAGCATTATCACTCAATTGGTTGATCAAAAAACAGCTAAAGTTTTAGATGAGGTAAAAACGAATATTGGTCTGCGTTACTTTAGTTTTGATGCTAACAAAGGCTTCTTTTTGAACGGTAAGTCGGTAAAGCTAATTGGCGCCAGCCGCCATCAAGATTTCGCAAAAATGGGTAATGCAGTACCGGCAGCTTTGCAGGTTAAAGATGTGGAAATGATCAAAGAAATGGGAGGCAATTTTTTACGTGTAGCTCATTATCCGCAACACCAGGCTGTACTAGACGCTTGTGATCGATTAGGTATTTTAACTTCGGTAGAAATTCCAATAGTAAACGAAATCACCGAAACTGAGGCTTTTACGAACAATAGTAAAGCAATGCAATTGGAAATGATTAAGCAAAATTACAACCATCCAAGTGTAATCATGTGGGCTTACATGAACGAAGTTTTGCTAAAAATGCGCTATAACAAAGAGCCCGAAAGAAAGAAAATTTATCTAAAGAGTATCGAAAATTTAGCACAACAATTGGAGAATTTAACCCGCAAGACTGATCCAACTCGTTATACCTTAATGAGTAACCACGGTGATGTAAATGGCTATACCAATGCAGGTTTAGTAAAAATACCAATGGTTGTTGGTTGGAATTTGTATCAAGGTTGGTATGGTGGTAAATCGGAAGATTTTGGACCAGCTTTAGATCGAATTCATGCTGCAATGCCTGATAAACCGTTAATAGTAACAGAATACGGCGCAGATGTAGATCCGAGAATACACGCAGAAAATCCAATTCGTTTTGATAAAAGTTTGGCTTACGGCATGCAATATCATCAAATTTACATTAAAGACATTTTAAAAAGACCTTTTATTGCTGGTGCTGCAGCTTGGAACCTATCAGACTTTAGTTCGGAAACGAGAAGTGAAACCATGCCAAGCATCAATAACAAAGGCTTATTAACTTTAGATCGACAACCAAAAAATACGTATTTCCTTTACAAAGCGCATTTCAATAAAGATCCATACCTAAAAATAGGAGATGGCTCATGGAAATTTAGAGCAGGAACGACGACCAAGCAGGAGCTAAGCGTTATCAGTAATTTAGATAGCGTAAGCTTAGTTCTAAATGGCAAAAAGTTGGAGCAGAGAGCTGTAGTAGATGGTATAGCAAGTTGGTCTGTAGATTTCATTTCTGGAAAAAATGTAGTTGAAGCAACAGCTGTCAAAGATGGTAAAATGTATAAAGACCAATCTACCATAGATTTTGTATTGCAACCACAAGCTTTTTTAAATTCTTCAGCAGCATTTAACATTGTATTGGGTTCGCAGCGACAATTTAGAGACGATAAAAATCAAATCTGGCTACCAAGTCAGCTGCACGAGCAAAACAGTTGGGGGCATATTGGGGGTGAACCTTTCAAAATTAAAAACAGCAGCAGGCAATTGTACGGCTCTGATAAAAATATCATCGGTACACAAAATGATCCGATCTATCAAACGCAATTGGTGGGCATAGAGGGCTTTGAGTTAGCTGCGCCGAAAGGGAAATATGAAGTTACCTTGCATTTCGCAGAATTAATGGGAAATGGTATCCAATCGGTGCTACCCTATAACCTAGATAGCTTGGTTGCTGAAGGTAAAGAAGTACCTCCACAACGTATTTTCGATGTTTACTTAAATGGCAAGTTAGTGGTGAGTGCACTAAATCTAGCTGCAAAATATGGCATTGCTAGAAGTGTGGAACGAAAGTTTGAGTGTATCGTAGCAGATGACAAGGGAATTAAACTGCTGTTTAAAAGCATAGCTGGTAAGCCAGTATTAAATGCGCTGCAAGTAAGAAGGATAAATTAATATGTATACTTCGAAAGGGAGTAGCGCAAACGTTTCCGCAGTTTTTGAAAATTGTTTTGTTTATGAGTTTTCTCGTTCGTAAAGGATTGAGACATATTAAAGTATTCTGAAGAATATTTAGTAAGTATTTGTTTTTTAGTTATTTATGTTGATGTTCTTGTTAAACGTTTGAGGTAGCTAGAGATACGCCTCGTCGAGTATAAAGGTAATGATAGTGTAAGTGCTACAACAAGTGAAGGTTTGCAAAGCGATAAAGCTTTTGTAGTTTCATATTTTTAAATTGGTTAACCAAATAATAAATCGTATGTCCAAACAACTGAAATTAGTTCTTCTGTGTCTAATTATTTTAAGTCAATCTTTAAAAGCGCAACAATCTCAACGTTTAAATACGGGTTGGGAGTTTGTAAAGCAAGATTTAGGTGGTATTTGGGAGGCCGTTCGTCCAGTTGGTAAGGGCAATCCAGAAGAACTTCCATTTTGGCAAAAAGTAAACCTACCGCATTGCTTTAACGATGTTGATGCTGTAGACCCAGATGTGCACTACTATCAGGGTGCAGGTTGGTACAGAACAAATTTAGATATCGAAAATCCTTATTCGAATGGAAGGACTTTACTGCATTTTGAAGGCGCAGGGCAGAAAACTCAAGTTTATATCCACACCACCAAAGTTGCCGAACATGTTGGCGGTTACGATGAATGGACTGCAGATATTACCAATGCCGTAGCTGAATTTAAGAAATCGCCTTTGTTTAAAACGCAGTTCAAGGGCAAAGTTCCAGTAATCATTCGCTGCGATAACACTAGAGATTTGGAAATGATGCCCTCAAGCCTGTCCGATTTTAATGTTTATGGTGGGATTTATCGTTACCTCAATCTCGTTTATAATCCGCAATTAGCTATTGATAAGGTTTTTGCTCATGCCAAGGTTGAAGCCAAAGGAGCACAAGGAAACCTAACCGTAAAAGCACGCTTCTTAAATCAAGACAATTTAAAAGATGCTGCGGTAAATATCAGCTTGATAGATCCAAATGGAAAAACAGTTTTCACTGCAAACAAAACCATAGGCGATTTTTCTGATGATCAGTTGCTGGTTGAAACTAATATCAAATCTCCAAAACTTTGGTCGATAGAAACTCCACAGCAATACGAAGTGAAAGTTAGCTTAACTGCTAATGGACAAACTTACAATACTACACAGAAAATAGGTTTCAGACATTTTGAGTTCGTTAAAAAAGGGCCGTTTACGCTTAACGGAAAACGTGTATTACTTCGTGGTACACACCGTCACGAAGATCACGCTGGTGTAGCAGCAGCAATGACCGAAGAAATGATGGTGACGGAAATGAAGATGATGAAGGAAATGGGAGTGAATTTTATCCGTTTAGGCCACTATCAGCAGTCACGCATCATATTAGATTTATGCGATAGTTTGGGCATTTTAGTTTGGGAAGAAATTCCTTGGTGCCGTGGTGGTTTAGGTGGCGCCGTTTATCAAGAACAAGGCAAGCGAATGTTGACAAACATGATCGAGCAACATTACAATCATCCCTCTATTATTATCTGGGGGCTAGGGAACGAGAACGATTGGCCAGGAGATTTCAGCGAGTTCGATAAAGAGAAAATCAGAACTTACATGAAAGAATTGAACGACCTATCACACAAGTTAGATCCTTCGAGAAGTACCGCAATTAGACGTTGTGATTTCTGTAGAGATATTGTAGATGTGTATTCACCGTCTATTTGGGCAGGTTGGTATCGAGGCATCTACACAGAATATAAGGGCGTTTCAAAGGCAGAATTTGATAAATCTGATCGTTTCCTACATGTAGAGTGGGGTGGAGATAGTCATGCTCGTCGCCATTCTGAAAATCCAGACAATGCTTTGATGAAAGTTAAACAGGGCGGCGGCGCCGATGAAAGAGCTGGCGATGCCTCTTTGTATGGAGGTGGCGCAAGGGTAAGTAAAGATGGTGATTGGAGCGAAAGCTACATCGCTAACTTAATTGATTGGCATTTGAAAGAACAAGAAACCATGCCCTGGCTAACGGGTACTGCATATTGGCCATTTAAAGATTTTAGTACACCAATTCGTCCAGAAAATCCAGTGCCTTATGTAAACCAAAAAGGTGTCGTAGAACGTGATTTCACTAAAAAAGAATCATACTACATCTTTCAATCGTATTGGACAGATAAACCAATGGTACATATTTACGGACATTCTTGGCCGGTACGTTGGGGCGCCGAGGGCGAAGAAAAAATGGTTAAAGTATATTCTAATTGCGATGAAGCAGAACTTTTTGTCAATGGAAAAAGCCAAGGTGTGAAAAAACGCAATAGTCAAGATTTTCCGGCTGCTGGTTTGCGTTGGTCGGTGCCAATGCAGAAAGGAACTTATAAATTAAGAGTAGTGGCTAAGAAAGGTAAAGTAACTGTAACCGATGAAATTACCCAAGAATATCAAACCGAAAAATGGGGTAAACCGGCCAAGTTAGTACTTCAAAAAATTAAGGATACAAACGGAATAACTACTGTGGAAGTTAAAGCTTACGATGCGAATAATGTATTGTGTTTAGATGCAGCAACAGAGGTTAAGTTTAACTTATTGGGTGATGGAGAATTAATTAAAGATCAAGGAACTTCTACTGCATCATCTAAAGTTCAGCTTTATAATGGAAGGGCAATCATTAGCTTAAAAACGAACGATAAAAAGAATGTGGTTTCGGTAAGTGCTGCTGGTTTACAAACAGAATTTTTAACCATTGAGAAATAAGGTTAGGAGTGCGTTGTCATTCTGAGCATAGCGAAGAATCTATTAAAATTAAAAATAGATGTCTCGTAACCTCGACATGACAGCGAGCTTTAAACAGGTAACTAAAAAAGATTGAAAATGAATAAAAGACTATTTATATCGCTGCTTTTGATGGGAATGATGAATATTGTCTTGGCACAAAATTCTTTTAAAACCCAAGCTACAGCTATATTAAAAAATCAAATTTTAAAAGAAGCTGACTGGGCAATGCAGCAAAAACCAGTTACGGTAACTGCAAGTAGCTCGCCACGGAGTACTGGTGGTAAACACGATTTCTTTTCAGAAGGAGATTATTGGTGGCCTAACCCAGCAAATCCAAACGGTCCGTACGTAACTAGAGATGGCGAAACCAATCCAGATAATTTTGTAGCGCACCGCCATGCCATGATCCGTTTCAGTGAAATTGTGGGTGCTTTGGCATCAGCATACCAGATTACTGGTGATGAAAAATACGTAAAACACGCTATCGCACATCTTAAAGCATGGTTTATAGATCAGGAAACCTTGATGAACCCAAATTTGGCTTATGCTCAGGCGGTAAAAGGATTATATGCTGGCAGAAGCTGGGGTATTATCGATTCCATACATTTAATGGAAGTTGCGCAAGGTATTGTAGTGATGCAAAAAGCTAAGTCCTTCGACAAAAATGCATTAACAACAATCAAAAAATGGTTTGCTGATTATATCCTTTGGTTAAATACAAGTAAAAATGGTATTGCCGAAAAAAATGCAAAAAACAATCATGGCACCACTTGGGCTATGCAGGTAGCCTCTTTTGCTAAGTTGGTAGATGACCAACCGATGTTAGATTCACTGCGCATGCGCTATAAAAATGTGTTCTTGCCTAATCAAATGGCTTTAGATGGCAGCTTTCCACTTGAGCTAGCTCGTACTAAACCTTATGGCTATGCTATTTTTAATTTAGATGCCATGGTAATGCTCTGCCAAATTTTATCAACATCAAAAGATAACCTTTGGACTTATCAAACATCAGATGGGAAATCGATTAGGAAAGGTTTGGATTATCTTTATCCTTATATTGCTGATAAATCTAAATGGCCGCTAAAACCAGATGTAATGTTTTGGGATAACTGGCCGGTAGCACAGCCGTTTTTGTTCTTCGGAGCTAATTATTTTGCAGAAAAGGGCTGGTTTAATATTTGGAAAGGCTTAGATCTAAAACCTACAAACGAAGAAGTAATTAGAAATTTACCAGTGAGACATCCGCTAATTTGGCTGTGATATGAGATTAAAGTCGGTTATATTTATTAGCATTTTGTGTTTTACAACGCTTTCAAAATTGTTAGCGCAGCAATGGCAATCTAAATTCGTGAAACTGGAAAGCGATGGAAAATTAACGTATTTACCTAATGCCAAAGGCGATATAATTCCTGATTTTAGTCGAGTGGGATATCATCAAGGCGATAAAGAAATTCAGAAGGTTAAGGTAGTTAAAGTCTTATCGGCCAACGGGAAAAATGATCAGCAGCAAATACAAGAAGCCATTAATGAACTATCGAAACTACCTTTAGATGTAATGGGTTTTCGCGGTGCAATTTTGCTAAAAAGTGGTACTTATGAAATTCCAGGAAGTATCAATATCAATGCTAGTGGTATTGTATTGAGGGGAGAAGGTTTAGCCACGAAACTCATAGCTACGGGAACTGGCCAACGGAAATTAATCAGTGTAAATGGTGTTGGAAGACCTAAAGAAGTGCCAAATACGAGAACAAAAATTGAGGATGCCTACGTGCCTGTGGGTGCAAAATCATTCAAGGTAGCCAATGCAGCTCAATTTAACGTGGGAGATGACATCATGGTTTATCGCCCAGGCACCACAAAGTGGATTCAAGACTTAAAAATGGATCAGATTGAAGCGAGGGAAGGCACTGTACAATGGAAACCAGAAGACTACCATCTAAATTTCGAACGGAAGATTACTGCAATTAAAGGTAATGAGATTTTTATTGATAATCCCGTAGTAATGGCAATGGAAACTCAATATGGTGGCGGCGAAATTTATAAGTATACTTTCGAGGGCAGAATTAGTGAAGTTGGTATCGAAGATTTGTTGTTAGAATCTGCTTATGAAACCGACACCGACGAAAATCACGCTTGGGATGCAGTATGGATGAACAGAGTTGAGAATGCTTGGGTAAGTAACGTAACAAGTAAATATTTCGGTTTTTCTTGCGTAAATCTGGCTACTTACAGTAAACAGGTGACGGTTAAAAACTGCACGTCTTTAGCTCCAAAATCAAAAATTGACGGTGGCAGAAGATACTCCTTTAACAATGATGGCCAACTGAATTTGGTGCGAGATTGTAAAGCTGATGAAGGTAGACACGACTATGTAACTGGTGCCAAAGTAGCTGGGCCAAATGTGTTTTATAATTGCATTGCTACTAACGCAAAGGCGGATATTGGTCCGCATCACCGTTGGGCGGTAGGTACTTTATACGACAATGTAACGACCGATGGAGATATTAACGTACAGGATAGAGGCAACTGGGGCACAGGTCATGGCTGGGCAGGCGTAGCACAGGTTTTGTGGAACTGTACCGCTAAAAAAGTAACAGTTCAAAATCCTTATGTAAGTGGAAATAATTATGCTATTGGTGTCAGTGCTGTAAAAGGAGATGGACGGCTAAAAGATCGCCCAGACGGCTTTTGGGAAGGATTAAATAAAAAAGACATGATGGTGCCATCTCTATTTATAAAACAATTGGAAAATAGAAGAAAATAGACTTATAACTTGAAAGATTGCTTCGTCGTACCTCCTCGCAATGACGTTAATTTTTCGTCTTTGCAAGCTTTGCGAAGCAATCTTAAAGCGCATTAAAAAATAAATCCAAAAATATCAACATAACAAACGTATGAAACTAAAAATTACAGCCGCAATTTTGTTTGCTACAGTTAGTGTGCAGGCGCAGAAAATAGACGTTTCCAAAGCTTTTAACCACGCTGCAACACAAACGGACATCCTAGTGAGAAATGTAGATTCTGCAAGGCAGACTAAACCTAACCTAGTATCACCACGTACAGTAGAAAACGGACAGTTTAAAATGGTAGTTTCCAGAGATTGGACCAGCGGATTTTTCCCTGCAGAATTGTGGTATTTCTACGAGCAAACTAAGGATAAAAAATGGCTAGATCTTGCAAAGAAATATACTGAGGATATTAAAAAAGAGCAATTCAATAAAGGAACACACGATTTAGGTTTCATGATCTATTGTCCGTTTGGCAACGGTTACCGTGTTACAAAAGATACTGCTTATAAATCGGTAATTATACAAGCTGCAAAATCACTTTCTACCCGCTTTAATCCTACGGCAGGCGTAATTAGATCTTGGGATCACAGCGGTAAAAAATGGGATTATCCGGTAATTATAGATAACATGATGAACTTAGAATTGCTTTTTGAGGCTACGAAGTTTACCGGCGATTCATCGTTTTACAAAATTGCGATTACACATGCAGATAACACCATCAAAAATCATTACAGACCAGATTTTAGTTCTTATCACGTAGTGGATTATGATGTGAACAAGGGCGGCGTGATCAAGAAAACAACAGCGCAAGGTTATGCGAACGAGTCGTCGTGGGCTAGGGGCCAAGCTTGGGGATTATATGGTTATACTTTGATGTTCCGTTACACTAAAAATCCAAAATATTTAGCTCAAGCAGATGCAATTGCTAACTATATCCTTAACCATAAAAGTACACCTGCAGATGGCATACCATACTGGGATTACAACGACCCGAAAATACCAAATGCACCTAGAGATGCTTCTGCGGCAGCTATTACTTCTTCGGCATTATACGAGTTAGCAAAGTACAGCAAAAATGCAAAGAACTATAAGGCATCAGCCGATAAAATCTTACGTTCTTTATCTACCGCTTATACAAGTAAAGTAGGCAATAACTACGGCTTTATTTTAGAGCACAGCACAGGACATCATCCTAATAATTCTGAGATTGATGTGCCAATTAATTACGCAGATTATTACTACATCGAAGCATTGAGACGATATCAGGGTAAGTTCAATTTTTAATAGGTTAGGGCGATCTAAGAAATTAGATCGCCTTTTTTATTAATACGAAATTTTAATAACTGTAATGATTAAGGAAGCAATTAGCTAATTCAGTTACCTAAGTTCTGCACAGTTTGCTCATGCCGCTCATCCTACGCAATAGCCACATCGACCTAATTGTAAGGTAGTTGTAGTACGTTTTTTGGTTTAGAAGGCAATGTACTACATTTAAGCAAGCAATACGTTGGTGAGAGTAATTACAATCTAAAAGTTTTTAGATATCAACACATCTTCCGTCGGATAGTAGCTTATTTGGCCCTCGCTTGCTAGAATTGCCATTCCCTCTATTTTAAGTATCCCTGTCGATATGCTTAGATAATAATTCATGTAATAGCCGGGGTGTGAGCTTGCGGTATGATTGATTTTATAAACATCATGATATGTTTTTCCCAATATGCTCAAACTAGCATTCTTTTCTAAGATCTTATATTTTATTGTGCCGTATATATCGCTTTCCAAGGGGTCTAGCGGTGTTGGTACGAAATAATCCCACTCGTCTCCCACGTTTGCATTTTTTTTGAGCATTACAAATTTTAAATTACTCTCTGGCCATTCTGTATGACTAGCAAAGCTTTCTTTGTCGGCGTACCAAAATGCATCAATTTCTGGAAGAGGCGTACCTATAAAACCCAACTTGATATTGAAAAAATTATCATCGTTTTTAGACACAATTCTTTGGCTGATCTCAGTTTCGCCACTTGGCGTGGTTACTTTATAATTCCATTGATTGCCAACTTTAACAAAAGGAAAAGCAACTTCCACTTGTGTTAGATTCTCTTTCTTTTTACAAGCAGCTAGGATTAAGCAACCTACAAGCACATACAAGGTTTTTTTCATGTTTTATAATTTAAGTATGATAATAATTTGAAGTAAAAGTAAATGTCAATAATGCAACTAAGCATAGTAAAAACCCTTATTATAACTATTCCGTAGAAATACACGGTAGTGCCATTAGCGCAACAAAGAATATATGAAGTGCAGCCAAGAAAGATGTAGACAATGAAAGCGTAAGTAAAGTCATCGATGCAAGGTTTATAAAACCAATGAATAATTAAGCTTACCTTTGCGCCGAAAATGTGGTCTTCATTTAAGAAATTTCTATCAGCTATCTGGCTTCTATTTACTAGTGAGCACACCGTAGATGCTTTGCGCAACACGCTAGCCGTAATTTTGCCTATTGTAGTTTTTTACAATTTAGGATGGCCAACAACGGGCATTGGAATAGGTATAGGAGCTTTAATGATTTGCATGACTGATTTACCAGGAAATCGTGCGGATAAATTTAAAGCAGCTTGGATTAGTGTGTTCATTTTTACTCTTGTAGCACTTATAACAGCTTGTAGCACATCGTTACCGCTGTTGATGATTGTTGTTGTGGTTGCCATCACATTTCTATTAACAATGTCGGCGGTACTGGGGCAACGTATGGCTGCAATAGGTTTAATGGGAATTATCTTAGCCACGTTCACCATCGGCTTAAAACCTAAAGATCCGTTGCTTTATGCCAACTACATCTTTTGGGGCGGGGTATGGTATTATGTCATCAGCTTATTGCAAATTTCTGTTTTTCCATATCGATCGTTAAACAGAGCTATTTCGCAAGCCGAAAGAGAAACATCAGCTCTGCTAAGATTAAGAGCCCAAGGTTACAACACAAAAGTTAGTTTGTCTGGCTTTAACCAAAGAAATATGCGTCTGCATTTGAAGCTGGCAAGTAGCCACGAACTCATCAGACAATTGCTTTTGAGCGATCGTAAAGCAATACAGAAGTTAAATCCGAAAGTTGCTGCATATCTCGAGAAGTCTATCAATTTGATTGATCTGTACGAGCAAGTAAGTGCTGTGCACTACGATTATCCTTACCTGCGTAATCAATTTGAACACACGGGAGCGCTGCCACTGATCCAACAAAGTATTGAGTTGCTAGCTAAATTGCTGGTCAAACCTAATCATCAATTATCCGTTGCGCAGTTTGAAGATTTACATATTGCTCTCCTACAAAAAGCAGAAACGCTTGAGGAAGAAAAGAAGGTATTGTTAAAGCAGATTTTAGCAAATATCGATGAAATCTATGCCTTAATTATCGCCATTCATCAACCTCAAATTGCTAACCAGCTAAATGAAGATACCGAGCGCTACCGCGATTTTCTGACACTTACACCGGTGCAGGCTAAAGCAGTAAAAAGTCACTTTTCGTTAAGTTCCCCAATATTTCGTTTTTCGCTACGTTTATCAGCCTTGTGTTTAGTTGCCATGATATTAATTGCTTGGCTAACCGAAGAACATTATAGTTATTGGCTGTTGCTTACCATGGTGATTGTTAGTAGACCTGGTTATGGACAAACCATGAAACGTAATGCAGAACGTGTAGCAGGTACTGCCATCGGTTTGTTGATTGGCTGGAGTTTGAGCCACTATTCCGATGTGCAGTTGCAGTTATCTGTGAGTGTACTTGGCTTGTTTGGTTTCTTTGCTTTTAATCGTGTAGCTTACAGCATCAGTGCTGTTTGTATTACAGTAGCAGTAATTTTGTGCTTAAATGTTTACGATGGAGATTTGTGGCGATTAGTTTCGGACAGAGCTTTATTTACCATTGTTGGGGTGTTGTTGTGTTTGGGTGCAACTTTCGTATTTCCGATATGGAATGCCCCTCGTTTGAGTACTTTGATGGCAAAAGTGGTGAAAGCTAACCTACTATATTTTCAAGCAGTAGTGAAATTGAAGCCGAATGATTTAGATTCTATTCACCAAACAAGATTGGCGAGAAAGCTAAGTCACCAACAGTTGTCTGCTTTGAGCGAAGCCATTCAGGCTGCACAAAAAGAACCGTTAAAAAAGCAACTGAATTGGTCACTTATCAAACGTGTACAGCTTTTCAACTATCAATTTAATGTGCTTACAGCTACGTTTGCCAGCTTGCAAAAACAGGGTGCTAATTTTTTGGGAAAGGATGATATCGCTAATATTGAAAGAAATTTAGAACAATCGCTAATCAATATTCATCAACTAGATTTAAAGCAAGCCATAGAGCTACCTCCTTGGGGAGACCAACCCTTACATTTATTAGAGGTATCAAATTATTTAGCGAATATTCATAAAAAGAGTTAGCCTAGAACATTGCGCAATAAAATTTGTTATAACATGAAATTCAATATTCCATGTTATGAAAAGAAGATATTTAGTACTAGCCGCATTTGTAGGTTTAATTTTCACTGCCTGTGGTTCAGAAAATTCAGATAGCAAAGCCGATACAGTGGTTTTGGACAGTCCAGCCGTTTCAGATAGTTTGGATATTAACACAGCTGATGCTGATAGCGCAATGAAAGATAGTGTTGTTATAGATACAACTATTCGCTAGCCTGTAAACGCTTACAATTTCCCTAAATATCAGTTTTGCTTAATTCTTAAATAGATTAGGTCTTTTACCAAAGGATTGGATATATTTACAATCACTAACCAATTCCCCCTTTGGCATTTAGATTTAACATACCCGTTTTAACAGGACTGCTGCTTTTTGTATTAGCCAATTCCGTAGGTGCACAACAGGCACCTATAAAATTTACCCATCTATCTTTTAAGGAAGGCTTGGCACAAAGCCCCATTTCCACTATCGTTAAAGATAGCAAGGGCTTTATTTGGTTAGGCAGTTGGAAAGGTTTAACCCGTTACGATGGTTATACATTTCGCATTTTCAAACATCAGAATAACCAGCCTAAAAGTATCAGTAACAACAGAGTAAATGCTATTGTAGAGGATAAACTAGGTAAACTATGGATTGGTACATCCAATGGACTTAATATCTATAATCCAGCTACAGAAGTATTTAAAAGGGTTGATATTAAAGACATTAAAGGTGGAAGGAACTACATTTCTTCGGTACTAATAGACAGTTATCAAAATGTTTGGACAGCCACTTTTGCGGGTGTTAAATTAGTAGATACGCAAAAATGGGTACTTAAAGAGCAGATTGGCTTAAAGGATACAACATCCAACAGTTTATACACAGCAGTTTCATTTACCATGTTCGAGGATAATGCCAAGAGAATATGGGTAGGATCTAAAAACGGCGTAAAACTGTTCAATCCAAAATCTAAGAAGCTTCTAGCGCTACCTAGATCAATTGCTAACTCTAAGGAGTTAAATGCTGCGAAAATCATCGTTATAAGACAAGACAAAGCTGGCAATTTATGGTTCGGTTCAGAAACTTCTGGCCTGTTTAGATATGAACCTAAGAATGATAAGCTCAGCGTATTTAAATATCAGGACAATAATTCTAAAAGCGTTCTGTCAAATTGGATCAGGGATGTTTATGTTTACGATCAAAAGCACATTTGGGTAGGAACACGTAATGGATTGAGTATATTCGACACTCAAACGGAGCAATTTACAAATCACACACATAGCGCAGTAAATCCAAACAGTTTAAGCGATAATACCATCTGGAGCTTTATGCAAGACGAGGCTTCTGGAATTTGGATTGGTACTTTTGCTGGTGGATTGAACGTCTATTATCCATCTAATGCAAACTTTGGCAACATTGGCGAACGTATTGGTGAGAGAATGGGTCTCTCTCATTTGGTAGTAAATGCTATTTCTGAAGATAAAGATGGTGGTCTGTGGGTTGGAACTTATGGTGGCGGCATAAATTATTTAAATAGAAATACTGGCGCTTATCGTTATTTTGATATCCGTAACGATCAAAAGCAAACACGTAACGGTGTAAAATCATTAGCGGAAGATAATGATGGAAATTTATGGGTAGGTACATTAGATGGATTATGTCACTTCAATAAAGACACTAAGAAAATTCGGTTCTACAAATTTGCCGTAACACAAGGGAAATTTAGCGAAAACCTTATCAACTCTATTATTCCAGAAACTGATGGCGTATGGGTAGGTACAAATGGGGGTGGAATGAGGCATCTAAGACCTGACGGTACTTATGAAACCTTCGTGCATTCGCCCCAAGACAAATCGAGTATCAGCGATAATTTTGTGGTTTCCTTAATTAAAGACGTCCAAAACAATCTTTGGATTGGTACACAAAATGGCCTAAATTATTACGATCGTAAGAAAAACACATTTAAGCGTTTCATCAAACGCAACAAGCCAAATACACTTAGCAATAATAGTATCATCACGATGTTTAAAGATTCTAAAGATAGACTTTGGATAGGAACAGATGGCGGTGGTTTGAACTATTATAACCCGATAACAGACAAGTTTTTCGCACTAAACGAACAAGAAAATCTAACCGATGAAGTGATCCATGCGATAGTAGAAGATGAACTAGGCAATATTTGGTTAAGTACTGATAATGGATTGTACAAACTGCACTTCAAGAATTTTAGTTTGCCATTTTCTGCTAAAAATGTCGAAATCACTCATTATAATGCTGACGATGGTTTGGCGAGTAACCAATTCCAAACTAATGCCGGTTTAAAGTTGAGGAGTGGTGAGTTGTTGTTTGGTGGTATAAATGGCTTGACTTCGTTCTTTCCCGATCAACTCATCAAAAATAAAATAAAACCGAAAGTAGCTTTTACTGATTTTTTAATTAGGAATAGACCTGCTTTGGTAGATTCCGCTGGCTCACCGCTTAAAAAATCAGTTACTTTTTCAGATCATATCGAGTTAAAATATGATGAAGGTTACATCACCATCAAGTTTGCGGCTTTAAATTTCATCAACCCAGAGAAAAACCAATATGCTTACAAAATGGAGGGCATTAGGGGCGATGATTGGCATTATTCGGGTACGCAACGTGAAGCAAATTATACCAATTTAAGTCCTGGGAATTATACGTTTAAGGTAATGGCAGCCAATAATGACGGTTTATGGAATACCGAGCCAATTACCTTGTCAATTAAAGTTTTACCGCCTTGGTGGCAAACTTGGTGGGCTTTTTTAATTTACGGAGCGATTATCTACTATGTCGCCTTAACCATTTACAAGTTTCAAAAGAACAGATTAAAATTGAAACGTGAATTGTATTTGGAGCATCTGGAAAAGGAAAGGCAGGAAGAACTCCATCAAATGAAAATAGACTTCTTCACTAATGTTTCGCATGAAATTAGAACTCCGCTTACCTTAATTCTTGGTCCCATAGAGAAAATGTTGATGGGCTCTGGACTAAATGCATCCGCAAACAAGCAATTGATCCAAGTACAACAGAATGCCAATAGACTAATGCGTTTGGTAACCGAGTTAATGGACTTTAGAAAGGCAGAAAGTGGACACATGAAACTTGCTTTCTCGGCTTGCAACTTCATTCAGTTTGCAGAAGAAATTTATCTATCATTTCAAACCCTAGCGCAAGATAAACGCATTGATTACCAATTTGAAAGCGATACAAAAGAGCTAGAAGTTTATTTTGATAAGGATCATTTAGAAAAAGTGCTATTCAATTTACTTTCTAATGCGTTCAAGTTTACGCAAGAGGGCGGTAAAATCATCTTTAAAATCGAAGCAAGCGATGACAATATTTCGGTTAAGGTTATTGATAATGGTAGGGGAATTTCGCAGAAGAATATTGAGCAATTGTTCACTAAGTTCTTTCAGGTTTACAACGAAGAGGTTTCTAATAGTGGTTACGGGATAGGCTTAGCTTTGTCTAAAAACATAGTAGAACTGCACAAAGGAACTATAGATGTGGTGAGTAATATTGAGGATGAGCATAACAAGCAAACAACGTTTACGGTAACCTTACCCTTAGGGTCGGCTCATTTAGATCAAAATGCGATTATCCCTGAATATATGAACAGCGATAATCCGGTGCACTACTATTTGCAGTCGGCAGCAAACGAAATTATTGCCGATACAGATACCACAGACACTTTACATAAGTACAGCATCTTAGTTATTGAAGACAATCTCGAACTGCGAAACTTCATTAAAGATTCGTTCAAAAGCCAGTATCGGATCATTGAAGCGGCCAATGGGGTACAGGGCTTGGAAATGATCTTGTCAGAACTGCCAGATTTGATTATAAGCGATGTGATGATGCCAGAAATGGATGGCTTGGAGTTGTGCCGAATAATTAAATCTGATGAACGCATCAACCATATTCCTGTAGTACTGTTAACTGCCAGAGCTGCTTATATCCATCAGGTTAATGGGTACGAAAAAGGTGCCGATGCTTATATCACCAAACCATTTAGCACACAGATTTTAGCACTGAATGTTAAAAACATATTGGCTACTAAAGAGG
The DNA here is from genome assembly GCF_057652195.1 of Pedobacter sp. T50_32. Classification (NCBI taxonomy): domain Bacteria; kingdom Pseudomonadati; phylum Bacteroidota; class Sphingobacteriia; order Sphingobacteriales; family Sphingobacteriaceae; genus Pedobacter; species Pedobacter sp. T50_32. Next base: position 272,955 of record NZ_JBYFBY010000003.1, on the reverse strand, counting down.
CAGGCCGACAAAAATTTGTGCGGGATATTTTGCTAAATCCAGCACCAATTAAGATCGAATCGCCAGACGATAAGTTTTTAGCAAAGCTGATGCAGATTATTGAGCAAAATATAGATAATACAGATTTCGACGTTACAGCACTAACTCAAGAAATTGGGATGAGTAAGACTGTACTTTATAAAAAAGTTCAATCCATTACCAATCTTTCGGTAGCAGACTTAATAAAATCGATAAGATTGAAACAAGCAGCACACTTGTTAGATATTAATCAAATGAGTGTGGCCGAAGTAGCATTTGCTGTTGGTTTCAACGATAGGAAATATTTCAGTAAGGAGTTCAAAAAACAATATGACGTAAGCCCTTCGGAGTACTTAGCTAATAAGCAATAGGTTTATGTTTATGAATTGAAATTTCACGAAAATTGCCTTAGATTAAAAGAAAAGACAATTTTACCCCTAATTACGGACGATTTTACCCCTCTACTTTAAGCCAGTCTATACATCTTTGCTACAACCAAATATTGTATGATGAAACCGCTAACTAACCAAACAGCGTGTGCAGCGCTAAATTCCAAATCCCAAAAAGTTTATTGCTTAGGTGTTGAAACATCTTATCTATTGATGTGCTTGCATATCGAAGGAACTGCTGTAGCTAATATATTTTAACTAACCATACTATTAAGCCGAATTGAATGATACTACTTTACAAAAGATTTAGTTTTTGTTCGTTACGATTACCAAAAGAAATTGCACACCATGCTAAGAAGGTGTGGCTACTGTTCTTGATGCTTAGTTGCAGTGCCATACTGTATGCACAGAACAGAACAATTTCTGGTAATGTGAAAGACAATCAAGGTTTGCCAATCCCTGGTGCATCTATTAAACTAAAAACTGCTGGCACTACTGCTATAAGTGACGGCGATGGTAAATATACCATTACTGTTCCTGCCGGACCTGCCATTTTAGTATTTAGCTACATTGGTTTTGTACAACAAGAAATTACTGTTCCGTCGGGAGTTAGTACTCAAAATGTTGCTTTAAAAGAAGATAATACCAATTTGAATGAGGTGGTGGTAGTAGGTTACGGTGCACAAAAGAAGTCTACTTTAACAGGAGCCATCAGTACCATTAGTAGCAAAGAGATTTTGCAGTCTCCAACATCTAACGTTACCAATAGTTTAATAGGTAGAACTCCAGGCTTAGGAGCTGTACAACGTAGTGGACAACCAGGTTCAAATGCAGCGGTAATTAACATTCGCGGTTTAGCTACTTACAATGGTTCAGGTGCTATAGTAATTGTAGATGGTATTGAGCGCCCAGATTTTGGAGACATCGACCCAAATGAAATTGAGAATATAAACGTACTTAAAGATGCATCTTCTACAGCTATTTTCGGTATTAGGGGTGCAAACGGTGTAATTATCGTTACCACCAAATCTGGAAAAGAAGGTAAACCAAAAATAAGTTACAGCGGTAATGTAAGCCTACAAGGATACACAGGTATTCCGAAATCATTAGATGCTTACACCAATGCCTACTTAATTAACGAAGCCAATAGAAATGATGGATTAGCGCCAACCTGGAGCGATAATGCCTTGCAAAAATTTAAGGATGGCTCAGATCCTTTAGGTTATCCAAACATCAATTGGTTTGATTATGTGACCAGAAAAACCTACCCACAAACACAACACAACGTAAACGTAAGTGGGGGTACCAAAATGGTTAAATATTTTGCTTCGGTGGGCTATCTTTTCGAAGATGGAATTTTCAAAGAGTTTGATTCTCCTTACCAAATCAATACAGTTCCTAATTACAACCGTTATAATTTCCGCTCTAACTTGGATATCAAACTAACGGAAGACTTAGAAATAGGAGTAAGATTAGGTGGTCGTTTGCAGAAAAGATATCAGCCAAGCGGCTTACAAGGAAATTCTTTCTCTTACGATAATATTGAAGGAATGGTATCTCGTATTTTACAAGTTCCTGCCTTTGCTTATCCGGTTACATTGCTAGATGGTCGCTTAGCGCAAAACCCAAGTGTGGGTACAAATATTTGGAACCCATTAGGTGTTTTAACCCGTTGGGGAACAAGAAATGACGATTTTAATAACGTACAAAGTACATTTAACTTAACCTACAACTTAGGTAAGGTTGTTAAAGGACTTTCATTCAAAGCTAATTTAGGTTACGATTCTTATTTCGAGAACATCACCCGTCGTAATGCAAGTTGGGCTGCTTATGTGATAGATAGGGACTCTAAAGAGATTACGCTAGCTGGAGATAGACCTAGAGATGAACCTTTAAGTGGTTTAATTAGTAGCCACGGAGGTACAATCCACACCAATATTCAGGCAGGTTTTAACTATAATAGAAGTTTCGGTAAGCACAATTTTTCTGGTGTAGCCTTAGGTACTCGTCAGTTGATTAACGTACAAGGTTCTACTGCAACTACGGCACCGCCGAGAGCTTCGCAAGGTGTGGTAACTCGTATTACCTACAATTATGCTGATAAATATTATGCAGAATTTAACGCCGCCTACAACGGTTCAGAAAACTTTCCAGTTGGCTTAAAATATGGTTTTTTTCCAGCAGTATCTGCAGGTTGGACAGTAAGTAGCGAAGATTTCATGGATAACGTAAAATGGATTAGCTACTTGAAGTTACGTGGTAGTTACGGTTTGGTGGGTAGTGACGAAATTGGACAACGTTTCCTTTACATCACTAGTTATCTGCGTAACGCTGCAGGGTTTACAGCTTCTACGCCAGCCTATAGCAGACCAGGAATGCCTGTGCATTTCGGTGATCCTACCAGTGTAGTTACTTATCCAGTGGTGTACTTGCCTAACAGCGCTATTGGTAACCCCGAAATTACTTGGGAAACTGGTTTAAAGCGTAACATCGGTATCGAAAGTAAATTTTTCAAAAATGCACTCTCATTAACTATCGATTTGTTTGATGAAACCCGCAAAGACATTTTAACCAATAGAAACTCAGGTTTAACAAGTTTAGGACAGGGTTATCCAGCCTTAAATGTTGGTGAGGTTTACAATAAAGGTTATGAAGTAGAACTAGATTACAGTAAGCAAAAAGGCGAACTAACTTATGGAATTAACACGCAGGTTTCCTTCGCCCGTAACAGGATCGTAAGTAGGGACGAGCCTATTGGGCAACCTAGCTACCAAAAACAAGAAGGTAAGCGTGTTGGGCAGTTTTTTGGCTACGTAACCAACGGTTTCTACACTTCTCAGCAAGATATTGATAGTTATGTGCCAAATGAACTGGGCAGACCAATTCCTGGAGATTTGAAATACGTAGATATCAATGGAGATGGTCGTATCAATAGCGATGACAGAACTGCAATTGGCTATTCTAGGGTACCAGAATATATTTTCAGTTTATCTCCAAGAGTTGCCTACAAAGGGTTTTCGGTTTCGGTAATGTTGCAAGGCGTAACTAATGTAAGTTCTGATGTAATCTTAACAGAGCAAAACAACGGCCAGCAAATGTATGAGTTTATGTTGAACCGTTGGACACCACAAACCGCCGCTACGGCAACTTGGCCGGCATTGCACTCTAGGGGTAACACATTTATTAGCTACCAATTAAACGATTTCATTTTGCAAGACGCTTCTTACATCAAGCTGCGTAACGTAGAAGTTTCTTACACCTTGCCAAAAAGATGGTTAGAGCCTTTAAAAATCTCGTCAATGAGAGTGTTTTTAACAGGACAAAATTTAGCTACTTGGACCAAATTTAAGATGTACCTAGATCCAGAAAACATCAACGTTACCAACAACGATTTTTCGAGACAATCTATTTACCCTACATCGAGGATATACAATTTAGGTGTAAACATTCAATTATAAGCATGAACATGAGAAACATATATTATTCTTTCGTTTTCCTTTTTGTTGCTCTTGCTGTTACTTCATGCAAAAAGGACTTTCTAGATCGTACGCCATCGGCAGATTTAGATGAGAAAAAAGTATTCAGCGATCCAGCTTTGGCCATCGCTTATGCAGACAACGCCTACAACCATTTGATAGACGATTATGCAAGGTTTAATGCACATCGTGGCACTACATCTCAAGCATCAGACGAAGCGGTTTCGGGCAATACAGATGTTGGTGTTCGTACCCTAAACCAAGGCTTATTCCACGATCATTACGAACGTGGTGGTGCACAGCTAAATGATATTGGTGACGTATGGGATAGGGCTTATGCAGGTATTAGAACAACCAATACCATGTTGGCAAAAATGAACGAAATTCCATGGACAGATGCACAAATTAGTGCTAAAACTCCGCAAAGAATTACTGGAGAAATGCACTTTTTACGAGCATTTCTCTACTTTGAACTGATCAAACGATTTGGTGGAGTGCCAATTTTCGATAAACCAGCAAGTATTTTCGATAACATTGATATTCCCCGCAATTCTTACCAAGAGTGTTTAGATTTTATATTGGCTGATATTGACAAAGCTGTACTTCCAGATGCCTTACCAGATCAGTACAATGCTTCTAATTATGGCAGAGCAACCAAAGGTGCAGCACTAGCGCTAAAAGCTAGAGCGTTACTGTACGCTGCAAGTCCGCTAAATAACCCTACAAACGAAGCAAGCAGATGGAATGCGGCAGCTAACGCAGCAAAAGCAGTAATGGATATGAACTTGTATTCGTTACAAGCCAGCTATAATGACATAATGAATGTAGCTAACTCTAGCGAATACATTATGATCAAAATCCGTCCACCTCGTGTAATTGATGGTTTCCTACTAGATTTTGTGATGTCACCAGGTTCTGGCGGTGCACAAGGATCTATGAACCCGACGCAAAACCATGTAGATATGTACGATATGCAGGCTACAGGCTTGCCAATCACAGATCCGGCTTCGGGTTATAATCCACAAAATCCTTATGTAGGTAGAGATCCACGTTTTGACGCAAATATTTTATACAATGACGTGCCTTGGCAAGGCCGCAGAATGGGAATGTGGTCGCAAACTAATGGTACAACCACCACCTATGGTGCCGATTTTAGACCAAACAACATCATTTACTCTGCTACTCGCTACTACTGCCGCAAAATGTGGCCAGAGGTTTATGTGAGAAACGCCACTCAAAGAGCGCTATTCAATTACATTTTCTTCAGATATGCAGAAGTGCTGTTAAACTATGCCGAGGCTACCAACGAAAGTGAAGACACACAAACGGCAAGAGATTTGGCCATTACCGAAATCAATAAAATAAGAGGTAGAGTAAATATGCCAAGCATTCCAAACACCTTAACGCAAGCCCAGCTAAGAGAAGCTATTGTGAAAGAGAGAGCGGTAGAACTTGCTTTTGAAGATTTTAGATGGTACGATTTGATCCGTTGGAAGCGAGCAAAAGATGTGTTAACGCAACCGATAAAAGGGATGGATGTAGTAAGAAACGCAAATGGAAGCTTTACTTACAATGTGATCACTTTACCGAACCTTTACCAAAAAAGATTTACCGATCACATGTATTTGTATCCAATTCCGAGAAGGGAAGTATTTAAGAGCAACGGCATTTTAATACAAAATCCAAATTGGTAATAAGTAAGATTTGAAACATTTTTTGTGTGAGCTAACCATAAATAATAAATAAACTAGATGAAGTTCCTAACCAGATATATATTACTTTCTTTACTGAGCATAACTTTCTCTCAGCGTGTTTTGGCACAAACAGAGCAAATTACTGTAAAAGGTAAGGTTGTGGATCAAAGTGGTGCCGCAATTGCTGGAGTTGCAATTGTGGTGCAAGAAAAAACAAGCGGTGTCACAAGCGATAAAGATGGAAGATTTTCTATCGAAGCCAGTACCAACGACCGCTTTGTTTTTAAGGCGGCGGGTTATAATATCCACTATGTGCCAGCTTTAGAAATTAAGGAAAATACACCAATTACCTTGGTTAAATCTTTAATTGCCGCGGGCGATGATGACAATGTTTATATCCCCTTTGGCGTGAGAAAAAGGAGAGAAGTAACCGCAACAATTACCACGGTAACCGATAAAGATTTACCACAATTGCCACTATCAACCTTAAACAATGCCCTAACGGGACGTCTTTCGGGCTTACATATTCAGCAAACTGGTAATCGCCCAGGTACAGATGATGCTACATTTTTGATTAGAGGAAGATCTTCTTACAACAGTGGCCAATCGCCTTTAGTTTTGGTAGATGGCGTAGCCCGTGAGTTTGTAGATATGGATTTGAATGAAATTGAAAGTATCAGCGTACTAAAAGATGCGGCTTCGCTGTCTTGGTATGGTATGTACGGTGCCAATGGTGTTGTTTACGTGGTAACCAAAAGAGGTAATGCAAGTGCCACCAAAATAACTTTAGATGCGCAGGGAGGTGTACAAACGCCAACAACCTTAATCAATCCGCTACCTTCTTATGCCTATGCTTACTTATACAATGAAGCCCGCCAAAATGATGGTCAAGCACCTCAGTATAACCAACAAAGTTTAATTGGTTATTATACCAAATCAGATCCTTACTTATATCCAGATGTAGATTATACTTCAGAGTTTTTAAAGAAAATATCGCCAGTGCAACGTTATGTAGCTACAGTAAGCGGCGGTAATGCTTTTGCTAGATACTTTACCTCGGTAAGCTTTTACGATCAGGATGGTTTATATAAAGGTGGAGAAACACCGAATTTCAATTCAAATACTAATTTTAGAAGATATAATTTCCGTACCAATTTAGATTTACACATCAATAAAAATCTAGATGTTACTTTAGATGTAGGTGGCCGTGTATCTAACCTACGCTATCCAAGAGATGGTAACGGTGGATTTTTAAGCGCTATTTTCGGCACGCCTTCTAACGCATTTCCATTAATTAACCCTAATGGTTCTTACGGAGGTAGCACGCTTTTCAGAACAAATCCTTTGGCAATGTTACAAGCAAGAGGAAACATCACGGATGTATATCGTACCCTGTTAGCTACGGTAACCGTTCGTCAAAAACTAGATGCTGTATTGAAAGGCTTGTCGTTAAATGCTGCTTACACCTATGATATGACGGGCTTGTATACGCATGGTTTTACGCAAAACTACATTGCTTACGAGTGGCAGGGTGGAAACTCTTACCAGGGGTATGGAACAGAAACGCCTTTAAACTATGCTTCGAGTACCTTTAGCGACAACCTGCGCAACAACGAGTTTTGGGGTGGTTTTGATTATGATAATACCTTTGGTAACCATGGTTTCAAATTTTCTACCCGTTTTCAGCGTGCCGTGTCAGCTTCAGCAAGTAGGTTAGATGATAGAAGGGAAGGCATATCAAATCGTTTGTCTTACAACTACAAACAACGTTACTTTGCCGATGCCATAGCTACTTATTCAGGTTCGCAAAACTTTATGCCGAGCAAACGCTTTGGTTGGTTTCCGGCAATTGCCGCTGGATGGATCGTTTCTGAAGAGAATTTCTTAAAAGGCAATAAGGTGTTAGAATACTTCAAAATCCGTGGATCTTACGGCATTGTGGGCAACGAAGCTATTGGCGCATCAAGACGTTTTGCCTTTAATAACTATTTTACTAGAGGTGGTACGCAATATTTCTTCGGAACAGGATTTAGTGCAGTACCAAATACCGAACAGTTAGATTTGGCAAACCCTAATTTAACCTGGGAAAAAGCCATTAAATCTAGTGTAGGTTTTGATGCACAGTTCTTAAACCAGTCGTTAACCTTAACTGCCGATGTATTCCGTGAGCACAGGAAAAACTTACTTACGGCAGATTTAGCTCCCTCAATTGTAGGGCAACCTTTGGTAAATATTAATGCTGGCGAAGCTCAATATCAAGGTATTGAAACCAATTTGAGCTACAACAAAACCATCAATAAATTCACCTTTGGTGTACATGGAAACTATACTTATGCCAAAAGTAAAATCTTGAAATTAAATGAGGAAGCTGGCCTGCCTGCTTATCAACGACAAGTTGGCTTTCCAATTGGCGGCGTAGTAAATGGATCAGGAACGGTAAGAAGGTTTTTAGTTTCCGAAGGTTTATTCCAATCGGAAGAGGAAATCGCGGCAGCGCCTGTACAACGTTTTTCGGGAGCTGTTAAACCTGGAGATATCCGCTACAAAGATATCAATGGCGATGGCGTAATCGACAATTTCGACTTTGTAAGCACTAACTATTCTGATATCCCAACCTCTTACTTCGGTTTTGGAGGTTCAGCAAAGTACAAAGGTTTCGATATCAATTTCTTATTTCACGGCGTAGCCGGAAGAACTATCCAAATCGGAACTTTGGTAAATGCGGGAACTTCAAATTCGGGCTATATTAACCAGTTTAGTGCTTACCGTTGGACACAAGCTGGAGCAGATGAGGCTTTGTATCCACGTTTAACCATAGCGGATAGAGCCAACAATACACAAAACTCTGATTTTTGGTTACGTAGTGGAGATTTCTTAAGGTTAAAGCACGTAGAATTCGGTTATTCTTTACCTGCAAATACGCTTAAAAAACTTAAAATTTCACAATGCAGGTTCTTTGTTTCGGGCTTTAATTTGTTAACGTTCGATAAGTTAGATGGCTTTCCGATAGACCCAGAAATGCCAGAAGCAGGTTACAATTCTTCGTATCCGGCACTAGCAACCTATGCTTTCGGTTTAAATCTTAAATTTTAATAAGATGGCAATGAAAATCAGACATATCAACATGAAAAAATATATGAGCCTATCTTCCAAAATATTGATGTTTACCGCTTTAACTCCTGTGTTTTCTTCTTGTAAGAAAGACTTTTTGCAAGATGGCAGCATCACAGATGGTGCTATTAAAGGAGAAGAAGTTTGGAAAAATGACGCATACGCAAGAGGTGTGCTCAATAATGCTTATTTCGCTATCCCAGAAGGATTTAGTATTGATGGTAACGGTGGAATGTTGGCTTCTGGCTCTGACGAGGCAGTAAATTCTGGGGCAAACGCAACCATCAGCATTTTTAACAATGGCACTTGGGGGCCAGTAAGAACTGTAGATGATGAATACAGTAATCTTTACGAAGGTTTAAGGAAAGTAAACCTATTCTTGGAAAATCTTCCTATTGCAGAAATTATTCCTACTGATGGTTTAACGGTAGCAGAAGACAAAAGCAGGTTAGAGGGACAAGCCTACTGTTTGAGGGCTTGGTTACATTTCGAGTTGGTAAAACGTTACGGCGCCATTACTTTAGCTACACGTGTTTTTAGTAGGGATGAAAATCTAAATCTGCCAAAGAACACTTACAAAGAATGTTTAGATCAAATTATTGCAGATTGCGATAAGGCAATTGCATCAAACATTCCTGTGTTTACGAGAGAAACAACGGCCAACAAGTTTGCTTGGCGCACTGGCGATTATGGTAGAGCTACCAAAACTGCTGCAATGGGTTTAAAATCTAGAATGTTGTTGTATGCCGCTAGTCCGCAGTTTGCAGCGCAAAGCGGAGTTACTTGGCAGCAAGCGGCAGATGCAGCCAAAGCCATCATCGATTTAAATGTACATAGTTTACGCACCAACTACACCAACGTGTTTAATTTCGGTGCCGATCCATACAATGTGGAAGTACTTTTTGCTACCAGAGCTCAAAACAGAAACGATATTGAGCAACAGCAAGCACCGATTGGCTATGATGGCGCCAGCGGCAGAACAAACCCAACCCAGGAGCTGGTAGATGCTTTTGAAACTACAGATGGAAAGCTGATTACCGATCCTTCGAACGTTACCTACAATGAGAATAATCCTTATGTAAGTCGCGATCCTCGTTTTGCATTGGTGATTAACTACAACGGTAGGATGTTTAAATCTACAAGAGCAGTGCAAACCTACGTTGGCGGTTTAGATGGTTTAAATAGAAACATTAACGCTACTAGAACAGGCTATTACATGCGCAAGTTTTTAAGCGAAGCGGCTACTTGGAACCAGCAATCTAATACGTTGGCTCGCCGTCCGTGGGTGGTGCAACGTTATTCAGAAATATTGTTGAACTATGCAGAAGCTTTAAATGAAGCGCAAGGCATTGCCGCTGTAACTGAAGTGCTAAGGCATGTAAACATGGTTAGAGCACGTGCTGGAGTTACGATGCCTGCTTTGCAAACTACAAATCCTGCAGGTAATGGTTATGTGGCACTAACACAAACCGCAATTAGAGCACGTATTCATAACGAAAGAAGAGTAGAGCTTTGTTTCGAAGGTCATCGTTTTTTCGATGTAAGAAGATGGAAACAGGGCGAACTTTATTTCAATAAACCAGTAACCGGAATGCGTATCACCATAGATGGTTCGGGCGCTATTCTCTACAACCGATTTGAAGTAGAAAGACGTTACTTCCAAGAAAAAAATTACTTATATCCATTCTCACAAAACACCATTAATCGTCAGCCTGCGCTAGTACAAAACACAGGTTATTAAAACTTTATTATGATTAAGCTAAATAAATACTTCCTATTATTATTACTTTCCGTTGCTTTCTTATCGGCAGATGCACAATTGGTGCAAAACATCTTTGGCCGTAAACATTTAAGTCTAAATGGCCGATGGAATTACATCATCGATCCTTACGAAATGGGTTACTACGATTATCGCCATGAACCCTTTGACCAATCTAAATCTGGTAAGGGAGGCTTTTACGACGACAGAGCGCAAGTAAACAAAACGGAGCTAATTGAGTATAACTTCGATTTATCGCCAACCGTAAAAATTCCTGGCGATTGGAATTCTCAGGTAGAAAAACTGGAGTTTTACGAGGGTACGGTTTGGTTCAGACAAAAGTTTGTATCAAATCCAGTAGCTGATAAAAAGTACATTCTTTACTTCGGTGCGGTAAATTACGAAGCACATGTTTACCTAAACGGGAAAAAATTAGGTGTACACAAAGGTGGATTTACACCGTTTCAGTTTGATGTAACTGGTAAGTTAAAAAACGGACAAAACTTTGTAGTAGTGAAGGCCGATAATACCCGTAAACAAGATGAAATTCCTACGGTTAATACCGATTGGTGGAATTATGGTGGTATTACCCGCGATGTAGTTTTAGCTGAATTGCCAAACAACTACATCAACGATTACAAAATTCAGTTAGCTAAATCTAACTCAAAGCAGATAGAAGGTTACGTGAAATTGAGCAGTGCATCGGCTAATCAAAAAGTGGAAGTGAGCGTTCCAGAAGCTGGCTTAAAAACAACAGCTACAACAGATGCAAATGGCTTAGCTAAAATTAGCATTCCAGTAAAGAATTTATCGTTGTGGAGCCCAGAAAACCCGAAGCTTTACCAAGTAGTAATTACGTCTGCCAGCGATAAAGTGGAAGATAAAATCGGTTTTAGAACCATCGAAACTCGTGGTCAAGACATTTTATTGAATGGAAAATCGATCTTTTTGAGAGGTATTTCGCTACACGATGAAAACCCGCTTATTCCGGGCAGGTTGCGCGGACAGGGTGATATGCGTATGATGTTGCAGTGGGCCAAAGAATTGAACTGTAACTATGTGAGGTTAGCTCACTATCCGCATAACGAAGAAATGAACCGTTTAGCAGATGAAATGGGCCTATTGGTTTGGGCAGAAGTTCCTGTTTACTGGACCATTTCTTGGGAAAATCAAGATACTTACAACAATGCAGAGCAACAGTTAACAGATTTAATTGAACGCGATAAAAACAGAGCAGCAGTAATTATTTGGTCTATTGGTAACGAAACACCTTTAAGCGAGCCACGCTTTAAGTTTATGAGCAAGCTGGCAGACAAAGTGAGAGAACTAGATCAAACTCGTTTGGTTGGTGCTGCTTTAGAGGTTCATCGTAAAGGATTTGACGTAATTGTTGATGATCCGCTAGGAGAAAAATTAGACTTGGTAAGCTTTAATCAATACGGTGGTTGGTATTGGGAGCTGCCGAAGGAATTATCTAAATATAAATTTCAGATAAAGTACAATAAACCTGTGGTAATTACCGAGGTAGGAGGTGATGCATTAGCAGGTTACCATGCTGATGAAGACACTCGCTGGTCTGAAGAATTTCAAGAATCGCTTTATAAGCACCAGATCCCTTTTATGAATACAATGAGCGGTTTACGTGGTATGACACCTTGGATTTTGACAGATTTCCGTTCTCCACGCCGTCAACATCCTTTCTTCCAAGATTTCTGGAACAGGAAAGGCTTGATATCAGAAACTGGAAAGAAAAAGAAAGCATTTTATGTGCTGAAAGATTTCTACGATCAAACTCAGGTAAAATATAAATAAGGTATTCAGGCAGTTCATTTCTAAAACACTGAAAAATGAAAAAGTATAGCATATTAATAGTTGCGCTCGGATTAATTTTTGGAGGATGTCTTAAAGGACAGAACGACCCAGTTTTTCCTTCGCCAGAACTTACCATTCCCATAGATGAAAGCACTAGCTTGCAAAAAGCTTTACCATTTAAAATTGGTGCAGCGGTAAACAACGGTTTGTTGAGAACCAGACAGGCCTATCGGGATGTAGTAGTAAAGGAGTTTAATAGTGTAACTTCAGAAAATGCAATGAAGTTTGCGCAATTGCACCCTTCTGAAAATACCTACACTTGGACAGAAGCAGATTATTTAGTTGATTTTGCGCAACAAAATGGCAAGAGGGTACACGGACATACCTTAATCTGGCATAAAAATCCGCCAAACTGGGTGTTAAACTTCCAAGGTGATGCAGCAGCTTGGGATAAATTACTGAAAGACCACATTACAGCCGTTGTTTCTAGATATAAAGGTAAAGTTGTGTCTTGGGATGTAGTAAACGAGGCTGTAGCTGAAAATGGATCATTGAGAACAGAGAGCATCTGGTTGCAGAAGTTAGGGCCAGATTTTATAGAAAAAGCTTTTCGCTACGCACATCAGGCAGATCCAGATGCACTATTGTTTTATAACGATTATGGTCATGAATTTGGCCCTACCAAAAGAACAGCAATCATCAATCTAGTGAATGGTCTTTTGCAAAAAGGTGTGCCAATCCATGGCGTCGGAATGCAAATGCACACTCGCTATACGCAATCTAATGCAAACCTTTCGGCTGCAATTACTACTGCTGCTGCGACAGGTTTAAGAGTACATATTGCAGAGTTAGATATTGCAATGAACCCAGATAACATTCAAGATTTGGTCTACAGTGCAGGTTTGGCAGAACAGCAAAAAGCCAAATACGAATTTATTGTACGCACTTTCAATGCAATTCCAAAACATCAGCAATTTGGCATTACTACTTGGAACGTTGGCGATTCGGATAGTTGGATTAGAGGAGAATATAAACGTCCAGACTGGCCACTTCCTTTCGATGATAATTACAACAGAAAAGCTGCTTATCAAGGCATTTTAGACGGTGTGAAATAACATCCTTACTAAAAAACAAACCAGATGAAGAAAACAATATGCTTAATCATAGGTGCTTTGGCAACCATAAGTACCTCATTTGCACAATTTGCTTCCGATAATATTGCGGTTTACCGTTTTGGAGATGGAAACACCTTAGTAAACGGGGGCAGGGTTCCAGTTTTTATAGACGAGTATAATCCGCTAACAGGCGAAAAGGTACGTACAATTGCCGTTTCTAGGGCTAATGCTGGTAGCAATTACGGTATCGAAGGCTTAGGTTTAACTGGCGGAGGAGGCTACGAAACTGAAGGTTTTCCAGCACTGTCAAGAGATGGGGAGATTTTCTCGATCATTGGTCGCCATCCTACAAACTCGGCTCAATTTGTTATCGGTACTATTAATGCTGCAGGTGTATTTAGTTCAAATACTTTAGTAATAGATGGTATTGGAGCACCCCGTTCTGCCGTAATAGAAGGAAATGCAGTTTATTACAACGGATACCAAAACGGAGTGATGTACAAAACCTTAGGCACTGCAACTGCCGGGACAAGAGTTTCTTCGGGGCAAGCGGCGCCACGTGTGTTGTCTATTGCCGAAACTATCTTAGGCAACAACGAAGGATTAAGAATATTTGCGCCTATTGGAGGTACTATCACGCAATTGGCAAATGCTTCTCCGTTGCCAACTTCATCGGTAAACTTTTCAACGGCTCCAAACTTTCCTGGAGCTGCAATGCCATTTAACGTTCACCATGCAATTGCCATCAAAGCTTATGGTAGAACAATTGTTTATGTTTTAGATGACGGAAACACTTCGGGTTCTGCACCGGTAATTAGAAAGTACAGAAGTAATTCGGGCGGTAGCGATTGGTTACCACTAGGAAGTGTAAGTGTGCCAGCAACTACTAAAAACCTAGCTGTAAAGTTTGATGCCGCAGGTGCAAAACTTTACTTTACTACCTTGGGTACGCCAGGCACGCAAAATTCTAGCATTTATAGGTTAAATGATGATTTTGCTACAGCTTTAGCTAGCGAAAGCAAGCAATTGAGCGGCACACCTGTATTAATTGCTACTGCACCGGCTAACACTTCATTTAGGGGCGTAACACTTGCCCCAGGATATCTAAAAGCTCCTTCTACACTACAAGCTAACGTAATTTCCTTAACGGAAGTTAGGTTGAATTGGCTTGACAATTCTAGCACAGAAAGTGGATACGAAGTAGAACGTTCTACCGATGGCGTGAATTATAATTTGTTGACGACCACCACTCAAAATGCTGTTCAGTACATAGATAATACTATTACAGCTGGAACCACTTATTACTACAGAGTAAGAGGAATTGAGGGCACTGCTCGTACCATTTATACCAATCCTGCTAAAGCCGAACTTGGTGCAGGCATGGTTACTGATTTGAATTTTGCAGCATTAACAGTGTACGAGGGCAGACCAGTAGGAACAGAAGTTGGTACATTTACGGTAACTCCTGCAAATACTACAGTTGCTACCTACACTTTGGTAGCAGGAAACGGTAGTGCAGACAATGCCAAGTTTAGAATTGTAGGCGACAAGCTGCAAAATAACGTGTTGCTAGATTTCGAAGCACAGGCGAGCTATCAGGTAAGGGTTAGGGCAACATCTTCATCTAACTTCATTTTTGAAAAAAGCTTTACAGTTACCGTTAATGATGTAAACGAAGCACCGACTATAGATTTGGTAACCGAGAAGGTAGTCTGTGAAGGAACGGAAGAACATATCATTGTATTAACTGGCATTACTGCTGGTCCTGAAGTTGGACAAACCTTAACTGCTACAGTAAGCGCAAGTCAGCCAGCACTTTTTCAAAGCCTTCAAATTAATTTGTTAGGTGGTGGTAATGGCGAAATCCGTTACCGTTTAAATGCAAATGCAACTGGAGAGCCTGAAATATCGATTACGCTTAAAGACAATGGCGGTACAGCCAACGGAGGTGTTGATACACACACAACTAAATTTATTTTGAAAGTATTTGCGTATCCCACAGTTGCCATTAACTCAGATAGAGGCAACATTGTTGATAAAGGTTTAGCAGTTAGGTTAACCGCATCTGGCGGAACTTCTTACCAATGGGAAAGCAACCAAAGCATTGTGGGGAACACCAACACCGCTGAAATTACCGTGAGACCTTCAGTTAAAACTACATATAAAGTAACGGTTTCCAATGCTGGAGGTTGTACATCTACTGCCGAATTTACTATCGATGTTAATGATAATTACAATATAGTAACCGCTGCAAATTTAGTTTCGCCAAATGGCGATGGTGTAAACGATTTCTGGATCATCAAAAACATAGATATGTATCCGCAAAGCTCGGTTAGGGTTTTCGATAGGGCGGGCCGTGTAATTTTCGATAAAAAAGGTTACCAAAACGATTGGGATGCTCGAGTTGGAGGTGCTTCGTTAAAAGCAGACACCTACTATTACATCATTGATTTTGGATCAGGTTTGCCTAAAAAGAAAGGTTCATTAACCATAATGAATAACTAATTAGCGTGTATAAAATGAAGATATATCAAAAATATTTACTTGCAATTGGCTTGCTTACCGTGCTCAGCACAACGCTTAAGGCGCAGCTTAGTCCAATGGGAAACATGTACTTCTTTAACCAGTATTTGAGTAATCCAGCAATGGCAGGCGCAAAAGATCAGGTTAATGTTAACCTATTGTATCGTAAGCAGTTTAATGAAATTCCGAACGCACCAACTTATCAGGTAGTTACCGGAGAATATGCTTTTTCTGATAGAGCGGCCGTTGGCTTAAATGTAGATTTGTCGAAAAGTGGGCTGATTAATCACAATCGCATCATGGCAAGCTACGCCTATCATTTGCCAGTATCAGCAGCAGGCAAATTGCATTTTGGTCTTTCTGCTGGTGTAGCCAAAGATTTTGTCAATCGTGAAGATATCACAGCAGAAAGCTATGATCCAGTTGTCAATCGCTTTAATGAGATGGGATACCGCTTAGATGGCGACTTAGGTGTAGCTTTTACCGACAACAAGTTCAACCTACAAGCAACGCTACTCAACCTTAACAATCTACTAAAGACAGATCCAAACTTTGTAACTGGTGTCAATTATGCCACATTTTTTACTTCGGCATCTTACAAAATCAGTGCGGCTAAAGATTTGTCAGTTGAGCCAAAATTGGTTTATCGCGGTATTAAAGGAATGGACAATATTGTAGAAGGCGGTTTGGGACTTTCTTATCAGGATTTTAATTTGTTCGGTTTATACCATAGCACTAAAAACGCAACCTTGGGCTTAGGTTTTAAATACCAGCAATTTAAAATTTCTGGCATTTACAGCATTGGTCCATCTGCCATCAGATCATTTACCGGAGGTGATTTCGAAATAGGTTTAGGATGGGCTTTGAGTGGAAAGAAGTAGAACTTGTGAATAATCAAATTCCAACGATCAAAATCGGCCAAGTCGTCAGTTCTATTTAAATATCAAGTAATCAATTTTATTAACCAAAAATAAACAGCATATGAAAAAAAGACTACTCACAATTTTATTAACTGCCGCAAGTGCATTTGGTGCATTTGCACAATTTACAGCAGGTAATTTAGCGGTTTATCGTTACGGAGACGGTACTGCGATGTCTAACGGTACTCGCGTACCAGTATTTGTTGACGAATACACTCCGACTGGAGCTTTCGTAAAAACAATCGCTATCCCACGCACAGCAGCTGGAGCTAACTATGGTTTCGAAGGATTAGGCTTAACTGGTACTGGAGGCTTCGAGGCAGAAGGTTTTCCCGTGCTTTCCAGAGACGGATCGGTGATGTCAATCTTCGGCTATAATCCTGGGCAATCGGGACAATTTGTAATAGGTACATTAAATGCTGCCGGAGCATGGACTGCGAATACTCTAGCAATTGATGCAATCGGGGCGCCACGTTCTGCGGTGGTAGAAGGAAGTGCAGTATATTTTCATGGCAATACCATTGGAGTGAGATATAAAACATTGGGCACAAACACTGTTTCTGAAAGAGTTTCTGCGAACCAGCCAGCGCCTAGAGTTTTAACCATTGCTGAAACTTTGTTGGGCACTAATCCAAGTGTAGTAAATATCTATGCGCCAGATAATAATAACAACTTCCCAGCTAGTACATTAGTAACCACTTCAACCTCTTTTAATTCTTTGATTTTTAGTGGCGGCAATCCTGCAAATGCACATCAGGTAATTGTTTTAAAAAGCCCCGGTGGCCGCACCATGCTTTACGCCTTGGAAGATAATGGAGGTGCGCCAAGAGTAAGAAAATATCGTTCTAATGCAGCTGGAAATACTTGGATAGCTTACGGAGCGGTTAACGTTCCCGTAAATACGAAGAGTTTGTCGGGTACGATTAGCACTGCTGGCGTTAATTTGTACTACACAACTTACGGTACCGTTGGCGGTAACAATTCTAAGCTATTCAAGCTATTTGATCCGTTTACTAGCGGAAACGAACAACTTGATTTAGTAGCAACTGCAACCGAATTGGCAACCGCACCTGCAAATACCACTTTTCGTGGAGTAACCATGGCGCCAGGTACAAGTGTTTTGCCTGTAAAACTTACCGCTTTTAACGCTAACGAAAAAAATGGATCAATCCGTTTAAATTGGTCTACAGCTAGTGAAACTAGCAGTTCGCATTTTGATATCTTACGTTCATCAACCGCTAACGATTTCGTAAAAATCAACGCTGTTACTGCAAATGGTACAACCAATAATGTTTCGAACTACAGTTTTGTTGACGAAACTCCTTTGCCAGGAACTAATTATTACAAATTACAACAAGTAGATTTTAATGGCGATAGTGAAACTTTCGGCCCTGTAAGCGCAACTATTCCAGTACAAAAAACAGATTTCAGCATTGCTAAAGATGGCGCTAACCTAAGTGTAAATATTTATGCAGCCAAAGCAACCAAAGGAAAAATCGAAATTGCAGATGTAAACGGAAAGATTAACCACACGCAATCTGTAAGCCTAGAAAAAGGATATAATAAAGTTAGCATTCCTGCTGCAAAATTGCCAATGGGTTTAAACGTAGTGGTGCTAAACACCGCTGATGGCAGACTAGCTAAAAAGACGATTTTATAAGAAATAGACTAGATTTCGCTCAACACTTATTGATTTAATTCAAAGAAGGAGTTTGAAGTTAATCGTCAAATTCCTTTCTTTTTGATACTTAGAATTTAAACACATATTAGATGAACAAATTTGCAGGCATCACACTTACCCTTTTACTAAGTTCTGGCCTTATTGTACATGCACAACGTAAAACTATAGAGCAGCGAGTAGACTCTGTAATGAGATTGATGACACTTAATGAAAAGATAGGTCAATTGAACCAGTACTCTGGCAGAGAAGTTACGGGGCCAGCAAGCGATAGAAAAAACTACCTGTTGAATGACATTAAAAGTGGGATGGTAGGTTCTATGCTCAATGTAAAAGGCGTAAAAGATACCCGCGAAATTCAAGCTATAGCTTTACAATCTCGTTTAAAAATACCTTTGTTATTTAGTTTGGATGTGATACATGGCTACAAAACCGTTTTTCCAATTCCATTGGCAGAATCAGCTTCATGGGATTTAAGTATTATTAGACGCACAGCGGAAGTAGCAGCAGAAGAATCTGCGGCTTCTGGTATTCATTGGACTTTTGCACCAATGGTGGATATTGCCCGTGATCCGCGTTGGGGACGTGTAATGGAGGGTGCTGGTGAGGATACTTACCTTGGTTCGCAGATTGCCAAAGCAAGAGTTTTAGGTTTTCAGGGTGATCAATTGGGAGGGGTAGATCGGATCATGGCCTGTGCCAAGCATTTTGCCGCTTACGGTGCATCAATGGCTGGTAGAGATTATAATCCGGTTGATCTAAGTAAACAACAATTACACGAAATTTACCTGCCGCCTTTTAAAGCTGCCGCCGATGCAGGCGTGGCAACGTTTATGAACTCCTTCAATACATTAAACGGTATTCCCGCAACTGGAAATGCTTATCTACAACGTGATATCCTTAAAAAACAATGGAACTATCAAGGTTTTGTGGTGAGCGATTGGGCTTCTATCAAAGAAATGACACCGTGGGGATTTGCAAAGAATTTAAATGAAGCAGCCGAAAAAGCGATTATCGCTGGTAGCGATATGGATATGGAAAGCGAAGCCTACAAAAAGGAGCTTGAGAAATTAGTGAATGCCGGAAAAGTAGATGTAAAACACATTGATGAAGCTGTGAAAAGGATATTGTACAAGAAATTTGAGCTTGGGTTGTTCGATAATCCCTACAAATTCTCTGATGAAAAACGCGAGAAGAAAGTGATGAACGATCCAAAGTATAAAGATGTTGCCAGAGCAGCAGCGCAGGGTTCTATCGTATTATTGAAAAATAACAATGCTATCCTACCTTTAAATAAATCATTAAAAAACATCGCACTCATTGGTCCATTGGTAAATGCAAAAAGAGATCAGGCAGGTAGTTGGGTAGTTTATGCCGATACCGCCAACATTATAAGTGTTTACGAAGGCGTAAAACAAAAGGTGAAGAATGCTAAACTTAATTTTGCTGAAGGAACTTCTATTACCGACAGTTTAACCAGCGGCTTTGCAAATGCCGTAACGGCTGCAAAAAATGCAGATGCTGTAGTGATGGTTTTAGGAGAAAACTGGGATATGAGCGGCGAAGCAAAATCTCGTACAGATATTTCATTACCTGGCAAACAAGAAGAGCTTTTCAAAGCTGTAAAAGCAACCGGCAAACCTGTGATCGTAGTGCTCATGGCTGGAAGACCTTTAATGTTTAACAGCATTGCAGCACAAGCTGATGCGATTGTTTATGCTTGGTTTTTGGGCGATCAAGGTGGGAATGCTATTGCAGATGTGCTGTTTGGCGACTACAATCCATCAGGGAAACTGCCGATCAGCTTTCCGAGAAATGTCGGTCAAATTCCGATTTTTTATAATTTTTACAATACGGGAAGACCAGTTGCCAAACCAACTGATATTCGTTACAAATCTGCTTATATCGATGCGCCTAACGATCCGCAATATGCATTTGGATACGGTTTAAGCTACACCACTTTTGCCTATAGCGATCTGAAATTATCGAATTCAAATCCTCAAAAAAACGAAGCCGTTAAAGTAAGCTTTACGTTAACAAATACAGGTAAGGTAGCAGGAGAGGAGGTTGCTCAACTCTACACTCAAGATACTTTTGCATCGGTAGTTAGACCGGTAAAAGAATTGAAGGACTTCGTGAAAGTAAAGTTAAAAGCTGGAGAAAGTAAGCAAATTACTTTCGAACTTAACCCAGAAAAGTTGTCTTTTTATCATGAAGAAAAAGGTTGGATCATTGAGCCAGGAGAATTCAAAGTAATGGTAGGTACAGCTTCTAACGATATCAAACTTAAATCCTCTTTTGAATTGAGGTAAAAGCTAAATCCCTAGTAAATTGTACTAGGGATTTTTTGTTTCTATAAGCCATAACAGTTACGATGCACCAAGCTAGTAAATAAGCTAATGAACCAGTGAACCAATGAACAATTAAAGATCCAAAATCCCTATCTTTATCCCTCCATTAACAACAATGCAGGAAAAAGAGACAGAACAAAAAGCTAATTTAAACTATGATAAGCTCCTGCCTATCATTAAAAAAAGTAAAATCAACTTAGCTGCTTCGTCTCAAAAAACCGTAAATCTCGTATTGGTATTTAGTCGCCATCGTCATTACCGACATTTGGTTGTTGAATTGATGAGTGCCGAGCAAACTAAGCAGGGCAAGCTCAAAAATCCTCTGCAAGTTGTAGATCCATTAGATTTAGTTTGGAAAACCGAAAACAAAGATGAGCTAAAGTTCTTTGCTGCGGTAAGTAAATTCAAAAACCATTATCAAGAAAGTCAAGCAAATTCAGATTTAGAAGCGTTGAAAGCCATCGTGAAAAATCCAATGGCCTTATCGGTTTATTTACATGATGAAAAGGCTTCCTCAACCATTAATGCCAATTCGCTAGAAAAGGTAGTGTTAACCAACTTGCAACCAGATTTCGAACTTAACGTTGATCAACGAGCTGGACACTTCGCATTAAATGGTATCATCCACATCGATAACAAATCTCTCCCGTTAGAAACTGTTGACCTAAAGTTCCAATATTTTCTGCAGAAAAAGCAGCAGTTGTTCCTTGTAAAGGATCCTTATTTTTTATCACTAATCGATTTTTTTAAGCAAAACCGAAACGAATTAGTATTTGAACGTTCTGCATACGAAGATTTCCAAGAAAATATCCTCAATTACCTAGAGGAAAAAATAAAAATCAATTATGCCTATCTCAAACCCGCTACGCAAAAACAAATTGCCGAGCAAGGCTTTGATTTAGACAATGAAAAATTGATTTACCTAACCGAATCGGAAGATTACGTGCTGCTTACGCCCGTAATGCGCTACGGTGCATTAGAAATCCCAGTAATCTCGCAAAAGCAGATAAAGACAAAAGATAAACGGGGGCAGCTTTTTACTGTACACCGTGACGAGCAGCGTGAATTACAATTTATCACTGATATTGCTAAAATGCACCCATATTTTGAAGAACAAGCAGCAGAGTTTTGGGAGCAACGTCATGCTGATTGTTTTTACATCCACCGCAAGCATTTTCTTGCGCCAGAATGGTTTTTAGCAGCTTTTGAAACCTGGCGTAATAAAGGAATTGCCATTTTAGGTTTCAATAATTTAAAAGATAATAAACTCAATCCATTCAAAGCAAGCATCTCCATACAGGTAATTAGTGGAATAGATTGGTTCGAAACCGCAGTGAAGGTGCAGTTCAATAAACAAACGGTTTCGCTTAAACATCTTCATAAATCCATCAGAAATAAAAGTAAGTTTGTTCAGTTAGATGATGGTACGCAAGGTATTTTGCCTGATGAGTGGCTACAAAAGTTTGAAAAGTATTTTGCTGCGGGAGAAATTGTGGAAGAAACATTACGTACGCCGAACATCAATTATTCTGCAGTAGAAGAATTGTACGAAGAGGCTTTGCTGAGTATTGATGCAAAAGAGCGCTTGCAATTGTATCGATCTAAATTGGCAACATTCGATCAGATCAACGAAACCAAAGTGCCAGCAGCTTTAAACGCCACCTTGCGACCTTACCAAAAAGAAGGGCTGAACTGGCTAAACTTCCTCGACGAATTTAACTTCGGCGGCTGTTTGGCAGATGACATGGGTTTAGGAAAAACCATTCAAATTATTGCCTTTCTACTTAGTCAAATTGAAAAAAATGGGCAGAACACCAATCTAATTGTAGTTCCCGCATCCTTAGTTTTTAATTGGCAGCAAGAAATCAAAAAGTTTGCACCAAGCTTAAAGGTAACAACCATTTACGGCGCAAACAGAGACAAGCAAATCAAAGATTTTGATAAATATCATGTTGTACTTACTTCTTACGGTACTTTGTTGGCAGATGTTGTTTGGTTAAAATCTTATCGTTTCAACTACATCATCTTAGACGAATCTCAGCTAATCAAAAATCCAGATGCGCAACGTTACAAAGCTGTACGGTTGCTACAATCGAGAAACAGGCTCGTGCTTACGGGTACGCCAGTAGAAAACAACACCTTCGATCTGTATGGACAATTGTCTTTCGCATGTCCGGGTTTGTTGGGCAATAGGGAGTATTTCAGGCAGCAGTATTCGGTTCCTATAGATCAATTTAACGACAGCCGAAAAGCAGAAGAGCTACAACAACGCATCAAGCCTTTTATTTTACGTAGAACAAAATCGCAGGTAGCTACAGAACTGCCAGATAAAACCGAAATGGTGATTTATTGCGAAATGGGAGCGAAGCAGCGTGAAATTTATGAAAGTAGCAGAAACGAAATTAGAGATTACCTGATGGGCCGTTCGGAAGATGAACTGACGAAAACCAGTATGTTCGTACTGCAAGGTATCACCAAATTGAGGCAAATTTGTAATTCTCCATCGCTCATTAGTAAAGAAGAGTTTTATGGTAATGCTTCTTCTAAAATGGATGCATTGTTAGAGCAAATCGAAAGCAAATCGCCGTATCATAAAATCTTAGTTTTTTCGCAGTTTGTAGGCATGTTAGATTTGGTGAAGGCTGCATTAGAAGAAAAAGAGATCAAATTCGCTTACCTCACCGGACAAACCAAAAACAGAGAAGCGGTAGTTAATTCCTTTCAACAAGACGACGAAGTAAGGGTGTTTTTGGTGAGCTTAAAAGTAGGTGGCGTTGGGCTTAACCTTACCCAAGCCGAGTATGTTTATTTAATTGATCCTTGGTGGAACCCAGCAGTAGAAAACCAAGCCATCGACAGAACTTATCGCATTGGTCAGCATAAAAATGTGATGGCGGTGCGCCTAATCTGCCCAGACACCATTGAAGAAAAAATAATGCTAATGCAGGACAAAAAAAGGGATTTAGCTGCCGATTTAATCAAAACAGACAATTCAATTTTCAAGTCACTTTCAAGGAAAGATTTGTTAAGTTTGATTTAAAGATTGCCAAGGTTGGACAGAAATATTGCCTCGCCTAGGTCTGCGCCATGTGGATTGGCCTTATCGGATTCCACAGCAATATGCAGTGAAACTTTTGCAGAAATTAAAAATTTGCAGAAACAAGAAATTGGGCAGTCGAGTGAAGGACGGTGCGTACGGAGGACATCTCAATTTCGCCATTGAAGTTTCGCTAGCGTAGTGCAAGGAAGGCGATACAGCCTTGATTTTTGTTTCTTTTCATCAAGGAAAAGAATTACGAAGAATAAATAGACGCTGCATCTGCAAGATGGTATGGTACTAGATACCTATAACTCCAACTTCCACTGTTGTTTCGCCACTTCTTTTTCCTTTTCTTCACTAGCGTACAAACCATGCGCACCTTTCAATCTTCTTTTTATACGTTGTGCCAATATTTTCGGCCCTAAAACTTTCACGCATTCCCCAAAACCTAAAATTTCCCGTTCCAACTCGTAGTTTAAAATCACATCAATTCTAAAGATGGATGTTTTTTCCTTCTCTGCAACAAGCTGCTGTGTATGATGTAGTGGTTTCGTGATTACATAAGGTACGTTTCCTGCGTCAAATTCTAGCAGTACTTTGTGTGGTCTATCATTGCCACTTTTAGTTACGCCGATTAAATCGCTGTAGTAACGTTCAAAATCAATACCCTCATGCGCAATAAATGGTTCGTTAGGCAACTCTTGAAATTCAATAATTCTGTCTAAAGCCAAGTTTAATAACATACCGCCTTTTTTGGCTTTCACAATCAAAAACCACCTATTTCTATATTCTTTTAATAAATAAGGGTAATAAATCATGTTTTGCGATTGCTGCGCCTTAAAAGATTTATACTCTATCAGCAAAGCCGATTTCTTTAAGATTGCTTGATACAAACTAGGAATATTATCCATTCCTTTCAGCTGATTGTTGCTTTCTAGCTGTATATAGCTACCACCTTCATGTGTAGATTTATGAATATTGTTTTCCAAGCGAGTAATCATGTCGCTCATCTCGTCGAAGTAATTAAAGGCGTTAAACTGCTTCAAAACGCCAACAATTTCCTTCATTTTATCAACGTCGGTATTGTTAATTGGCGCTTTAGTAATGCTGAAATTCGCATCTTCATAAACATAAAACCGTTTGTCTTTCACTACAATGGGAGCGTTATAACCCAATTTGTCGCTGCGCATAAACTGAATATCTGCCTGTATAGTACGTTTACTGATGCCTGAAGTAATGCCCTCCAACTCATAAAGCGTTTCCGCAACCTTTTCAATCAAATCTTCTAAAGTCCATTTCTTGTAGCGATTTCTCAAGCAATCGTCAATGGTTTTGTATCTAATTAATGCGAGTTTGTTTACAGCCATTTTTGTTCTTTATTTAATCTTATTCGATTGTTTATTTGAAAAGCAATTATCTACATCATCGGTTAGAGCAGTCCCGCTAAACGCTTTATCCCGATGAAAAACGGGATGCTCGCTTATATCGGGTTTAGTAAACTCGGGTCGGGTAAATAGCACAACCTTTGTAAAATAAACCTGATGGCAATGGAAAGCCGATTTTAGCATCTGTTACTTCGTATTTACGTATTGCTTTTGTATTCTACAGGCTTTATCGGCTTATAATGTACAGCAGGACAACATTTGCCAAAATCTCCGGAGCAATCTTTTCCAAAAAAAATAAAATCTTAACCCATATTTCTACTTGTGATAAAAATTTAAGGTCTTTAAAAGTAGTAAGTTAAATTTTACTACGCAATATAGACGCGTAATTAAGTGAGGTGATTAAGTCTTGCTAATTTTATTTTTCTCATTTACAGTAAATTAATAATTTTTTGCGGAGTATTTTTTGTTGCGTAAATAAGCTGCGTAGTACTGCCGGCATCTTTGTAATGTCGCTAGTCGATAACAGTTCTTTGATTAAATATAAAATAGATATAAAGATATTCCGATGAAAATTGGGATGGCAAATTAAAGTTTAAACCTATTCTTAGTTGAGGGTTTCAAAAGGCCCCAAAGTGTGAGTGCGCTGCATCATCATATACTGGTAGGAGAATGATAATTTGTCTAACACGTTGTGTGCGTGGGTTCGAATCCCACTTCCGTTAAGCGGAAATAACTCAGGGGTAGAGTAACAACCAAATATGCAGGTTCGAATCCTGCTTCCAACCACAAATTGGAATAGCAAAATTGGTAATGCAATGGATTAGGGTTCCATCTAGAAAGAAGAGATACTTCAAATTTCTCAAACGAAAGCGTTGCAAAAGCATTCGGCTCGTAGAGGTTGCAAAATCTTGAAGAGCAAATTTGCCTTTTGCTTTGTAAGTAAAACGAAAAAGGTGCTGATTTAATAATCAAATCATCTAGCTGCTAAAGCAAAATTCGCAAGAATATTGCCAAAGCTAAAAGCTGATTTCATTCTTAAAAACAACCAGACGCAATTTACTTCCGCAGAAAACAAATGAATGTTTTGGCAACGCTTTTTAAAATGTAAAAATAGCTTGTAAAACTAGTCCCGAATTAATTTCGGGAGACGAACCGTAAATATCTCGTCACCCTGACCACGCAGTAGCTGCGAAGCAAATTTATTTCAGGGTCAGTTAAACGGGTTGGAATATAATAAGTAAAACAAATTTTAAACATCAAAAAACATGAAAAGAATTACAATTAACACCAATTATGTTGGATTGGTGTTTAAAAACGGAGAATTTAAAAGAGTATTAACAACAGGTACTTACTGGTTAGGTTTCGGCGAAAATGTGACTTTGTACGATAAGAGCAAAGATTACGATTTCTCGACTGCTGAGTTGGATGTATTATTGTTGAACGCAGACTTTGCAAACTTAATTTACTTAGTAAGCGTAGCTGATAACGAATTGACCTTAGTCTATCAAAACAAAAACTTTAAAAACGTTTTAAAAGCGGGTAGATATGTAATCTGGAAAGGTTTATCGACTTACGAGTTTGTAACGGTTGACATCAGCAAGATTGAAATTGAAGACACCATAGACAAATATTTATTCGAAAAGGGGGCTTTGTTCAACTTTGTGAGAATGTATAAAATTGAAGCTTACGAAAAAGGCGTCATGTTAATTGATGGCAAATTCGATAGGATTTTGGAAGCTGGTACTTACTTGTATTGGAAAAACAATACTACAATTGACGTTTTAAAAGCCGATTTGAGGCAATTGAACATGGAGATTGTGGGTCAGGAGATTTTAACGAAAGACAAAGCGCAATTGAGGATGAATTTTACCATCCAATACAAAGTGGCGGATGTTATGAAAGCCTTGTTGATGAACAAAGATTTCGAAAAACAATTGTACGTTATCATGCAATTGGCTTTAAGGGCAACTGTAGGTTTAATGACTTTCGACGAGTTAATGGAAAGCAAAGAAAAAATTGGAGTATCAGTTTTGGAGGCTACCGTAAGCAAAGCCGAAGAGTTAGGTGTAAAATTAGCCGATGCTGGTGTGAAAGACATCATTTTATCGGGCGAAATTAAAGACATCATGAACCAAGTTTTGGTTGCCGAAAAAAGAGCACAAGCCAACATGATTACAAGGAGAGAGGAAACTGCATCAACGAGAAGTTTGTTAAACACCGCCAAGTTGATGGAAGACAACGCTATGTTGTACAAATTGAAAGAGATGGAATATGTGGAGAAAATTGCAGAGAAAATCAATACCATTAGTTTATCTGGTAGTGGACAAATTGTTGACCAATTGAAACAGATTTTTGTGAAGTAGTATTGTAAATCCTCCCTCTTTAATTCTCCCTCCAAAGGGAGATACTTTACGCCTAAGCGATATGCTTATCCCCCTCATTGAGGGGGCAAGGGGGAGGAAATAAACGTAAAATAAATTAAATTTAGACGCCCTCGGTAAGTGAACGATGCTTGCCGAGGTTTAGCTTGGAAAAAAATGAAAAACACTATAATCGAAAAACTTAAAAATATAGAAGGTGAAAATGATATAAAAATATTGTTTGCTTGCGAGTCTGGAAGTAGAGGATGGGAATTCCCATCGCCTGATAGTGATTTTGATGTTAGATTTATTTATGTAAGACCACTTAACTTCTATCTATCAGTTCTAGATAAGGAAGACCAGCTAGGTTTCCCAATAAATGATGAGTTAGATATTTACGGGTGGGATATAAGAAAAGTACTTAAGTTGATTAGAAAATCTAATACAACACCATTTGAATGGTTACAATCTCCAATAATATATGGTGAGCAACCAGGTTTTAGAAATGAACTTTGGGAGTTGTGCCAACAATATTTTTATGGTAAAACAAATATCAATCATTACTTGGGTATTGCGAAAGGCGCATTAGATACTATTATAAATGATGATGAAATCAAAATCAAAAAGCTGTTCTATATCCTTCGCCCACTGCTTTCTGCGAAATGGTGTTTAGAAAGAAAAATCATTGCACCTATGACTATTGGACCATTAATGACGCTTATGCCAGAGGAACTGCAGGACGATGTTAGAAAGATTATACACTTAAAATCAACATCACCAGAAGGTTATGTTATAAAAATAGATGAGGCATTAAAAAACTACATTACCGAGCAGTTTGCAGTTTGTAGTAATGGTGCAAAGGAATTGCCTAAGGAAAGCTTTAATGCTGAAGCTTTAGATGTTTTCTTCAGGAATACAATTAATCGTTATGACAATTAAAGATATAAAAGATAAAAACCTACTCTTATTCGAATGTCTAAGTGGTAGTAAGGCTTTTGGTTTAGATACTCCACAATCGGATACAGATATAAAAGGTGTGTATTATATGCCAAAAGAAATGTTTTTCGGTTTGCAGTACATCCCACAAATTAGTAATGAAAGTAACGACGAGGTTTATTATGAGATTGGTCGTTTCGTAGAATTGTTGATTAAGAATAATCCGAACATTGTTGAGATTTTAGCGTCGCCTGAAGATTGTATTTTGTATAAACATCCGGTTATGAGCCAGCTTAGGTTAGAGCTGATATTATCTAAATTATGTAAGGACACTTTCGGTGGGTACGCGTTATCGCAGATTAAAAAGGCAAAAGGGTTAAAGAAAAAGATTGTAAATCCGATGCCGAAAACTAGAAAGACGATTTTAGATTTTTGCTATATCACAGAACATTATTCATCATTAAAAGCTAAGAAATGGCTAGCTAAAAACGGATTATCTCAGACAAACTGTGGATTGTCAAAAGTTTCACATGCAAAAGATTTATACGCCCTTTTTTATAGCGAAAGTATTCTTTACAAAGGAATAATGAACAAAGAATTAGCTAATGATGTATCGGTTTCATCTATTCCTGCTGGCGAAAGAGAACTGGGTTATTTGTTTTTTAACAAGGATAGTTATTCCTCGTATTGTAAAGAATACGCCGAGTACTGGGAATGGGTTGAGAAAAGAAACGATGAGCGTTATAGTCTAAATAAAAGTCATGGGCAAGATTACGATGCGAAAAATATGATGCACACTATTAGGTTGTTGCAAGTTGCATTGGAAATAGTGAGAGATGGAAAACTGAATGTGAAACGTCCAAATCGTGAGGAACTATTAGCTATAAAGCGAGGTGAACTTAAATATGAAAGTGTTTTAGAATTAGCAGAAGACCTCATGAAACAAATAGAAGAAGAAACGGTTAAAAGTAAGCTTCCTGATAAACCAGATTACAAACAGATGGAAAATATCTTAATAGATATTAGGGAAGAACTTTACAAGAATTAAAACAATGAACACAAATATAACAGGAACAAACCTTTTAGCAATTGGTTATTCCGAAGGAAAAATATTAGGCTTGACTTTGAATATCATTGCTGAGCATTTTATAGCAACAAACGAAACTGAGCTTTTGACTTTGTTGAAGAAAGTGAAAGATTATCCAGAAAGCTTTTTGGATGACCCAATTTTGAGCAATTTAGCTACCGCGATTATAGAAGAAGCAACAGCTAAAACAACCGATACCATCGAATTAAAAGCTGATGCGAAAGACTACAGCATTTTCGGTGAAAGCTATATCGAGGAAGGTGCTAGAAACCAAATGGATATTGCCATGAAGTTGCCGGTTACCGTAGCTGGGGCTTTAATGCCAGATGCGCACCAAGGTTATGGTTTGCCGATTGGTGGTGTTTTAGCTACCAATAACTCCATTATTCCTTACGGTGTAGGGGTTGATATTGGCTGTAGAATGGCTTTGAGCATCTTTGACATTCCAGAGAAACATTACTTCGGGAAAGATGATAAATACAAAAGGGAGTTGCTCGCTTTTACAAGATTTGGAGCCGGTAGAGAATTTAGAGGATTGGAACGAGCAGACCATGACGTGATGGAAAGTGAAGCCTTCAACGCGACGCCATTTTTGAAAAACTTACATGGAAAGGCTTGGGCACAATTAGGTACTTCGGGTGGTGGAAATCACTTTGTGGAGTTTGGAATTATTGAGTTTGCTGAAAGAGATGAAGCTTTAAACATCGATAAAGGTAGGTATGTGGCTTTGTTGACACATTCTGGTTCGAGAGGTTTGGGCGCTACCATTGCTGGTCACTACACCAAATTAGCGAAAGAGATTTGTAAACTACCCAGAGAAGCAGCAAACTTGGCTTACTTAGATTTAAACACCGCCGAAGGTCAAGAATACTGGATTGCGATGAATTTAGCTGGAGATTATGCTTCTGCTTGTCACGAGGTTATTCATAAACGATTGACCAGAGCGATTGGAGCAAAAGTTTTAGCTAAAGTAGAAAACCACCACAATTTTGCTTGGAAGGAAACTTTAAACGGCGAAGAAGTGATTGTGCACAGAAAAGGAGCAACACCAGCGGCTAAAGGTGTAATGGGAATTATCCCAGGAAGTATGACTGCACCAGGTTTCTTGGTGAGAGGAAAAGGCGAAGATAGTTCTATTAATTCTGCATCTCACGGTACGGGAAGGTTAATGAGCCGTTCTAAAGCTATTCAAGCTATCACTAAATCAGAGATGAAAGCGATTTTAAAAGACCACGGTGTAACTTTAATTGGTGCTGGTTTAGATGAAGCGCCAATGGCTTATAAAGATATCCATCAAGTGATGGCTGCACAAACTGAATTGGTTGATGTAGTTGCTAAATTTGAACCTAAAATGGTGAGGATGGCTGATGATGGGAGTAGGGAGGATTAATGCTAACCTCGGAGGTTCAAAAAACCTACGAGGTTTTATGTTTTTAGCGGATTTGAACTTTCAAACCGTATTAAGTTAACTTGAGTTAAAATTAAAGTATGTAAAATAACTCTGAGCAATATTTGAAATATTTTTTTAGCTCGCCGCCGCTGGACTCTTACTTTTTGACCGCAAAAAGTAACAAAAACTCTCGGTTGCCTATTTTTCTTTAAAAGGAAATACTTTGGCTTATTGGTGCAACCTGAAAAATAGGAGACCGAAAATAGCTGAACCAAGATTTGAAGTGCTAACGCTAGCAAGAGATTTAATTGGTCTTCGTGAATAGCACTGTTTTAGGTTAAATAAACCTGATTGCAGTGAAAACAAATCCCGATTTAAGCATCTGTTTTTATGGTTTTTAGGTATGCTTGCTTGTTGCACAGGTTTCATCGGGATGTTGAAACGAAAAGCAGGGCTGAAATATCCTACGTAGTACAAGAATTGTTTTTCAAAAAAATAATAAACTCCATTGCTTTTCAATACGATAGCGAGCGTTTGAAAGTAACAAGTTCAATAAATTAGAAAATAAAGACATTTAATTCGTGCCAAATGCGAACTTTGCGCCCTTAAACAATAAATAAGGATATGAAAAGAGTTGTAGTTACTGGTTTAGGAACTATTAATCCCTTAGGACACAATGTTGCCGATTTTTGGAATAACATTGTGGATGGTAAAAGTGCCTGCGAAACTGTGACAAGATTTGATGCTTCTCGCTTCCGTTCGCAAATGGCTTGCGAAGTGAAAGGATTTAATCCCGCTGAGCATTTAGACAGAAATGAAATTAAGCGTACAGATTTGTTTACGCAATATGCTTTATATGCGGCGGCGCAAGCTATGGAAGATTGTGGTATCGATTTAACGACCATTGACCCGTTTGATTTTGGTGTGATTTGGGGTAGTGGACAAGGTGGTATGCAGACTTTCGAAACTGAAGTAGAAAACTATGTAACTGGTGAATATAACCCGCGTTTCAATCCGTTTTTTATCCCTAAGTTATTGGTAAACATGGCTTCTGGATTGATTTCGATGAAGTTTGGTTTGCAAGGAATTAACTATACGCCGGTTTCTGCTTGTGCTACCGGCAACAACGCCATTATGGATGCCTTTAACTACATCAGAATGGGCAAAGCGAAAATGTTTGTAACTGGTGGTTCTGAGGCGGGTATTACGCCAGCATCATTTGGTGGTTTCGCTGCGCTAAAAGCGATGTCGCATAGAAACGACGACCCGCAAACGGCTAGTAGACCTTTTGATAAAGATAGGGATGGTTTTGTGATGGGCGAGGGCGCAGGTGCTTTGATTTTAGAGGAATACGAACATGCCAAAGCCAGAGGTGCAAAAATTTACGCGGAGGTAGTTGGAGCAGCAATGACTGCAGATGCTTATCATATTACTTCGCCACATCCGGAAGGAATTGGTGCGGCTAAAGCAATGAATTTAGCATTGGAAGAAGCTAATGTGAAAGCAGAAGAATTAGATTATTTGAACCTTCATGCTACTTCTACGCCAGTTGGCGATTTAGCTGAGTTAAATGCTGCTTTCTTGGTTTTCGGTGCTTCGAAGAATTTGCACATCAGTTCTACAAAATCTATGACTGGTCACTTGTTAGGTGCGGCTGCTGCAATTGAAGCTATTATTGCAATTAAGAGTATCAATGATAATATAGTGCCTCCAACGATTAACGTAACAGAGCCAGACCCAGAAATTCCAGCAGGAATGCAATTGGTATTTAATAAAGCGGTACATAAAGAAGTGAAAACTGCCATGAGTAATGCTTTTGGTTTCGGTGGACATAACAGTACGGTAGTATTTAAAGAGTTGGTTTAATCCAACTTTGCCGTCATCGCCAAGTAGTTCATCCAAATCATTTGGGAAAGCAATCTTAAAGCAATTGCAAAAAAATATAATATAAAAAGAAGCCCCGAATTTGTTTTAATTCGGGGCTTTGTTATGTATGAGCTCGCTGCAATTATTTCACACCGTGCATTAGTTTTTTCATGATTGGATTAAGCGCTATCACGATCAATCCAGCAATAATTGGAACAATAGTAAAGATTAAGAAAAACGTAGAAAGCGAATATTGCTTAGTGATGTTCTCAATCTGTCCGCCAACAATAGCCGCTAGTTTATTTCCAATAGCAATAGCTAAATACCACATACCAAACATAAAACCAATCATACGTGCTGGAACTAGTTTCGATACATACGATAAACCAACTGGAGATAAGAATAACTCACCAATAGTGTGGAATAAGTAAGCTAATACTAGCCATATCATCGATACCTTAACACCTGCTTGAACACCGTGTGATCCAAAAGCCAATAATCCAAATCCGATTGCCATAATAATTAAGCCTAAGCCGTATTTAACAGCAGCAGGAGGGTTGAATTTCGAATCCCAAATTTTAGAAACAGATGAAGCGAAGGTGATGATGAAGAATGAGTTTAAGATAGAGAACCATGAAACGGTGATTTCAGAACCTTCTGCTGTAAATTCTCTGTACAACATCCAAATAGCTACTGCCCAAATTCCAGCAAAACATAAGAATTGAAAAATGTTTGTTCCTGGCGCTTTTTTGAAAGTTTGTTGGGTTAGCTTAATTACCACAAAGGTTACAATTAGCAGTGGTACAACAGTTAACAAGGTATTGATGGTGTTAAACACAGTTAACGATGTTCCAGATAAAGTTCTGTCTATATTATCTCTAGCAAAAATAACTAATGATGATGCACCTTGTTCAAATGACATCCAAAAGAAAACGACGAAGAATGCGAACACGATAACGGCGATCATTCTATCTCTAACAACTTTGGTATATCTAATTAACCTACTAATAACAACAATTAAGAACAGAATTAGGGCTATTAAGATCACAACTTCTTGACCATTCATTGCACCAACTTTAAAGTTGAACATGTTGATTTCTGCAATTTTAGACAAAGGATCATTAAATGCATATCCTAATCCTAATACGGTCATTATCACAATTAAAACCTTATCAATCATCGTAAATGGATTAGGTTTGTCATCTGGATTAGTAGAAACTTTAGCTCGTTCTTCAGCTAACCTGCGTTGCTCTTTGTTAGGTGGATCTCCAACCGTTCCGAAAATCGGCTTTGCCAACCAGAATTGGAATGTACCAAGTAACATGAAGATACCCGCTAAACCAAAGCCCCAGTGCCAACCTACTTTTTCTGCTAAATAACCGCAAAGCATCATACCAAAGAATGCACCAGCGTTAACACCCATGTAAAAAATGGTATATGCACCATCTTTTTTCTCAGGATAATTTTTGTACATTTCAGATAGGATAGAGGTCATGTTAGGTTTGAAAAATCCTGTACCAATAACCAAACATGCTAAACCGATGTACATAAATGCAGGTTGATCTAATGCCATAGAGGCATGGCCTAAGGTCATAATGGCTGCACCAATAATAACCGCCCATCTGTAGCCTAAATACCTATCGGCAATAATACCACCGAAAATAGGAGTGATGTAAAGTAACAATGCATAAGTTCCGTACAGTGCTCCCGCTTGTACTGGATCCCATCCCCAGCCCGAAAACGGACTCCCTGTAATGATAGCGGTAGTTAGGAAGTTGATTAACAAAACCCTCATTCCGTAGAACGAAAAACGCTCCCACATCTCTGTAAAGAAAAGTACAAAAAGCCCTGATGGGTGTCCTAATACCTTACTCTTGAAAAAATCATTTTGATCTTCTGCAGTAGTTGTTTGCATAAATTATTTGATAAGTTAGTCTTAGTTTTTTATAAAAAATTGGGTGCAATATAGGCTAATACATTTATATTTTATCAACAAAATTAATGTTTGACCTTTTGAAATAAGGTTGTAGCCTTTCTTGGCGTGCTATATAGCTCGTCTAAATCTGAAGCATCGTTTCTTAAAGGTACGTTCTCTTTAAAATATAAACGTTGATAGCTAATCGAATAGCCGTCAAAACTCGAATCGGATACGTAATACTCTGCTTTGCCTTGCATATCCTCGTCGTATGGCGCCAAATGATCAAATACGATCATATTTACCTGCTTATCGAAAGTCAAGGTCATCGAGTTTTTTTTGTTATACTCAAAAACGATACGATTTTTATTTGCAACCTTTCGTTTAACTTCGAAAATACTCTTGCCAAAAACAGCATTATCTTTAGCAAAAGATAGTACCTCAATCACCTTTTTGGTCGTTTTTTCATCGTTGCCTTTCCATCCCAACAACACATAGTATGGATTTTGACCAGGATAGGTTACTGGAATGATCTCATAGTAACGGGCGCCATACCAACTCTTCTGATCGGTGATGATGTTTTCGTCAGTGATTTTCGATGTACCATCATTTAAAGGAATAAGCTTTAAAGAACCGTCTTTAGTTGCCAATTGGATGGTTCCATAAAACTTATAGGTACCATCGGCAAATGGCAGCGACCAAGTGATGATCCTAAATGCCTGGTTGGGAGATTTTAGAAATGAAACATTATTAGCAAGCGAATCGAAATCAAAGTTAAAGGAGTGGGGAGTTTTAAGGACGCTAACCAACTTTTTAACAAACATGGTGTTGTACGCCATTCGCTCAACATCGTCTTTAACTGTAATGGTAGAATCGCTGTAGGCAGACAAACTATCTTGTGCTAAATTAAGTTTCTCCAAATTTGCAGGTGTAATCAAGGTTTGGGCGCTCAAATTCCCAAGCATCAAACACCAAATAGTCATAAATAAAAGCGTCCTTAAAATATTCCTCTGCATTTAATTTCGTTAACGAAGATTTTCTATAACTATTGCGCTGGCGCCGCCACCACCGTTACAAATTCCTGCTACACCTATTTTTCCGTTATTTTGTAGTAATACCGATAAAAGCGTTACTACAATTCTAGCACCAGAAGCACCTAGTGGATGGCCCATTGCTACTGCACCACCATTTACGTTCACTTTTTCGCCATCTAAACCCAGTTCTTGGTTGTTTGCTAATGAAACCACCGAAAAGGCCTCGTTAATCTCGAAGTAATCTACCTGATCTTTGCTGATGTTAGCTCGTTGCAATGCTAATGGAATTGCTTTAGAAGGAGCTGTGGTAAACCATTCTGGCGCTTGTTGTGCATCGGCGTAAGCCAAAACCTTAGCTAATGGTGTTAAACCTAATTCCTTTGCTTTATCTGCACTCATTAAAACTAATGCTGCTGCGCCGTCATTCAAAGTAGAAGCATTAGCGGCCGTAACTGTACCATCTTTCTTAAAAACTGGTTTCAATGCCGGAATTTTATCAAACTTCACAGTTGCAGGTTCTTCATCTTCCGAAAATAAAGTGGTTTCACCTTTTCGGTTTTTGATTTCTACTGCTACAATCTCTTCTTTAAACTTTCCGTTTGCTTGCGCATCTTGTGCTCTTTTGTAAGATTGGATAGCAAACTGATCTTGATCTTCTCTAGTGATTTTACAAGTTTCGGCACAAAGTTCTGCGGCAGATCCCATATGGTAATCGTTGTACACATCCCACAAACCATCTTTTACTAAGCCATCGGTAATTTGTCCATGACCTAAACGATAACCGTTTCTAGCTTTATCTAAATAGTAGGGGACATTGCTCATGCTTTCCATTCCACCCGCTACAACAATGTCATTTTCACCTAAAGCAATGCTTTGAGCAGCTAACATAATTGCCTTTGTACCAGAAGCACATACCTTATTGATAGTGGTTGCAGGAAGATCTGGCAAACCTGCGAATTTAGCTGCCTGTGTTGCTGGTGCTTGCCCTAAATTTGCAGATAGCACATTGCCCATGTACACTTCCTGTATTTGTTCTGGCTTAATTCCTGCTTTAGCAATAGCGCCTTTAATTGCAAAACCACCCAGTTGTGTGGCCGAAAAAACTGATAGTGTGCCGCCAAAACTTCCAATTGGAGTTCTAACCGCCGATACGATAACTACTTCTTTCATTTGTAATGTATAAAATATATTTGGTTGGCGGCAATTTAGCTATAATATGAGAAAACAAGTAAATCGTAGCTTTTTTATTGCACAATAATCACTAAGAAGGATCATTGTTTTTTTTGGAAGATTTTTTCTTTCTAGCTTTTACGGCTTCATTCAGAAGGTATTCAATCTGTCCATTCGTGCTTCTAAATTCGTCCGAAGCCCAAGCTTCAATCTCTCTCAACAATTCCGCATTTATTCGAAGTGCGAAAGCTTTTTTATCTTTATCAGACATCGGTATTAATCATTAATAGGTGATGATCTTTCTTTAACTTCGATAGAAAATCACGAAGTCTTGCAGATTTTTTTGGTACTGAATAGCAGTTTCTTATTGTTTTTTAATACAATCTGAAGACCTAAAGAATTGCCATCAAATATAAAAGCCTTATCGCTCCATTTAAACCATAATTTATAACGAAATCCCCATCCACCATATTCTCCCAAAGCTTCATATTTTCTCAGGTATGCATTATCAATCTCATTCCAACTTATACTTTTAGTTCTCGTAAAAGGCCAATATTTGTAGGTAATGCCTTCTTTGTTTACCGTAAGTAATAGGTAATTCTGATTGATGAAATAGGCTAAAGCAAATATCATTACTACACCTACAATGGGTAGATAATAAATTTCCTCGAGTTCTTCTAAGCTTACACCAGTATCACCTAAGAAAGTAACGCTTAAAATAATGATGGCTTGTATACCAAATAAAATATACAGCCACCATAAATTTAGCTTCTGTTTTTCTTTAAATTCCATTAATTGTATAGTGTGCCTGCATTTACTACTGGTTGCGCATTTCTATCGCCACATAAAACCACTAATAAGTTGCTCACCATAGCTGCTTTACGTTCTTCGTCTAGTTTAACTATTTCTTTTTCAGATAATCTCTCTAATGCCATTTCAACCATCCCAACTGCACCTTCTACAATGAGCTTTCGTGCGGCAATTACTGCAGCAGCTTGCTGACGTTGTAGCATAGCACTCGCTATTTCTTGCGCATAGGCCAAATGTGAAATTCTGGCTTCTATTACTTCTATACCAGCTCTCGAGAGGCGGTCGTTTAATTCTTGTTCTAGCAATGAATTTACTTTCTCGGCACCATCTTTCAAGGTGATTTGCGCATCTTCGTCCTCTAAATTATCGTAAGCAAAACTATTGGCTAAATGTCTTACCGCTGCTTCACTTTGTATCGTTACGTATTGCACATAATCTTCTACAGCGAAGCTTGCTTTTGCAGTCTCTTGTACTTGCCAAACCACTACGGCACCAATTTCTATGGGGTTACCCATTTTATCGTTCACTTTTAACTGTTGACCGTTTAAGTTTCTAGCTCGCAACGATAATTTTTTCTTAGAAGTTAATGGGTTCACCCAAAAGAAGCCATCAGATTTTACTGTGCCAACGTATTTCCCAAACAAGGTCAATACTTTAGATTCGTTAGGATCAACGATAATTAGTCCTGGTAGAACAAGGATAAAGTCGACAGCTAGTACAGTCGAACCCCAACCAAATTGACGGGTTGC
Source organism: Pedobacter sp. T50_32 (assembly GCF_057652195.1). NCBI lineage: Bacteria > Pseudomonadati > Bacteroidota > Sphingobacteriia > Sphingobacteriales > Sphingobacteriaceae > Pedobacter > Pedobacter sp. T50_32. The sequence goes on along the minus strand of NZ_JBYFBY010000003.1, from coordinate 234,367 downwards.
TAAAAGATATATGCCGCCAGCAAGCAGCAATAAAAAAACAACTAACGTTAGATAGCCAGAAGGCGGTTTGATAATTTTTTCAGTTTGCATATTGATATTATTTTGATATCAATTTTAATAAAAATAAATGTGGATTCCAAATGGTTTTATCTGCCAGATTTAATCTATTGGCTAGTTTCTGTGCTAATGAAGAAATAAATAGTATTTTTGATTTAAATAAACGGATTATATTTTGGCCAAGATTAAAAAGAATTCTCATAAAATACTTTATCGCAAGTACTCGTCCAATTTAAAATATGTAATGATGGCGATTTGTGTGCTGGTAACTACATTGTACTTGCCGAAGCAACCTCGTTTTCGTTATGAGTTTGAAAAGGGAAAAACTTGGTTAAATAAAGATTTGATTTCGCCATTTAGCTTTGCCATTTTAAAGACGCCGCAACAAATAGAAGAGGACAAAAAAAGTGTTGTTAATAATATCTTACCACTATACCAATACAAAGACGAGGTTTTTAAAGATCAAAGTGAGGCTTACCTTAACGAGTTTGATGTTAAATGGAAGTCTAACACTTTAAACGAAGCAGAAAAGGAAGTAAATAGGCAACGTTCTCATCAACTCCTTCGAACAATTTATACCAGAGGGATTATAGATATCAATCCAAAACATCAGAGAGGAAATAAATATTACGATTTTTCACAGGTTAGAAACAATGTATCTTCCAAAAGCAATTCACAGGATGTTTTCACAGTAGAAACTGCATTGAGTTATTTAAAGGAGAATTTTAGGGGTAGTGATGAAGTTAAGCAGACGGTTTTAGATCTTGCAGAAAGTCATTTAAAACCTAATTTAATATTCGATGAAAGCTTAACCGCAACAGTTCAAGCTAACGCACTTAAAAGTATTTCTACAACGAAAGGAATGGTGCAAAAGGGCGATTTGATTGTAGCTAACGATACTGTTATAGACGAGGAAGTTTATCAAAAATTGGTATCTTTTAGAGAAACCTACGATGCACAGACCAAAAGTGTTGGCGATGATAAGTTGGTTTTCCTAGGGCAAGTACTTTTGGTTGGTTTTATCATTACTTTGTTAATGGTATTTCTGTATTTATTTAGAAAGGATATTTTTGCAGATAGCAGGCAGCTTTCACTAATTCTGCTCGTAGTTACATCTATGTTATTGGTGCTCACTTGGGCAATCAAGTTCAACTTATCCAATCTCTACCTTATTCCATTCTGTATTGTTCCTATCATCATTAGGATTTTGTTTGATACGCGACTAGCACTAAATCTACATTTGTTGGTGATTTTGATAGCTGGTTTCTTCGTGCCAAATAGTTTCGAGTTCGTATTCTATCAAACCACAGCTGGTATGGTGGCTATCTATAGCATCAAAAATCTGGTTAAAAGAGAGCAGCTACTTATTTCAGCATCGTTTATCCTAAGTGCATATTTCATCTCTTTTATGGGGATTACTTTGCTAAGGGAAGGTTCTTTAACGCATATAGAATGGGAGAATTTCTTGCCATTTGTATTTAGCGTATTATTGTCACTATTAGCTTATCCTCTTATTTACGCTTTTGAGAGAGTATTTGGAATTACATCAGATGTCGCTTTAATTGAGTTAACCAACACCAACAACAAATTGCTACGTGAACTCGCTTTTAAAGCCCCTGGAACGTTCCAACATTCCCTTCAAGTAGCCAACTTAGCCGAAGCTGCAATTTTTAAAATAGGAGGGAATGCTTTACTGGTGAGAGCTGGAGCACTTTACCACGATGTTGGTAAGATGGAAAACCCTCAATATTTTATAGAGAACCAAACAGGGACTAGTCCGCATGATAAGTTGCCGTATGAGCAAAGTGCGCAGATTATTATTAGACACGTACATAAAGGTATTGAGATTACACGTAAGTACAAATTGCCAGAGTCGGTAATTGATTTTATTAGAACGCACCATGGAAATACTCGTGTAGATTATTTTTATCAATCATTCCTTAAAAATTCTCCAGAAAAATTCATTGATGAGAACATTTTCCGCTACCCAGGCCCCATACCTTTTTCTAAAGAAACTGGTGTTTTAATGTTGGCAGATTCGGTAGAAGCGGCATCAAGAAGTCTTAAAAATCCGGATGCTCAAAGCATAAGTGACCTCGTTGAAAGGATAATTGACTACAAATTGGAGCAAAACCAGTTAGATAATTGCGATTTAACGCTAAAAGATTTAGAAACTATTAAGTTGATATTCAAGACGATGCTAATGAGTATCTATCATGTTCGCGTAGATTATCCAAAAACAGTGTAATTTTTTTTTGCAAACATTAATGAATTACTATATTTGCAACCTCGAAACGCAGTAATGCTGATCGAAAGGAGAGGTGCCTGAGAGGCCGAAAGGAACAGTTTGCTAAACTGTCGTACTGGTAACGGTACCGCGGGTTCGAATCCCGCCCTCTCCGCAAACAAAGGTGATACCACCATCGGGGTGTAGCGTAGCCCGGTATCGCGCCACATTTGGGATGTGGAGGTCGTAGGTTCGAATCCTGCCACCCCGACTAAGACCATTAAAAGTCTATTAAGCCCTTCTAATTATAAATTGGAAGGGCTTTTTGTTTAGTTACATCTTAACATTCAATTTGGATTGATATAAAAAGTTTATTTGTGTAATTGTTGTCATAAAGAAACATCAACCTAACATAGATTGGAACAAATAAAAAGCCCGATAACATCACAGCTACCGGGCGCACAAACCGGAAAAATCTTTCTCAGTAAGCTTTTCAACCAATAAGAGTATATGTGATTTTTTGCTTCAGCTTAGGCTTACTTTGCTTCTTTGCCTGTCTTATCTATCAAAAACTCTTTGTCTCCCACAGAAACAGTTGCTTTTCCGTTCATAAAAGGACTTGCATAATCGTATTTAAGTGAAATAATTTCTTTACCAGCTTTATCTATATAACCGTACTTATCATCTTTTGTTACTACAGCTATTTCTTCTATAAATTGGCTCATGCTATCACAAGCAGTAGCTATTACAAAATTTCCTTTGGTATCTATTGCTCCCCATTTATTTTTGATTTGTACAGGCGCTAATCCACCAGAAAAACTGCGAGCTTCGGTGAACACCATATCTATTACCTTTTCTGCTTTTTTATTAATGAAAAAATACTCTTTTTCTCTTTTTGCAGAATTGAATATTGAAACAAGGGCTATACCATCCACAAAATTTTCTGCTAAATTATACTTGAATTCTATTAATGTTTGTCCAGTTTTGTTAATAAAACCAAAAGCTCCCGTAGTATTATTTTTTACCGCGGCTGCATCTTCGTTAAAACTAAATGATTGAAAGTATTTCAATGGAACGATTATTTTCCCGGTTTTATCTATAGCTCCCCAATCGCCACCCACACCAAAATTACCACCAGAACTGCCACCTATGTTTACTGTAGCAACGCCATTCTTAAAAAGACCCACCCAATCGTAAGTAAGTTTTATTGGAATGATTACTTTTCCAGTAATATCTATGTAACCCCATTTATCATTTAGTTTAACACCAGCCAAACCTTCAGTAAATTTATTTGCATTATCGTATTTAGGGCTGATAACTACAGTACCATTGTTGTTTTTGTATCCCCATTTACCGTCGGCATCTTCAAAATTTGTTAATTGTTGAGCCATTAATTTTGCTGTGCTCAATATCAAAAGAGCCATAATTGTTGCGGCTTTAAAAGAGTGGACGAAAAGACAAATTCTTTTACTACCTATTTTTGATTTCATTTTTAAATATTTAAATAGTGTTTACTATCGGTTTACTTGTATTGATTTTATACGTATTAGTTCGTAGCAAATACTAAATGATGCTAACTCTAGCTACCAGTTAACAGGATAATCAAAATCTATGGTGAACTGGTCTGTACCCGAATTGCTACTGTAAGGGCTCCAACCCATTGACCATATCGCATCGAAAGGCATAAAAGTGTAAGCAATATCATAAGTAACTGGAGAGTTACCGATATAGACATAGAATTTTGTAGGAGGATTGGGACCAAAGCTTTGTCCGTAGTAAATGATTGGCCTATGTTCACCAAATACGAAACTTTCTTCAAAACGTTTGGTTTGCTCTGTTTTTATATCCCTACCGTTTAACCATTTTCCTGGTTCGTATACCCACTTTATCAGGTTTGTTTTTGCGTCTTCCCAATATTTGTTGGTTGTATTGTATCTCCTCTCAGTAACATTTATTGTCGAGATATTTCCTTTATCGTCGTAAATAAAGCTTCGGCTCCCTTTAGCTACACTATCTGTACCTTTTAAGATGCTATAATTTAAACTTATGCGCTCGCCTTTGGTATTGTATTTGGCATTAGACCAATTTTCTTTTTCCCAACCGCTTGATGTACGCGACTGCCACTGTGTACCTTCTGCATTATAGATGAATGAAACGTTATAACTACTACTAGGATCGCTTTGGTCAAAGATGTTTAGCTTTAACGGCTGATTTTTGCTGTTGTACAGATATTTATAGCTAACAAACCTATCATCGGCAATTGCCAAACTATCTACATGTTTGCTCGGAGTATAAAACGGTTTGTATTTCCATACATATGACCTTGAGCCACCTGTATGTTGGGAGGCAAAAAAGTGATGTACTTTCATTTCTGTAGGTAATTCGTTTGGATCTCTCTTTCTTTCGGAGGCATCTTTTTTGCTACATGAACATATTATAATACCTAGAAAAAATAAGGTTAAATATTTAATGGAATTCTTCATCGTAGTTATAATCTGAGTTAATTAATTATCTCCTTTTTTGGTAATTAACCTTTTCTAAGGGATGATTTTTACAACGTATGTTTATGTAACCATAACTGTTTGTCGTCTTCGCTATTGCCAAAATAAACTAGCTCCTTTTTGTCTTTAGAAAGATATATTGGAAACTTGTCGTTTACCACATATTTTTTATCGCCAGGAAAAACCAAAGAACCTAGATTACCATTCTCTATTTTGGCATATTTAGGATACATGTTGCCTTTTTTAGTTATTTCGTAGGCACTCCAGAGCAGACTACCGTTGTGAAGTGTTATTAGAGAAATAGGTGAGGGCATCCTTTCAGAAGTTTTTTCTATCTGTGGCATTACTAAATGTTTTGCAATACTGCTATCTGGCGAAATATTGAAAGCATAGATATCTCCCCATTTCTCTGGATCGCTATCCTTTTTCTCAAAAGCTTGTCCTGTCAACCAAACTTGGTTATCAGAGGTTTTAATAGCGTCATTAGTAGAAAATCGACTTAGTTCTATCCCCAAACTCTTAATTGGCGTTGCTTTGGTAATAACTTCTTGCCCTTTTTTAATTTTGATGGTTACCAATTGATCGTCATTACCTTTAAAGGCTACAAAATCTGCAAATTTGCTTTCACTCCCAGCTTTACTAGTACCTATAATAACGGTTTCGTCGCCGAAATTGTAGATATGTAAATTGTTTAATCTTCCGTAAGGACTATTAAACACTACACGTTCTTTTATTTTTGTGTCTACTCCAATTCGGAAGTATTCGTAAGTAGACCTATTTTTGGTCATAACTGGGCCGTGCGTTGGTGTAAAAATCATCAACATATCGTTGCTATTGTCCGTTGCAGGCTGATTGTAAAAACCATAGACACTGTGATCAAATTCGAAGGAACTTTCTGCAACTTTTTCGAGTGTTTTTGCACTAAACCGTTGCGACATGAAAACCACGTGACCAAGCTTTCTTCCTGGTGCAAGTTCTGTCATTTTTGGTGCATAAAATGAAACTACCATTACATCGCCACTTGAAGAAGAAACTCTTTTTTGCCCATCCATACCGATGCTACGTGACATAGAGCCGCCACCAACCGACTTGCCTGTAGCAAATAGCTCCGCTGGTGCGTCAGTTTGAAAGCCAACCATTGTTAGCTTACGACCATTATCAGCTTTTACTAACACTTTTTGCCTAGCAATAAAACCTTGCGAAGAGATGGTAGCACCATTCATTGGATTTTTCATAGCTGTCCAGCCGATATATCCGTTCATAAGTGTTAATCCATTAAAAATACTGTTATCAACCGACAAAACACTATCTCTGATAATGCCGCCAATACTGCCAGAACCAGCAGCGAAAAGCCACGAACTGCCCCAAGTTTTTTTCTTTGCTTGCTCTACATCTAGCTCTTCTTCAGTTTCACTTAGTAAGTTTAAGTTTTTGTCGAAAATGTAGTTACTGTAAATTTCTTGCTTTTTACCCTTCTTGATAAACAGCGCACTAATTTTACCATCACCGTCGTTAACATCGAAGGATCTGATGTCGTTAGATTTTGCCGAGGTTTTAATTGGATAGGTTTTGTCTTGCGCTACAGCTGCTACTGAAGTGAGTAGGAAGGAAGCGATAAGTCCGAAGTTCTTAACTCCAGATCTGAAGTGTTTAATAGATATTTTTCCCATGTTTGTGCTTTTTGGATAAACGAAGTTCCCTCAAAAACACAATGGTTACAATGCCAACTAGGGGGTATTTTACCTACCTGATTTCCGGTAGATAAGTGATTTACCTAGCCTAAAAATGTTTTTTAAACCGGAATGGAAATAAAAATTAGTGTTCCACCGCCAAGATGAGAGTTTAGTTCTAAAGTGCCTTTTACAAAGTTTATTCTCGATTTCATATTCTGTAAACCAATTCCTTTTTCCCTTACATCATTATCGAAACCACTACCATCATCTTCTATGGTACAAGTTAATTGTTGACCTGCTATTGCCAATTGAATATCCAAGTGCTTTGCTTCTGCGTGCTTAATCACGTTGTTTACTGCTTCTTGAACCACACGATATAACATAATTTCTACATTTCTATCTAAACGGTTTTCAATTCCATATGCATTAAAATTAATGTCAATTACACTGTTATCAATCATACTGATGAAATTTTCTATTGCATTCACTAATCCGTATTTCAATAATGCATCGGGCATCATTTTATGAGATATGCTGCGCATTTCTTGAGTACTTTCCATCATTAAATTAATGGTGTTCTGAAAGGTTTGTTGGGCATCTGTAGAGGCAAAACTCACTTGATTTGACAATGTACTCATATTCATGTTCACTACAGAAAGCATTTGACCTACGCCATCATGTAAATCAATTGCAATTCGCTTGCGTTCGTTTTCTTCGGCTTCTATAACCGCTCTTGTAGCTTTCTCTTGCTGAACTGCTATTTCGTTCTGTAGTTTAGCTTTATGCTCTATTTTTTTCCGTCGTGTATACTGATACACAATTATACCTGCCAATAGGAATAGAGATGCGATGACAATTATTGTTGTATTTTTTCTATCAATCTCCAATTTCTGAATGATCGTGTTATTGTTAAGTAAGGAAATTCTTTGTGTCGCATTTTTTCCTTCCAATTCTTTTTGTCTAATTACATCATTCTGACGATTAATATCTAGATCCTTATTAAGTAAGCTTATTTTGTTTTTTTCGATCAACAAGTTACTAGAATTGATGAGTAACTCTTTGTTCTTTAGGTTAAGTTCCTGAATAGTATTGTTTTTTGTGAGCAGTTCTATTTGCGACTGTTTTTTTTCTGTTTGATATTTGATGTTCATCTCTTGGATCTGAGAAGCCAGTGCGGTTCTATAATTCTCCGCTGCAAGTGTATCACGTTTATCGGAGTATAGATAAGCAGAATCATATTTTCCCAATTTATAATAGTTGTCTGCCAGTGCCCCATACATCTTTTCTAAAAAGCGAGTGTTTTTAGATTTTTTCTCCAGTTCGATAGCTAGGAGGTTGTATTTTAGTGCGTTATTATAGTCATTGATTTTGTAATACGCCCGGCCAAGGTTCTGATATATCCCCCCCAAGTTCGTGTGGTTTCCTACTTTTTTTGACCATTTTTCTGCTTCTAGCGAATAGGCGATTGATTTTGGCTTATCATTGAGCGTGGATGTAATTTTTGCAAGGTTCATGTAAAGTGACGGTAATACCACTTCTATTTTCTGTTCTTTTGCCAATTCGATGGCCTTTATATAAACGTCTCCTGCCTTTTCCCATTCTTCTAAATGATCATATGCAACGCCCAATGAATTTAGCGCTATCAGATAGGTACGTTTTTCCTTTAGATTTTTTGCGATCGCAATATCCTGCTCTAGGTAATTAATTGCCGAACGGTAATCTTGCTGCCTGATATAGGTATTTGCGATATCACCATAACATTTGGCTACTGCGGTTTCATCTTTCAATGATTCGTACCCTTTTAACGCTTCGAACAGAAACTTTAATCCTTCGCTATGCTTGCCTATGCCACTTAAAGCCGCTCCATTGTTTTGCTTAGCTTGACAGGTGAGTACCAAGTCGCCAGCCTTTTCCCCATATGAAATAGCTTTAGTGTGGTAAACAATTGCACTATCGGCCAATCCCATATTTAGTAATATTACGCCTTTAATGTTATAGGTGAGTGCCCTCTTACTATCTAATTTATATTTATCTGATAGAAACACCGCCGAGTCAATGTATAATTTAGCTTTTTTTACACTTACATTGAATGCGCCTCTAGTTGATGCGACAAGTTGGTCTATTTTACCTGGACCGTTGAGATCTTTGTTGGATTGGGCGAAGGAATAGCACCCTAAAATGAGAAAAACAAGCGTTATATTAAATGTTTTAAACATATTTTGTTTGATTTTTCTTTCAAATATAATTTTATTCTTTACTTTCAGCTAATGGAACAAATTAATATTTATATCGTTGATGACCACCAACTTGTGATAGATGGCGTAAAGCTCATGGTAGCCGAAAATGGTATAAATGTAGTAGGTAGCAGCAACTCTGCAAACAAGGCATTAGAGGAAATTGGTGTACTGAAACCTGATATAGTGATTTCAGATATTAGCATGCCAGAAATGAGTGGGGTAGAACTAATAAAACGGTTAAAGCAACAAACGCCCACCTTAAAAATTTTGATGCTCTCTATGTTCGATAATCCATCTTTGTTAAACGATTTAATTCACAGTAATATTGATGGATTTGTCTTAAAAAACAAAGGCAAGGACGAACTGCTATTTGCCATTGCACAAATTAAAAAAGGACAAGTCTACTTCTCTATTGAAATTATGCAGCACCTACTCAGTTTAAAAAAAAGAGAAGAATTGCCACGTCTAACGCTACGTGAAATAGAAATCGTTAAATTGCTAGATAAGGGATTGAGCTCATTTCAAATGGCCGACACACTTTTTATCAGCGAAAACACCGTGGAAACGCATCGCCGCAATATCTTGAGAAAAACAAATACCCATTCTGCAACCGAGCTTTTAAGATATGCAAGAGATAATAGGTTGATATGAAACAAAAGTTTTTGATAAAACGATAGATTTTTGATATTTACCTATTCCATGTTACTCCTCATAACTAAATAGCAACTTGTTTCCTTCCATTTTCAAAATAACTTTTAAACTGTCTTCGCAGCTCGGCTAACTAAATACCGTAGTTTGATTTTAAAAACAAGTAGTTTAACCTAAATGCTTGCCGTTTGTAGTAAACAGCAAGATTTAAAATGAAACTAAAGCGAATAACAATCCAATTTAAGCCCAAGCATCTTGGAAAAGTGCTTCTTTTTTCTTAATTTGAAGATATCCCTTCCTCTAGGACTGCAATGCAGTCGTCCGTTAAAGGAACAGATGCCGAAAAAATGGCAACTATAATTATTCAGGAGAACGACAGCGCAGTGCTGGATGTGCTCACCTTGGCTCTAAAATTAGAGGGTCACCAATCTATCGGTTTATTAGGTTCATGTCCCTTGGCAATGTCTAATTCGATAAAGCGTAATATACCCGATCTAGTTTTAGTAGATTATCGAAATAAGGATAGCGCTGGCTTAACTTTACTTTCAGCAGTTAAGAAATTGAAAGCCAAATTGCCTGTCATTGCGTTAAGCTGTGATCTAAATATTTCAAAAATTGCTACTAAATTAGGTTTCGATGGTTTCATCAGAAAACCATTTGATCTTGAAGATATATTTGAGGCAATCAGTAAATTTATTATCACGCAAGAACGACTGGATTATCAAAGTAACCCATAATTATTAACCGATTTTAAGGAAATTAAATACCTGTTTTACTAAGACAAATACCTACACTACATCTACATCAAAACTAGTTTGATTTTCATGTTGTTGGATAGGTATGGAAACAATTTTATTTAAGGATTGGGAAAGTGCAGGACACGTCGCCATCTGCTCGGTTTTAGGTTTTTTCATAGCTTTCTTATTCATCCGCATCTCTGGGAAGCGCACTTTAGCTAAACTTACAGCATTTGATTTCGTGGTTACGGTAACCTTAGGTTCTACCTTATCATCAATAATTTTAGGTAAGACCGTATTGTTTGACGGCGCAATTGCTCTAGCCATTATTATTTTGCTCCAATACCTTCTAGCGTATGTTGCTATGAAGTCTAAACCAATGGAAAAGCTAATTAATTCTAGACCTACCTTACTTTTTTATGAAGGTCATTTTTTAAAAGAGCAGATGGAAAAAGAGGTAGTAACAGAAGAGGAAATTTATGCTGCCATAAGAGAATTTCGTTTATTGAATATAAATGATGTAAAGGCTGTGGTAATGGAATTGAATGGCGAGTTAGCGGTTATTAGGAAATCTATTCCAGATGCTGAAAGACATTCGTTAAAAAATGTACCTGAATTGGATTAAATCGAGATGTGCTAGTTTGACGCAGGCACCAATAATGATTTTTCACTTAACACTTTATTGATGATGGCTCCAGCAAGATTGCCCGATGCTACTGCCGTTGCAATACTTCGCATCAAGCTGGTGCAATCTCCGCAGGCGTAAATACCAGAAATACTGGTTTGCTGGTCAGAGTCGATGAAAATCAAGTTCTTGTCTGTCATTTGGCAGCCAATAGTTTCGGGTAAAGAACTATGTTGTTCAAATTCTGGGTTAGTGTATAACACATCTACTTCTATGGAGCTATCGTCTTCAAATACGATAGCATCAATCTTACCTTTCCTATGGTTAATAGAAAAGATTTTTTTCTCGACTAAACTGATATTATCTTTATTGGTATCTTCAAAATCACCGTTTTGGCATATCAAAGTTAGTTCTGGATGCAGGGGCGCTAATAAATTTAATAGTTGTCGTCCAGCTTCACCTTCAGCAAGTATGGCTCCCTTTTTTCCTCTAAATTCGTGACCATGACAGTAGGGGCAATGTACCACCGAAATGCCCCAACAATCCGAATAGCCTTCAATAGTTGGCAATAAATCTCTTACGCCAGTAGCAAATAGAATTTTTTTCGACGTAAACTGATGACCAGAAATGGTTTTTACTTCAAAGTCTCCGTCCTCACCATGTAATTCTACCACTTTGTCTTCCCGAAATCTTACGGTTGGATAAACTAAAATCTGTTCTTTCGCAGTTTTTACAATTTGCTGTGGACTGTTTCCATTTTGGGTTAGAAAGTTGTAAGATTTTTGAACAGTTTGGTTGCAAGGTTTGCCGCTATCTATCACCAACACTGTCTTGGATAATCGGGCAAGAGAAAGCGCTGCAGACAAACCAGCATAACTACCACCAATGATGATTACATCGAATTTTTCCATTTTATTCATTACGTAGTTTTAGAATTTATTTTTTAAAGACAACTACATACTGTTTTTAAACTTTTTTCTAGCGTAAATGTTTCATTTCAGCTACTAATAACTTTAATAGAAATTTTACGTACATGAACAACCAAGATAGACTTCAAAATCTACATAGATGTTGCAAAACCATACGAATTATGGGATTGGGCAAATAAGTTGAAAGTTAGCGCAGGTATTTTGAAACAGGTGGCATTCAAAGTAGGCGGCTCTCTGAAAGAAGTAAGGGGACATCTAAATAAATAATTGGTTATGGGATTAGATAAGTACGCGAAGAAACGCGATTTCACCAAAACAACTGAGCCAAAGTCTGGCAAGAGCACAGATAAAAACAAGCTCGTTTTTGTTATCCAAAAGCATGATGCATCGCGTTTGCATTACGATTTCCGCTTGGAAATGGAAGGCGTACTTAAAAGCTGGGCAGTGCCGAAAGGTCCGAGCCTAGATCCTAAAACCAAAAGACTAGCCATGATGGTGGAAGACCATCCATTTGATTACAGAACTTTTGAAGGGATTATCCCGAAAGGAGAGTATGGCGGTGGTACTGTGATTGTTTGGGACCAAGGTTGGTACGAACCGTTAGAAACCATTAATGGTAAAAAGGCCCAAGAAAAACTTCTGCTTGCTCAACTGAAAGATGGATCATTGAAGGTGAGGTTGTACGGAGAGAAACTTAATGGAGAATTTGCGTTGGTACGTACTAACGGAATGGGCGAAAACTCTTGGTTGCTTATTAAACATGATGATGATTTTGCCGCCAAAAAAGATGTAACTAAGCTTGGGACATCCGTGCTTTCTGGCAAAACCATCGAAGAAATGGAGAAGTCTGCTAGTAAGGTTTGGACTGATGGTGAAGAACAAAAAATTGAAGCTAAGCAGCCAAAATCTCCCAAAAAATCAACTAAAAAAAGTAGTGTAGAAAAAGATGCTGAAGTGGGTGATGCCTCAGCTAAGTTAGATAGTGCAAAAATCCTCAAATCTGCACCGAAATCTGCCATGCCAAAAGCAATGAAACCGATGTTGGCCACCTTGGTAGATGAACCATTTGATAATGATGAGTGGCAATATGAAGTAAAATGGGATGGTTACCGAGCTTTAGCAACCTTAAACAAGGGCAAAGTGGAGTTGCTATCCAGAAATAACAAATCATTTAACGATCGCTTTTATCCTATCCACAAACTGCTACAAAATTGGAAAATTAACGCTGTGTTAGATGGAGAGTTGCTTGTACTTAACGAAAAGGGAATTTCAAATTTCGGAAACCTGCAAAACTGGAGAAGTGAAGCTGATGGAGAGCTCGTGTTTTACGTATTCGATATTCTTTGGTACGAAGGCAAAAAACTCACTGGCTTAACCTTGTTAGAACGACAAGCAGTTTTAAACGAAGTGTTGCCAACGGATGACGATAGGATAAGGATCTCAAAAGTTTTCGATACCAGTGGCATTGATTTTTTTGATGCCGCAGGTCGCATTGGTTTGGAGGGAATTATGGCCAAACGCAAATCTAGTACTTACTTAGTAAATAAGCGAAGTAAAGATTGGTTAAAAATTAAAGTTGCTAAAAGGCAGGAAGTAATTATCGCTGGTTTTACCCGAAACGAAGACACGTCGAAGTTGTTTAGTTCATTGATTTTGGCAGTTTGGGAAGGTAAGCAGCTTACTTACGTTGGTAAAGTGGGTACGGGATTTTCAGATGCTGACCAAAAGAAAATGATGGAGCAGTTTAAACCGTACATCGTTAAGAAAAGTCCTTTTACAGTAGCACCAGATATAAATAAACTATCCCGCTTTCAGCATAAACAATCGAATGCCAAAGCAACTTGGATGAAACCAGAGCTTGTTTGCGAAGTTGCTTTTACGGAAATTACTGATGATGGTGTGTTCCGTCATCCATCTTTTCAAGGGATGCGTAGCGACAAAGACGGGAAGGACGTTATCCGAGAAGAAGCGGCAGATATCGAGCAAATTGTAGAACCAACTAAAGAAAAATCTAATGGAAAAAAGACTGCAACTAAAACTATTGATACTGAACTTGTACGTCCTCCAAAGGAAACTATCCCGAAAACTTTACTCAACCCAAAAGAGCAAACCCAAGTTAGAAAAGTAAAAGGCAAAGAACTCAAATTTAACAACCTCAATAAGCTTTATTCGCCAGAAGACGGTATTAGCAAGCGAGATATGTTTAATTACTATTACGCCATGGCCGATTATATTTTGCCTTATTTGAAGGACAGACCTTTATCGCTCAACCGTTTTCCAGGTGGAATAAATGGGAAGAGTTTTTATCAAAAGGATGTAAAAGGTAAGGCGCCTGATTGGGCCAAAACTTTCCCATATTCTACAAATGATAACGAAGCAAAAGAGTATTTGGTAGGAGATGATATCGCCACATTATTGTGGACAAATTCATTGGGTTGCATAGAAGTTAATCCGTGGTTTTCGAGGGTTCAGTCGCCAGACAATCCAGATTATTGTGTAATAGATTTAGATCCCGACAAACATCATTTCGATAAGGTAATTGAAGCCGCAAATGCTGTTAAAGAGGTTTTAGATGCCATTGATGTTCCTTGTTATGCAAAAACATCGGGCTCTACGGGCATCCATATCTACATCCCTTTGGGTGGCAAATACAATTACGACCAGAGCCAACTTTTTGCAAAGATTATAGTGAGTATCGTTAACAAACAAATTCCGAGGTTTACCACCTTAGAGCGTATGATTTCGGCCCGTAAAGGCAGAATGTACCTAGACTTTTTACAAAATAGACCGGGTGCAACTATTGCTGGTCCTTACTCACTAAGACCAAAACCCGGAGCTACAGTTTCTATGCCTTTAGATTGGGATGAACTTAAACCAGGTTTAAAGATGACGGATTTTACGATTTTCAACACCTTTGAAAGAGTAAAGGAAAAGGGAGATATTTTTAAAGGCGTGTTGGGGAAAGGTATAGACTTGGAGAAAGCCATATCAAAAGCTAAAGAAATTTATCCTTGAAAATTAAGATAAATGACAAGCGTGGCGATGGGATGTAGGAAATTAGTTATAAATACTTACATCTCATAGAATAGATATACTTTACACTATTAACAGATAAAAGTTAGGCTGGAGAAATCCGACACAGATGATCCCGATGATTTATATAAGACACGCCAACCAATTTCAAATTAGTGCAGTTGATTGAATGTGTCTATCTTAATGTGTGTTCTGTAAGACAAGCTTTGATTCTTTCGCACAATTTGTAACTTTAAACGCTAACCAACACATGATATGAATTTATGCAGCCAATTGAAACAGATGATTTGGAGATAAAACCTTTTGTTAGTAGTTATCGCAACCAACTTTTAACAGTATGGGAAAAATCTGTTTTGGCTTCGCATGATTTCTTAGACCGAAGAGACTTTGAAGTGATTAGCAAATTAATGAGCGGCGTAGACTTCAATAATTTTGGTGTTTATTGTCTGATGTCCAAAAACCTGATGGTAGGCTTTATTGGTGTTGAAGGCGACAAAATTGAAATGCTTTTTATAGATCCAAATTATTTTGGAAACGGATGTGGTCGTAAACTTATGGATTTCGCAATAGATGTGCTCGATGCAAAACTGGTTGATGTGAATGAACAGAATAGTAGTGCGCTGGAATTTTATCGTAGTATGGGGTTCGAAGTTTTTAAACGAACAGAGAAGGATGGACAGGGTATGAATTATCCACTGTTAAAGATGAAACTTAGTCAAAGTTAAATTACCTTTCAAGATATTACGATAGATCACTGGTATGAAAAAACGCTCAATATTTTCAAAAGACCTCATCAATAAATTATGGGACAGCTATATCAACTTCATACAAGACAGGACGCGGTCAGAGCGTATTGATCGTAGCAGAACCGAGATTTGGAAAGATAAGTTCTTTACCGAAATAGCCAAATTCGTACTACCTATTGGTCTTATTACACTTACTGCTGCAGTAGCCATAGAATATGCTGATGGGCATTACAAAACAGTTCTGGTAGATGTAATCTCCTTTATCGCTATCGTTATTGTCATCATTAGTAAAAAACTGAAGATACAAGCAAAAAAGATCTTTGGAATGGCAATTTTGGTCGCGTTTTCTTTAATGAAGATTTCTACGTTGTATTCTTTAACATTAGGTACAATGTATTTATTGGTCTTTAGTATTATTGCAACATTGTTATTTAACAAGAGAGCTGCTTACCTTTCTGTGGTAATAAATGCGGTAATATGTATTGCCTTTACAATAGCGCAAATGGAAGGTTTTCCAATGCACAAAGTGAATATTTCAAATAGTGATATGTCTAGCCGTTGGGCACTTTTTACGTTAAATATCATATTTGTTAATCTGGTAATCGTAGTAGTAATTTTATCAATTACAGATGGCTTTGAAAAGGCAATGGAAAAAGCTGAGAGACTGGCGTCAAAGCTTAGGCAGGAGGTTAGTGAAAAAGCAATTAAAGAAAAGCTTTTACAGGAATCTAGTACGCATTATAGGAGCTTGTTTTTTTTCAATCCGTTCCCCATATTAATTTATGATCCTGTAAGTCTTCGGGTAATTAATGTAAATAAAGCTGCAATACAGTTGTATGGTTATTCTAAACAAGAGTTCCTAGAAATTAACATCAACCTTGTTGCAAATTGTACGGAAGCCGAATTTAGGGATAAACTTAACAATGGAAATGCACATCAGGTAGACAGCCATAGGACCAAGGACGGAGGTAAGATTATGGCTGATATTCACGTTAACTCAATTAAACTGGATGGTCGGTCGGTGAGGGTGGCTATCATCAGAGATATCACCGCCGAAACTAGTTACATGGCAACAATCGCGAGAAAAAATAAAAAGATGAGAGAGATAGCCTACATGCAGTCGCACGTAATACGTAATCCGCTTTCTCAAATCATGGGAATTACTGAATTACTGCAAGATGGCGTGATGGACGATGACGATTTCCAAAAGCTACTGAGCTATCTGATCAATTCGGCGAAAGAACTAGACCTGGTTGTAACAGATGTAATTAGACAAACCGAATAGCAAAAATCATCGATGCAATTATTGCTATTGACAGGGGCTTGAGGAAACATTTAATCTGCTTAATTTTAATTGGAAAATATTCAAACAAACTTCTAAAGCTTGTGTTTTATCACCGTAACGCAAAGGATTTTCCCTAGATCGTTATTTAACTCCAATTAAAATTTTCAGTCACGATGTCAACGAATTCAACGAACAGAGAAATTTCTAGTTTACAGCAAGATGCGCCAGTTGCTATCCTTCCTACACTTTCTAACAATGAAGAAGCGAAAATTGAAGCTCCATTAGAAGTAAAATCTACTAAAAGTAATAACCTTACAAAGCCATTTTATCTCTATCCACGTGATGGACTTTATGGCTTACTTTAACTTTTATCGGCGTTGCCGTGTATAAATATAGGTCGATAGTTTAACTGCTATCGACCTTTTTAATTTGTATCATTTCATGGTTTCATCTTAGCGAATAGCATCAAATTCTAAATTTAATTTGTATCGCTAATACTTATTTGCCAAGTATAAAGGTAACTATCATCAAACTTTAGGCGTTTGCATCGGTTTATTAACTGTGTGCCATAGATACAATTTCAATGGCTTACAATCTGTTATTCATAGTTTATCAAGTTTTATATCGATGTTGAGAATTGCGAAATCCCATTTTTATTTTCTTTTTTTTACGCTACTTATATCAAGTTTTAAGGTAGAAGCGCAAACCATAGATTCTGCCAAAACTATTCCTGACACCTTGCTTTTTAAAATCCAAAAAGCACAATCTGTTGTTACCGAAGTTAATGCCGCAAATAAGAAAGGTTACAACTTAGAAGTAATCTCGAATGCGGTATCAAACATTAAAAATGACATCGAACCTTTAAAATTAGATCTTGGTCAAAAAGGCAAAGAGATAGATGCTAAAAATTTGCAGAGTTACGAGTTACTTTTGAACGATGCGCAAGAACGACTAACTAGATTACGTAATGCCCTGATCAAAAGCAGCAATAGTTTACAAGGTATGGTAGACCAAGTAGTAGCTTTAAGTAACGATACTGTGTTAGAAGTTTCTGCAAAGGAAGGAGAAAAACGGCTGTACGAAGCACAATTGAAGGACATTAAATTACGACTACAGCAAACTGGCAATCTTACAGGTAAAAACCTCGATGATGTAGGGCAACTATTGGCCAATGTTTCTGCGCTAGATATCACAGTTAACGATTTGAAAAACCAAGTTACTGATGGTTTGCAGCGTTCTGGAAAAGTGGCTTTAGGACGTGAGGTTCCACTGTTGTGGGAAACCTCTTGGCAATCTCCGGGGGAAGGTTTATGGTCGCAGTTGGCTTCTTCTTATCAAGGCCAGAAGAAAATATTGTCCTTCTTTTTGGAAACAACCTGGGACAAACGTTTTTTAACCATCCTGTTTTCATTGGCATTTTTTATTTGGGTACACCGTAATTTTAGACTGTCCCAAAGAGCGGCAGTTAAAAGAAAAATTGGAGAAGTACAATTCAATTATTTAAAGCCATTTCCAATTTTGGCCACTTTAATTGTCGGGTTAAGTATTGTTCCATTGTTCGAAACCGGCTCACCATCGCTTTACATTGAACTTACGCAGCTTTTGCTGATGTTGGTCATCACAATACATTTAAGGAAGATTTTACCGAGTCAGCAATTAAAGGGATGGTTACAATTGATACTCGCGTTTGCGCTTTTGATTTTTGTAAGTAGTATCAATAGCGATAGTTTGTGGCAACGATTGGCATTGCTAACATTAAACGTATTCTTTGTGGTGATGGGTGTAAGGATGTTCCGAATGATGAAAATCCAGCAATTTCCGAAGAAATATACGAGAGCGGTAGTGATCATCTTCGTCATTTTCAACTGTCTTGCTTTGTTGCTAAATATATTTGGCAGGTTAAGCTTGGCCAAAGCATTTGCATTAACAGGATTGGTAGGCTTGATACAGTTAATTGGCTTAGCCGTTTGGGTGCAACTATTGTTAGATGCGCTAGAGTTACAACTGAAAATAAGTTCTTGCAGCAAAGGTATTTTCTCTCGTGTGGAACATGTACGCGTTCGTGCATCGGCTAAAAAAGTGCTGCGTTGGGTTGCTCTTTTACTATGGGTAATTGTTTTTTTCGTGAACATGAACCTCACTAATGCCGCATGGAATTTCTTTGAAGCTGTGTTGGCGAAAGAGCGTACTTTTGGCAGTGTTCATTTTACTTTGGGCAATATTTTACTTTTTGTGGTGATTATTTATCTGGCAAATAAACTGCAGAAGAACGTTCCTATTATATTTGGTGATGGTAATTTAAGCTACGAAGGACAAGTTGAACATAAAAGTTCTAAGGTTGCTTTAGTAAGACTTATCATCATCGTGCTAGCGGTGTTATTGGCGCTCACCGCTTCGGGTTTACCTATGGATAGACTTACCGTGGTGCTCGGTGCTTTAGGCGTTGGTATCGGTTTGGGTATGCAGAATATCGTTAACAACTTCGTTTCTGGTATCATCCTCATCTTCGAAAGACCTTTCCGGATAGGTGATTTTGTAGAATTGGCGGATAAAAAGGGTAGGGTGAAAGATATTGGTATTCGTTCTAGCAGATTGGTGACGCAACAAGGTGCAGAAGTTATTATACCCAATGGTGATTTACTTTCTGGAAGACTGGTGAATTGGACATTAAGTCACGATTACGTGAAGTCGGAGTTTTTGTTTAAAGTTCCGGTAGATACCGATTTGAATGTATTGAAGAAGCTAATTGAGGAACAAGTGGCTAAAACTGAGCACGGAATGTCTAAACTCCCTGTCGAAATTTTGATCAACAGTATTGCTGCCGGCAACGTGGAACTTAAGGTTTTGGCTTGGGTAGAAAACATCCATAACGAGTCTAATTTTAAGAGCGAGCTTATGGCTGGCTTATTACAACGAATGAATGAGGCAGAAATTAAAGTGACTTAAGGGTTATATTACGCAACTGTTTTATTTTCGGTATTGATGTTTTTTTGTGGGCCGCAATTCATCGTTTTAAGGAGATACGAAAGTGCAATGCCAAGCACTACATAACCTACAAAAATGATATAGCCAGGTTGCAACGAACTGTAATTTGCGGTAACCGTGCTCAATACATCAGTTTTCATGTTTAGACCGCTTAATTGGCTTTTGAGGATACCATTTAAACCAATGTAAGTCATTGCGATACCCACCACCATTACGTCAGACATATCCCATTTTGCAGATTCGAAGGCAAGGTAATGCGTCACTTTATTTTCTGATAGGGAAGGTCTGCAAAGTAGGTGAATACCTCGTGCTACCATCCTTAACAAAGGCAGGGTAATGACAAATAGTATAATTAGAATTCCAACCGTAACTGCATCTGGTTTAGGTTGTGCAATAAGCACTTCCGCAATACCTAAAATACTTTTCGATTGATAAAATAAGACTTGGTTGCTGAACACCACCTTTTCACCTAATAGCTCTAGTTGTAACGAGGTAATTCTTGCATCTACCTCAATAATCGAAACAGTAGAGCCAACAACAAGTAATGCCAGTGCCATCAATAAACACATTATAAACAGTGTATTATGCAAATGTGGTTGCTTACGAAATGGCAGCCATACCAACAATGCAGCAAGCGCACAACCAAGCATTGCATAAGCATAATCGTAAGTAACATTTCGAATTTCTGCAAGCTGTTTATCTAACTTCGTATTGTAAGCCTCAAGACTATTTACTTTATATTTTTGAAATAAGTAACTCGTCATTTTTTGCTGTGCAGTAGCTGTACTGTCATAAGTTTGTTCTGCCAGCTCATTAAATTCGGTAGCCGCGATGCCTTTTAGCTTTTTTATTGCTCGTGGCGAATTAATTCTGGTAATAATGGTTTGCGCAAATGAAGGGACTTGAGCATGAAGCTCTTTTGGGTCTACCAGTTGTTTAAAAGCGAATTTTTTGAGTTTATTACCAATACCTTTCTGTGGTTTTTCAAACTCCCTAACCACTTCATTAATCATGCCGTGTAGTTGTTCTTCAACTTCACTTTTCATTTCCCGCTTTTGCTGTGGGGTAATCTCGAAACCTTTAATCTTGCTATTCACAATAGCAGAAAGTCTTTCTGTCCACAAATCGAGTGAGAAAATACCAAAGGTGATACTGTTTGCTGTAGAATAATCTTCTTTAAGTTGTTCTTGCTGCGCAGAAAGTCGGTAGAGTTTAAGACCGAAATGACAAGCACCGGCCAATAGCATTCCCATTCCTAATACTAAAAGGAACTTTGGAATATATTTTCTCATTTGCGACGTTTCTGTTTTCAAGGTTATATTTATTTAAGTTGATGTATGTTTTTTATTGTCAATTTGTTATTCTCTAATCGCAGTTATATTTACTGATGGATTTTAATATGGTAGAAAGCACTAAACCAAAAAGAACAAAAGCGATAAAAATGATATAGCCCGGTTGCAAGGCTGTGTTATGAGTAGAAAGCATTGTCAACGAATTTGCTGGAATATCCATCCGTGCTAGTTGTGTTTCGAGCAAGCCGTTGAGACCTATGTAAGCCATCAAAATTGCAATTACAATCACATCGGCCATGCTCCATTTACCAGATTGAAAGGCGAAATATTTGATGATTTTATTTTCAGCCAATTTTCTCTTTCCCAACAAATGGATACCAGTTGCGCTTAATTTCATCACTGGGAAAAGGATACTAAAAGCCAAAATCAATACACCCACTAAAATCGAATCAATGGCTGGGCTGCCGATTAAAATTAGTACTACATCTAAAATACTCTTAGATTGAAAGAACAGCACTTGATCTACGAAGGTTACTTTCTGACCCAGTAGCACAAAATCCATAGCACCTATACGAGCATCTACCTCAATCATCGATGCCGTTAAACCTACGGTCAGTAAAATGAAGGCCATTACTAATGAGAGTATAAACAAGGTTGCGTACAATTCTTTGCGTTTGCGCAGAAAACCCCAAGCAAGTAAAAATATAACGATACCAGCGAGCATACCAATACAGTAGGCGTAAGTAGCACGGTTTATTTTGCGTAGCTCTGTTTCTATTTTAGCGTTAAAATGCTCTGGACCAGAAACGTTGTAACGTTTGTAAGTTTCATTAACCTTTTGCGCATTGGCCGTTAAGGCACTATCAACGTATTCAATCTCATCAAGTTCATCCAATTTAGCTAAAGCCATGGCACCCAATTGCCTTTTTGCTTGTGGGTTATCTACCTTTCCAATGATGGTTCTTGCAATTCCAGGTACTTGTTTTTTGATAGTATCTACATCAATGAAATTTTTAACAGCAAACTTTGCAATCTTACCACGTAACGATTTCTTTTTCGATCCAGTTACCAAATGCTCTGCCTTATCGATAAGCGCAACAATTACTGCTTCAATTTCTTTTTGTAACTCTCGCTTTTGTTTAGGGCTCAATCGCAGACTTCTTGTTTGCTTTACTACAATACTTTCAATTTTGTCTTGCCATTGTGAAATAGAGAAAAGCCCTAAATTAATGCTATTCATTTCGGCATAATCTGCCTTTAGTTGCTCTTGTTTTTCTGAAAGTTCGTGTAAGCGATAGCCAGAAATAGCTTGTGCGACAATTACAGCACCAAGAACCAGAATTAAAATAATTCTAGTTAATCTAGTTCTTTTTGCGCTTTGTTGGTTAGTAGACGGTGTTGACATGTGCTGCCTAATAATGTTATGGGCTAATAACGGTTAGCCGAACGCAATTGTTTGCGCAGCTCACACTTTTACGAAAATTCTCTGCTAAAGTTTGTATGAGGTATTAAAATATGAATTGTAGTTCCAGCGCCTCTGCTTTCAATATTCATTTGACCTTTTAGCAAAGAGATTTTATTGCTAATAGAACTCAAACCTATACCTGTAGGTTGCTCTGCTTTTGGATTAAAGCCTACACCGTTGTCACATACCTCGATATTTATCTCCATTTTATTTATTTTGAGGATAATTTTACAAGCCGTGGCTTTGGCATGTTTACCCATATTTAGCACTAATTCCTGAACAATGCGGAAAATAGCCAACTCAATATATTTAGGAACCAGTAGTTCTATGCCTTCAAATTCTAAGGAGAATGCAATGCCGGGCATTTTTTGGCAAATGTCTTCTATGGCTGCCTTAATGCCAAAATCATGTAATACCGCAGGCATTAACTGATGCGAAATACGTCTAGTTTCCCTAATGCCTTCTTCAAGCAGATCTTGTGCGTAGCTACGTGTTTGCGAAAATGTATCAGGATCTTCTAGTGCTAATGCCGCTAGATTTAATTTTATACCATAAAGCAACTGTCCTAATCCATTGTGCAAACTTTCAGACATTCGTCTTCTTTCTTCTTCTTGGGTTGCTAAGGTTGCTCTAAAAATGGCCAGCTGCTGCTCTTCCTTAAAAAGTTTCTTCTCTTCCTCAAGTTCCTGTCTAATTTTCTGAAGTTCTACTTCTTTAGAAATATCCTGCGAAACGCTGATGACATGTGTGGGATTGCCATTGCTGTCGCGTTTATAAATAGTGCGTTTGGTACGTACCCAAGTTGGCTTTCTTTCAGTATTGAGCAATCTGAAAGTTAATTCTTTAACCTCTCCATGCGAAGCCGAAAGCAGCTCTTCAATATGTGCGTCAAACCTGGGTCTGTCTTCTGGAAAAATAAACTCATCAAATAGGCGAGGCCCCATACTACCTAGTTCCGCTAAGGATTTACCAAATAACGATAACACCTTCTCATTTGCGTATACCATCTTCATGCCTCTAAGATCTATCACATAGAGCATGCCAGGAGCGGCGTCGGCTATCCCTTGAAAAAGTGCTGGATCATTTAACAACGTATGGTCAGATTCGTAGTTTTCCTTCATATTCGCCAACAAATTAAGGTCTCAATATAACAATAGATGACAACCTAAGTTTAGAAACATGTCAATACAGGTGTTTTTACGTATAGCGCTTATATAGGTAAAAAGCCGCTAAGAAATTGATTTTTATTGTCTTCGGTATTGATTAATATGTTGAGCTTAATGTTTGTTCCCAATAAAATCAAGTATTTAGAACACCAATTGGTAAAGTTTACTCATCTTTCCTAAAAAACTACCCATTCTGATCAAACAGACTTTCGAATACATAATTAGAAATGTACACTATATTTTTGGCTTATTTATCTAACACAATTCTACAAGAGAAGCTTAGGCATTATAAAAGCTTGCTATAGAAATCTATTGTAGCAAAATGTTTTTTTAAAACTATCATTTGCTATAATCGTTATACACAGCATGGCACTTATACAGTTTACAAACAAAGGTATATATTGTAAGCAGGGCGATTTTTATATCGATCCTTGGCGACCGGTTGAAAAAGCTGTAATTACCCATGGTCATGCAGATCATGCCAAGTGGGGAAATAAAAGTTACCTGTGCCACACTTTAACCAAACCCATTTTGGAAACGCGATACGGCTTGTACGATAATGTACAGACTTTAGCTTACAACGAGCAAATCGATATCAATGGTGTTAAATTAAGCCTGTTTCCTGCTGGTCATGTAATTGGTTCGGCACAAATTAGATTAGAATACAAAGGCGAAATTGCTGTTGTTTCTGGCGACTACAAAACAGAGTTTGATGGCATAAGTACGGCTTTTGAACCAGTAAAATGCCATACTTTTGTTTCTGAAAGTACTTTCGGCTTGCCTATTTACAGTTGGCAACCTCAGCAAGTGATATTTGATAATATGGACAGCTGGATTGCCGATAATCATTCAAAAAACAAAACCAGTGTGCTGGTAGCATATAGCTTGGGCAAAGCACAACGATTGATTAAAAATCTGAATGCCAATTGTGAGATTTTTGTGCATCAAACCATTGCGAACCTCAATGAAGCTTTTGCAAACGTAGGTGTAGATTTACCAGCTACAACCAAAATTACGGCAGAAATTAAGAAGGACGAACTACAAAAAGGTATTGTGATTGTTCCTCCAGCCTTATCCGATAGCAAATGGGTAAAAAGTTTAATAAACCCGGCAATTGGTATTTGCAGCGGTTGGATGGCTGTAAGGGCGGGTAGAAGATGGCGCAGTGCAGATGCTGGCTTTGCTTTGAGTGATCATGCCGACTGGCCAGGCTTATTAAATGCTATTAAAGCTACAGAAGCAGAAAAAGTTATGGTTACGCATGGAAGCACCGCCATTTTTAGCCGCTATTTAAACGAAATTGGCATATATGCTGAAGAAGTAAAAACACAATACGGCGATGAAGAAGCGGAAGAAAAAGTAGAAGAAAAACAACTATAAATGTCTATGAAGCGCTTTTCGCAATTGATACAAGAGTTAGAGCTAAGCAACAAGACTAATGATAAAATTGGAGCCTTGGTGAGTTATTTTAGCGAAGCTGACGAACGCGACAAGCCTTTCGTAATCGCTATGTTTACTGGCAAACGACCTAAAAGACCTGTTACGACAACATTGATTAAGCAATGGGCTATTGAATTAAGCGGAATTCCCGAATGGTTGTTTACCGAAAGTTACCACAGCGTGGGCGATTTAAGTGAAACCATTGCCTTGGTTTTACCGCCCTCACAAGAAAATATAGAAAAACCTTTGCACCAATGGATAGCAGAATTAGCTGAACTGAACGGTAAGACCGATGAAGAAAAGAAAGCCTACATCCTTCAGGCATGGAGCAGTTTGGCTACTCAAGAGCGTTTCATCTTCAATAAACTGATTTCTGGGAA
Source organism: Pedobacter sp. T50_32 (assembly GCF_057652195.1). Taxonomy (NCBI): domain Bacteria; kingdom Pseudomonadati; phylum Bacteroidota; class Sphingobacteriia; order Sphingobacteriales; family Sphingobacteriaceae; genus Pedobacter; species Pedobacter sp. T50_32. Next base: position 208,941 of record NZ_JBYFBY010000003.1, on the reverse strand, counting down.
CTTTCGCATTGGTGTTTCTAACAAAATGCTGGTGAATGCCATTGCCAAACAAAGCCAACAAGATGCCAATAAGATTATGCACAGTATTATGGGCAAATGGCAGCCAAATGAAATTACCTATAATGAACTCACTTCTGGAGCTCACGTAAATACGGATAATTCTTGGCCTTATCCATTTTGTTTAGCTTATGCCTTAGATACTGAACCAGAAAACTTAGGTGAGGTTAGCGCTTGGCAAGCCGAATGGAAATGGGACGGCATCCGTGGTCAGGTTGTAAAAAGAAACGGCGAATTGTTTATTTGGAGCCGAGGCGAAGAACTGGTAACCGATCAATTTCCAGAACTACATTTTTTAAAAGATGAATTGCCAGATGGGATTGTTTTAGATGGAGAGATACTTGCAGTGAGAGATGGAAACGTTTTATCATTTAGTACTTTACAGCAACGACTGAACAGGAAGACGATTAACAAAAGTCAACTAGAAGATGCGCCAATTGGTTTCTTTGCCTACGATGTTTTGGAGTATCAAGCGAACGATTTACGAACGACGATCTTAGCGGAAAGAAGGAAGATTTTGGAAACGCTCATTACTCAATTGATCACCAAAGGCGTGGTAGTTTTATCTCCCGTTATCGAATTTAAAACTTGGGATGAATTAGCTAGCATTAGAGAAAAAGCTCGAGAACTGAACAGCGAAGGCATTATGCTTAAGCAGATGAATTCTATTTTCCACGCAGGGCGAAAACGCGGCGATTGGTGGAAATGGAAAATCAACCCTTACACTGTAGATACGGTAATGATTTATGCACAAAAGGGTAGTGGTCGTAGGGCAAATTTCTATACCGATTACACTTTTGCAGTACGCGATGGCGATAAGTTGATCACTATTGCGAAGGCTTATTCTGGTTTAACCGATAAAGAAATTAAGGAAGTAAACAGTTTTGTAAATAAGAACGCTATCGAAAAGTTTGGTCCGGTAAGAACCGTTAAGCCAGAGTTGGTTTTCGAAATCGCTTTTGAGGGTATTGCCGAAAGTAAAAGACACAAGGCTGGCTTGGCTTTGCGGTTTCCACGTATCGCCCGTTGGCGAAAGGATAAAAAGGCAGATGAAATTAATACATTGGACGATTTGAGGGCGTTAATTCCAGTTGTAGAATAAAACCAAATCGTCATTGCGAGGCACGAAGCAATCTTACAACCATAGCTTTTTACAGCCACAGAGATTGCTTCGTGCCTCGCAATGACGGAAACATACAATACATGCAAAAAACAAAAGGCTATAAACAAATAATTGCTTGGCTTAAAGCCGATAAAAGAAAGCCTTTTGACTTTCAAAAGGACACTTGGCAATATTACCTAGATGGCTATAGCGGTTTGGTAAATGCACCTACCGGATTTGGAAAAACATTTTCAGTTTTTCTAGCTGTTGTTATTGAAGAGTTAAATCAACCAAAACCAGTTAAAAACCTGCAATTGATATGGATAACTCCTCTACGTTCTTTAGCTAAAGATATCGCTAGGGCAATGCGGGAAGTGTTAGACGAAATTGGTTTAGATTGGTATGTAGGTGTCCGTAATGGAGATACTTCGCAGGCAGAAAAGCTAAAGCAAAAAAAGGCAATGCCCGAAATATTACTCATTACGCCAGAAAGTTTGCATTTGTTGCTGGCGCAGAAAGGATCGACAGCGTTATTTAAAAACCTACGATGTATTGTTGCCGATGAATGGCATGAACTTTTGGGCAGTAAGAGAGGTGTAATGGTGGAGCTTGCTGTATCAAGAATTAAAGGCTTACAAAAAGCAAGCGGAGAGCAGAAATTAAGGGTTTGGGGTATTTCTGCAACCATTGGCAACATTCAAGAAGCATTGGATGTAATTGTTCCAGAAGATGAAGCGAAGAAAATCATAGTAAGGGCTCAGTTAGAAAAGAAGATTGAGATTAAAACCATCTTACCAGATACCATTGAAACATTGCCTTGGGCAGGACATTTAGGTTTGAAACTTGCACATAAGCTGTTGCCTATTATCAACCAAAGTAAAACTACGCTCATTTTCATCAACACCCGTGGACAGTCAGAAATTTGGTACCAGTATCTACTAGATCTCGAACCAGATTTAGCTGGAAGAATTGCTATACACCACGGTTCTATAGATTTTGAGTTGCGCAATTGGATAGAAGATAGCCTGCACAATGGCTTGTTGAAAGCAGTAATTGCTACCTCGTCTTTAGATTTAGGGGTCGATTTTAAACCAGTAGACACGGTGGTGCAAATTGGATCTCCCAAAGGTGTCGCCCGTTTTTTACAGCGTGCTGGTCGTTCTGGTCATTCGCCACACGAGGTGTCTAAAATATTTTTCCTGCCTACCCATGCTTTAGAAATAGTAGAGGCAGCTGCCATTAAGGAGGCTGCTAGAGAGAACAATATAGAAAGCCGCGAACCTTTTGTCATGGTTTTTGACACGTTAATTCAATATCTAGTAACATTGGCCGTAGGTGATGGTTTCGACGACAAAGTCATCTATCAAGAGATCATCAAAACTAATGCCTTTAAAGAGTTGTTGCCCGAAGAATGGGCTTGGGCAATGCAATTTATCACCTCTGGTGGCGACAGCCTAACTGCCTATAACGAGTTCAAAAAAGTGGTAAAAGATGAAGATGGGCTGTGGAAAGTAAAAAGTAGGCAAATCGCTATGCGCCACCGCCTGCATATAGGCACCATTGTTAGTGATGCGATGCTGAAAGTGAAATTCTTAAGCGGCGGTTACATTGGCATGGTAGAAGAGTATTTTGTTTCAAAAATAAAAGCTGGCGATAGTTTCATTCTTGCTGGACGCGTATTGGAATTTGTGCAGATTAAAGATATGACCGTGATCGTTCGCCGCAGTAAGCAGAAGAAAGCCATGTCGCCGAGTTGGTTGGGCGGTAGGTTGCCGCTTTCATCAAATTTAGGTGCCGTCTTGCGTAAAAAATATAATGAAGTGTTGGACAAAACCCATCAAGACGAGGAGCTAGATGTTGTTTATCCGCTGTTTTTAACGCAGCAGGAGCGTTCTCATGTGCCTAAAAGCGATGAATTATTGATTGAAATGATTAACAACCGTGAGGGATTTCACTTGTTTGCTTATCCGTTTGAAGGAAGGTTGGTGCACGAGATTTTAGGGGCACTAGTTGCTTACCGATTGAGCAAATTGGTGCCAATTACCTTCTCCATTGCGATGAACGATTATGGTTTCGAGCTACTAAGCGATACAGAAATCCCGATGGATGACAGTATTGCTTACGAGGTGTTTTCGCCTAAAAACTTGGCTGAAGACATTACGCTAAGTATCAATTCAACAGAAATGGCAAGACGAAAATTTAGGGATATTGCTTGTATTTCTGGCCTAGTTTTTCAAGGCTATCCCGGAAAGTATGTAAAAAATAAACACCTACAATCTAGTGCTGGGCTGTTTTTTAACGTTTTTAATGATTTCGATAAACACAATCTACTTTTACGACAAGCATACGAAGAAGTATTTTATCAGCAATTGGAAGAGCCGCGTTTGGCCGCTGCACTGCATCGAATACAGCAAAGTAACATCATTATCACTTATCCGAAACGCTTTACACCTTTGTCTTTTCCGATTAAAGTAGATAGTTTGAGAGCAAATATGAGTTCTGAAGAGTTAGAGCAACGTATTGAGAGAATGAAAAAAGAGGTTTTCAAGTAACCATTAAGGAATTAGGAAAAGTTAACAGTAAGAAGAATCTTGATTTCCTTAACTTCTTAATGTTTAATAATCTACTTAAATTTGCAATGTGAACATCGAAATTAGAGGACAAGAATTAATTTTAGATAAAGAACGGGCTATTTTCCTTCCAAAAGAAGAACTTCTAGCTATCAGTGATTTGCACTTAGGCAAAGCTGCCCATTTTCGTAAGGCAGGTTTGGCTATTCCCACTACAGTTTCTCAAAGCGATGTTTCTAGGTTAGAAGAGTTACTTCAGAAATACAAACCTAAAACATTATTAATCAATGGAGATATGTTTCATAGTGATCATAATTCTGAGATTGAAGATTTTGCCAAATGGCGAGAAGGTTTTAAGGAAATCAACTTTGTTTTGGTAAAGGGAAACCACGATAAACAGAAGCAGGAAATTTATGCAAACATGAATGTAGAAGTTTATGACCCAACTTATAGCACCAACAGCTTTTGTTTTATACACGACAGCTTAAAATGCAATTCTGATCTATATTCAATTGGAGGCCATATCCATCCAGGTGTGAGTGTTTACAACAAAGCTAAGCAACGTTTAAGATTTCCATGCTTCTATTTTGGAGAAGCTTATGCTATATTACCTGCATTTAGCGCCTTTACCGGATTGCAAATCGTTAAACCAAAGGAAAATGAGTTAGTATTTGCTATTACTCCATCTAAAGTTGTAAAAGTATAATGTTTAAAAATACTTATCTATGGTAATCCCGTAGGTGATATTTAAATTCTCTCTACTGGTGATGTTCATCTTATTGTAGGTCAGTGTGGTATTCAAATTAATCCATTTTTTAAGTTGTATACCTAGCTTATTCGAGCTACGAATGATATAATCTTTACCGTCAGAAAATGAGTTTTGGAAGAAATTACTGCCTTCAAATAAAATGATGTCCTTAATCATTAAACGGTACTGTAACCTCAATGAATTTCGATAGGTATCATAACGAGTATCTGCTAACAAGTTACTTGTATCGTATAAAATACCATCGCTAATGTTGATATAGAATCTTTCTTGGTCTACAATGTTATAAGCTATACCTAAACCAGCCTGCACTTGGTGATTAATTTTCAAAGAAAAGCTGCTGGTGTAGTTCAATAATCCCCAGTAATAAAAATGCGGAATGGTTTTGTACAGATTAAAATTAAGCGTAGAAGAAAAATCGTTGTTGCTTATTTCATTGTTTTGTTTACCGTACAACCAACTTGTGCTCGAATTAAGTACAATGCTTTTTTTCTTGATCCCGAAATTAACACCGTTGTTCAAAAGATAAGCGTCGGAAGTATTGGTTTTATTGACCGAACCGGCAACATTTAGTCCAAGATGATAAAAAGTGCTGTCATTATATTGAGCTCTTAACAACAAACAGAACATCATCATTACTATGCATAATACAAATTTCTTCATTGCTCATCATGTAATAGACAACCCGTTAACCGCTTGGTGTATTCTGATCTACAGGTGCGTTTCCAGTCTCAATTTCTACCTGTTTCATACTAACAGCATAATGTGAAGGTCGAATTTCTGAACCGTAAGCTACTGCATAAGCTTTAGTGAATTCTGCACCGAAATAAAGGATAATAGAAGAATAGTAGGTCCACAACAACAGAATAACAAGTGAACCAGCCGCACCGTAAGTACTGCCCACATCACTCTGTCCAATGTAAATAGAAATGGCAAATTTGCCAATCATGAACAAAATTGCAGTAACTAAGGAACCTAAAGCAACATCACGCCATTTAATTTCCGCATCGGGTAACACTTTAAAAATCACACCGAAAATAAGCGCAATAACAAGTAACGTGACAATTTGGTTAAGGATGTAGAATACGATTACAGAAACTTCAGAGAAACGCATTTCTAACTGTCTGCTAAAACCATCTAATAATGACGTTACAGCTAATGATACCAATAGAAGAAAACCCAAACTGATGATGACCGAAAAAGAAAGAAATCTGTTTTGCAACATTTTTAACCAACCTCTTTTAGGTTTTGGTTTAATGCCCCAAATGGTATTAATGGAGTCTTGTATATCAGCAAATACCGTTGTAGCACCAACTAGTAAAGTCACAATTCCAATAATGAAGGCAATGTTACCTTTGTTGCCAATAGCGGCCTTCTTCACAATATCTTGCAGTTGTATGGCAGTCTCTTTACCCATAAAACCGCTTAGTTGCTGATAGATTTGACCTTCGGCAGCTTCTTGCCCCAGAAAAATACCGCATAGCGAAATGATTACCACCAACAACGGAGCCATTGAAAAAACTGTGTAATAGGCTAGCGAGCCACTTAGCTTAGTCACATTGTGATCACTAAATCCGCTGAATGCGTTCTTAAATACTTGAAAAGCACCTTTAAAGGTTAGTTTGTTCTTTTTCATACTTTTCTTCTATTGTTCAATAGTTCTATTAATGCATTACGATCCGTCATGTTCTCATCGTCATTCTCATCTTGCGCTTCATGTCGCTTTTCAAAATAACGTGCGATGGTAAGACCGGCAAAATAGCGGTTAACAGTTTCTCTCTTCCATAACACCATCAATGCTATTAAAGTGAGTATCAATGTTGCAGCTAAAAAACCTAGTACATGACTATTAAAGAAAACCGATAAGGAAAACGACAGAGTAATGCTCGTTAAGAAAATTACTAAAAGTAATCCAACAACAATAGTTGCGTTTGTAATCAAGTCCGCCGTTAGCTTGCAAATACTTAGTACAAACCTGTATTTCTGTGCTCTTAATTTTGCTTTGGCACGCTCCTTTGCTGTAATCCAATAAGTGGTGAAGAATTTAAATAGCTTTTTCTGCATAGTGTCAAATTGTAATAATTTAACTCCTACACTAATAAAATGTTTGCTTTAAGTTGGTATGCGTCTAAAAAATAGCATCAAATAAAAGACAAGGCCGCAATGTTAGCATCAGGTACAATGATGATTTAAGACAGATAACACTGGTTTTCCTTAAGGTTAAAATTACCAGTAAATAAATGTAAATCATATAGATATAGCAACCCGTAGCGCTGTAAAATCTAGAGCATATTTAATAATAAAATGGACCTGAAACGTTGGCAATTTTAGTAATTGATGCTAAATACCTGTTTTATCGAGTTGAATACTTGTTTTAGTTAGATGGTTTTCGCATCTTGCTAAAGATGTAGATCATAAATTCGAGCTATGCGCCATTGCTTGTGGGACTTACAAATGCTATTTAGTCAGTGAAATACGTGTTTAGAACAATTCTATTATTGAAGTGTTTAAGCGTAGTGTTGCATTATTTGACTGTTCGGATTTTATAATTAATTTCGAGCATGGATGCAACTCTTGAAAAGAGAAAAAAGACCGTTGCCGTTTTCGACGACGATCGTGATTTGTTGGATATCTACTCGTATTTATTGGAAGAGGAGGGCTATAAAGTTGTTTTATATAGCAACTGTGATGATGTAGTTAGCAAGATTAAGGAATTGCGTCCAGATGTAATATTGATGGATAACTGGATTCCTGTAATGGGAGGCGTTGCTGCAATAGGAGAGTTGAAGAAAGACGAAGTGCTTAGCAGCATACCTGTAATTCTAGTTTCAGCAAATAATGATGTGGCGAAGAATGCAGAGAAAGCAGGAGCGGATGGCGCAATTGCCAAACCTTTCGAATTTGATGATTTACTTAGTCTGATTGCCAAGCTATCAGCCTAAGATTATTCATTTAACTCAATTAACGAATGTCTACGTATTCTGAAAAAGATCCTTTGGCGTTCCTTAGAGGGAGCGAACATATTGCACAACTTATTCTTTCGCAAGATTGGGAAGGTACAGAGGTAGGGCATCCCTCTAAATGGCCATTAAGATTAAAGTATGCGATTAGTGCACAACTGGTAAATCCTTGTCCATCTTTTGTTTGTTGGGGAAAGCAAAGAATTCTTATTTACAATGCCGCTTTTGCTGCTTTGTTTCCAGATGTTGGTATAAAACAGGGAGGAGAAGATGTAGGTTTCCTCGCTTTTGGGTTACATTGGAAAAAAGTATCGTCGGCTATTGAAGATGCGTACAAGAATAAAGGCACTGTAGTAAAAGGAGTTCGTATTGGTACACAGGGGCGATTAGGTCATCGATATTTAGACATATCAATGGGAACGCTGTTTGAGCTAGATGGAGAGATTTTTGGCGCCTGGGGTATCTGTCAGGAAAAAACATACGAGTTAGTTGCAGGCGATATTTTACGTGCTAGCCAACAACATATGCGCAGTATGATCGGCAATGCGCCAATTGGTATTTGTGTTATCGGAGGTACTCCTTTACACGTAGAAGAAATTAACGATGAATGTTTTCGTTTACTTGGTTTTAGTGATAACAAAGAAAGTATTTTATCAGCGTTAACTGACCTCTTAGGCGATTTATCCGTTTTTATGGATGAAGCTGCTCCACAATATCTTCGTGAAATTTCTCAGGAGCAATTAGTTGATGGTAGAAAACAGCTGCGATATGTCGATCTTATGGTTTCTCCATTTCAAAATCGCACAGGACACACCAGTGGAATAACCGTTTTAGTAATAGATGTAACAGATCGAGTAGAGGCTAATCAGTCTCTTTATCAGGTTAATGAGGAGATTGCAGCAGCTAATGAAGAATTGGCTGCATCTAACGAAGAATTAACCGCTACCAACGAAGACTTAGATTTAGCTAGACGCAATTTAGCGACATCCTTAGAAAGATTGGGCGAAAAGGAACAGCAAATTCGTCAAATGGTTTCTAGCGCTCCGTTTCCAATTGCACTTTACGTGGGTAGAGAAATGAGGGTGGTAGAAGCTAACCAAGCTTTAATAGATGTTTGGGGCAAAGGACCCGATATCATCGGAAAAAAATACAGCGAAGTACTGCCAGAGTTAGAAAATCAATCGGTTTTTGATCAGCTAACTGACGTTTTTGATACAGGAATTCCCTTTCACGCACGCAACCAACGTATAGATTTGGTAATGCATGGCGAGCTCAAAACTTTCTATTTCAATTATAGTTTTACGCCACTGCACGATTTAGATGGCAATGTTTATGGCGTAATGAATACTGCCGCAGATGTTACAGATTTATATGTTGCCAAACAGCAGGTAGAACAGGGCGAAAAAAATATCCGAAATATGATTTTACAGGCGCCAGTAGCAATGTGCTTATTGGAAGGTCCTGATTATCATGTCAAATTAGTCAACGAGGCCATGTTGGATATTTGGGGAAGATCGGCAGAAGAAACAGTTGGTTTACCTGTTTTTGAGGCACTGCCAGATGCCAGAGCCCAAGGACTAGAAGAGGCAATGAAACAAGTTTATGAAACTGGTGAGCCTTTTTACGCCTCAGAACAACCCGTTTTGTTAATGAGACATGGCAAGCCAGAAATTGTCTATCAAAACTTTGTTTATCAACCATATCGTGAGGGAAGCAGTAAAGTACTTGGTATCCTTGCCATTTCTGTAAATGTTACCGAGATGGTTGTATCCAGAAGGCAGGTTGAAGAAACTTACAGCCGCTTAAACTTAGCAGCCTCGGCCGCTAATTTGGGTCTGTTCGATTTGGATGTGAAATCTGGCAAGTTAGACTGGGATGAACGTTGTAAGTTTTTCTTCGGTATAGCTGCAGACCAAGATGTAGAATATGAACGGGATTTTGTAAAAGGTTTACACCCAGAAGATGTTGAGGTTTCAGTACAAGCGGTAGAAAAGGCGATGGATCCTGCAAGTGATGGTACTTTTATACAGGAATATCGAACCATTGCCAAAAATAATGGCCAGATCCGATGGATTAGGGCAGTTGGAAAAGTTTATTTCGATGAGCAACGATTGCCGAGCAGGTTTGTTGGTGTGGTTTCAGATATCAGCGATGCGAAATCTGCAGAACAACAAGCAAGAGAATCTGCGGAGCGAAAAAGTCAATTAGCGGCTATTGTAGACTCTTCTGACGATGTGATTGTGAGTAAAGATTTAAGTGGCATTATTGCAAGCTGGAATCCAGCCGCGCAACGTATGTTTGGTTATACCGCCGAAGAAGCAATTGGAAAGCATATTTCTATTATTATACCAGAAGATAGGCTTGATGAAGAAACCTTAATTATTTCAAGAATTAGGGTAGGACAAAAAGTAGATCATTTTGATACGGTGAGAAAGGCAAAGGACGGTTCTCATAGACAGCTATCTATTACCGTATCGCCAATTACCGATGGCAGTGGCAACGTTGTTGGTGCTTCTAAAATTGCTCGGGACATTTCTTTACAACTAGCTGCCAAGGTGGCTACAGCCAAATATACCGAACGTGTCGAAGCTATTAATTTAGTGATCAATGCAATATCAAAAGAAGTTGTAGCTGACAATATGCTGATCAGTGTAATTCAGCTTACTATTCATTTGATTGGTGCAGAGTTTGGAGGCTTTTTAGTATCAGAACAACAAAAAGGAACACTAAATAACTATGCAGCGCCATTAAATGCTTTGTCGGAAGATGTACTTAAATCGTTGCCTGCTACCATTTCGGGTTTAGCCAAAGAGCACGATATGAACCCAGTTTTTTATTGGGGAACCTTGGATAAACTTACACTAAAATATCAAGCTGGAGAACATGAGTATTTATTGAATAGTCTGATAACAGTTAACGTTTCTTCAACCGAGAATGGAAGTATTGGCACGCTGTATTTTGGTCATCATGAAACCGACTTTTTCAACCACGAGCATGCAAATCTTTTACTTTCTATTGCAGCCCATCTTTCGTTAGGAGTAGAAAAGGCATTGCTTTATGAGAAAGTTTTAGATCTGAACCAAAAGAAAGATGAGTTTATTAGTTTGGCTAGCCATGAACTTAAAACACCGTTAACTGGCATTAATGGCTACATCCAAATCTTGATGCGTTTGGTAAGAGACGAACAGCCGAGCAAATATTTAGGAAAAACATTTCAGCAGGTGCAAAAGCTAACCGCTTTAGTGAATGATCTGTTAGATGTATCAAAAATAGAGGCTGGCAAACTCAAGTTTAGTATAGAGGAAATTGATCTTTTGAAAGTAATTTCGGATACTGTTGAAATGGTGAGAGAAACCAACAACACTTACCATATCAGCTTTTCACCAGTGCTAGACCGCTGTACGGTTTTTGCTGATGCGCAGCGTATGGAGCAGGTGCTGAACAATCTACTTTCTAATGCTATTAAATATTCGCCAGGAACAGATCGGGTAGAGGTGATTATAGAAACCAGAGGGGATTTTGCAGTGGTAGGGATTAAAGATTTCGGTATGGGTATTCCGGCTGAGAAAATGAATAACCTTTTTTCGAGGTTTTACAGAATTGATGAACATACGCCAAACATATCAGGATTGGGCATCGGACTGTATCTTTCGAAAGAAATTATTTCTCGCCTCAACGGACAAATTTGGGTCGAATCTGAAATAGGAAAGGGGAGTGTTTTTTGGTTCAGCCTACCCATTAAATCTTGAGATACGTAACTGCTTTGGGTACTACGGCTAATCTCGGTAAATATTAAGCATCATTCGTTAATTGTATACTTAACGGAAACGTAATTTTAACGGTCGTTCCTTTTCCAGGTGTCGCTTGTATCTCCATTTGTCCATTAAGCAATTTTATCTTGCTACGTATAGAGGCCAAGCCTATACCATCATTTTTAGAGTCAACATCCATTCCCTGGCCATTGTCAGATACACATATACCGATTACTTTAGGTTGTACTGATACTTCCACCATCGCTTTAGTGGCATTTGCATGCTTTACAACGTTCATCATCAGTTCTTGTACTGTTCGATAAATTGCCAGTTCAATGTATTTCTCAAGTCCAATCGTCATTCCCTTAATTCTATAGGTGAAGTTAACCTGATGCTGCAACTTCTTTGCAATGTCTAAAATCGATTCGTTTAGACCAAACTCTTCTAAAATGGGCGGCATCAATTCATGGGAAATTCTTCTATTTTCAGAAATAGCATCACCTAAAAGCTCACTAGCATAAGTAAGTTGCTTGTCAAAGGCATCTCTCTCTGGCATTTGCAAAAGGCTATGTAGACTGATTTTTACACCGTATAAAAGTTGTGCTAGTCCATTATGGAGATTTTCCGAAATCCTTCGGCGTTCTTCCTCCAAAGTGCTAAAGATTACTTTAACAATCTCTCTTTGACGCTCAGCTTCCAAGTTTTTCAGCTTCTGCTGCGCAAAATAACCAGCACTCACATCTATATCTGTTCCTAATACTCGCTCTGGTTGCCCATCATCATCGGTAATTACCAGGGTTTGCATTTGAATATACTTGGTTTGTCCGTCAAATTGCAGTTCTAACGTTTTTTGAAAACTAGGCTTTCCATTCTGTATGGCGTTAATTACCTGTTCTACCGTAGCGCTACTTTTTTTACTTGCGTACCGGAGATAATGATGTAAGTCGGGCTTGGCATCGCTATCAAGTTCAAACAAATCGTACATCCCTTCAGACCAAGTTAGCTGTCCGTCAGCCAGCTGATAATCCCAACTTCCTAATTGAGCCAATTGTTCTGCTTGTCGTAACAGCAAATGGTTTTTGTAGCGCTCTTGCTCGCTATGTTTCTTTGTAGTGATGTTTAGATAACTCGCTACAACACTATCCCCAGAACTCACGAACATGCATGCATACCATTGGTGCACTTCTCCAGCCGGATAACAATATTCAATCTGTTGAGAAATTCCAGTTTCTACTGCTTTAATGATGATATCCATTAGGCCAGTAGTCACCGTTTCCGGAAATATTTCACTGTACATCTTACCAACCAAATCACTGCGCTTGGTCTCCCGTTCCAGTTCTCTATTTACTAGCTTTATCTGAAAATCTTCAATTTGGCCCGCTTTATTTCTAACAGCTTCTAAAATAGATAATTGAACCAATGTGGTATCAAATATGGATTGTAAACGAGTTTTACTTGCTTGCAATTCTTCGGTACGCAATGCCACTTCCTGCTCTAAAGTTATGCGGTAACTATCTTGAGAACGCCTAAGCGCTTCTTCAGCTCTTCTTTGTCCAGTAATATCGGTAAAAATCACGGCGACGTGTTTCGTTTCCGCGTCCATCCTAAATGCGTATAAACTAAAAATACGGCTTAGCGCAGATGAGTCTTCCTCGAAACGAATTGGTTGGCCTGTTTGTGCTACGCTGTCGTAAATGAACATCCATTTCTCTTCAATAGCTGGAGTCATCTCTTTAATAGTCTTACCTAAGGCATTCTTCAACCCGTTATGTCGTTCAAATGCCGGGTTTACTTGCATGTACCGCCAATCAACGGGCTTTCCATCCGCATCGTGAATCATTTCTATAATACAATAACCTTCGTCCATAGAATGAAAGAGAAGGCGATGCATTTCTTCACTATCGCTTAAAGATTGAAGCTTTACAGTCCTCAACTTTGTAGCCAATAGGCGATGAAGTGTCTGCTGGCAAAGGTCAACTTCTTCTGTAGTCCATTCTCTATTTTCATTAGAACGAAGCAATAAAACTGCCGTTAGCGTATTTTCTTGTAGTAATGGAACATAACAAGTACTACCACTGGCAATTAGCGTACCGCTCTGTAATTTTGAAACAGTGTCGTCATCTAGCCTTTTAGAAAACTGATGTTTTTCATAGCACTCAATATCAACTGCTTTTAAGTAGTCTTTTAACAAATTCAGTCCTGTAGGTAGAACTTTTATCGCATCTAAATCTTGTATGGTATCAGAGAGTTGAAGAAGGTAGGAGCAGTGGCTGTTTTTGAGGTTCGGTTTATTCGTCTGATCATTCATTAGTATTAAGGTAATTATGCTGATGAAGGCGAATCTTTAAATCATATTGTTCAAACTAACAATTTGTTAACTTTTTCTAAAAGCGTATTAATGTCAAATGGTTTAGGTATAAAATCATTTGCACTACAAGATTGTTCAAATTTAGCAAGGCCGATGTGTGCGGACATAATAATGATAGGTATGTCTCGTAATAAATCGTCCTTTTTAACAACTTCCTCGCAAAGCTCTAAGCCGTTCCCATCTGGAAGCATTACATCCATTAAAAACAAATCTGGTTTTTTCGGCTCAGTTAACGCAGCCTTAAAACGAGTGGCATTTTCAAAGAGCCTCACCTCATGACCCTCTTCTTCAAGTAGAAAGGCAATAACATCTCGAATATCAGGATCGTCTTCGATGATCCACACTTGTTTATTCCTTATGGTAAACTGAAAAGTATATCCAAACTAACAACCTAAAAACAGGATTGTTTGTGAGAAATCGATTTATTAAAAGCTAAAATTCTCTATTTGCCTTCTAAAAATCAAATTATTCTTTAGTTTTTAACTTCTATACTATTCAATTTTTGAAAGCGAAAGTTCGAGCTTACCGTTAAACAAGGACTTATCGTAGCATTATATTGTTGTAAGATTATATTAAAATGCTTGAAAATAGAACCTAAAAAAAGCAGCCTAGAGCTAGGCTGCTTTCTCTCTTATACAGAAACGTTAGCTTCAGACATTGCAATATCCGTAAGCTTTACGTCAGTCTCTTTTTCTTGTGCTAAGGTCATTTCCAGTAACTCTTGAGCCTCAGTATGCTCCATTAAAGCTGCATAAGTTACCAAACATCCGTAGCTGGCAATTTCGTAATGTTCAACTTTCTGTGCTGCAGAAATCAATGCTGCATCTAATGCCGGATCACCTTCAAATTCTTCGATGATTTCTTCCGCTTCTGCCAGTAAGCCTTCCATGGCTTTACATTTCTTTCCTCTAGCAGCCATGCCCAAACTTTCAAAAACCTGTTTCAACCTTTCAATTTGCTCTTCAGTTTCTGCATGGTGAGCAGTAAAAGCTTCTTTTAAAGTTGAACTTGAAGCACTATCCGCCATTTTCTTTAAACCATTTAAAAGTTGTTTTTCTGCTCCTAAGATGTCTCTTAATTCATCTACAAATAATTCGTGTAGATGAGCATTAGGCATATTTTCCTTTTCTTGCTTTTTCATATCGTTAAGTTTTAATTTGCTATGTAGAAAGTATAGGAGGCCGACAATTGTTTAATTGATGATTAAATCACGTAGTTTGTGCAATTGATCTGATTTTTCTACGTATTAGGTAGCTCAATTTACTTGCGGATATAGTTATACGATTTAGACCAATACAGCTTATAAAATCACTTTTTCCGATAAATTATTTTTAGGGCCAACATGATGATTGCCATGCTAAAAGAAAATGCGTTGGTAACAATAATTGGCCAATCTTTAATTACAATGCCATACCAACACCAGGTAGCGTTACCTGCTGCCAAAATTAGAAACATGATGGGTGATACATGCTCAACTTCCTTAGTTCGCAGTGCTTTAAAAATTTGAGGCGTTGCAGATATAGCTGTTAGCGTGCCAGCTAAAATTCCAATAATAAGCTGCTTTTCCATCTTCGTTTTTTGATGGCTAAACATTTTATCATTTAACCTTGTTTAGGCAGTTTGGATATACGGTATATGTACCTGTTCCAAGTAGCTAAATACCTCTTTTGATCAAAAATTCATCATCTTTTTAAGATTGATCTCTTGCTACTAAACAAATCGGTATCATAAAATGTTGATGGATGATAAATGTAGATAATAAAATGAAAAAAGTTTGGGTAGTGGAAGATGATCCAGGGATTAGGGAAATAATAGGAATGCTATTAGAGGAAGAAGGTTATGAGGTATCACTCTTTGAAAATGCGTCGCAATTTAACATGGCGTTACGCAGCCAACCTAGTCATATAGATGCCATGGTAATGGATGTAATGTTGCCAGATGGAAATGGTATACACTTGTGCCACAAAATAAAGTCGAGTGAGAATTTTAATAATGTTCCAGTACTAATGATGTCGGCAAATACTACTTTTTGTGATGTTGAAAGGTTCTGCAGGGCTGATGATTTCATTCCAAAACCGTTTAACATTGACGACATGGCAAAAAAAGTGAGCCGATTAATGGCTTAAAAATTAGCGGGTTATTGTATATCATCACTTTTGGTTGTAAATCAATTCAAACTTTAATGGCGTTGTGCTGTTTAAGGTGTGATTTTAATTAAAAACTATGATAGACACATCAAAACAATCGCACTCCGACTTACAAACATTTATCAAAGAATTCGAACCTAGAAAATTCAAAGTGCTTTCAAACGGCATCGAAGTAAGAGGTATTGTAGATTTACATCGAGCTGTTAACGAAGCTAAAAATCTCATTTCACGTTACAATTTGAACCTATCTGTAACACATACGGCAGAAATGTTAAGTTATAGAGGTTTCGAGGTAAATTATATTGCCGAAGATTAATTTTTAATCATCGATATATTGGTATTAATTTTCTAGTTTTAAGGTCCTAATCAAGTATTTTTCCGTCTAGAGATTTATATAATACGTCAATTTGAACTATAGGAATTGTTTAAAAACCTTTAGCTATATTTACAAAAATTACCATCACAATATAAATAGACAAACAATGTCAGCAACCTCGTACAAAGTGCTTCAAAAAAAGAAGAAAAATATTCTAGAGTACTGGATGAGCCATCAATTATCTGATGACGGGCTCAGAGAAGATCTAATCAGTAACGAAGATTTAAGAATTCAGTCTGAAGAGTTGGTAGACTCGTTGGTAAATAATCTAACAGAGTCGAATTCTGTAGACTTACAATCTGAAAGTTGGGATCCGGTAATAGAAATTTTAGGTGGCATATCCATAACTCGTGCCCGCCAAGGTTTCTCGCCGCGTGAAACAGGTAATTTCATCTTTACACTAAGGGAAGCTATCCTTCAGGTATTAAGCGAAGAGATTAAAGATCAACCCGAAGTACTTTTTGAGGAAAGCCGCAAGATTAACCGCATCATGGATCATCTAAGCGTAATTACTTTCGAAACCTTTATTAAAGGGAGGGAAGAGGTTATTTTACGCCAAACGGACGAAATTGCCGAAATATCTACACCCGTTATCCGTGTATGGGATGGAATTTTAGCTCTGCCTATCATCGGTACGTTAGATAGCTCTCGTACGCAAATAGTAATGGAAAGTTTGTTACAAGAAATTGTAGAAACTGGTTCTGGCATTGCTATCTTGGATATTTCTGGCGTACCAGCGGTAGATTCGTTAGTAGCTCAACACTTAATTAAAACAGTTAGTGCAACCAGATTGATGGGAGCAGAGTGTATTATTAGCGGTATTAGACCAGAAATTGCCCAAACTGTTGTACACTTGGGTATCGATTTGTCTAGTATCATTACTAAAGCTTCATTAGCTTCGGCATTGGCTTATGCTTTTAAAACCTTGAGATTGGAAGTAAAGAAAACTAACGTTTTAACAAAAAATTAAGCGCCAATGGATAGAATTCCTATTCTAAGGATGGGCAGTTTTCTTTTAGTGACCATCCAAGTTGATTTATATGATAGGTTAGCGCTCACGCTCGAAGCTGATCTGGTACAAATGGTAAACAAAACACAGGCAAAAGGAGTATTAATTGATATTTCTGCAGTGTCTATCGTCGATTCATTTATGGGACGTATTATCGGCAATATCGCCAGTATGTCGAAAATATTAGATGCGGAAACCGTAGTAGTTGGAATGCAGCCAGCTGTGGCAATCACGCTGATAGAGCTTGGCTTACCATTAAAAGGAGTACATACCGCTTTAGATGTAGAAAAGGGTATGGCCTTGCTAAAAATGATGATCGGCGACGAAGAAACTGACGAAAGCGAGGAAGATGATTCTGTCGCTGAGTAAGGATCCCGTAACGATCCAAAGAGAGCAGGATGTAGTACTGTTCCGAAATCGATTAAAGGAAGTTGCCGTTAAAATTAAAATGGGCTTACTTAATCAAACTAGGTTAATTACAGCATCTAGCGAAATAGTACGTAATATGTTGCGTTATGCAGATGGAGGCATTGGATTAATTGAAGTGGTTACAAGGGGAAGGGACAATGGTATTAGACTAACTTTTACAGATAAAGGACCTGGCATAACTGATTTAACGTTGGCAATGCGTGACGGTTACAGTACAGGTAAAAGTTTAGGACTTGGATTGCCAGGTTCAAAGCGTTTAGTTGATGAATTTGATATCAAAAGTAATCCAGGGGAGGGAACAGTAGTGATGCTTTTAAAATGGACAAGATAATTGATCGTACGCATATTAGTTTCGCTGCTAATGATAGGAGCTATTTTGCGCTGCTCAAAAAGGAAATCCAAAAGATTGCCGAAGATGCTGGCATACCCAAAACTCGTTTGAACGAATTGGAAATAATTGTTTCAGAAATTACTTCCAATCTTTCTAAATACGCCAAAGATGGTGAGATCTTAGTAGGCGTATTCGGAAAGGGAAAAGACAGTTATATCGAATTAATTAGTTTAGATAACGGTCCTGGTATGGCAAATGCCAGTAAAATGCTGCAAGACGGGGTTACTACAGGAAATACATTAGGTCACGGTCTGGGCAGTATCAAGCGGCTTTCAGACAGCTTTGATATCTACAGTCAGGTAGGCTGGGGTACTATTTTATTGAGTAGAATTTACGTAACTAAGCCTCAAGTATTTAGAAAAGAACCGTTTATAATAAGACCTTTAGTGCTTGCCAAACCTGGAGAAACGGTAAGTGGAGACGGATATATGTGCAGAATTACGCCGCAGGGTTTTCAGGTATTTCTAGGCGATGGTTTAGGTCACGGACCTGCAGCAAATGAGGCAGTAAATGCGGCTGTTAAAGCTTTAATTATCGAACCTCTTAGCCGTCCATCAGAAACATTGCGTGCTTTGCATCCGGCAATCAAAAAAACTCGTGGAGCTGTAGCACACATCGTTAATTACGAACACAAAGAAAAAAAGTGGGTTTGCTGTGGAATTGGAAACATCATGTTGCGCCTGTATGGTCCTCATTTGCATAAAAATCACATGTCGTATAATGGCATTGTTGGACACAACATTCCAAATACACTTAACGACCAATATTACACAAGTTTAGATTTCAATGTAGCCATTATATGTTCAGATGGCATTAAAACCCGTTGGGATTTGACAAAATATCCACAGATACTCAATCACGACCCTAGTATTTTAGCAGCAGCTTTGTATAAAGATCACGGCAGAAGAACAGATGATATGTCAGTTATAGTTATCAAAATCAAATGATAAAAATCTTAGAAATTGCGCTCGAAAACGAGATGGACTTAGTGTTAGCGTATAAACGCAGCCTCAATTTAGCACAACAAATTGGATTGACTATCTCTACACAAACTACGTTTGCCACGGCAGTTTCAGAAATATCTCGTTCTATCATTGAGCATACCGACGCTGGAGTTATGCTGATTGGTCTGCTCAAAAAAGGAGATCGCTATCATATCATTGCACAGCTCGATTTTCCTATAGGAATTATGCTAACTGCCGACGATGAAGGCTATCACTATGCGCAACGCTTAGTGCCAGAATTTAACCTAGAAGAAAAAGACGGCACTAAGAAAATAAGTATGGTAATGGGCATACCACGCTCCATCAATCTAAATAAAATAAAAATCGACGAGTTAATTACAGCCGCAGAACATGCAACATCCATAAATGCCTACGAAACTTTAAAAAGAAGGAATGTAAAGTTAAATCGCATTAGTGTAGAAAAAGAGGAAGAAATTAAACGTTCGAAGCTGATAGACGAGAAAAAAAATGAGTTTATCGCTATGGCAAGTCACGAACTAAAGACTCCGCTTACTGTAATTAAGGCTTATACACAATTGGTCGGCATGTCAAAAAACGACTGTAGCGACCGTATTAAAGACTTGATAGAGAAGATAGATTTTCAAACAGCAAAGCTGTCTAATCTAGTACAGCAAATGCTAGATATTTCACGTATGGAGAATGGTAGGTTAGTCTACGAAATGAAGTTAGTACAGTTAAATCATTTTATCAATGATGTCGCTATAATGATGAAGCATATTCTTCCAGAGCACCAGCTAGAAGTTTCATTAGCAGACGATGTAACGGTACAAATAGATCCTTTAAGATTAGAGCAAGTGATATCAAATCTGTTAGGCAACGCAGCAAAGTACTCTGATAAAAAAACGTTGGTACTATTAGAAAGTACACTCGAAGACGAACACATTGTTATCAAAGTAACCGACCAAGGAATAGGTTTAAGTGAAGAAAGCAGGCGATCTGTTTTTGATAAGTTTTACAGGGCAGAAGATGTTATTCACTCGCACTCTGGTCTAGGAATGGGGCTTTACATCGCTTCTAAAATAGTAACAGACCATGGTGGCAAAATGTGGGTAGATAGCGAACTGGGGAAAGGTTCTACCTTCGGTTTTACTATTCCACTGGTTGCTAATTAATTTCGTTTAAGCTTAGTAAAAATAATGCTAAACCAGGTTATAAGTTTGATCAATCAAAAAGTGTAGTGCTTCTTCAATTTTAGCTCTGCCACTTGCTTCATTCATATCTAGACCGCAAAATATGCTTCCGTTTACATCGGTAGTTAAGTTTAAGTAATAAATTCCAGAAACAAGTATAGCCATAACAGCTCTGTACATATCCGCTTTATCACCAAAATGCGGATCAGTTATATTTTGCAAAATCACTTCTCCAACTTCTTCCTGATTAGTAGTTAGCCTTTGTAATGACTTGCGCTGCTCACTTAATCGCCACAAGATAATTTTCTGATATTCTTTGCTGCGAAACATATAATCGAATTGAGCAGATACCAATTCTTTCGAAAACTCCTGCCCACCGTCTTTAATATCTTTCGGTATTCTGTCACCTTTAACATTGCTCCAAAAATCTTTGGTAGATAGGTAAGTGTCCAGTAATTGGTCGGTTCCGCCAAAGTAATTATAGATCAGCTTTTTATCCAATCCTGCCACAGCAGCAATATCATTTACTTTTAGCGCAGAAAAACCCTTCGTTTTAAGGATTTTACCCACAGCAGCTAATAATTTTTGTTTGCTTTTTTCTTTACTCTGTTCCTTAGAACTAGGCGATTTTCGTTCCATCAATTGCTTTAATAGTACAATGTTACAAAAATAAAACACTTTATATAGTCACCATTTGGTGACTTTGCATATATTTGCAATTCAAGCATTTAATTTCTGCTGATTCTACATCTACCTATAGAAATTTATGAATTAAAGATCTACAAAATTAGTTTTAAATAACCTCTCTAACTAAGCCCGGCCCGTCAGCTGGGTTTTTGTATAAGTAAGCTGTTCAGAAAATTAAATTCTAAACAGCTTATTCTTTACTGAGGACGTTCCATTCTAGTGGTGTCGGTAGCTACGGTATCTGTACCTACCGAATCGGTTGTTGTAGAATCAGTACTTCTGCTCGTTCCGCATGATGCTACGAACAAGCCCAACGCCACCATTAATAATGCTAACTTTTTCATGTTATAAAATTTTTGATAAAACCATAAGCGTTGTTATAACATTATAACAGCTTCGTAATTAATTATTTAACTTAATTGATTTTATAACAGTTAATTATTGAAATAGATTTAAGTTAACTACCCAATATTACAAGTAGAATACTTAAAAATGAGAAAGCCCCACCCATAGGTGAGGCTAAAGTCTTAAAAAATGCAAACCTATAAGCCGGGTTCTGTTTCCCAACACAAGGTTAGGCTTCTATCATTAATCTACTGCAAGCGTTGCCGCTAACCTCTAACGACCTACCCACTAACATCGGACGAGCAGCCCTACGTACGTTAGCCTATTTGGTCTTTCAACTCCCGGGGTTTACCAACCTTGCTATCGCTAACAAAGTTCGTGAGCTCTTACCTCACGTTTTCACCCTTTCCCAACCTGCGCTGGGTGGTATATTTTCTGTGGCACTTTCCGTGGTTCAGGTCTTCAATCCCAAACCCCTTCCCGTTAGGAAGCGAGATGCTCTCTGTTGCCCGGACTTTCCTCTTTTCAACAAGTGAACAGCGATAGAACAGTTTGCATTAGCACAAAGGTAGTATTTTAATTTCGTTTAGGTTTTTAGAAAAGCACTATTCGTATCCTATTTTAAAAAGCAGTCCCGTTATCCGCTTAATCTTTTTGTTTTCCAGAACTTGTCATCCTGAGCTTGTCGAAGGATATTTATAGCAAAAACGCTTCGACAAGCTCAGCGTGACAGTAAATTAAGCGGTACTAACAAACAAAAAGTATATCGCTACTACCGGGTTTATTTTACACCGCCCTTTGCTAAACACAACCTTGTTTGGTGCAGTGCTTTAAGTTCTATAAACGGGATAGCAGCGGAAAGCCCACAGTGTAGTGCAGCGAAACGAGGACTTTGAGCGGATAGCCCGACTAGCCGTAGATTGAAATACTAAATTGCTTTTCGAACGATAGAACTGATGAAAAATTTAAACTTAAGAAGTTTTAGAAACTTCGTAAGTTTTTAACATGAACGTCATTGCGAGGTACGAAGCAATCTTAAAGCGATTTTCAATTTACAACGTCGTAAGATTGCTTCGTACCTCGCAATGACGAATACTTAATTACAATTTTTCAAATCATTAGCCACTTGTTGGTAAGTGTACATACCTTGTTGGCTGCCAAAAGAATTAGTAATGTAAACGATAACCTGAGCAATGTCTATATCGTGCATATTGCTTAGCGCAGGCATTTTCTCATGGTAGATCTTACCATGAATTTCCATTGGCTCGTTAACGCCGTTTTTAATGTAGCAAGCTAATTTCTGCTTATTTAACTTAAGAAAAACTGTATCGGTTAGTGGGGGAGCTAACTCTCCCAAACCTTCACCTTTTTCTCCATGGCAATTTTGGCATCTGGCCTGATAAATATCCTTTCCATTAGACATGTATTTAGCCATTTCTATTTCGCTAGCACTTTGGCAAGCATTGATTGCCATTGTAATAGCTCCAAAAAATAAGCTGCAAACAATTGCCTTGCGCAGTGTAAAACTTTTAACTTTCGACCTTTTACTTTCCACTTGACTAGTCTTTTTCAGCTAATAAAATATCCATATCGGCTTTTAGTTTTTCTACTTCTTCGGTTTTAGTACCATCATAAGCACCTCTAATGCGTTTATGCTTATCTATTAAAACTAACCAACCTTGGTGAACGTAGCCATCTGTAGCTTCGCTGTCTTCTTGTACAGCAACCAAATAATCCTTTTCTGCAATTTTATAAACCTCTTCCTTATTTCCATAAAGAAACTGCCACTGTGGAACATCTGCACCTAATTTCTGCGCATATTTTTTCAATACAGATGGCTTATCGTACTTGAAATCGATAGTGTGAGACAAGAACATTACTTCCTTGTTGTCTTTGTATTTATCGAAAATCGTTTTCATGTTACGGTGCATGATAGGGCAAATGGTGCTACATGAGGTAAAGAAAAAATCGGCAACATAGATTTTGTCTTTAAAAGCATCTTGCGTAACCTCAACGCTATCCTGGTTTAAAAACTTAAAATCTGGAATGGTTTTATAAATGGTGTCTATTTTCTCGTTTCCGTTAGCATCTTTAGTGATTTTTGCTTCTCTATCTCCGTAAAAAGGGAGTTTTCTTTCTTGTGTACACGCCACACCAAGTGTAATCAAGCCAACTATGGCTGCATATCCTAAAATCTTCTTCATCGTTATTTTTTTAAATACTGTTCTGGATTTTTATCAAATTTCAATTTACATCCTTTACCGCAAAACAAATACTCTTGCTTTTGGTAAATGCTTTTAAGGTTTGTAGATGATTTTACTTTCATTTTACAAACTGGGTCTATTTTAACGCTGTCTGTTTGTATGATTATTTCGTCTTTTTCTACTGCCTTGCTTGTGTAGGTTGCTCCAAAACTTAGGGCAAAAATACAGATTATTAAAGTTGTTTTCATGTTGTTAATTGGGTTTTATGCCATAGATGTAGTCTCTTTAACTTTTTAAACGTTGTAAGATTGCTTCGTCGTTCCTCCTCGCAATGACGTAGTATTGGCGTAATTGCGAGGTACGAAGCAATCTTAAAGCTATTTCAAAAACTATCTGTGCATCTGTGGCTATATAATTACTGTTTTATAAATGGTTTTGCTTGTTCAATTGCTTTCTCTAACTGAATTTGTACTTGTTTAACACTATCCAATTGGCTTTGACAGTACCTCAGTGCTTCTGCTTTAGAACCTTTAAAATCGAGTTGGAAATCATGCATCCAATCCATCATCTTTTCATCTGCTAAGTTGAGTTGACTTATCGATTTTGTTAGTTCTATGGTGTCTGCATTGTTTTGCTGGCGCTTGTCTTCTAGTAAGCTATCTAATTTAAAAGTAGTTTTGATGGCTTTTTCGTTGATGACCATCGCTTCGTTATGCAAATCATCAATAGTTTTCTTGATGGCTTGCTCGTTGTTTTCTTGTTGGCAAGCTGCGAAGGTTAATGGGATAAATAGGAATAAATATTTTAATTTTCTCATGATGTTAAATTTTAAAATGGTACCGAAACATGCAACATTAAACGGTTACCAGCTTTTGCTCGTTTATTTGCCAGCTCTTGTGAAACAATAGTTTGATAATTGGCGCCAAATGAAAATTTGCTCATCGCTAATTCAAAACCGGTAACTAACGAAGCTGAATGACCGCCAGAAACCTCTACTTCGTATTTGTTATTTTCAATGTCTTTATTGGCGGTTTCGTACAAAATACCTGCATTTGGAGCAAATGTTAATTGGTGGAACAACCTGAATTTATAATACATCAGTGCATTGGTTGTTAGTTTGTTTCCGTAACGGTACTCGTATTTGTTAGCAGTATTAATTTTGTAATTGACGTTCAAGTTTACACCCAAATCGTTCAAACGTACATCGTAAGCTGCGTTAACCGTAAAATCTGTGCTGGCTGTACCTAATTGAAAATTGTTTGGACTTTCTGTTACCGCTAATCGTTCGCTTGGTTCGTATTTGCCGGTAGGCGCTTTAACACCTGCACCCAACCAAAGTGAGTGTACCAATAACTTACTTTTAAAGCTGGTGCTTTTAGTGAAAAGGTTGTAGTAACCCATCACGGCAATATCTCCCAATCCACTTTTTGAGCCAGAGCTAGCTTGCGAAGACCGCTCATTAAAGTTGTAAGGCACAAAAGCCAAAACTCTAAACTTTGTTCCGAAATTCCAACCGCCCCAAAGTTCTGCGCTTTGGTAAGTCTCATCAGTTGTTAGTGGCGTAACGTTTCCCTGTGGACCTAAATGCGTTTGCAATTGTTTATGCTGATACCTTAAACCAATGAAACGTTTATTGTATTCTGGCAAAATGCCGATGTAATAACTACCGACACCACAGCCACAAATATCACAAGCCAATAAGCTTAAAGGGCTGAATAAGAGTGCGAGTAAGATTATCTTTTTTAAATTCATTATTGTTCTGCTAAAAGTTTATTATTGATGAATTCTTCGTCGTTAAGTGTATTTAAAAAAGCCATCAACCTTGTTTTTTCATCGTTATTGATTGCAATTCCTCTCATGCCGTCCTTGTTTAATAAAGGGTCGAGGTTTTCTGTTGCCTGTACTTCATGCATGTAGTGTGTAAAAACAGCATCTAGCGTTAAAAATCTACCATCGTGCATAAAAGGCGCAGTATATTTGAGGTTACGCAACGATGGAACTTTGAATTTGTACTTGTCTGTAGCTAACAAAGTAGCTGTGTACAACCCTAAATCGTTGATAGGACTAGGAGCGAGGCCATTATTTCTAAAACCGTTATCTGTAAAAAGTGGCTCGGTATGGCAGCTAGCACATTTTTGCTTGAAGAGTTCGTAACCTTCCAGTTCGGTTGCAGTAAAGCTAGCATTGCCCTCTTTACGCATTACTTTATCATATTTAGAATTACTGCTCACACACATTAGTATAAATTGTGATAGTGCTTTCAAGAACTTTGCAGTAGTAATTTCCTCGGTGCCAAAAGCAGATTTAAACTTACTTTTGTATTTGTCCAGCGCTTTGAGCTTGTTCAATACATTCTCCAAACTTTCGTCCATTTCTTCGTGTGCGGTAATGGGAGAGATGGGGAACAAGTCTAAATCGTAGATACCGCCACCCCACATAAAAGCCTTGTTCCAAGCTAAATTCATAATTGGTGGAGAATTGCGAGTACCCAATCGGTCATCAATTCCGTGACTTACATCGTGTCCGTGTTGTGTAAACGCCGAAGATTGAATGTGACAAGAACCGCAAGTAATGGTGTTATCTCTAGATAACCTAGGCTCATAAAACAACATCCTTCCTAACTCGAAACCTTCTTTCGTAACTGGATTATTTGCAAAGTTGTAAACTGTTTCAGGAAAATTCTTGGGCTTTTGAAAGCCCAAGAATGTTTCTACTTTTTCTTGTATATCCTCACTTTTTTTACAGGCGTATGCAAAAACCACAATTATCAAAAGGTATTTGATATATCGTGTTTGCATGATTAATTTTCTGTATGGTCGTGAGTGAATAAATCTTTGAAATTTTTAGAAATGCTAGTTGAATATTCACTGAACATAACCGTAGGATGCGATTTGATACTGAAGCTATTAGTTCCGTTAAAGAACTTCATTAAATCAACAAATAAATGGATATTGCTTTGTCTGTCCTTCCTCACTTTGGCAATACCTGCATTGTTTAAATCGACAGTGATTGTTTTAATGTTGTTGATGGTTGGCGCACTGTAGCCACCAAATCCACCAATGTGATATCTGAACTGCTTTTTGCCTGTTGGGTCTCCTTGTTGGTCGTCGGTAATTACTTCAGAATTCCCCTCTAGTTTGAAGAAAATATAACCCGAATTCCAGCCCCAATACATTCCACCACCTGAATGACCGCCAGTTGCTGGGTCTAAAACACCAGTTCTTTTGTCTACAGACATCGTACTACGCAAACTATCTACGCCTATAACAAAGGTTAGTTTACTGTAATCGCCTTCGGGTACTCGTACTTTAGCAAAGCGAGTTGCTCTATCAGCACCTTTAATTAAGAAATATGAGCTGTCTTGAGGAACGGTAAATTGTTTTCCTGCTGTGGTTGTCACTTGAATATTGCTAATGAAATACTGTGCCATACTGATGGTAAATTTCTCTCCGGCTGCATTAGTGTAAGGAACAGTTGTATTGTTAAGAGCGAATGTTCTTCCGCCAACAATATTATCGAACTCTACAGATAATGAAGCTAAGTTTTGTTCGTCATAATCAGGTGTTGTGCTGTCTTTTTTGCAGGCAGTAAATAGGATAGAAGTTATAGTGATGATAGTTAAAATCTTTTTCATTTTTAATGGTGAATTGTGCCATAGAAAAGCATTAACACATTGTCAGGCCGAGCCTGTCGAAGCCCTTATAAAATGCATTTCGACAAGCTCAATGTGACACCGTTAGTGCTTACTGGGCGTGTTAAATAAGAAAGTTTGGGTGGCTGGCTCTGCGTCATTGCGAAGCACGAAGCAATCTTAAACCAATAGGCAAAACTCAAATTTA
Source organism: Pedobacter sp. T50_32 (assembly GCF_057652195.1). Lineage (NCBI taxonomy): Bacteria > Pseudomonadati > Bacteroidota > Sphingobacteriia > Sphingobacteriales > Sphingobacteriaceae > Pedobacter > Pedobacter sp. T50_32. The sequence continues at coordinate 181,784 of NZ_JBYFBY010000003.1, read as the reverse complement.
GAGATATTGGTTTACTTCATAGCCGCTTCGAGGTCGTGCCCCGCAATGACGTAAAAGAAAAATTTAGATATAACGCTTCATCCCAATAACTTGGAACAATGTTATTAAGCCACCAAGAAATTAACTAAGCTTGTTTGGGAGGGTGGAAAATCACACTGGTTTTACCTACAGGCTTTTGCTGTAAGTAGTTGGGGATTGTAGTTTCTACCTCAGTTTCGAAGGTTTTGAAAACCCATGAGGCTCTTAATGGAGCTACCGTTTCAATTACACGTTTCATGTGCTCTTGCTCGTGTTTGTTCTTTTGCTCGAGCTCTTTCAGTTTGATGTCCAAGAAACATTTACCTTCGCAATGACGCTCTGGCTTGTCTTTGTTGGTACACAAAACCGATGAAATGTATGATTTGTTAAAATGGTAGGAGGTAGAAATAATCCAATAGTTAAAGCAATTGGCTAAAATGCCAACCAACAATAACCCTGCGACTAATTTTCTACAGATTTTCATTGCTGCAAAGGTAGGCAACAACGATGGTTATTCAAAGGAATTATAATTAAAAGACGAGTTAATAATAACTGAAATTACCCGCTGATTTCGCAGATTGAACCGCAGATTTTTGCCTAGTGTGTTTATCAGTAAAAATCGGTAGGAAATAAATACAGTTAAGTGATTTAAACAGTTAACCAACAACTAACAGCACTTATAGTAAACCTTCACTTTCTGTTCCTTTGCAGACCAAGCAATGTAAACGTTATGGTCTTTTCCCAAACGATAATCAAACCCATTTAAACCACTTTTTTTAAGTTCCTCATAAAAAGCTTTGTCAGGAACATTTTTATCAGGTTGTTCATCCGCAGTAACCGCTGGCTCTAGAAAATGGTGTTCTTCAAAAAAATAAGCAATTTCTTCTTTTAGGAATTTGATTTTGTCATTTTCCTTTTTCATATCCGCAGTTGCGATATAATTCTTTAAAAGCTCGCTGGTTTTAATTTCCTGCTTGTAAATTTCCTTGCCCTCGAAAGATTTGATGGTAAACAACAATTGCATGTCTTTACTATCCTTTCCAATTAAAGCTACCTTAAACGTATCTAGTTTTGAAATATCAGAAAATGCAAAGGTTGTCGTTTTTTGTAAGTCTTCGGCATTGCCAAGACTTTTTTCTGTTTTAGAATTGCAGGCGTATATTAAGCCAATAATTAATAATGCAGGAATAACAGCTTTCTTCATTACTTAGATTTTATAGCATTAATATAAGATATTCTTTGTTCAATAGTAGAAATCTACAAAACAAAGAATATCATTTGGATTAAAATGGTTTGAATACTAAAACAAACCGTTTATTTCTGCTTCAATAGATTGGATTACTGTTCCTAAATCTTCTGGATTATGTGTAAAATCTAATCTGTCTTTATCTAGAATTAACAGTTTTCCTAGTTTATAGTTTTTAATCCACGCTTCGTATTTCTCATTTAATTTAGATAAATAATCGATACGGATACTCGCTTCATATTCTCTACCACGACGTTGGATATTGTTCACCAAAGTGGGCACAGAAGCTTTCAGGTAAATCAACAAATCTGGTGGTTTAATAAAAGATGTAATATTATCAAATATGGCTTTGTAGTTATCATGATCGCGACTGGTCATTAAACCCATTTCGTGCAGGTTTTCGGCAAAAATATGCGCATCCTCATAAATGGTACGATCTTGTATTACATTGCGCTGTTTATTCTCGATATCTACAATCTGCTGAAAACGGCTATTTAAAAAATAGATTTGTAGGTTAAAGCTCCAACGCTTCATGTCACTATAAAAATCCTCTAAATAAGGATTGTTATCTACAGCTTCGTAAAGTGCTTCCCATCCGTAATTTTTGGCTAACAAGCCAGTTAATGTTGTTTTTCCAGCACCTATGTTGCCTACTACTGCTATATGCATATTTGTATTGAGTATTACGTTTTGCGCAGGGCGATGAGCGTAGAAACGCCAAACGCCTTACGCTTGTCACAATATTAATTAAAAACTTTTGAAACCTATTAACTCACGTACTTCTTTAATTGTCTTCTGAGCACTTTCTCTTGCTTTTTCTGCACCTAAACGGGCAACTTTTTGCAAATAGGCAGAGTCGTTAGCAATGTCATTAATCCTATCTCTAACAGGGTCCGTAGCGATAATCATATCCTCCGCTAATTGTTTTTTAAAATCGCCGTAACGGATGGCCATTTTGTTGTACAAATCGTCAAAGTGATTTAAGGTATCTGCTGGAGAAACAATCTTCATCAAATCAAATAGGTTTTGAATTGCTTCTGGTTTCTCTTGATTTTCTGCTGTTGGTCCGCTATCTGTAACTGCTCTAGAAACTTTCTTACGGATAGCTTCTGGCGTGTCAGAAAGGTAAACACAATTAGCATCGCCTTCCGATTTACCCATTTTTCCTTTGCCATCTAAACCTGGTACTTTCACTAATTTTTCGGTATAACTGAAGGCATAAGGCTCTGGGAAATATTCTTGGTTGTACAAACGATTGAAACGATTTCCAAAAGTACGAGCCATTTCTAAGTGTTGCTCCTGATCTTTACCTACTGGTACTTTGGTTGCTTTATGAATTAAAATATCAGCACTCATTAGCACTGGATAAGTTAATAGACCAGCATTTACGTTATCGGGGCTAGCACGAACTTTATCTTTAAATGAGGTAGCCCTTTCTAATTCACCCAAATAGGCGTTCATATTTAAATACAGATACAATTCAGCAATTTCTGGAACATCAGACTGTACGTAAATGGTACTTTCTTCCGGATTTAAACCGCAAGCTAAATAATCTACCAATACATTTTTAATATTACCGTGTAAATTTTCTGGCGTTGGATGTGTTGTTAGCGAGTGCCAATCTGCAATGAAAAAGTAGCAATTATACTCTTCTTGCATTTTGATGAAGTTTTTTACCGCACCATAATAATTACCTAAATGTAATTTTCCTGTGGATCTAATTCCGCTAACAACTGTTTCTTTCATAATGGCCGAAATTAAGTAAAAAACTGAAAACTGTGAAGAATGTTGAAAGTTGGAATTTTAAATTATCCCTACTTGACAAATGTAAGGTTGAGAACTGGATGTGGTTTGCACTGCTTTGAGTGAAATAAACCTGATAGGAGCGAACACGCATCCCGATTTTATCGGGAGAAGTAAAGCGGATAGCAGGACGTATTCGCCCACGGAGTGCACAATTTGGTTTTCAAAAAAATATTTGTGCTTTCTGCTAAAATTGTATTTTTGATTACGATGATTAAACTGCTCCGTAAGCTACATTGGGCAATCTGCCTGTTATTTCTACTTCTATTTTTTGTGTTGTTTTTACCATTTTATTATTGGTTTACGCGTCATCCAAGATATTATGGTATCTTAAATAAATTTAGAACCGTACATTCGTTCCTAGCATCGGCGCTTTCTGGTATCTTTTTCAATTTCAAGTTTGAAAAAAGACTAGATAAGAACCAAAATTATATTTTTTGCGCTAATCACACTTCCAATTTTGATATCATCATTTTTTGCATTTTGGCTAGGGGAAGGTATCATTTTATGGGCAAGGAGGAACTGAGCAAAAACCCAATATTGGGTATTTTCTTTAAGACTATTGATATTGCAGTATCTCGTGAAAGCAAAATTTCGTCGTTTAGGGCATTTAAAAAAGCTGCTGAAAATCTGGAAAATGGAATGAGCTTAATTATTTTTCCTGAGGGAAAGATAGACGACGCCTACCCACCAGTACTACAAGATTTTAAGTCTGGGCCGTTTCGGTTAGCCATTGAAAAAAACATTCCAATTGTGCCTGTTAGCATTGTAAACTTGTGGAAAGTAATGTGGGATGACGGCGCAAAACATGGCACCAGACCTGGTATTGTAGATGTTTATGTGCATGAACCAATTTTAACCAGTATCTTAGCTGTTGAAAATGATGAGGTTTTAAAGAACGAGGTTTACAAACGCATTAATAGCAAGTTGTAGATTTTGGTTAATTGTATGAATTGTATAATTGGTTAATTGACAGTTTAAATCTAAAATCGTAATTCGTAAATCTAAATTAGAAATGATAATAGATAAAAATACAGTTTATAAAGTAGCTGATTTAGCTAGACTTGAAATAAAGGATAACGAAGTTGATAACCTAACGCAGGAAATGAACAAGATTTTAACCTTTATGGAGAAACTTAATGAACTAGATACAGAAGGAGTAAAGCCCTTAGTTTATATGAACGAAGAAGCAAATATTTGGCGTGAGGACATCGCAAAAAACGAAATTAGCGTAGCTGATGGGTTAAAAAACTCTGCTGTACATAATGAAAGTTTTTTCTTGGTACCGAAAATTATAGAGAAATAGTTTATAGTTAACAGCTATCAGTTTCCAATCTACAGTTAGCTGTTTACAGTTTATAATAGGTAATTAACCGATTAAACAATTAATCAGTTAAGCAAGCCATAGAGACACAATCTCGAATTAGTTTGTAACATTGGGATAAAGGTCATCGTCTAAAAACAAAAAAAGTAATGTCGAAAGAACTCATAACTATTAAAGATATTGGCCGTAAGTACGTGATAGGTACCGAGGTGATCCATGCGCTAAAATCAGTAAGTTTAACCATTAATGAGGGCGAATTTGTGGCTTTAATGGGACCCTCGGGTTCTGGAAAATCTACGTTGATGAATATTTTGGGGTGCTTAGATACACCTACAAAAGGAGATTATATCCTCAACGGCATTAACGTTAGCCACATGACAGATAATGAGTTAGCTGAAGTTCGTAATAAAGAAATTGGATTCGTATTTCAAACATTTAATCTTTTACCAAGATCTACGTCTTTAGATAATGTGGCCTTGCCATTAATTTATGCGGGTGCTGGTAAGAAAGAACGCGATACTAGGGCACAGCAAGCATTAGAAAATGTAGGTTTGGGCAATAGGGTACATCATAAACCGAATGAGTTATCTGGTGGTCAGCGTCAACGTGTGGCTGTGGCTAGGGCGTTAATTAACAATCCATCTATCATATTGGCCGATGAGCCAACTGGTAACTTAGATACTAAAACTTCCGTAGAAATTATGGGTTTGCTGGAGGAAATACACAGCAAAGGAAATACAATTATTTTAGTAACTCACGAAGAAGACATTGCACAACACGCTCATCGTATTGTGCGAATGCGAGATGGTTTGATAGAAAAAGATTACCTTAACGACGATGTGAAGTCTGTTTCGCCTCGTTTAGAAGCCATTCGCGAAAGCGGTAACGACTTTGAAAATATCAATTAATCCCTAAATCCCTTAAAGGGAACTTGGGCATCCATCATTATAAATTCCCCTTTTGGGGGCTAGGGGTATGAAGATTTACACCAAAACTGGAGACAAAGGACTTACTTCTTTAATTGGAGGTACAAGGGTTGCTAAACACCATATTCGTATAGAAAGTTATGGAACGGTAGATGAGCTGAATTCGTACATCGGACTAATTGCTTGCCAAGAAATTGATCCGCACCACAAAGTTATTTTGAAAGAAATTCAAGATAGATTGTTCACTATTGGCTCGTCTTTAGCTGCCGACCCTGAAAAGTCGAAGATGAAAATTCCAGATCTATTAGAAGAAGACATTACTTTGCTAGAAACTGAGATAGATCAAATGAACGAAGTTTTGCCAGAACTGAAACATTTTATCTTACCTGGCGGAAATACGGTGGTATCTTATTGCCATTTAGCCAGATGTGTATGTCGGCGAGCGGAGCGACTGACCGTGGCATTAGCCGAAAGCAGTTTTGTTGACACTAAAGTTACCGTCTATTTGAATAGATTAAGTGATTATTTGTTCATTTTAGGGCGAAAATTAGGTAATGACACCAACACTGAGGAGAATATTTGGATACCTCGCGTGAATAGTTGAAAAAAATATTTGCATAGCTCGTTTTTTTTTATCTGCTTTGCGAAAATAGAATAATTGACGAATTAATAATTGTTTAAAGATATGTATTGGACCTTAGAATTAGCATCACATTTAGAAGACGCCCCATGGCCTGCAACTAAAGATGAATTAATAGACTACGCTATCCGTTCTGGAGCGCCTGTAGAAGTAATTGAAAATCTTCAAGCTTTAGAAGATGATGGTGAGCCTTATGAAACTATCGAAGAAATTTGGCCAGATTATCCTACAAAGGATGATTTCTTCTTTAACGAAGACGAATATTAACGAATTAAAGTCCCGAAAAACTCGGGGCTTTTTTTTATAATGCTTTATTTGATTGGATATTTCGGGGTTGAAATTATCCCTTCATCGCTTAGTAGCTGATGTAGTGTTGGATGTTTCAATACATCAGCCAATTTCACTTTCTTGCCATTCAAAATTGCATTTTCGCTTACTAAGCGTACGCCATGGCTATAATCTGTCCAAGTGTTGGTATGCTTATTGTAAACTGGCTGTATCGCTTTACCATCTAGTTTATGCCAACCATAAATAACCACTCTAGGTGTTGGCTGTCCATAGATTTTATTTGAAATAATGATATCCTTCTTATTCCCAGCCGTTAAATAAGATTGCAAATGCTGATCCTTAAAATTAGCCAGCTGCTTTGAAACAATATGATGATGTGCAATGAAAACTGGTACTGTCGTCATTGCTTTAGTAGGGGGAATAGGTTGTGGTTCTAACTTGATCTTCGCTTGCTTGTAAATTTCATCAACCATCAATTTCGTTGGCAACATCGTCTTGGTCAAATTTGCTATCCGTTGCGCTAGCATAGGCGTAGTTGGGATGTAAAAGTAATCTTCATCACTTCCAATGGCTAAATAGTCTGGCGCTACGTACATCCTTAATTGATAAGTTACACCATCAATTACCTTTTCCACATCTATAACACTATATTTTCTTTGATAAGATGGGAGGTTACCTTTCTTCACTTCAGCAAATATCAGCGCTTCTCTAGCTGTAAGCGATAAACTTGTGTCGCTGATGGATCTGGCAAATTCGCTTCCACTTGCAGCGCCTTTACTACGTTTCTTCAATTTAGGTTCTTGTCCAAACACTAAAAGATTAACCAACAAAAGCAAGACTACTGTGAAAGATTGTTTCATGGCTGCTGCAAAAAATCGATGTTACGTTTCAATCCAGTAAATTTAGTGCGCTTCACTGGCGAATTCTTGAATACTTTCTTAAAAACTTCGTCCGTCATATCTACAAGCTCACTTTTGGTTAAACCTAGTAAATTTTCTTTCGGCACAAAATTCTCTTCTCTATGCTCAGTCGCAAACCTATTCCACGGACAAACGTCTTGACAAATATCACAGCCGAACATCCAATCATCCATTTTGCCTTTAAACTCTGTAGGAATTTCGTTTTTAAGCTCAATCGTGAGGTAAGAAATACATCTGCTGCCATCAACGGTGTAAGGCGCCACGATGGCATCGGTAGGGCAGGCATCAATACAACGTGTACAAGAACCACAATGATCGGTAGGAAAAGGATTATCGTACTCCAATTCTAAATCGATAATCAGCTCTGCTAAGAAAAAGAATGAACCAGCTTGTTTGCTAATTAAATTTGAGTTTTTCCCTCGCCAACCCAAACCAGCTTTTTGCGCCCAGGCTTTATCCATTACTGGTGCAGAATCTACAAAACATCTACCATCAACTTCACCAATGTTTTCTCTAATAAAAGCCATCAAATTCTGCATTTTTTCTTTAATTACCGAATGATAATCTGTTCCGTATGCATATTTAGATATTTTAGGCGCATTTAAATCTACCTGTTTCTCTTCGGTGTAATAATTAAGTGTTAGCGAAACTATCGATTTAGCACCTTCTACTAATAGTCTTGGATCTAAGCGTTTATCGAAATAGTTTTCCATATATCCCATTTCGCCGTGATGATTTTTCTTTAACCAAGTTTCTAAACGGGGCGCTTCATCTTCCAAAAAATCTGCCTTAGCAATACCACAGCTCATGAAACCCAAACGGAGGGCTTCCTGCTTAATCATCTGACTATATTTTGCGGATTGGCTAAACATTGATTTTGCAAAGATAGCTATTTGGCTAAAAACCTTTTATCTTCTTTGATTGTTTAAATGATGACAGCAAAGGTTGCTGAGAACTACTACTAAATTTAAATCTCGATATTATGGAAAATCAATCGGAAAATATAGAAGAGCAAAACAAACATACTACAGCTGATGTAGAAACAGACTACGAAGCACATCAGGATAATCCGAAACCGGCACCAACGGTAAACGAACCTGATAATAAAGGCGCTGGACAAGCCATGAAATGGATTATTCCAATCGTTGTGGTAGTCTTGTTAGTTGTTTGGTTTATCTTCTTCAGAAATAATGTAACACAATAGGTTTAGGATCTTGTAGAACCAACAATCTATTATTTTGAGTGTAAAGCTGCTTATTTAAGCAGCTTTACTTCATATAAATCTTTCCTTCTATCTTTCAATATCTTCACGGTTCCAAAATGGTGAAGTTCATCTAAAAGATGTAGATCAACATCAACTACTAACATCATTTCTGTATTTGGTGTAGTTTCTGCCTTAATGGCGTTTGTAGGAAAAGCAAAGTCTGATGGCGTAAATACTGCCGACTGCGCAAACTGAATATCCATGTTGTTTACCTTAGGCAAGTTGCCCACGCAACCTGCAATAGCCACGTAACATTCGTTTTCTATAGCTCTTGCCTGTGCACAGTGCCTTACCCTTGTATAACCATTCTGTGTATCAGTTAAAAATGGCACAAACAATATCTGCATACCCTGGTCGGCGTAGATTCTACTTAGCTCCGGAAACTCTACATCATAGCAAATCAGAATTCCGATTTTACCGCAATCCGTGTCAAATACACCAATTTTATCACCACCGCTCATGCCATAATACTTTTTCTCATTAGGTGTGATGTGAATTTTACGATAATCTTCCGTTAACCCATTTCTATGACATAAATAAGTAGCATTATATAATTTACCGTTCTCTTTTACCGGCATACTACCCGCTATGATATTTACATTATATGATACCGCGTACTCCTGAAGTCTCTGCACAATTTCCTCTGTTTTATCAGCCAACTTCTTCATTGCCTCTTGCTCCGGCAAATGGTTGTAAGGCTGTAGGAGCGGAGTATTAAAGAACTCAGGGAACATGATAAAATCAGATTTGTAGCCACTTACTGCATCTACAAAAAATTCTACCTGTTCAAAAAAAGCATCCATATCTGGAAACAAACGCATTTGCCATTGCACCAAACCCAACCTAATCGTTTGCGCAGAACGAGGCGACACATTATCGTGGTAGTAAATGTTATTCCACTCAATCAAGGTGGCATATTCCTTGGATTCTACATCGCCAGGCAAATAGTTTTTCAGCACCTTACGTACGTGAAAATCGTTTGAAATCTGGAAACTAAGCGTTGGGTCGTAAATTTCTTTTGTTCTAACTTTATCAATATACTGCCTCGGACTTAATTTGTCAGCATATTCGTGATAGCCCGGAATTCGACCACCAGCAATGATGCTTTCCAAATTCAACAGCTCGCAAAGTTCTTTTCTAGCTTCGTACAAACGTCTCGCTAATCTCAGTCCTCTGTATTCTGGATGCACAAAAATCTCAATTCCGTATAGTACATTTCCTTGCGGTGTGTGGGTAGAGAAACTGTATTTACCAGTAATCTTTTCATAAGTGTGTGTATCACCAAATAAATCGTAGTCTACAATAATAGAAAGCGAGCAAGCAACCACTTTGCCATCTACAGCAATACATAATTGCCCTTCAGGAAAAATCCTTAATAAATCCCCAATTTTTGCCCTGCTCCAAATGCCATTGCCACTATCCAAGTAAGCTTGCTGCATTGATTCTCTAAGGTCGTTGTAATCTTCGATGGTGAGTTTACGTAATTCTATATTCATATTTAAAGAACAAAGAACCAAACTGATTGTTTAGTTCTGTTTATGATAGGATTAACAAATCGTACTTCTAAAAAGAGTAACTGTTAAGAGATTTCATTCTTTTAGAAAATCAATAATAGCGATTTTTTTTTTGTGGTAGTCCCGCTTTCCGCTATAGTCCCGATGAAAAATCGGGAGCTGCCGCTTCCAATCGGGTTTAATTAACGCAGGTTTTTGCAAACTAGTCGGGATTTTTTGCAGTGCTGTATGTTCTCTAAACGGGATAGCAGTGGAAAGCCCACAGTGTAGCGCAGCGAAACGAGGACTTTTAACGGATAGCCCGGCTATCGTAAAATTGGAAACGAGGTATGGCTTTTCTAGGAAATATAATCAGATCTATCGCTGCGCTCTGAATGATAAATAGGATATACTAAAACAATTTTCCTGTTTGTCCTAATTTCACTCTGTTCAAATGCTTGTATGCGGCCTCTGTAACCTCGCGGCCACGAGCGGTACGCATCAAATAACCTTCCTGAATTAAGAACGGTTCATAAACCTCCTCAATAGTACCATCATCTTCGCCAACAGCTGTAGCAATAGTTTTTAAGCCTACTGGTCCACCTTTAAATTTATCGATAATAGCCAGTAAAATCTTATTATCCATTTCATCTAAACCGTGTTCATCTACGTTTAGAGCAGACAAAGCATAACGGGCTATTTCAGTGTCGATATTTCCATTGCCTTTAATTTGGGCAAAATCGCGGGTTCTACGCAATAAAGCATTTGCGATACGAGGTGTTCCACGGCTACGACGGGCAATTTCATAAGCACCTTCGTCACTAATTGGCGTATTTAATATGGCTGATGAACGCAAAACTATGGTAGTTAATAATTTAGCATCATAGTACTGCAAACGAGAATTGATACCAAAACGAGCCCTTAATGGTGCGGTTAGCAAACCAGATCGGGTAGTTGCGCCAACCAACGTAAACGGATTTAATCCAATTTGCACTGAACGAGCGTTTGGACCGCTTTCCAGCATGATATCAATCTTGAAATCTTCCATGGCAGAATACAAATATTCTTCTACCAAAGGCGATAAACGATGAATTTCATCGATAAAAAGGATATCGCCACTTTCTAAATTAGTCAAGAGACCAGCTAAATCGCCAGGTTTATCTAATACCGGACCAGAAGTAACTTTGATATTTACGCCCATTTCATTAGCAATGATATGCGAAAGGGTGGTTTTTCCTAATCCCGGAGGACCGTGTAAAAGCACATGGTCTAAAGCTTCGCCACGTAGTTTGGCTGCTTTCACGAAAATCCTTAAATTTTCTAGAATTTTATCCTGACCAGCAAAGTCTTCAAACTCTTGTGGACGTAATACTTTTTCAATATCACGCTCTATTGGGCTAAGATTTTCTGAAGAAGGATCAAGGTTTTCGTTCATAAGGCAAATATAGGAAAAAGTACGTTTTATGCGTCATTGCGAGGTACGAAGCAATCTTAGAGCTAAATAGATGCTTCGTACCTCGCAATGATGATTTTGGTTAGTTTTGTGTAAACCTGGTAAACTTCTCTGCAACCTTAGCATCTTTTACGCCATTACTATAGTCGTAGAAACCTTCGCCAGATTTAACGCCTTTTTTACCAGCGGCAACCATGTTTACCAAGAGAGGGCAGGGGGCATACTTCGGATTTCCAAAGCCTTGGTACAACACATTCAAAATAGCTAAACAAACGTCTAAACCGATAAAATCTGCCAATTGTAACGGTCCCATTGGATGTGCCATGCCCAATTTCATTACGGTATCTATCTCATAAACACCGGCAACACCTTCATAAAGCGAGTAAATTGCCTCGTTAATCATCGGCATTAATATGCGGTTGGCCACAAAACCTGGGTAATCATTCACTTCAACAGGAACTTTATCTAATTTCTTAGACAACTCCATAACTATATTTGTAGTTATATCGCTAGTCGCATATCCACGGATAACTTCCACCAATTTCATAATTGGCACTGGATTCATAAAATGCATGCCAATAACTTTATCACCACGATTGGTAACTGCAGCAATTTTAGTGATAGAAATAGAAGATGTGTTGCTTGCTAAAATGGCATCTGCCTTGGCGTAAGCATCTAGGTCCTTAAAAATCTGAAGCTTTAGTTCGACGTTTTCTGTAGCAGCTTCAACAACTAAATCTACATCAGCAACTGCAGATTTTAAATCTGTATGTGTGCTTAAATTTTTTAGCGTATTTTCTTTATCACTTTCGGTAATTGTTCCTTTAGCAACCTGACGATCTAAATTCTTTGTAATTGTATCTATAGCTTTTTGTAAAGCATCAGCATTGATATCTATTAAATTTACAGCGTAACCAAATTGTGCAAAGGTATGAGCAATGCCATTACCCATAGTTCCGGAACCTATAACAGCGATATTCTTCATTTTTATATTTTGAGTTAGAAATTAGGCTAATTTAACAATTTCAATGATATTTCTATTTGTCATATAATTTACATTATGTTAAGTTGTAACTCCCACTAAAAGGGCTAACACTAAGCCCTTTTTAAATTTTTACCGCCTACGGTCTAATTTCCCCTATGGTGTATTATGGGTACACGTGACCGAAACGCATGCGCTAATGTAGTTTTTTTTTTTTAGAAGTGCAAATTTTATTTTTGCTTATTCCAAGTGCACGATATACCATCGTTAGACGTATAAATAAAACTACCTGTAGAAGAATTGTACTGTATGCTAGCCGATTTATCAGACTTAGAATAGGTGCTTTCTCCTGTTGCTGTGTATAAAATATTGTTACCGTTTACACTCTGTGATATAGATTTATTTAAGTTATTAAATGTAAGCATAAATTGAATGTTACCACAAGTACTAGTATAATTTCCATTTATAACCGCATCCGTTATTTGAACTTTAAAATCTTTTAGCGAACGAAGCTCCTTATTAGATTTATACTGTAGTTTTGGCTGCACTCCCTTATCTACTTTAAACTCCTTTTCCGCAGAAATTGAAGTTGATTTTTGAAAACGGAAAAGTACACCGTCCTGTGTAACTAGTTCGCTCTGCTTACCTACTAAGTTAGCATTATCACCGAACATACCGTTACCATTTCTAACCGAAACCTGCGCAAAATACTTATCTAAAGGATTAACGATACCGTTATTTAACAAAACGTTGTTATAATACAAATCGTAATCATTTTTGTTAATAGCCTTAACAGACAGTAGATATAAGTCTTTGTTCTTTTGTTCCTCTATCTTCTCTAACTTGTATGTTACTACCACGTTATTTTCATTAAAAATAGTATCTGTTTTTTGAGAAAATGCGCTAAAGGTAATCAACGCAAAAGAGAACACTAATAGTAATTTTTTCATTTTAAAGTAAGGTTAAATTTATTTCCAAATATATAACGATATTCCAAATAATCAACAGGCGGTGCAGGTATTGTATGATTATTATTGTACATATTGATACCCAGCCTATTCAGTTCGGCTTTTAGCCTAAAAAACGTACTTTTTGGTAAGTATTTTTTAAGGTTCTCAATGTCCATGTACTGGCTCAACATTGCACTAATCAACAGCCTATTAACCTCCTTTTGTTCCTTTTGATTGCTCTTAGAGGAAAACCTGTTCTTAAGTTCTACGGTCTTATTGTGGTCATTTATCTTCTGAATTACATCGTAAGGTGTCATAGGGATATTCAACTGATAATCCTTTACCTTTTGCCAAAAGCGATTGTACATCATTTCGAAAAGCTGGAAATTAAAAGTACCCTTTAGATAATCAACGTAAACGTTTAAATCCTTATTTGGCTTATCCCATTCGGTAGCTAGATGAAATTTAACGTTAGTCCTGTTAAATTTATCTATAACCTTACTCGCCACCCTATTATCATAGATTAGCATCCTTTCAAATACACTACTGTAAATACTCTTATTATCACCATCCTTAGAGAAAATGAACTGTTTTAATAGATAATTCATATAACTACCTCTAAAAGTCATTTCATATCGTAATATCCTATCGGCTTCGTGCTGTAACTTCTTAATACTTGCTACTTTGTACTGCTTTTTCTGCATATCTGCAAAGCGTTCGTCAGAAATTCCCGAAAGATTAAGCGCATGTAAATTTTCTTGGTTCTTTTTAAGCATTTCCTTTCTGTCATTCTGCTCGAATTCCGTACCCTTATGGTATATCTTAAAGCTGTAACGCCTAGTTACATAAAATAAAGATGTTTCGTAAGTACGGTAGTTATTTTTACTACTTCTTGCGTATTTGACCGCCAATTGTTTTTGGCTATCCAAATACGCCAAAGCCTGTTTTTTATCTACAAAGAACTGATTATAGCATAAATCAAGACGTACTATTTCAATATCCTCATATGACGGGGAAGTATTGAGATAACGGAAGAATTTAGAAAAGAAAGTATGTATTAAATTGAAAATAGCAGATGCAGATTGATCATAATAAGGTATGTACTGTAAAATATTAGTACCCCATTCAAATTTAGGTATAGATACATTAAAGTCTATTCTATCTGCAACCTCATTAACCACATAAGATACACTATAATGGCTAGAGGGAATATTAAAACTATCACGCCTAATAAAAGGAAGAATGTTATCACTATCGTGAAAAAGGTTAACCCTAATCGTATCCCCTTGCAAAGTTTCAAGAGTACTGCGAGATACTTCGGCTGTTGTCTGCCCTGTTTTACCTGTTGTCGAAAGCTGATGTCTGATTGTTGCATTTTTGGAAAGATTTGTGATACGAAAGTGTATTGTGTCTAACATCGTAGTAAATTCTTTGTAATGACATTTCATAGTGATGCCCTAATGACCAACCGAGAGCCTTAGATGGAGTGTCAAGCAAAGGATAACCAATACTTAAACACCCCAAGCACAACCATATACTGGTTTTATCCGTTACCGAATTACCCCTATACAAGGGAACCCGCCTTATGTCAAGGTTACATATAAAACACTTCATTAGTGTTTATATATGAATGTAAAACGCTTACCTAAACAATGATGAAGAGCTATATAAAGAATACCTAAAGCTCTAAACCTAAAAAGCCTTGTTTTTTCAATCTGATACGGATTGTCATTGTAGTAAATATTTACCCTGTACATGATTTTCGTTTTAAGAAGTTAATAGGAAATTTTCTAATTTGTTTGTTACGCTGCATAACATCTACGCAGCGCTTATCGAAAAGATTGTATTGATAGATAATCGGGCTTTTCTCTTTTTTTTTTTTAGCCGTTCGCATAATCTTCCTGCATTTCAATTACAGCTTCCTTAAAAGCTAAAAGAAGTCCGATTAACACAACGACTAAAATAGAAGTAATGCTAATCCTATGGTTATCAGCGTCAACAATTTTGTTACCTAAATCAGTAGCAGTAGACTGTAAGTCATTTAATTTTTCTGCAGCCATAAAATAAAAGTTAATAGCCCTAAGGGCGTTTCTTAAAGAGAAAGTAAAGAAGAAAAGTTAATGGTAATAAAAGGATAGCCCAATTAAAAGGCTCGGAGCTATCCTCTACTTCTTTTTTGCGGTTAAAGCCTTAGACTTGACTTGAAAATGCATGTAATCATAATTCCTTTCACGCCCTAAGCTTTCCCAACCATGCCTGTAAAAGATGTCAATCATAGTTTTGTATTCAGGGCGTCCGAAACGTGCGGTTTTGCTCGTTTCGTGGTTTAAATTACGTTCGGGGTCTAAATCGATAGCAATGCCCCAACTATGTAAAGAAAGAGCTTTACTATTGTTGGTATTTGTCCGATAATTAAAACAACCTCCGTACTTATCAATTCCCAATTCCTGTATTTTAGCTAAACCGTAAGCTGCTAAAATATCCTTAAAGATATTTATCAAAGATTGTGCAACGTCTTTATGACAAGCTATTGAGGTTAACTGTTTTTTTGAGTAAACGTCTTTTAATGGAAATGGTAAATTGATATTGAATAAATACGGATAACCGTTTTTAGACGGCATACCGTATTGTAACTGCGCTTCATTTGCCGATAACATTATACTTTAATTTTATCAATATGTTGAAGTTTTCCCGTAGTAGCTAGCAGAGCATCAACTTTACGGGCTTTTAAGTTATAACTATTAGAAGGTAAAGACGTGAGCATACTGGCAATTTCAAATACCCCGTAACCTAAGTTAACAGCCCTTAAAATAGCCTGTATAGATTTATTGCTAGGGTTGTATTGGTAAATAGTACTTACCAAGGCATCATACAAATTTTGAGGTATTCGAACTTTTAAGGTGCTATCTATAACCTTAGTTTTATTCCTAACATTAATTACAAGTAATTGGTCTGCATAAGCTTGGGTAATAGTCTTAATATTAGTACCGTACAAAGGACTAGTTTTATCAATATAGTGCCCCCATCCTATTGTATCGTAAGCTTCACCTTTTAGCCTGTAACGAGTTAATTTGCATTTCTCCCTATTCTTAATAGCTTGAATAGCGTTATTACTAGGTTGCATGATTAATCAATTAAAGTATTTAAGTTTTACCATGATGTTAAAGCTGTGCGCTTCCACGTATTAGTAGCCACACAGACATAGATGTAATCAGAGGTATATCGAATTTCGCCCGTAGTACCCACATCAGATGCACTGGAAGGAGCAGTGTTTAACGCAAAAAGAGAATATTTTATAGCCCGAACCTGCTCTTTTGATATCCTAAATGCGTGGACTGTAGAGGCATGGTCCCAAGAACGGAAACCTTGATCATTTATAAAGAAATCATGATAAGGAATGCCATCAACAGAATTGTACGACATATGATAAATAATCCTTGACGACTGTCTGGCAATGCAAGTAGGGTTTAGACCACCTACCATAAATCCAGTACTAAAAAGTAATGGAGGCATATTTTCAATAGTATCTACATATTGAAAATTTAAATACTTAATTCTCTTTCCAAGCCTTCCGAAAAAAAAACGCAAATCGGCAACATCGGTAACTAAATAGTAAGCCGACTTAGCAGGTTCGATGACGTCTGTATCAGATATGAAACTTCTTACATCATCAACAAGCGCTATAGTACCGCTTTTATTTGGCAATGAAAGTGTTCTGTTACCTGTAAGACCTAACGTCTTTAAAATCGTTTTAAATCCGTTACTTTCATTCTGATAGTCAGCCTTACGAACAAAGCCAGAAACATCAACAACTGGTGCACCAATACCCGCATCATTAACAAGAACAAAACCAATCAACGCTGCATCAGAGGGTATAGATGGCATCTGTGCAGTTGCAGCCTCAGCGCCATCAATTCGAATTATCTGTGATAACGTGTTACCGTACCATACAACGTAGCGAAGCATACCAGCGGATGAGTTCAAAACAACAGAACCAGCATAATCAGCCATAAAAGTATGACCGCTAATCCTGTATGCAGCTGTACTTATTGTGACGTTATTACCAACAATGGAAATTAAACCACCAGCGGTCAACTCGTTTGGAAGTGGAGAAAATATCTCCCGAAGCTTATTCTTTATCAAGCTCCAACTAAATTTTTTATCATCCCCTATATTGGCACCACTAGTGCCCGTAAGGGTGTCACCATCAGCTATATTGTTAGCTAGCGGCAACTGATATTGTTTAATATCTGCCATAACTAAGGAATTGAGATTATATTACCTGCATTGTCTGTCAATTTATACCCTTCGTTGGTAACGATATTATGCAAGATTGTTTCTATTGGAACACCAACCTCATAACCGATAAATGAAACCAACATAGAGCTAAAAGGATTTTGACCTCCACCTATCGAATTAATAGTAGTCTTATGCATGCTATCAGCAAAGCCGACATAACTACTATGTGCACTGTTCCCTCTTGTTGAACCGTCAGAACGGTTAAAGGTGGTCAACATTGCAACCTGCACACCGCTATCGTTTAACCCACAACCACCAGCATTATTAGTGTTGGTATCAGATTTAGCCATGTGGGAATAAGTTATCTTAAACTCGCCAAAAAAACGACCTCCAAAATTCAAACTAGAATGACTATCCCAATTGAAACCTATTTCCCAAGTTCGGGTAATTAAGACAAGGTTTGACAAGCCCAAACCAACAGCAAGCTTAAATAGCTCGGGCTTGTTAAGTTTTCTAAGTTCTAACAACTGTTCATTAGCAACAGAACCATCTCCGTTACTTTTTTGAAATGCTATTCCACCCATAAAAATTAATAGGAAGTTTAGTAAAGAGAAAGTATATAATTGAAATCAATCAATTACCACCTTTTACGCCTAAATGGTAAATGCTTAATAGAAGTCTTATAAAAAGGCTTCCTTTTTCTAATTACCCGAGCTTCCAGCTCCGCAACTCTTTGCTGCAAAGATTTTCTTTTTCTTGATCTAAAACTGTAGTAACCCATTATATTAAATCGATTTTAAAGCCTATGAAGGTAAAGTAAAAGTCATACTTATTAGACTGTTGTGTAACCTCAAGGTTATCGAATAATTCAATACTATCCGATGCCTCATTAATTAAGTTCTCCTTTTCGATAATACGTGTAATGTACTTATCATAAGGAGTATGATTTAAGTAACTACGATATTTTATCTGAATTTTTTCGGGTGCTAAAGGCGCATCATTAGGGTTAATACATAACTGTAACCTACCATAGAAAAGGCTGTTATTTAAACCGTAATCTAGCTTTAGATTTTCACCGTGATTATTACTACCAACCGTAAAAGAATATGGTTTAATAGATTTAACCTTTTTTTGCGCATAGTGCGCAGCCATAAACTCTAAGATAAAGTCTAAGTTCTCAATGTGTAACTTACCGTAATCCTTAATACTTTGCTCTAATAAGGTCATTACTTGATATTATTAAATTGATAAAGTGAAGTATCCCAAAGCTTTTTATACTGGC
Source organism: Pedobacter sp. T50_32 (assembly GCF_057652195.1). Taxonomy (NCBI): domain Bacteria; kingdom Pseudomonadati; phylum Bacteroidota; class Sphingobacteriia; order Sphingobacteriales; family Sphingobacteriaceae; genus Pedobacter; species Pedobacter sp. T50_32. The sequence goes on along the minus strand of NZ_JBYFBY010000003.1, from coordinate 162,956 downwards.
TAGTGCTTAATTCATATCTAAGACAAGCAAATAAATCACCTTCCGCTACTACAATTCCAAAGAACCGCAGTTGTCTAACACCATAAAATAAGTAGATAGCACCAAGTTGATTTGGACCAATGCCAGGAGAAAGAATGTCAAATATTGTGGAGGTATTTGTACCCATATGGGTCATAGCCTCAAACAACTGCTGCGCCTTTGACTGATTAATAGAGTTCATCTGCGATTTTACGCCAGCACTGTTCTTAATCTTTGAATTAGCATCGTTGTAAGTCGCCTCAGCAGTTTCTTTATCCTTATTTGAAACAACACCAGTAATAGAATTAGCAATAGCCATTAAAGGCTTAATGAAGATAAAAAGTAACAGGAGAGCAATATAAGGAACGTATTTTTCTAAAGTCCTCATAGTTATTTTGAGTAAAAATCGATTATACCGTATTTTCTTAGTTTAACCCTAATCTTGTAGTCTTTTGAGTTTAATGCTCTTAAAAGGGCTGTATTTGCGTTAAAAGAACCAACGTAATTTTTTAGGGTTTTTGCAGTGACGAAAAACCGCCTAGAACGGTAAAATAGATTAAATCGTGTATAAGGTTGAAAGACAATTCTAAAGTGCCTATCAAAAGTATTTATAAAATCATACATAGCTAAACAAAAAACGAAAGTACCCTATTTGGGTACTTTCGTTAATCGTCCTCATATTCCTGTTCGACAGGTGGCGGAGGGTTAAGATAATTTTGAATTTTAGGTTGTACCCAAACAAAAAGAGCCGAAATAAGGTAACGAACCCACCACTTCTCAGCCATTCGAACAAGTTTATGCTCTACTTTTTCGTTAGGAACATCTCTCAATTGAGAGGTGAGACTTTCTTTTTCTGCGTCCGTTTTAGCATTGTCAAATGCTTTTTCAATACGTGCGTTTTCCTCTTTAACCTTATCAATTTCTTCTACCTCGTCAAGTGCTCTCATGTAAGATTGAGCAGATTGTGACTGTAGGTCAATTGATGATTTTTCAGACATAGGTGCGAAACGCTCCGCAAGTTGATGTAAGGCTTCGTAAGCTCTCATATAAAAGGTTTTAAGTAAATTATTTTGTTATTTTTTATTCAGCAGCATCAAAGCACCAAGCCCAAGTAAACCAAACATTAGCATGTTGTTATTTATTGGGTTTTGCTGGTTATTTACATCTGCTGAATACTTACCGTTTTTGGTATCTAAGTTAAGATTGATGTTAAACGGGTTTTGTGAGGTGCTTGCCAGCTTTTGGGGTGTAATAGTTACAGGGTTGAGTGTCGTAGGGTCTGCCCCATTAGGAAAGACAGCGGATTTATTAGGATAACCTGTGTCGTCTATAATATTATCGACAGTAGGCGACTTACTCTCTATCTGCTGCGATACTGGCTCTGTATCCTTTTTACTTGTAAGGTTATCGAATGCCTTACTTGCTACACCTCCAACTATTGGCACAGTAGATAGGGCAGCCGAACCAACAGATTTTAAGACACTACCCGCACCCTTAACAAGCTTTTTAAAAAAACTCATTTCTTTATTTTAAGAGTTGGATAAAGAATAAGTTAAATTAAAATTTACTACTAAAGGGTAACAGGCAGCTTAGATAAATTCTGCTCGTAATGTTTAGCTTCCATTTGCTGCGCTCTTTGGATAATCTCTAAGCTAGTATCGAATTTCCTATAAAGTAAGAAATTCCTAGATGAATTAACCTTTGAGCCATCGAATGAGATATCAATAGTTGCTGCGTCAATCTCTTCCTCATCAAGGATAACAAAAGACTGTGGGTTTGCAGGGGTGTAACTATCTGTAACCACACCAGTCGTACGGTCATAAGGCTTATTATAAGGCTCATTTCCATACAGCAGCATATTTCTAGCTACCAAATCGGGCAAATTAAATGTTTGGTCGAAACGGTCTGAAGAGATACGGACGTTTTGTACAATCTGCAACGTTTCGTCACTATCCTCAAAGTTTAACAACCTGATACTTGTTACATTATCACCGAGGTTAAAAGTATCAGTAGTAGTACCAGCTTGGATAGTTTCGGTAAATAACTGATAAATACCTACCTCTTTACCAATACTAAACGCTGGTTTAATATCGATATAGCATGATGTACTGTCTAAAGTAGCAGTTTGAAAAGCATTTCTACCAATTGTACACTCAATGAAAATTTCGTCAGTACCCTTTAAATTTTGGTGGTTACCCAAACCAACAAAAAGGGTGCGGATATTTTTATGCTTAGTCTCTGCCGTTGGTCTTACAAAGTCAGTACCTAAGAGCCAATTTTTGCCGCCACTCATTTGTGAGTGAAAACCACCAAGCAAACCTAAGTTTGTATTAAATAATTGGTAGGTTTTACCATCCCTTTTCAAGGTAGCCAAGATGTTAACCTGTGAAGCGTCAAAATCTAAACCTGTACCGTACTGCGTTTTCTTGATAAGATAGTTGTTAGCGGCAGCAGTCAAGAGAACGGTCAAATAAAAACCGTTTATTGTATTGTTAGTAATAGACTGGTTCCTTGTTTCGTCTAATCTGATAATCATATTTAAATGATTGAAATTCCATAAAGAGAAAGGCAAAAGAAAACATATTATATCCTATAATATTTAAACTTATAATTAGGGTAACAGCTAGATGCTTGATAATGGAAACCATTATAATTAATATAGTAAGCAAAAGTAACCCTGTATTTTATATAGTCTTTAGTATGAGATAAATAAATAGCTTCCTCATAGCAGTTATTAAGAATATCAAAAAAGGCTTCTTTTTGCTTTTTAGAATAAACATAAACCTCAATTGTTACTGATGTAGGACGTTTAAACATTTTTCCCATAACTTTTATTTAAAAGCATTTGTTAAAGACAAGTTTAGAACTAAAGCCTATTTTTTTAGCTTTTCTTCAATTTTGCTATACAAATCTTGAAGTGGTGCAGGTAACTTATCCTTAAAGAAATAACCTGCTACTGCAGCTATGGCAGCATACATTAACCAATTTGTTTTTCTACCGAACATATTCTATTTTTTAATGAATTTGTCATATGCTAAATAAGCACCACCCAGCATTAAAATAGTGGTTAGTGTCTTAGCTTTTTTTCTATGATTGCTAGCTGTACGCCTAGCGCTTCTAAGTTTCTTTTTTACCCCAAAAGAAACCCCTCTAAAACGACGTCTAAAACGAGAAAATCGAGCCATAAAAGTTATAGATATTTTTAAAGTGAAGAATGATGTAAGTTGATGAATAGTCCCATTGGTGGGATACTTTGGCATATGTTATAAACTTATGCCTTTTGATGAATGGTAAAGAAAAGTTTTAAATTGATGAAAGGTCAGAGTGTTAATCTAGTGATTTTTTTAACTCGGTTTCGTGGAGGTTTCCAAGTCGGTTGACTAGAGTATACCAATTGCCGTTTTGACCTCTTAGAGCGGCTGAAATCGCGTACTTTAAACCATTAAATACAACCCTATCACCTACTTTAAATTTAAACGGCTTTTTCATGTTGTGAAGCATCAAATTTTGAGTTCCCTAAGTCCTTCTCAATCAAGTTTCGGATGTGTTCGTCTACGGTAATACCAGCATAGGTACAATTGACATTTAATGTTAAGTAAGTGTCAGCATCCATGTAAACACGAACAATTTTCGGGTTTTCAAATACGGTTCTTTTAAGTCTAAGTTGACCAACAGAGGTAAGTTTTTTAGCTGTTTTTGACATTGTAAGATTTTTTTACACGCCTTTTGGATAGCCAAGATTTAAGCAGTTTAAACGCTTCTACAACGACTACGGACAATATAGAAGTAGCACCGCTAATAATAAGCTTTTTTGCATCTCCGTCCGTTGGGATAGTTTCTAGTGCAGCGGCACTAGTACCAGTCGCTACTAGCAGGTTAACGCCTGCGCCTTGTAAAGACATAGTTTGTTTGTAATTGAGTTAATTAAGGTCAGAAACTAGTTTACATTCTTGATACCAGTCTTCCCTATCATGTTTATGAACAATAGTATGATGAAAATCATACTCACATATAAAAGGATTACTGTTTATAGAAACAATGTGTATAAATGCTGGATATTTACAACATATACGCCACACATGGTCACCACCAAGAAATTTAAAAGCTACTCCTACGGGAATTTCATATAGTTTCATAAAGTTAAGTTAAATGATTAAAAGCCAGCACAGAAACCGACACTTTATTTCTGTCTTTACGCATCGGTTTTAGCGAAAACGAGGGCGTCGCGCAGATTAAAAATCCCGCACTTCACTAGCTAAAGAATTGTTTTTTTGGTAAAAGAACCAACCTGTAAGCGGCTCTTAGGATCGTAATAATTGCAGTACCTAAAATCCGTAAATTCTCGTAGGATGAACAGTCGGAACTTGTAAAGGTTTCTTACGTTCCTGTACTTTACGAAGCGGTCTGCCCTTAGTTTTACGAGACAGTTGTATGTTCTCATGATTAGGGCTTTTATACTGCATAGTAGTTTTAAAATTAGGCTTCTCTTTTCCTACGGGTTCAACAACGTAGCGAAGTACTTCTATAGCCTTTTTATAATTTCTCCACCTCTGCTCGGTCTGCTTCTTTACCTTTTCAGAAATACGAAGCTGGTGAGAGGGTTGGGTTAAAGACTTCTCAAGTAGAGAAAGGTAAGTTAAAAATCGCTGCTTTTGCGATTTATTGAAAGTCTGTGCTCTCATAAGTGCATTAAGTTAAGTTATTAAAAAAATAACCGACAAAATACACTAAGTCGGAATTATAAATTCTTTTTTCGGAAGTGACAGAATTTATAATTCCTGTACCCTCCTATTTTTCAAAGAGTTAAGAGGTGAAAAACGCAAGAGATACTATTTACATTATGTTAAGTTGTGTCTTATTACCTCTATTTGGACCACATCATTTCAATAATTAAAATTCGTTGAGTTTACGCTTAAGCTCCTGTACCTTATCTAGCCTGTTCTTTCTAGTGTAGATATCAATTAACAGCTTGATCGTATTTCTATGATTAATATTGATATCATGAGCTCTCAATAAAGAATACTCAGCTCTGTTCATATTAGCTACAAATTTTTTGTTATCCTTTTGCTTTAGCGCTTCATTAGCATTTTCAATGTATGCTACAGCCAGCTGATACAGCGCATCAAAATAGTTGTAATCTACCTCTAATGCTCTTTGGTAGGATAATTCTGCTGTACTTATATTTTTAGCTTGGTTTTGTTGTAAATAGCCATACAGGAAAAACAATAACTTACTTCTCTTATCAGTTTTTAGCGAGGCTTCTACCGCTTTATTTGCTTTTTCGTACTGTTCGGTATCGAGTAAAATATTGATATAATCATTAGTAAGTAATGGATGATATGCATTTAATGCTAATCCTTCCTCTAATATTTTGATAGCCAATTCGTTTTCAAACTTTGACGCGTAAATATTGGCAATGCTCTGGTACAAACTTGGATTTTTAGCTCCATTATTTTTTGCTCTTAAAAAATACTCGAGTGCTTGATTATATTGTTGCAGATTTTGGGCACAAATTGCGGTATTTGTAGCTAAAAGCGTATCTGTAGGTAAGAAATCACTTACATCTTTCAGTAATTCATAAGCTGTTGCAAAGTCATTTTGTCGAAAAGCCTCCGCTCCTTTACGCTGTCTTTTAACGTGAATATTGTGATCTGACGCTTTAATCAGCTCAGTGTTTGACTGGAATTTATCTAACTTAATAGCTTGTGCAAGTGCATCTTGAGCGAATTGAAAGTACTTATCTGCATTTGCTTCATTTTCATCAATCAAAGCAATATAAGAACACATATATGCTTTAATAGCCCAAGTTTCTGGCCAGTTTTTTGTTTTTTTATCCTTTTCAGCGAGTTCTATCGCTTTAATCCCCTCTCCTATGATGGTTAACTGCTTTTTAACGTCAGCTTTTTCTGCAATGCTGTTCTGCAGTTTTGCTAAACTATTATTGGCAATCTTTACTTGCGATCCTTGAGCAAATACAAAATTGCTGGTTGCAAGTAGGAAGAAAATGTTAAAGAATATCTTACGCATCATCAAAAAGCTTTATACAAAGTAAATAAAAAAGGGAGACAAAGTTTAATTATCCCCCTTTTTTATATGGTTACAGATTGTTAATCAATATTAATTTTTTGGAAGAGCATCTAAAATTTTTTTAGTTTCTTCGTAACTTTTAGTATCATTTTTGAAAGCGTAAATCTGTTTTAATGCTTCTAAAGTGTGAACAGCTTTCGGATCTAATTCTTGTGCCTTTTTGTAGAAAGGTAATGATTTGTCAATTAATGCTGTCATTTTAGCCGTTACCGCATTATATTCCTTCACTTTTTTAGCGTCGATTTTTTGTCTTTCAGCTTGTACAGCTAGTGCTTGCTTGTAGTAAGTTTCACCTAACAAAAAGTGATAAATTGCTTTATTTGGATCTTTCGCTACTAATTTCCCTAAAGACTCTTGAGATTTCTCAATTTCACCTCTAATGATATAGATATCTGTTTGAGTACCTACAAAATCAGGATCGTCTGGAAATTTCTTTAACGCTTGATCGATAGTTGCCATAGCAGCAGTGGTATCTTTCAAGTTTCCTAGCTCTATATTCACAGTTTCCATCATTAAGTTTTTAGCATCTGGTGTGTTAAATTCAATCACTTTTTTAAAGTTTTTAACCGCACCAGCATAGTTGCCTGACTGCTTAGCTGCAACACCAGCATTCAAAAACATTGAAGTATCACTCGGGTTCTTTTCGGTGATTTCTGTAAAGATTTTAAAAGCGGTAGCAAAATCTTTTCTATTGTAAGCTTTTATCGCCCTAGTTTGTACTGCATTGGCAATATTGATTTTCGCATTAGCAATATTATCCTTTTGATCACCTTTTTTATCTAACTCTTCAGCCTTAACTATTGCTTCTTCTGCAATTTTTTGTTTTGCTACAGAATTAGCATCACTCAAAGTGTCTAACAAAGCTACTGCAGAAGCCATTGACGCTCTTAACGCCCAAGGCTCAACTGTATTTTTCGTTTTCTCATGTGCAATTGCTAAATCTGTATGTCCTATACCTTTGTTAAGGTTTTCAAGGTTTTTCTTAAGAGATTGTGCGCTGTTCATGGCTTGAAACAAATCCCAAGATTTTTTAGCTTCTGCTACTTCTGATTTTTGGGCATAAGCAGCTACCGATAAACTTAAGATACCTACGCTTAAAATTAACTTTTTCATTTACTTATAAATTTATTGTTCTTAAACGGTAAAATCCATCATGATATTATTTTTAGTTACCACGATGGACTTAATTTTAAATTTAGTTAATATTTGTTTTATTCTTCTGAAGCATTTTCTTGTGTGTCAGCTTCGTTAGTATTTTCTTCACCGCCAGTTGCTTGATCTAAGTTTTCTTCTTCCTCATCTTCGTGGTCAATTCTAGCAACAGAAGCAATTTCGTCATTACCTTTTAAGCTAATTAACCTCACTCCTTGCGTAGCTCTACCCATTACTCTCAACTCGCTTACTGCAATTCTAATTACAATACCCGATTTGTTGATGATCATTAAGTCGTCTGCGTCAGTAACGTTTTTAATTGCTACAAGTTGACCAGTTTTATCTGTAACGTTGATGGTTTTAACACCTTTACCACCACGGTTAGTTACACGGTAATCTTCAATGTCAGTACGTTTTCCGTAACCTTTTTCAGAAACTACCAAAATGGTTGCATCACTACTGTCTACAGCAATCATGCCAACAACCTCATCTTTATCGTGACCTAATGTTACACCACGCACACCAGTTGCAGTTCTACCCATTGGTCTAACTGTTTTCTCGTTAAATCGAATTGCTCTACCAGAACGTAAAGCCATTACAATTTCGCTGCTTCCAGTAGTTAAGCTAGCTTCTAATAACTGATCGCCTTCGTTAATGTTAATTGCATTGATACCGTTAACACGTGGACGAGAATAAGCCTCTAGAGAAGTTTTCTTTATGGTACCTTTTTTAGTACACATAATGATGAAGTTATTCTCTAAATATTCTTGATCTTTTAAGTTCTTAACCTTAATATAAGCTTTAACTTTTTCTTCTTTAGGGATATTGATGATGTTCTGTAAAGCACGTCCTTTACTTTGACGCGTACCTTCAGGAATTTCGTAAACCCTTAACCAGAAACATCTACCAGCTTCTGTAAAGAACAACATATAATTGTGGTTAGTGGCTACCAATAAGTGCTCTATAAAATCTTCATTTCTAGAGTTACTACCTTTAGAACCTTTACCACCTCTACCCTGTGTACGATATTCTGTAGCAGGCGTACGTTTAATATATCCTTCGTGAGAAATGGTAATTACAACTTCTTCGTCTTCGATGAAGTCTTCCATGCTCATATCGTCTGCCGAGTGAATGATTGTAGTTCTACGCTCATCACCATATTTATCTAAAATCTCGGTCAATTCATCCTTAATGATTTTCATACGAAGACCTTCATCTGCTAATACAGATTTCAACCATTCGATAGTTTTCATTAATTCAGCATATTCCTCTTTGATCTTATCACGCTCTAGTCCTGTTAACCTACGTAAGGTCATATCAAGAATAGCACGAGCTTGGATATCAGATAATCCGAATTTCTCCATTAAGCCAACTCTAGCTTCTTCTGGAGTGTTAGATGCACGGATTAACTTAATTACTTCCTCAATGTGATCTAAAGCAATTAAATAACCTTCTAAAATGTGAGCACGTTTCTCAGCTTCTGCCAATTCGTAACGAGTACGACGGATAACCACATCATGCCTGTGCTCAACAAAGTGATGAATAAGATCTTTAAGGTTTAACAACTGCGGACGACCGTTTACCAACGCAATGTTATTTACACTGAATGAGGTTTGTAGCGCAGTTTGCTTAAATAGATTGTTTAGAACGATGTTTGCGTTTGCATCACGTTTAATTTCATAAACAATACGGATACCATCTTTATTAGACTCATCTTTAATGTTCGAAATTCCTTCAATTTTTTTCTCACCAACTAATTCAGCAGTACGCTCAATCATCATGGCTTTATTAACCTGATAAGGAATTTCTGTAACGATAATTACCTCGCGGTCGTTGATATTTTCGATTTCGGCTTTGGCACGCATTACAATACGACCTCTACCTGTTTCAAATGCTTCTTGTACACCAGAATAACCATAAATAATGGCTCCCGTAGGGAAATCTGGCGCTTTAATGAACTTCATCAACTCCGCAATAGTAATTTCTCTATTGTCGATATAATTGATAGTTGCATTAATTACCTCGGTTAAGTTGTGTGGCGCCATGTTAGTGGCCATACCTACTGCAATACCCGAAGATCCGTTAACTAAAAGATTCGGAACTTTTGCTGGCAATACCGTTGGCTCTGTTAACGAGTCGTCAAAATTGTTTTGAAAGTCTACCGTATCTTTATTGATATCGGCCAACATTTCTTCTGCCATTTTCTGGAAACGAGCCTCGGTATAACGCATTGCTGCCGGCGAGTCGCCGTCAATAGATCCGTAGTTACCTTGTCCGTCTACCATCATGTAACGCAAGCTCCAAGGTTGGGCCATACGCACCATGGTCATATATACAGATGAATCTCCGTGAGGGTGATACTTACCTAGAACCTCACCCACAATACGTGCCGATTTTTTGTATGGTTTACCAGCACCTACACCTAGGTCTTGCATACCATAAAGTACCCTACGGTGCACAGGTTTTAAACCGTCACGCACATCAGGTAATGCCCTACTCACAATTACCGACATCGAATAATCGATATAAGCAGTTCGCATCTGCTCATCGATATTAATGGGGATAATTTTATCGTCCTCTTGATTTTCTAAATCTTCTGCCATAAGTTTTTTGTGTTTTGCATTTGGATTAATGTGTAAAGCATTTTATCGCTATTCGCTAACCGCCAACTGCAAGATTATTATGTTTTATTATAACCTTGCGAATTTAGCAAAATAAGCTACACTTTAAAGCCCATTGTGGAAAAGTTTTAGGAATGCTATAAATGTTACAAAATATAGCTCTGAGATTGAATTAAACCACACATATACAGATTTTATTTGCACCATTATTTATCAAAATTTTCGAAGGTAGTATATCTATACATCTGCGGCTAAAAGTTATATTGAAGTTAAGTTTTAAACAAAGCTTTTTTACTTCAATACAAAATGTGATATTTAAAATAATGATAGTTTCTGAGCGCACCCTAAAATGGGCATTAAGTTTATATCCACCCTTATTATTTCAACGCATTTGGGTAAGAAAATTCCATGAAGGATTTAAAGGGGTCGACGTTAAAATCAGCAATAGCGTATTGAATAGAAACTACAATGGTTCTATTTTCGGAGGAACAATTTACGCAGCTACAGATCCATTTTATGCCATTTTGTTTGATCAGCTGATGCAGCGGAAAGGTTATAAATGTAGGGTTTGGCTAAAAAGTGCTTCCATTCAATATTTAAAACCCGGGCTCACCGCTTTATATTTTACCATACAAATAACTGATGAAATGATTGCAGAAGCCGAAAAAGCGCTAAATGAGCATGGGAAATTTGTAAAAGCTTATCCGATGGAACTTTATAATAAACAAGGTGAACTTTGTGCAACGGTGAGCAATGAAGTTTATTTGAGGCTTAAATTCCCTGGAGAAAAGCAACGCGTAGCCATCTAAATATAAAGTTAAAAGTGTAAAGTAAAAAGCTGCTATTCTATAAATTAAGTATTTTAAAGATGAACATCAAAAGAGTGATACTTGCCGGAGAGAACGTAAATATTGATTTTAAGAAGACGATTAGTAATTGCGAAAAAATTGCTAAAACCTTAGTGGCTTTTGCTAATAACAAAGGTGGCAAACTTTTAATTGGCGTGGCCGATGATGGAACAATTAAGGGCGTAAAGGCTGAAGAGGAAGAAAAATACATGATCAACAAAGCAGCGCATCAGTTTTGTAAACCAGCTTTAGAGCCTAATTTTGAAGAATACATTGTAGATGATAAGCTGGTTTTAGTTGCTGAAATACCGAGAAGTGATACCAAGCCACATTATGCTTTAGATGAGCAAGGCAAATGGTGGGTTTATTTCAGGGTACAGGACAAAAGTGTGTTGGCTAGCAAAATATTAATTGAAGTATTGAAAAAGGATGGCGATAATGAAGGAACGCTCATTGCATATTCTGAACAAGAAAAATTATTGCTCGAATACCTGGGCGAAAATGGTCGCATCACTTTAAAGGAGTTCAGTAAACTAACTAGAAGTGCCTACAAAAAAGCGCAGAAAATTATCGTGAGCCTTATTTTATCGGGTATTATTTTACCTCATATCACAGAAAAAGAAGAATATTATGTTTTAGCAGATTAAGGTTTGTTGAAAGGTTGTAAAGTTTGAATGTTGTACACTAGAAACTAAAAACTGCGCACTGCAAACTGGAAACTAATTCCGACTTTTGTGGCGTATGTTCACTTATTCGTTTGCCAAGTACAAATCTTACTATAAAGATAACCTTATTTTAGCGCTACCTATTGTTTTATCACAATTGGGGCACACCTTAGTGCACATGGCCGACGGAATGATTGTAGGCCATTTTGCAGGAACTGTTCAGTTAGCTGCCGTTTCCTTGGTAAACAGTTTATTCATGCTCATTTTGGTTCTTGGATTAGGTATTTCATACGGCTTAACACCATTAATTGCACAAGCAAACGGTAGTAAGAATAAGGAAGAGTGCGGTCAGCTACTTTCTAATAGCATATTAATTAATATAACAGCTAGCATCATTTTGTATGGATTGGTGTTGTTGGTTTATTACAAAGTGATTGATCATTTAGGGCAATCTCCAGACGTGGTTTTACATGCTAAACCTTATTTGCAATACATGGGTATTTCTATTTTTCCATTGATGATTTTCCAAGCATTTAAGCAATTTACAGAAGGTTTAGGGTTTACCAAACAAGCTATGCTAATCACAATTTGGGGCAACGTAATTAATGTGATATTGGGAATTATCTTTGTTAGGGGGATGTTTGGCATTAGCCCGATGGGTGTTAGTGGCGTAGGTTTAAGTACCTTGATAGATCGTATTTTAATGGCGATTGCCATGGGCGCTTATGTTTTCAACTCTACAAATTTCAAAGACTATCTTTCTAAATTTAAATTGTTCTCGTTTGACTTTTCGAGGATCAGGAAGATTGCCAAACTTGGTGCTCCAGTTGCAATGCAATATTCTTTTGAGATCAGTGCTTTTAGTGGGGCGGGCATTTTAATTGGTACTATCGGCAAGGTAGAACAAGCAGCACATTTCACTGCATTATCATTGGCAGCGTTTACTTATATGTTGGCTACGGGCATTGCTAACGCCGCTACCATTAAAACTGGAAATAATTTTGGGAGTAAAAAATTCGGACCTTTGCGCTTATCAGCGATAGCCAGTTACCATATTGTGATTGTTTTTATGTCTGTCACAGCTATCATCTTTCTGTTAGCAAATAACTTGCTGCCTTATATTTACACTAGCGATACAACGGTTATTGCCATAGCTGCCCAGTTGCTTATCATCGCAAGTTTTTTCCAATTATTTGATGGTACTCAGGTTGTAGGTTTGGGCGTACTTAGAGGCTTGGGCGATGTAAATATGCCAACTTTCATCACGTTTTTATCTTATTGGGTTATTGGTATCCCGGTAGGTTATTTATTGTGTTTCCATTTTGGGTTTGGTGTTAAAGGCATTTGGTACGGTTTAACCTTTGGTTTATTAACTGCTTCTATCCTACTCTTTATCAGGTTTCAGAACAGAACAAAGAAGTTAGCTGCCGAGAAAACTGAACTTAATCAAGTTTAAGATTAAGTGTTTTGCAATTGCTTACTTTTGTGCAATGAATAAGGCTTTGCTAATTCTTACTTTCTTTCTCGTTGGCTTGTTATTGATTTCCTTTAAATCGAATGATTGGGAAATGAATAGTGATTTAACAATAGATTCATTAAGAAAAATTTATTCGCAGCCTAGTAAATATTGGCCAAAACCTAATGTAGATAAAGAAGTTAAGTTCGAAGAATTAGCAGCCTTACAGTCCTCTCCTATCGATTTATCTAATGATTCTATTAAAAATGTAGTTGAATTAGGCAAACTACTTTTCTTCGACAATCGTCTTTCTGGTTCTAATCAGATCTCTTGTGCCACTTGCCATGATCCGGCGTTGAACTGGGCAGACGGTAAAGCTGTTTCCATTGGACATGAACAATTAGCAAACATCCGCAATGCGCCATCTTTAGAGAACGTTTGGGTGTACAATAGTTTCTTTTGGGATGGAAGGGCGAAGTCTTTAGTTGAGCAAGCCGAAGGACCAATTTCGGCACACAACGAGATGAACCAAGATTTGAAGTCTTTAGCAAAGAAACTTTCGAAAGTTAAAGGTTACAAACCTCATTTTGCTGCCGCATTCGGATCTTCAAAAATCACCAATCAGCGCATTTTTGAAAGTTTGGCTACTTTTCAGCAAACCATAGTAAGTGACAAAAGTGACTTTGATAAATTCCTAAACGGTGATGTTAAAGCTTTAACTGACCAACAATTACAGGGATTACATTTGTTTAGAACAAAAGCCAGATGCATGAACTGCCATCACGGTGCTTACTTTACCGATAGAGACTTTCACAACATCGGATTAACAGAATACGGCACCAAAAATGAAGATTTAGGTTTATACAACTTCACCAAAAAACCTGAAGATGTAGGCAAATTTAAAACACCAGGATTAAGGAATGTGATGCAAACTGGTCCATGGTTTCATCAGGGTTCTGTGAAAAACATGGATAGCTTAATGGTGTTGTACAATATGGGAATGCCCGAACATGTTGTTTTAGCTCATCAAAAAGATGATCCGTTGGTGCCTAAAAACGATAAATTGGTGCGAGGAATTATGTTGAATATTAGAGAAAGAAAAGCCATCATTGCTTTTTTAGAAGCATTGTCATCTCCGCCAATCATTATTAAAGCAGAGCGATTACCAAAGTAGACCTAAATTTTATCGCTACTGTGTTTCTCTGGCTTTAGTTCTTTTTGGTTAAGTTCTTTTTCCAGATCCTTTTGGTCTTTACGATTTCTTTTAATCACAAAGTAGATAAAACCCAAAATTGCCACAATGGCTACAGCGATAAGAATAAAGTTGATCTTCATTATCTAATATTTGATAACAAATTTAACCGCAACAGGTTAACTAGAAGTTAATTGGATATTAAAGTTTACATTTTAAAACATTAAGAAGTTAAGGATAGTTTAGTTTTGTTCTCAATTAAGCTTAGTTTTTTGACGGTTTGTAATAATCTTTAGAAATCCTCTGGAAGCATTTTAAAATAATCATTGACGAATGGTTTCATCGACTTAGCAATGTTGTCGGTGAAAAAGTTGAATAGTAAACCTTGCGGCTTTTTGAGTAGTTTCATATAGGTAAGAAGTTGTGCTTCGTAAACTGGATGAATTTCTTCCACTGCTTTCAACTCGACTACTACAGTATCATTCACTAATAAATCTAATCTCAATTCAGTATCTAGGATGATATCTTCATAAGTTACAGGTACCCAAATCTGTTGTACTACAGAATAACCATTTTTTGAAAGTTCGTAATGGAGGCACTTTTCATACACGCTTTCAAGTAACCCTGGTCCGAGCGCCTTATGAACTTTTATTGCGTAGCCTGTAATTTCATAAGATAGTTGCGTAACGTGTTTCTTAGTCATATTTGATGTTTTCTAATCAATTTAACACTAGTTATCTATAATTAGAAAATACCTTAATAAATCTCAACTCCTTAATGTTTTAAAACTAAAACAACCTAGCTTGTTCTACTATTCTATTCCTAACTTTCGGTTCATTAAAATTGGAAAAGCCAACACCAATTAAACGTACAGATTTACCATCAAAATCAGCATTTTCAATTAAATTCTTTGCTGCAAGAAAAGCATCTTCTTCTTTGGTAATAGTATGCTCAAAAGAGTTACTTCTGGTAATTTGCTTAAAGTCTGCAAATTTTATCTTAACAGTTATTGTTCTACCAAACATCTGGTACTGATTTAGGCGTTTAAAAGCCGACTGCGTAACTGATAATAATCGTTCGTACAGTTCATTTCCTTTGTCTAAATCGTAACTAAAAGTATCTTCAGAACTTACAGACTTCATTTCCCGATCCGGTTTTACCGCTCTATTATCGATACCACGAACAATGTTGTAAAAGAATTTTCCAGATTTTCCGAATAACAACATCAAACGATCTTCAGTAAGTTTTTTTAAATCACTACCTTTTCTAATACCCTGTAGTTTCATTCGATGTGCGGTAACTTTGCCTACACCATGAAATTTTTCGACAGGCAATTTCTCCATGAATTTTTCAATTTTAGAAGGACCAATGAAAGTCAGGCCATCGGGTTTATTCATATCAGAAGCTATTTTAGCCACAAACTTGTTGATCGAAACTCCCGCCGATGCGGTCAAATTAAGCTCTTCTTTTATAGCTTTCTTAATTTCTTCTGCAATAGTTATGGCAGAGCCAATATTGAGTTTGTCTTCAGTAACGTCTAAATAAGCTTCATCTAAAGAAAGTGGTTCTATCAAATCTGTATATCTACTAAAGATCTCTCTAATTTGTTTAGAAACTTCTTTATAAGCATTAAACCTAGGATATACAAAAATGGCATAAGGACAAAGCTGCTGTGCTTTTTTAGACGACATTGCCGACCGAATGCCATAAGCCCTCGCCTCGTAACTGCAGGTAGCCACTACTCCTCCTCTACCTTCGGGCGAACCGCCAACAACCAAAGGCTTACCTCTGAACTCTGGAAAATCTCGTTGTTCAACAGAAGCATAAAAGGCATCCATATCAATATGAATGATTTTTCTACGTTTTACGGCTTCCTTTTCCATTACTCTAAAATAAACTTTTCATACGCCCTTTTATCCCAAAACCGATAATTTTTGTTAGCGAACTTTGTTCCGTTAAAGATCGAGTGGATAAATCCGTTTTTTTCAACCAATACGGTGTGATAGATCTTTGCCTCTGGGTTTTTAATCAATGTGATAGCTACTGATGATGATTGACCAGTCCACCTCAATTGCGTAGTGTCTTCTTCTAAATTTAGATTTTTCAGATCTTTTGCCATCAGTTTACTTCTGTACCAAGTTCCGCCAGTTGGCGATACCAACGGTTTTCCATTATAAACCACCACGCTATCATTGTAGGCAATTACCTGTAACGATTTGTGTGTTTCCTGAAGCCAATTATTTAGCTTTCGCTGATGTTTTTCCGTTTCGTAGCCATAGGTTGCGTCTAAAAGACTGATGCGTTCGATGTAGTTTGGAATTTTGGGCTGCGAATTAATGAAACCGAAAATAAAACTTCCACCACCACTGTGACCATTCAAAGTGAGTTTAGATTTTGAACCTTTATACTTCAAATGGATATCTTCGACAATTTTAGAGATAATGCTATCTGCATTTTTGGTTTGTCTTCGCCATGCAGGCCAGCTTTTTAATGAATTTTCTAGGTAGACAACAATGTAATCATGCTTTTGATCTTCCTGTCTGATAAAGCTGGTTTGAGCGCCAATGTGCTGTATATCGAAATGCCAATCATCGCCTTTGGCTAGTTTCTTACCGAATGTTTGTGCAGTAGTATTGCCGTTTGGCAAAGCATAAATGATAATTTTTGCAGGTTTAGATCTTAAGTTTTCAGGCTCGTCAAAAGTGATTATTATACCATTTTCTAATTTAGAAACAGGCATTGCTTTCATCTTTTGCTCGAAAGTTTGAGCAAAAATTGATAATGGCAGCAATAGAAGAACTATGAAGTACCTGTTCATACTTCAAATTTAGCATTTATTTGGTTTTCGGCTTCCGACCGATGTTAATTACTGCACCAATACTAAAAACCGAATGTCCCGCATTTAGAAATTTTCTGTTCCGTAAGCCAATATTACTACCACTGGTATATTGCAATTGAAATTGCTCGCTCAATATCATTCTTGTAAAGAAAACAGGTTCAATAAAGATGTTATCTTCATTAACTTGTGGTACACCATTCAGCTTAAAATCTTTGGTAGAAGCAAAACTTAAACGCCAAGCTGTACCGTAATTCAATCCAAAATCTATGCCTAACAATCTTAATTTACTTACCTTCTTAGAGCTATAGTTAGCCTGCACAAACATTTTGGTATAATTAGCATCGTAAATATCAGTGCTCATTAAAATGCCATCATCGTAGTCTCTTACCACACGTTTACTGCTTGCGGTTCCCATGCCGGCGTAAAATTCCAATATCCTATTGTCTTCAGGGCCGAACGTTTTAAAATAACCGCCGCCAAATTCGAAATAGTTGTGCTTAACGTCTCGTTTTCTACGTTCGTTGTTCATAGATCCAAAGTTGACCATTGCTGCCAAATTATCGCTAAAAGCATAAGCGGTATTGATATTTACGTTTCCACGAAGAGAAATATGACCGCCAGCGGCAATCTCACCTTTGGTTGTTAACATTGGCGTATTTGGAACGCCCGGCATATAAATAGATGAACAACCACTGCACAATAAGATTACTGCAAGGATTGTAAGTAGCTTGTATTTTACTGGCATAATTCTACTAATAACACAAATAATGGTAGAAAATTGTTTTAAAGACTGAAATTCATCAAGGTCATCATCCTTTTGAACTCATCTTGTACGTCTGCTTTAATGGTGATTTTGTCTTTAGTAACAGGATGACTAAAGCTAAGATCTAATGCATGCAGCATCATCGTATTCATTTGCAGATGCTCTTTAAAGTATCTATTTTGCTTATTACAGCCATGTGGTCTATCACCAATTATGGGATGAAAAATGTGCGCAAAGTGTTTGCGTAGTTGGTGCATTCTTCCAGTTTTCGGGTTAGCTTTCACAAAACTATACCTTGAAGTTGGATGCTTACCAATTTCCAATGGAATTTCTGATTGTTGTAGCGTAACAAAACTTGTCTGCGCATCTTGTAGCGTACCATTTTCTTTTGCTAATGGATAGTCTATTTCCATTTCTAGTGGTGCGTAACCTCTTACAATAGCTAAATAATTTTTATCTACCAAACCGTCTTGAAACTGCTTTTGCATGGCAATTTCTGTTTCCTTATCAAATGCAAAAAGTAAAACTCCGCCAGTTTTTCTATCTAATCTATGGGTCGGATTAACATGACGACCAACTTGGTCTCGCAACATTTGTAAAGCAAATTCTTTAGCGTCATCAGCTATTTTAGAGCGGTGAACTAATAAGCCATGAGGTTTATTGATAGCGATAAGATATTCGTCTTGGTATACTATTTCTAACACAAGGCGAAGATAGAGAATATTGTATTTACAGATTAATCAATTTTTTAATGAGCTTAATTATTTCTTAATTTTTCTTTTAGAGAAGTTAATTTTATCAGCATATTCTTCTTTAAGATTAACAATAATTACCCCGTGCTTTGCTTTTGAACCATACGTGGCTCTTGCTTTAGCATCTTTTAAAATCTCTATTTTTTCTATCCAATTTGGATTAATCTTTTGGAAGTCGTCATTTTTTAAAGTACAAGTCTGTTTACCTACAGACACCACATACAATGGTAGAGTAGACGTATCTACAACATGTAGACCTCCAAGTCTTATTGTAAGTTCTTCGCGTAATTTAACGAGCATATTTGTACTGATATTCTGCTCAATAATCTGGTATCCTACAAGTTCAAAAACTAATGGATGAATTCTTTCTTCGACAGCTAACGTGATTTTAAATAGTCCTAAACTATCAGTATGGGCAATCACATTTCGAAATCCTTTTCTACTGATTTTTACATTAACCAATGGATTTCCATTCATATCCGTTACCTTCCCTTTAATATCAGTTGCAACTAACTGTGCAGATTTCGCCTGTATAATTTTGGAATCGGAAGAAGTTATTTGATTATCGCTAACGCTAATATTCTTTTGAGCCTTTAAACCAGTTGTTGGAATGACAGCGCTTGCACCTAGTGCAAATCCTAATAACCAATGCCAGTTATTTTTTTGTTGAGGGATAGCTAATTCTCTATTTAATTGAGACGATGATAATCTGCCACAAACATTTGCCTTCTTTTTGGTAAAAAATTCAATTATCTCAACATCTGATTTTGTAGTCAAATCGACAACTTGTTTTGTACAACTATGGCAATAACGCCCTAATTTTGAAGGTGTCATCTCCAACCAGTTCTCAGTACAAGGGTTGGTTAGCAAAATCTGTAGTTTTTTCATATTTAACTGATGCCTAGGTTTTGATTATTCCACAAATGTATTTTTCAAAATAGTTAATGCTTTTCTAATAATCTTAAAATCTCACCTTTTTTCATAGCTAGCTAAGTATTACTTTCGTAGAAAAAAACCTATGATATGCATCACAATTTACTACTAGTATTAGCGCTACTATTTGTCGTTTTTCTTTTGGTAATGCTAGCCCAAAGAATTAAAGTTGCCTACCCTATTTTTCTAGTTATAGCTGGTTTAGGGATCAGTTTTATTCCTGGCATGCCAATTTTACATCTCGATCCAGATTTGATTTTCTTGATATTTTTACCACCCCTACTTTACGAGGCTGCTTGGTATACTTCATGGAATGATTTTTGGAAATGGAAACGACCAATTGCACTACTTGCTTTTGGATTGGTATTTTTTACCTCTACCGTTATCGCTTATACATCTGCATCACTAATTCCAGGCTTTACCTTAGCGCTAGGCTTTTTATTGGGAGGGATTGTTTCTCCGCCAGATGCGGTAGCTGCTGCCACTGTTTTAAAAGGAATGAAAGTGCCTAAAAGAGTGCTTACCATTTTAGAAGGCGAAAGTTTAGTGAACGATGCTTCTTCTTTAATTGTATTTAAATTTGCTTTGGCTGCTGTATTAACTGGTGCATTTTCTATGCAGCAGGCTACTGGTCAATTTTTCTTAGTGGCAGGAATGGGTATTGTAGTTGGTTTGGTTGGCGCAAATATCATGTACGTCATCCATCGGTTTTTGCCAACTACACCAGCAATTGATGCAGCTTTAACGGTGATGACACCCTATATTTTGTTTCTCGGCGCAGAACAATTTCACTACTCTGGTGTAATGGCTGTGGTTAGCGGCGGTTTGTTTATTTCTTGGCGATCTCACGAAATATTTAAAACTGGTAACACGAGGTTAAATATGTTGGGCGTTTGGACCACACTTATTTTCGTGATGAATGCCTTGGTTTTCGTACTTATTGGATTAGAACTTCCGGAAATTATTCACGGTTTAGGAGAATACTCAATTTGGGACGGAATTAGGTATGGATTAATCATCAGTGCTATTACTATCGCTCTTCGGTTTTTATGGGTTTATCCAGCTGCGTTTGTACCAAGATGGTTAAGTGCTAAAATCAGAAAAGACCCATCTCCGGGTTGGAAAGGTCCTCTGGTAATTGGTTGGGCCGGAATGCGTGGCGTGGTTTCTTTAGCAACCGCTTTATCCATTCCATTGCTAATGGATGGAAATGCATTTCCTCATCGTAACCTAATTATCTTCATCACATTTGTGGTTATTTTTATTACGCTGGTGGTGCAGGGTTTATCCTTGCCGTTTATCATCAAACTTATTAAAATTGAAGAGATTGATAACATTGCTCGTAGCGAAGAACAGCAAACTGGTATTCAATTGAAACTAGATGAGTTAGCTTTGGAAATGATCAATCAACATCATTTAGAAAAAACTAGGGAGAATGAATTGATTGGTTTTTATAGAAACGGTTTGGAAGTTAGTATCGCTGATGGGAAGAAACAACTCGCTTCCCTAGAATGCAGCGAAACAGAAATTGAGGAAATTCACACCTATCAACATTTGCTTTTAGAGGTTTATGCAGCGCAGCGAAAAGAACTGTTTAAGCTTCGTAAAGGGAAGTTTTACAGTGATGATGAAATTAGAAAAGCTGAATTACAGCTAGATTTGAATGAATTAAAAATTACGGGCGCAGGCCATTAACATCTAAAAATGAATAGCGGAAGAATATATAAACTACATCACTTTATTGCTTGGACAAGGAGTAAAATTTATTACCTGATTATAGTTAGCGCATTCCTACGGTATTATATTATTTCTTTGAATTGAAATGGTTGGCCATACCTTGGGTGCCAGTTGCTTTGGTGGGTACAGCTACAGCCTTTATTGCTGGTTTTAGAAATACACAAACCTATAATCGCCTATGGGAAGCTAGGCAAATTTGGGGTGCCATTGTAAATAACAGCAGGGCTTGGGGAATGATGGTGAAAGATATGGTGAGAGATACAGATGCTGCAAACGAGAAAATATTACATCAAGATTTGATCTATCATCATTTTGCTTGGTTAACGGCTTTGAGATTTCAATTGAGAGAAAGCCGAGGCTGGGAAAACGTGAAAACCAAAAGTTACAATAGAGAGTATCTGAACTATTATAAAGTACCCGAATGGGAAAGCGATTTATCGGAAGAATTGAAAAAATACATGAACGATGAGGAACTGACAATCATCCTTAAAAAGAAAAACAAAGCAGCGCAGATTTTAGCTTTACAATCAACGCATTTACGTTCTTTAAATGAGCAAGGCAAAATTAGCGATTTGAATTATGTAGAAATGCAGGCTTTGTTAAAAGAACTATATGATCAGCAAGGTAAGAATGAGCGTATCAAGAACTTCCCTTATCCAAGACAGTTTGCAAGCATAAATGTAATGTTTGTTTATTTGCTTTCTATCGTTTTGCCGTTGGGCTTTTTAAGCGAGTTTTCTAAAATAGGATTACAATTTGTGTGGTTAACAATTCCCATTAGTGTAGTGGTTGGCTGGGTATTTTTCACTTTAGAACAAGTGGGCGAAAGCACTGAAAATCCATTTGAAGGTGGCGCAAACGACGTTCCTATCAGTTCTATGAGTAGAGCAATTGAGATTGATTTACGTGATATGTTGGGCGAAGATAATTTGCCAGAGCCTCTAGTGGCGAATAGTAATCATATTTTGATGTAGAATTTGTTTTCGTACGTAAAAATTATTTAGAAACATTTATAACTGATGCTGAAATAAATTCAGCATGACAGATCACTCGTTAACGTCACCCTGAATTTATTTCAGGGTCTGCTAAAATTTGAGAAATTACAAAGCAAATAAGTCAAAAGCTGTTCTGAAGGTATTACAATGAGCATCAACAATAATTTTAATATCTTCAGAATAACCTCCACCCATGCTCACTTGTACTGGCAACCCGTGTTTAATGCAAGTTTCAAAAACAAGTTGATCGCGTTGTTTGCAAGCGGCTTTGCTCAAAGATAATTTTCCTAACTTGTCGCTTTCCAATACATCAACACCAGAAAGATAAAACACGAAATCTGGTTGATGTTTTTTGATAATCGATGGAAGTTTATCGTTTAAGATATTCAGAAATTCCTCGTCATTTGT
The DNA here is from genome assembly GCF_057652195.1 of Pedobacter sp. T50_32. Lineage (NCBI taxonomy): Bacteria > Pseudomonadati > Bacteroidota > Sphingobacteriia > Sphingobacteriales > Sphingobacteriaceae > Pedobacter > Pedobacter sp. T50_32. The sequence continues at coordinate 140,490 of NZ_JBYFBY010000003.1, read as the reverse complement.
TTCATCAACTAAAGGGATGTCTAGGTCAGATTTTTCTTTTCGGAATGGGAAGTTTTTCTCACCATGCATCGAAAACGTAAATACTCGCTCTTCTCTTTCGAATATTTCTGCAGTTCCATTTCCTTGATGCACATCTAAATCTACGATGAGAATGCGTTTTGCTAACTGATGATTAAGCAAATAACTCGCGGCTATGGCTTGGTCGTTCAATAAACAAAAACCTTCGCCCCAATTGCTCCCGGCATGATGTGTACCGCCAGCAACGTTAAAAGCAATGCCATTTTTTTGTGCATAAACAGCTCCGTCAATCGTTCCCTGTGCTATTCTAATTTCTCGCTCTACCAGTTGTGCATCCAAAGGAAAACCTATTCTACGTTGTTCCTGATACGGTAATGAGAGTTCTTTTAATTGCTGCCAATAGTCGATGTGATGTACACTTATAATGTTTTCTTCATCCGTTGGTTCTGGAGCAAATAAATTATCTTCTTCTATTGTTCCCTCATGTAATAACTGTGCAGGTATCAATTCATATTTCACCATTGGAAAACGATGTCCAGCTGGCAAAGGATGTGCGTATATGGGATGATAAGCGATTTTGATCATTGGAATTGCTGAGGTAGTCTAAGCAAGTGTTGGTTCAGTTAAACAATTAAACGGTTTCAACGATTAACCAAGAATTTCCCCTACGTGTTTCTCAATTTTATCTGCTATTTCATCCACAGGTAAATCGTTGGCATCGGTACCAAATGGATTTTCAATTTCCTCTGCAATTAATTCTAAACTCGCCAATACGTAAAGGATAAAAGGCACAATAGCTATTACAAAATAACCTAAGCTAAATACCCATCCAAACGGTAAAGTAATTACATAAACGAAAATGAATTTTTTGATAAACGCACTGTAAGAATACGGAATTGGCGTGTTTTTAATTCGTTCGCAAGCTCCGCAAATGTCAGTAAATTGGGTACTATCTGTACTTAACGTAATTAATTGTTCTGCAGTTATTTTTCCAGCTCTATTTAAATCAAAAAGCCTATTTGTTATACTCACCGCCACCTGATTTGGGATATGTTTACCGCCATCAATCTCTATTAAAACACTGTTTTTACCGAAGTACTGTTTCTCACGCAAGTGCTCTTTCAATGCAAAAGCATACTTCGCAATAGCGTATTTAAAGAACTCCTTGTCTTCTTTGCTTAGGTTTAGTGCATTAATTCTGATAGCAAAATTTCTACTTACGTTTACCAAACCTCCTAATAGCCTTCTGCCCTCCCACCATCTATCGTAAGAAGTATTTGTTCTAAACACCAAAAGCATAGAGATTACAAAGCCTAAAAGGTTGTGCATCATTCCTACATTTTTAATGTAAGTAGTCTCCGCCAGTTTGATATGGTTAAGCTCTAGGTAAGCAATAATTCCGGAGAATACTGATACACTTAACATCAATTTCCAAAGCTTAAAAAACGTATCTGCTTTGTGAAAACCAAATATAAAAGTGATCCACTCTTTAGGGTTGTAATTAATCATTGTTGATATTTATTTACTAACGGATAAAAGTAATTCTCCAGTCCTGAAAACATCTTCGAAACTGTTATACATTGGTACTGCGCTTAATCTGATCACATTAGGTTCACGCCAGTCGCCTAAAACATTATTTTTTACTAAATGGTCGAAAATTTTCTTTCCATCGCTTTTAGCAATGATAGAAACTTGTGCCCCTCTTTCATCTGGATTTTTTGGCGTGATGATCTTGAATTGCTCAAATCCAAGCTTAGTGTTCACTTCATCAATAATGTAAATTAGATAAGCACTCAGAACCTTGCTTTTCTCTCTCAATGGCTGCATAAAACCTACTTTTTCGAACAAAGTAAGCGAAGCGTGATACAAAGCCATTGGCATCACTTGCGTGCAGCTTACTTGCCAACCATCTGCGCCAGCTTCTGGTACAAACCCTTTTTCCATTAAAAAACGATTGTTTTCTTGGTAGCCCCACCATCCCGCAAAGCGATGTATAGATTGGTCTGAAAAATGCTTTTCGTGCACAAAAATGCCACTTATTCCTCCTGGACCTGCATTTTGATATTTGTACGAACACCAGCAAGCAAAATCTACATCCCAGTTGTGTAATTGCAAAGGCACATTTCCTGCAGCATGCGCTAAATCGAAACCTACTTTTGCTCCAGCCTTATGCCCTGCTTTGGTAATGGCTTCCATATCGAACAACTGACCGGTGAAATAATTAATTCCGCCAAAAAGTACTAAAGCAATTTCGTCGCCATTAGCCTCAATAGCGGAAATGATATCCTCTGTTTTTAAAATGTATTCACCTTCTTTTGGTGCTACTTCAATGATAGCCTCTTTAGGATCGAAACCATGAAAACGCACCTGACTTTCTATGGCGTACTGATCTGATGGAAACGCTCCAGCTTCCATGATAATCTTAAATCGTTCTTTGGTAGGTCTGTAAAAACTCACCATCAACAAATGTAGGTTAACCGTTAAGGTATTCATCGGACAAACCTCTGCTTCACTAGCTCCTACTATTGGCGCCATCAATCGTTTCAGTTCCTTGTGATAGAACATCCAAGGTTCATTGCCTTCAAACCAGCCTTCTACGGCCAAGTTCTGCCAGTTGTCTAATTGTTTGCCTAAAACCTCTTTGGCTACTTTAGGTTGAAGTCCTAAAGAGTTGCCACACAAATAAATAAAAGGTTTTCCGTTTTGCTGCGGAAACAGGTATTCGTTTCGCATCTCTCTCAGTGGATCTTGTTGATCAAGAGATTGGGCAAAAGCTAAGTTATTTTCGAAAGTCATTTTTATATAGGAATAAGTTGTTAGAGATTAGGTATTAGTCGATAAAATTTAGAAATACTGGCTCCTAATTCCTAGCGATTAATACCTAAAAACTACTTTCCAAATTTCATTTTCAATTGATCCAACATATCATTGGTAACTGGTTTGGCAGGTTCCGATTTTCTTGGTTGAGGGTTTTGCTTATGCGCAGGTGCTTGTTGGCTACGAGCTTGCTTTTGTTCGTCTTTTTTAGCCGACCAGCGTTTCCAAATTTCTTCCAGTTTTTTCTTGGTGAACAAAGGAAAATCGCCCTGCATCATCCAAGCATAGTAACTAGGTTCGGTATTAAAAATGCTTTCTAAGGTTTTGCCTTTATGCTTGCCGAAATTAATGCACTCTTCTCCGTTTTCATTATAAACCATGCGGCCCGCATAATCTACCGACCTATTCATGTTGGTAAAAGTGTGCAGCGCCTCAACATCGTTCTTTACTGGTACAGAAACATTTCCCTGTTTGTCTTCAAATTCAGTATGTTCGTATTTCTCCAATTGCGCTAATAAAACTTCGTAAGTCGCTCTTATATCGGCTTCTGCAGAATGCGCATTTACCAAATCCTTCTCACAGTAAAACTTGTAAGCGGCCTTTAAAGTACGTTGCTCCATCTGGTGGAAGATATTCTGCACATCAACAAACTTTCTGTCGTTCATATCCAAATCAACACCAACGCGTAAAAACTCTTCCAGTAACATCGGAATATCGAACTTATTAGAATTGTAACCCGCTAAATCTGCATCACCAATAAAATCCGCAATTTCTTGGGCTACATCACCAAATTTAGGTGCATCCTTAATATCTTCATCGTAAATACCATGAATAAGCGAAGTAACCAACGGAATAGGCATTTCTGGATTGATACGTTTGGTTAAGATTTGCTCTGAACCATCTGGCATTGCTTTTAAGATAGCAATTTCAACAATTCTGTCTACTCCTACACTTATACCTGTGGCTTCTAGGTCAAAAAATGCTAACGGACGTTTTAAGTTTAATTTCATCAGTTTATCTTATTGTTTTTCAATAGTTGATGAGAACTCTCCGATTGCATCGGTTTCAGTTTCATCTATTTATATTTTCAATGGTTGATGAGCACTGCGCACAATTTTAGGCGTCGATTTCATACAAGAATATCATTGAGCCAAATTTGCTAAAAACAAAGCGTACTTTATATTTTTTACACTAAAAAAGCGCAGAATTTATTCAGTTTATTCTAATTGTTGGATATATTGCAGTATCAAACTATTTTCAATGTTAAGGATCTTAATTTTCGCTTTATTACTCTCTCCCATTTGTGCAAGCGCTCAAAGTTTTACTTTCGGAGAATTGTCGGATAACGACCGTACTTTCGACAGAAAGCAGCTAGATAGTAATGCTAATGCAGTATATCTTAATGAAGCTGGGTCTACCCGTTTCAGTTTCGATTCGGAAACTGGCCAGATGAGGTTGGTGCACGAATACCACGCTCGTATTAAGATCTTTAATAAGGAAGGTTTTAGTGCTGCAAATATAATTGTACCTCTTTACAAAAGCGGAACCGGAAACAACGATCACGAAACTATATCAGAAGTCAAAGCTTCTACATTTAATTACCAAAACGGAAGAATGGATGAAACGACAATGTCGAATAAAGCCGTTTTTCAAGAAGAAAAATCGAAATATTTAGCGCTTGCCAAGTTCACCTTGCCTAATTTGAAAGAAAATTCTATCATAGAATATAGTTACAGAATAGAAACACCTTTTTTGTTCAACTTTAAAACTTGGCATTTTCAATCAGATATTCCTAAGGTAAACAGTACTTATGTTGCATATATTCCTGCAAATTATCGATATAATGTTTCTTTAAGAGGTTTTTACAAGCTCACAGATACCAAGGCAGAACTGAGCCGAGAATGTTTACGTGTAGCAGGCAAAGAAATGGATTGCTCTAAGCTTACCTATACGATGAAGAACTTGCCAGCATTTATCGAAGAAGATTACATGACTGCTCCAACCAACTATAAATCTGCCGTTTACTTTGAACTAGAAGAAGTTTTCTATTTAAATGGATCTAGTCAGAAATATACCAAAAGTTGGCGAGATATAGATTACGAGCTCACCAGCAATAGAGATTTTGGCGGCCAAATGAAACGGAAAGATGTTTTTAAAAGCATTTTACCTAGCCTTACCTCAAATGCCACTAACGATCTTGATAAAGCAAAGACGATATTCGAATACATTAAAAAGCAGATAAGATGGAATAACTACTATGGAAAATACAGCGAAACCAGTGTAAAAGAAGTAGTTGATAGAAGAAGTGGTAATGTTGCTGATATCAATTTTGCGTTAATTTCTGCGCTTTCTGCTGCCGATTTAGATGTAGAAGCTGTTATTCTTTCTACCAGAGATAATGGAACGCCGAATAAGCTCTACCCTATTATGAGCGATTTTAATTATGTAATTGCTAAGGTTAACATTGGCCAAGAGAGCTATCTATTAGACGCTTCTGAGCCGTTGTTGCCGTTCGGGTTACTTCCATTAAGGTGTATTAACGATCAAGGTAGAGTTATTAATCTTAAAAAACCTTCGTATTGGATTGATTTAAAAGCAGCCAAAAAAAGTGCCACTGCACACAGCTTAATTGGTAAAATGTCCGAGGATGGCAAAATTACGGGAACAATTACGACGATGGCTTTTGGTTTTAATGCGCTTAATACTAGAAAGGACATCAAAAAATATACGTCTGTAGATGAATATGTTGAAAAATTAGATGAACGTTTAAAGAATATCAAAATCAAAAATTATAAGATAAAGAACCTTGATAGTGTAGAAAATGCATTAATAGAGGAATATGAAGTAGAGCTTACCATCGCCGATGCTGAGCAAAATGCTACGAATTTCAATCCATTTTTTATCAACCCTGTTAGAAAAAACCCTTTTAAGTTAAGTGAGAGAAACTATCCGGTTGATTTGGGCGCAGCAAGTGAAGAAAGAATTTCAATTAATTTGGTGATGCCAGAAAATTATGTTTTGAAGGAACAACCTAAAGACTTATCTATTGCACTTCCTAATCAAGGTGGTAAATATATCTTAAAGACGACCTTGATAGACAACAACCTGTTAATCAATCAACATTTATTGTTTAGTAAAGCTATTTATACTTCAGAAGAATATCATTACCTAAAAGAGTTTTATAACAGAGTGATACAAGCACAAAAAGCGGATGTATTAATTGCAAAAAACAACTAATGAAGAGATTTCACTTTGTATGGGCATTGCTGCTTACGATAAGTGCTGCTAAAGCTCAAAACTATACGATAGAAAATATACCTGTTGCCTTAAAAAACCGAGCACATGCTGTTATAAGAGACAGTAAAACAACAATTGATATGCGCTCGCCAGAAAATGTACTGCTTAGTGTTGATAAAGCAGTTACAGTATTTAATAAAAACGGAGATAAACATGGGCAGCTGGTATTGTTTTACGATAAAAACACGGCTATTAGATCTGTTAGAAGCGAAATTTACGATGAGTTTGGGAAACAAGTCAGCAAGTTTTCTTTAAACAATTTCAAAGATGAAAGTGCCATCAATGACTTCTCTTTATTCGAAGATAGCAGAGTTAAATATTATATCCCGCAAATTAATTCATACCCGTACACCATAGTTTACCATTATGAAATTAGGAACAAGCAAAATCTAATTATTCCAGAGTGGCGACCAGTTCCAGGTTTCGATGTTTCGGTAGAGAAAAGCAGCTATCAGTTTATCAGCAATCCAGCAGATCAAATTAGAGTTAACGCCAAAAACTACAAAGGAACAGAGGAGGAACTGAACGTAGAAAAGCAAAAAGCAATACTTTGGCAGGTAGAGAACATTAATGCGTTAAAACATGAACCTTACGCACCTAATCCTGATATTTATTTTCCATCTATCAAAATTGCCCCTGTAAATTTTAGTTACTACAATTTTAAGGGTACATATACTGATTGGCAAGGTTTAGGCAAGCTGAGCTACGATTATTTGCTGAAAGACAGACGAGCTTTGCCGATGGAGACAGTTCAGGCGATTAAAGATTTGGTAAAAGACGAAACAAGCGACAGAGCTAAAGCAAAAAAGATTTATGAGCACTTTCAGAAGAAAACACGTTACATCAGCGTACAAATTGGTATCGGTGGCTTTCAGCCAGTAAAAGCTACCGATGTGGATAGATTAGGCTACGGAGATTGTAAAGCGCTGGTGAATTATATGATGGCGCTTTTAGAAGTTGCTGGTATTGAGTCTTATTATTGCGTGGTTGAAGCAGGCGATGAAAAGACAGATTTGATGCCTTCTTTTGCGAGTATGGAACAAGGAAACCACGTTATTTTGTGCTTACCATTAAACGGTGAACCAACTTGGTTAGAATGCACTAGCCAAGATACGCCTTTTGGTTATTTAGGTTCATTTACAGACGACAGATGGGTTTTAGCTTGTACCAAAGAAGGTGGAAAATTAATGAAAACCCCAAAATTTGAAGCCGCAAAAAGTGTCCAGTTACGTACAGGAGAACTTTCTCTATCAAAAAACGGAGCGATTTCTGGTAAAATTGAAACAAAGTTTACTGGATCTCAATTCGACAACCATTACTTTTTGCTTAAAAAATCGCCTACGGAAAGAGAAAAGCAATTAAAGTATTTGTACGACATCAACAATATTGAGTTTACTTCGATGGCTTTTGATGTTGATACGGAACAAGCGAAATTTATAGAGCAACTAGCTGTTGAAGTTGGTAATTATGCGGCTATCAACAATGGAAAAATAGTATTTACACCCAATTTATTTAATGTAAAACGATCTGTTCCAGCTGTGCGAAATAGATTTTTGCCTTTAGATTTAAAGCGTGGTTATGTAGATATTGATAGCATCAGTTTTAAGCTTGATGAAAACATTGTTCCAATAGTTATCCCTAAAGAAGTAAAAATAGATAACAAGTTTGGACAGTATGAGTTGTCTATAAAAATGAAAGATGGCCAATTACTGTACTACAGAAAACTAGAAATGAAAGATGGCCAGTTTAAGGCCGAAGAATATGAAGCCTTCGAAAACTTTGTGAACGAGGTTTCTAACAATGACAGAATTAGAGCAACATTGGTACTTAAACAATAAAAAAGCCTCAACAAATATTGCTGAGGCTTCCTATCGAGAATATCTTAACTACTTGCTAACTTCTTTTTTCCATTTTATGGTGCAACCAATTGCTTTGGTAGAGGCTACACTTGGCTTCTCTCCTTTTAGTAATTGATTTACTGCATTTTGTACATAATTATCCCTTTGCGGATTAGCTAATTGTTGGTCGTTATCAATAGCTCCTATATACGCTATTTCGTTACCTTTAGCGGTTTTTTGCAATACAAAAACGTGAGGTGTACGCATGGCGCCGTATTTTTTGGTATAAACATGGTCAGGATCTAGTAAATACGCAAAGCTGAAATTCTTCTCTTTAGCTCGTTCCTGCATTTTTTCATAAGTGTCTCCGGGAGAAGCCACCGGATCATTTGTATTGATAGCTACTACTGGATAGCCCTTTGAAGCGTACATTTTGTTCAATTCTTCTTTACGGCTCTCATAAGCTTTAGAAACTGGACAAGTGTTGCACGTAAATATCACAATGTAACCCTTAGCATTTTTGTAGTTTGCTAAAGAAACATTTTTACCGTCTACATTTTTCAAATTAAAATCTGAAGCTAAATCGCCAACCTGGTAACCAGTTTGATTTTGAGCATTTACGGCAGTAACCACAAATAAGGTTAGGCATGCCAATATTAACTTTTTCATTTCGATTAGGGTTTAATTAACTATTAAAGGTTTAACTGCTGTTGAAATGGTTTTAACAAGTTCTTCGTAGGTGAATGCTTTTTCGTAAAATGACCTCACCTTCTTATCCGTGTTCATTATTAAAGTTGCTGGTAAAGCACCAGACCAATTCTTGTCTACTCGGTCAATAAATTTCTGTTGATCCATTTCATTCACTACAAAAACTTCCGACTTTAACTTGTGCTTAGTGACAAAAGGTGCTACATCCGTCTTTAACTTCGATTTAAAATCTAGGCTCATCAATATCACTTTGAATGGCTTTTTCGCATTTTCGCTGGTCAGTCTTTCAAAATAAGGCAGTTCCTCTACACATGGCCCGCACCAAGTTGCCCAAAAATTTACTACATAGGTAGTGTCCTTCCCCTTGGCCACTCTTTGTTCTAATTCATTTAAAGTTAGCAATTTAACTTGTGCATTAACATTATAAGCTGCTAAGATTAATAGAATTGTTACGATGTATCTTTTCATCTATTAAAAGTTTAGATTTCTGTAATTTGGGATGACCTGCTCAGTTAAAACAAACAACTAATTCATTGTTCCTGTTTTAACAATGGCTCTTTGGTACACAGGCAAAGTCAAATCATCAACAATTACGCCCCTAGTAGTTGAGGCATGCACAAAGAAATCACCATTTAAATAAACACCAACGTGATCTACCTCTCTACCTCCAAAAGAAAAGAATATCAGATCTCCTTCTTTTAAATTATTGTAGCTACGTTTTTTTACCGCATCTGCTTGATCCCTCGATCTACGTGGCAACGATTTGCCGTAGATATCTTTTTGCAACAATAACGCAAAACCAGAGCAATCTATCCCACTTTTATCTAAGCCACCAAGCTTGTATTTAACACCAGTCCAATTGTTAATGAAACGATAAAGCGGTTTGCTTTTCAAATTGGCCATTGCATCTGCAGCACGGGCGGCTTTAGTATTGCTGGTGCTTTTTCTGCTACCGCAGGATGCCAATATCGACAAGAAAATCACACAAATCCATAATAAATAACTTCGTCTAACTGCTACCATATTTACTGTTTAAAAGTTAATCCCTCGGTTGCTAATAACTGTCTTAGCTTCGGCAAACTAGCTTTTCCCATACCATGAAGCTTTAAGATTTCTTTCTCTGTATAGCTGGAAAGCTTTTCTAAAGTTTCAATACTGGCTCCTTCCAAAGCCCTTCGTGCAGTCGCCGATAATTCTGCAAGAAAACCTTCATTTGGCTTTTGCGCTATTTCACAAATAGGACAAATTGGGCAGTCGCTACTTTTATAGTACTCATGTCCGTTTTCACATTTACGTAGTGTTTTTGCCATTTTACTTACGTCCAAAATGTTATTGCGAGGCTAAAACCTAATTCTTTATCAACCTTTGAATTTCGTCTAGTTTTAATAACGCCTCTACAGGAGTTAGCGTATTCACATCTAAGTTATTCAGCGAGTCGCGTATTTTAACCAACACAGGGTCATCAATAGCAAACATCTGTAGCTGATAAGCCTGATTTTGAACTTTCTTGATACTATCTTTAACGCTTTGTCCTTCGGTACGGTCTATTTCCAAGCGTTTTAATATTTCATTTGCCCTTCCTATCAGCTTTGCTGGCATACCCGCCATTTTAGCCACATGTATACCAAAACTATGCTCACTACCTCCCGGAACCAACTTACGTAAGAAAATAATCTTGTTCTGTAGTTCTTTACTGGTTACATTAAAGTTCTTAATACGGCTCATTGTATTTTCCAAGTCGTTTAATTCATGGTAGTGTGTAGCAAACAAGGTTTTTGGTCTAGCCGTTGGGTGCTCGTGCAAATACTCTGCAATAGCCCAAGCAATCGAAATACCATCGTAAGTACTTGTTCCTCGACCAATTTCATCTAATAAAATCAAACTCCTATCAGAGATGTTATTTAAGATACTAGCCGTTTCGTTCATTTCTACCATGAACGTACTTTCTCCACTCGAAAGATTATCAGAAGCACCAACCCTAGTGAAAATCTTATCTACAATACCAATAGTGGCAGATTTTGCAGGCACGAAACAACCCATTTGCGCCATCAAAACTATCAGTGCACTTTGGCGTAAAATAGCCGACTTACCCGACATATTCGGACCGGTAATCATCATGATTTGCTGCGTATCGTTGTCTAGATACACATCGTTCGTAATATACTCTTCTCCAACGGCTAAACGCTTCTCAATTACTGGGTGACGACCACCTTTGATGTCTAATTCTTTCGAATTGTTGAGTTCTGGTTTAGTATAGTAATTCTTAACTGCCAACTGCGAAAAGCATAACAACACATCTAATTGTGCAATTAAATAAGCATTTAGCTGTATCGGTTTAATAAAATGCGCCACTTGGTACATCAACTCATTATACAAACGAACTTCTATCGCTTGGATTTTCTCTTCAGCACCTAAAATCTGTTCTTCGTACTCCTTTAATTCTGGCGTAATGTATCGCTCTGCGCTTACCAAGGTTTGCTTACGGATCCAGCTTTCTGGTACTTTATCTTTATGCGTATGCGTAACCTCTAAATAATATCCAAAAACGTTGTTAAAAGATATTTTTAATGATGGAATACCTGTATTTTCAATCTCGCGACGTTGAATTTCTACCAAAAATTCTTTACCACCAAATGCTATTTTACGTAACCTATCCAATTCTTCATCAACACCATCGGCAATTACATTACCCTTTACCAATAAAGCTGGAGGATCTGCTTGTAACTCTCGTTCTAATTTATCTTTGATATTTGTACAAGGATTTAACTGCGATGCCAACACCTCCAAATATTGATTTTTACTATTGGCCGCTAACTTCTGTACGTCTTCTATATGTCCAAGAGCTCGTTTCAGTTGCAACAATTCCCTCGGACCAGCCTTTTGTAAACCAACCTTAGAGATCAATCTTTCTAAATCGCCGATAGGTTTAATATGTTGAAGAAATTCATCTGCTAGCACTTCATTTTTCACCAAGAAATCTACCATACCTAAACGCTCCTGAATAGGTTTCAGCTCCTTCAATGGCATGATAATCCATTTATGCAACAGCCTCGCTCCCATTGGTGTACAAGTGTTGTCTAGCACATCAAATAAAGTTACGGCATTGTCGTGCGGCGAACTCACCAATTCTAAATTTCGGATGGTAAAACGATCTAACCACATGTACTTTTCTTCCTCTACACGAGAAATCGAAGTAATATGTTGTAAGTTTCTGTGTTCGGTTTCGCCTAAGTAGTAAAGTACTACGCCTGCGGCTACAATTCCAGCAGTCAATTTATCTACCCCAAATCCTTTTAAAGAATTAACCTCAAAATGTTTAGTTAAAACTTCGGTAGCATAATCTTGCGTAAATGCCCAGTCATCAATGTGGAAAGTATAAAATTTATCGCCAAATAGCTGAGGAAACTCCGAACGTTTACTTTTTTGGTAAACAACTTCGGTTGGTTTAAAACTCTGTAAAAGTTTGTCTATATATTCTGCGTTACCCTGGGCAACCAAAAATTCGCCTGTAGAAATATCGCAAAATGCCACACCCATACTCGTCTTTTCAAAGTATACGGCAGCAAGGTAATTGTTAGATTTTTGGCTTAAAATATTGTCACTGTAAGCAACGCCTGGCGTTATCAATTCTGTAACACCACGTTTTACAATGGTTTTAGTCATTTTTGGATCTTCCAACTGATCGCAAATAGCCACCCTTTGTCCGGCCCTAACCAATTTAGAAAGGTAGTTTTCTAAGGAATGATGCGGGAAACCTGCCAATTCTAATGCACCATTGGGTCCAGTGCCACGTTTGGTGAGTACAATTCCTAAAATTTGAGAAGTTTTAATGGCATCCTCGCCAAAAGTTTCGTAAAAATCTCCTACTCTAAATAACAATAACGCACCAGGATATTTCGCCTTAATGGTATTGTATTGCTGCATTAATGGGGTAACGGTTTCTTTTGCTTTGGCCAAAATCTTAAAAATTTACTAAAGTGTAAAGATAGCATCTTGCGCCGTAGCGTAGCAGTTTTTGTGGAGAAATTATCGGATTGTGGAGAGGAAAAATGCTGTATTTTTTGAAAAGCATTTCCATCGCTTTTATTAAAGTTAGTCCTGCTGTACATTATAGCCCTCATACTTCGGGGTTGCCATTTCCATCAGGTTTAGAAAACTTGGGTTATTGCAAGAACTACAGCAGCTTAAATTTTAAGTATGTCAAATAGTGTTAACCTTAATTAAAACAAACGCTGCTGTGCAGCTTGTTCTGGTTCTAAACCTAAAAACTTAAAATCATCAGAAAACTTATCATATTGCTTGCGTTCTGGATTAAATTTTCTCAAAACTAAATTTTCACAACTAATTTCGAGCTTGGCATCAGCAAACATCTCTAAAGCTATTTGAACATTATCTTCAGTTAGTTTTCTGCCAACGGAAATGTGCGGAGCTTTACTTTCATGAGAGTTTTTGATATTTAGTTTTTTCTGAATTCTGGTCATTAATTCTGTTAACGGAACTCTTGTCATTTCATCTGGTTTAAGGAAAACAGCTCCATTCGGATAGCTATCTACTCCATCAAATCCCAAACAAATTGGATTTTCATAACCAGCAATTCTTTTAAGCGCAGCGACTACCTTTTCTAACTCATCTTCATCAGCGGTAAATTCAATAATAGTAACGTGAGCCTTGGAGTTCCTGCCATTATACCATCCTATTTTTGAATATAATTCGTTTTTCAGTTTATCTACATAGCCTATACCATCTTTCGAAGGGGCAATAACGATGGAATACTTGAATTTCTCTAAGATCATATTTAAAATAAATTTCAAATTCATGAGCCAAATAAAATCATTAATCGGCTCAATTTAACACCATTTCATCAGCCGATTAGTATTTCCTATATTTGTGACTCAAAAATACAATATGGCAATTTTACATCGCAAAGAAGAAAAGATACAAGTAGTTTTAGGTAGATTGCCTAAGAAATATACGCATGAGGAATTTGTGCAAATGTTTATCAAATTATACTCTAAAGACTGGGGCAAAATCAAATCGGCATACATTAAACAAAATCAAGATAGAGAGCCTGGAACGGTAGTTAATATGCCTAAACCAGACCTTTATTTACAACAACTTTTAGATACTTACCTTGCTACAGCTCCGTCTACTGAAAAATCTGCCAAAGCAAAAGCCGAAGAAATATCAGTAGAAGAAACTAAACCAGTCGCAAAAAAGAAAGAAACTGCTGAAAAGGTAGCGACTAAAACTACAAAGTCTAAAGTTGCTGCCAAAGTGGAAGATGTAACTTCTGCCGAAGAAACTACAAAAAAGCCAGCGGCTAAAAAGAAGGTAACTGTTAAAGATACAGGTGTGTCAACCACGAAAGTGAAAGCTGCTCCTAAAAAGCAAGAAGAAGAAAAAGCAATTTCTACAGAGGAAGTAAAGAAAAAAGCAGTAGCTAAAAAGAAAGAGCCTATCGAGAAACCAACAGTAGCTAAAAAATCGAAATCTTCAGATAAATAATTTTATAGCAACGCAATAAAACTAAATTTCTACTGTTTTATATTCAGAGAGCGTTAATTTAGATGGCGGGGATTAAATCTTTAATGATTTGGTCCCCGTTTCTTTTGCACTCAATCTTGCTTTTTAAACTTCTTTAAAGGTGGATAACTTTCTACATGTGAATAAATAACATAAACCACTGATTTACAAGTTTCGTTTATATATCGAACTAAAGTTTATAGTTATGGAAGCAACAGATAAAAAATGTGTCTATGTGTTGGAAGACAACGCTAACATAGCCGACATTATTGAGTTTTTGTTAGTGGAAGAACTCTATGATGTAAAAGTTTGTAAAAATGCGAACACCTTCTGGAAAGAAATGCAGCAGCATACACCAGATATGATTGTGCTAGATGTAATTTTGCCAGATGCAAATGGTCTCGACATTTGTACTCGATTGAAACGTGACTTAAGAACCCATCACATTCCTGTAATGATGATGTCGGGAAACAATCACTTGAGCAAAGTAAAATCTAAATGTGAAGCGGACAGTTACATTAACAAACCGTTTGATTTGAACGATTTTATGCAACGTGTTGACTACTACAGCCATATCGCTTAGTTAAATTAGCCACAGATGCAATGAACAAATCCATGTATCTGTGGCATTATATGCTGAGGACAATCATCTTTTTTAGTGACTACCATTACTAACAGCACGCTGTAAAACAGTCATATTTGATTAACAATTTAAACAACATCGAATATGAAACAACGTGTGCCAATCTCCGAAATAATGACCAAAAATTTGGTTACTGCCAATGTAACCGACAGTTTGAAACACATCAGCACGTTATTAAAAGATCATAATATTAGGCATTTACCTATTGTATCTGGAAGAACGCTGGTCGGCATTATTAGTAAAACAGATATTTTAAGGTTAAGCTTCGCTGATATCTACGAAGGTCAAGAAAATATTGATGAAACCGTATTTGAAATGCTGAGAACTGAGCAGGTAATGGTGCATAACCCAACTACGGTAGATGTACATTATACAGTTAGAGAAGTGGCAGATATCATGAGTAAAGTTGAGTTTCATGCATTGCCAGTACTAGAAGAAGGTAAAATTGTTGGAATTATTTCTACCACTGATTTGATCAAGTACCTGTTGGCACAATATCACTAAGCAACGTTTAAAAACAAAATAATAATTAATTAAGGAAACAGGCCGTCTGCTCAATGTCTAAGCAACTAAAGAGCAGATGGCTTTGTAATGTTAAAGCATTTTTAAGGTTTAAAAATCGCTAAAATATAGGGCAAAAAAAATGGCTACTTACGGATATAAGTAGCCATTCCGAAATCTGTTAATAATTAAAGTTTCGAGATCTTTTTTGTGGTTAGTCCGTTTACACTATGAAGTTTAATGAAGTAAACTCCTTTAGCGTAATTGCTTAAACTTAAGCTGATATTGCTATCGTTTGCCGCAATAGTACCTTCTTGAAGTTTTTTTCCTTGCAAATCGCACAAAATAAACTTGCTATATTTTTCATTTGCATCAAATGAGACATTAACATTGTTGATTACTGGATTAGGATAAACACTTACAGTTGTAATCTTTAAATCGAACCTAAATAGTTTTATAGCAACTTCTTTTTGATCTCCATTTTTATCTTCTTGTACCAACTTGTAGTAGTTATCGCCGAAAAGTGGCTTACTATCGTAGAAGCTGTAATTTAAAATAGAGCTAGAATTTACAGCACCTTGCTTTTCTCCAATTTTGATAAAGTTTTTATCTGCACCACTTCTGTAAATTAGGAATTTGTTATTATTCGTCTCAGACAATGTTGACCAATTTAATGCCACTTGATTACCGTTAGCAGCCACATTAAATGCATTTAATTCTACTGGTAATGTTGGTAGTGGTTTAATGTCTGTAATGTCAAAATCGTTAACTGTAAAATACTGATCTGTTACAATCCTAATACTTACTACATCATCAACGGGGGTTACGAATGAACTTAAAGAACCTACTTGATCTGCTGGTAGATTAAATAGATAAACATCAGTTTTAGTTGAACCGTCAATTCGTTTAATGGTGATCTTGATGTCGCTGTTTCTTCTATCTATAAAATATCTCAACGAATTTAAGTCAAAGCTATATCCAGGTGCTGAAATAGTAAGATCTGTACCACTTGTCGAAGGAACTGAATAATCGGAGGCATAAAGCCCAGTAAAACCTAAATCTGGAACTAAATCGACATATATAGTATTCTGTGATGGAGAAAATAAGAAGTTTACATTGTTATAATTTACACTAAATGGCGATACATAATCGTAGTTGGCAGGTAATGAATTCAATACCAAGACTGGTGGGCCGACCTTAGAATTTGCCGTAGAACTGCCGTTTGCTGTAGCACTGAAAATACTACTTAAAAAGAAAGTTAAAATGATAGATAACGTTTGAAAAAAAGGTTTTGTAGAGATTTTGTTCATATAATTCAATTTTTAATTTTACTTAGAGAAATAGGTAGATTGAATTATGTTTTTCGTTAAGATAGTTGTGTAATAAGATGTAGAAATGAATCTTTAGCTTCCAGTTTTTCTGGCGTAAGATTGAAATTAAGCTTGTGCAAAAGATAATCCTCGATATCGATGCCCTCAATAACCGGCAATTCCTTAATTACCGCTGGGATATTTTGAATGCCTAAACACAAAGCTTCATCAAAATCTTTTAGAAATTCTGCTGGAATAGCTGTGTTCGCTACCCAAGCGGCATACATGAAGGGCAGACCAGTAAATTTCATCCACTCCTCTCCCATATCATAAGCATATTTAAATTCGGCTTTACGACCAAAAGTTCTATCTCCAATTAAAACTATGGCATCAGTTTCGGCAGATTGCTCTGTTACAAAATCAACCTCCACTTTAAAATGGTTTTTGAGCAGCACTTTTGCTAAATTATTCGATGTACGAGATTGAGGATCAAGTTTAACGGTTTTAACTTCTTCTATAGATACATCTGAAAAAATAAATACCGAATTTACCGCACCAACAGAACCTATACAATACGAACTGATAATCTGCGCATTAGGCACAAAAGGAATGGCTGCCACGGGGATTAAACCGATATCTACTTGGTTTTCTATCAGTTTTTTAGCGCAATCAGCAGGAATATCTAGGCTTAAATCTATTTGGTTTAGAACAGGAGAATGTGTTATTCCGTAAATAAATGGCTTGGTATTGGTATAAGAAACGGCAGAAATTTTGATTTGCTCCAAAACGATTTATGATTGTGCTAAGTGTGAAATGTTGTTTGAATCTACTAACGTAAACTTGTCGCCATCAAATTGCAATCGGTATAATGTAGTATTAGAATGAGGGAATTCTTCCATATCGCTAAAAGGCTTTTCTAATAGCATACATAGAATTAAACGCATAGCCCTGCCATGCATGCAAATCAGAATACATTTTTCTTCAGTTTGCTTTTTGATGTGCTCCATCGCTTTTGCCATACGGGCACCAACTTCATTCGGACTTTCGCCTCCACCAAATTTGGCATCGTAGTTGCCTAATTGCCATTCTCTAACCACCGCTCTAAAAGCTTCCCTAGCTTCTTCGGTATTTGGTTTTCCTTCCCATTCGCCCCAGGCTAATTCATCTAAACCATCCAATTGCTCCCAAGCCAAACCTAAATCTATAAATCCTTTAACTGTTTGGTGTGTTCTTACTAAGGATGAAGTGTATATCTTGTCAAACTTAACTGAATTGTATTTATTAAAAAACGCCGCTGCTTGTGCAATTCCAGTATCATTTAGGTCGGCATTTACGCCTCTTCCTTGTACTATGCCTAACCTATTAAGTTCTGTTTCGCCGTGACGGATGATGTATATTTCTTTCATAATAATGGATCAGGAATTAGTGGCTAGGTATCAGTATTGCCAATAAATCGTAAATCTAAAGTCGTGACCTAGTTAACAACAGGCAATTTGTAGTAAGATGGTTTTACATCACCTTCAAAAACGTAGTCGGTATAATCGGTAACTACATTATACAAAGTGTCACGCTCTATTGGTTGGCGTTTTACATTTCTGATTAATTCTACCAACTCTTTAGTGCTCATTGCAGGTGTTTGTTCTTCGGCACCTGCCATCGAATAGATTTTAGTAGTATCATCCAAAGTACCATCGATATCATCAACACCAAAGTTTAAACTCAATTGTGCAGTTTCTCTACTGATCATTGCCCAATAAGCTTTGATGTGTTCGAAATTATCCATGTAGATACGTGCAATGGCGTAATTACGCAAATCTTCTACTACAGAAACTTCCGCTACATCACTCATTTGGTTATTCTGATTTCTGAACTTCAATGGAATAAAAGCTTGGAAACCACCAGTTTTATCTTGCAACTGACGTAAGCGTTCCATGTGATCCACTCTGTGCCAAAATTGCTCTATATGGCCATAAAGCATGGTAGCATTAGAACGCATGCCTAATTTGTGAGATTGCTCGTGAATGTCTAACCACTGTTCGGCATTGCACTTATCGTGGGCAATTTTTTCTCTCACCTCGGGGTGGAAAATCTCAGCACCGCCTCCTGGCATCGAATCAAGTCCAGCTTCTTTAAGGTATTTCATCCCATCATAGTGGCTTAATTTTGCCTTCTTGAAGATGTAGTAATACTCTACTGGAGTTAAGGCTTTAATGTGTAAGTCAGGGCGATGTGCTTTTGCTTTTCTGAAAAAATCAGCATAAAAATCCAAATTCTGTTTTGGCACAACGCCGCCAGTAATATGTACTTCAGTTACAGGTTCATCGTCGTATTTCTTAAGGATATCGATCATGCCGTCAACTTCCATCTCCCAACCTTCTTCGCGTTGTTTGATCATCCGGCTGTAAGAGCAGAATTTACAATCGTACACACAGATATTAGTAGGCTCGATATGGAAATTTCTATTGAAATAAGTTTTATCGCCGTGTTTTTGTTCACGAATATAATTGGCCAATGTACCCAAGTAACTCAACTCTGCGTGTTCGTAAAGGTAAACACCTTCATCAAAACTAATTCGTACACCATCTTTTACTTTAGTGGCGATATCTTTTAATGGTTGAACTAAGTTGGGGTTTTGTATAAGTATATCTAACGATTGCACTATTTTTCTCCTTAAGATTTATGCAAAAGTACGTTTATTTGTTGAATATGGATTATTCTATGAAGTAAAGTGTAACTATATTTACTACGATGTGACATCAAAAGAACTAAAATATTTTTTGTTTCAATTCTAAAATAATGATGCCTATTCTTGTACCAAAACAATTGTAAATTTATTCTTGTTAAAGAAAAAATAAAAATCATATGACATCTACCCTAATCGTAACTCATTGGGTTTTAATTACGCTAAGCTTACTATCTTTTGTACCTAATCAACACTGGATTTTCAGAGTTGCAGACACAATTAAGTTGCAGTTGTTCTGTCTACAAATGCTAATTTGTACCCTATCTTGTTTTTACATAAATGGTAGTGTGCACTTATTAATTTTACTAATTGGACAAATATTACTTTTGATTTATCATGCATTTATTTTAATGCGTTATACCAAATTTTGGCGTGTCAATAGGCAAGAAAAAAGTAAAAATTCTTCAAAGCAGATCAAATTTATTTCGTGCAACGTTTACCAATTCAATAACAAATACGAGCAATTTATTGAGTTAGTAAGAAACGAACAACCAGACATAATATTAACTGTAGAAAGCAATAAAGATTGGGAAAAAGCCCTTAGCACAATTGAAGGGCACTATCCATATAGTGAGAAAATACCGTTAGAAAACACTTACGGAATGCACCTTTACAGCAAATTTGAACCAATTAAAGTAGCTACACATTATTTCGTAGCTGACGATATACCGAGCATAGAAGCTACATTTGAAACTCCAGATGGCTATAAATTTGTTTTTTTCGGGGTGCACCCACCACCACCTTCGCCTACAGAAGAAGCTACATCTAAAGAACGCGACGGCGACTTACTGAGCATTGCTAAACGAGTTAGAGGCAGTAAATTACCTGTATTAGTTACTGGCGATTTTAATACCGTTGCATGGGCAAAAGCATCGTTACTATTCAAAAAAACCAGCAAACTAATAGATGCTCGCATTGGACGAGGCATACTTTCTACTTTTCATGCCAAATATTGGATTTTCCGAATTCCATTAGATTTAGTATTTCATAGTCCAGAAATATTTATAGACGAACTAACCATTTTACCAGATATTAATTCTGATCATTTCCCTGTGGGATGTACGTTTCACATTAATTTACTTAATACAACTCAAGAAGATCGCGTTGATGATTTAGAAACTGGAGAAATGGAAGAAGTTAACGAAATAATTATGGAAGGTAAAGCAGAGAATAGTGACAATAGAGAAACGGTAGCTACTTAAATAATAGCTTTTGAAGCTAAATTTGAGCTACAAAAACTAACTTTGCACCATGATACAAAACCAGTATAGTATTTTCGAAAGTGAGTTGAATGTCCGTCCGGATGATATTGATATGTTTAACCATGTGCACAATAGCAAGTATCTAGACTATGTTTTAGCCGCCCGTTACGAGCAAATGGACAAGTTTTACGGAATGAGTTGGGAGAAATTCGAGGAATTGGGTTTTGGCTGGGTAGTTTCTAAAGTGACTATTTCTTTCAAACGCCCGCTTAAAATGGGCGACCAGATGTTGATTAGAACTGGTATTTTGGAGATGAACGAAAAAGGCAGCAATGTTCAGTTTGAGATCGTGAACAAAAAAACTGGAAAAATAGCTTCGGATGGGATTTTCGAATACGTAATGATTGATTTGAAAACGCAGCGCTCATGCAAGGTTACGCAAGAAATGATTGAGGCTTATAGTATTTGATTATTTACGTCATTGTGAGAAACGAAGCAATCTTAAACTTTTAGTTTGTAATTTCTTTAAAGATTGCTTCGCAAAGCTCGCAATGACGAAATGGGTTAAACCAGCACTTTCGCATCTCTCCTATTTAAAATCAGATAACCTAAAGCCAACGCCATAGAAACTGCGCTAAATAACAAATCGTAACTTCCCAAGATAGCTAACATGGTGATGAAAAAGTAAAACAGCAACCATTTCATGTAGCGTTCCATATCTGCTTTTAGAAAGACAACTAATGCTTTCAAGAAAAGTAATGAGCTAATAGCGAAAATCAATGCTCTAAGTATAAAGGAAACTTCAAAACCTACAAGCCAACTATAAATCAATAATTCTGGAACGAGCAAAATAACGAGTGTTATCATTTGATGTTTGATATTAGTTAACTTATTGATTGGTAGAGGAACCATGAAAGCTAAATAATTTGCCTCGAACTTTACCATATTAAACAACAGTACCGCATGACTAAGTACTACAGCGAACATTGCGGTTAAGTACACTTTTATATCGTTACCAACATCGGCAAAAGCCCATAAAATTGCTTTAAAAAACACAAAAGACATTGCTTTAACCATAATCAGAGCTATTTTTTGGTCGCTAATGAAATGATAAAGAGACCAAAGCCAATAAGGTTTTGGAATGCTAAAATTAGGTAACTCAATAAAGGTTTTTGAGATTTTATACTTGTGGTTGACTTGAAGGTAGGTGTATAAGGTTGCAAGGCTAATTAGACCGCTTAAGAAAATTGGCGTGGCGATAATACTAAATAAATATCCGCTTGAAATGGCCATTACTACTATTAAAACAGCATAAACGAGAATAGGTAAAAAGCACATTCCGTATACGTAAGCCCATAATTTGTACTGCTTCCTTTTAGGCAATGTATTTAAGGTTTGTAAAAAACCATAAGCATCTTCAGTTTGCTTTTTATTAATGAAATGAACGCATTTGATGCCATAAAGCAGCCAAATAAAAAATACTAAAAGCAAAATAACTGGCGACGAACATACCGCTACCAATAACGCTTTTTGATAACTAACAATTTGCGAACCTTCTACTGCACCAAACAGCAAGTACAGCACCACTAAAAACAAACCAGCATGTTGTTGGTAAAAACTAGCTACTAGCGTTCTGTTCAGTAACCTTAGCATTGTACCACTAGTTTGTTCTTGATTTCGAAAACACTGGCTAAGCATAGTTTATCGCTATTGATTTCTTGGTGTGAAGACAATATAAAGCTCTTGCCCTGCTGTGCTTTTTGGGTTATTAATTGATAAAGTTTGTTTGCAGAGTCTACATCTATAGTAATTAAAGGCTCATCTAAAATGTAAAAATCTATTTCTCCAATAAACGCACAAATTAATGACAGCTTCTTTAACATCCCACTCGAATATCCTCCAACCTTTTGATTAAGAAATTCGGTCATACCAAACAAATCACTTAACTCATTCAATTGTTCTGGCGAAGCTTTTCTTACATCTTTATAGAAATTTAGCAATTCATTTCCAGTTATAAACGGAGGATATTGTGGCTCGGCTTCTGCATAGCTAATTTTAGATCGAAACAGATTAGAATTATCTCGAAGGCTGATTTCATCCAAGATAACCTGTCCTTTAAACGGTGTCTGCCCGGTAATTACTCTAAATAGTGTAGTTTTCCCGGTACCGTTTCCTCCCTTAAGCCAATGGATACCATTTCTGATGGTTAGTTCATCGAATTTTAAAATGGTATTAGCACCATAGCTTTTTTCGATGTGATGCAAAGTTAGTTTGTTCAAGGCTTTTGGGTTTCTTATTAAGATAACTGAGATTGTAAATCGTTACAAATTAATCTCTTTTATTCATCTATTTTCACTTGCATTAGTATCCTAAAGTGAATTACTCGAAAATTGGATTTTTCATTTTTGACTTTCAACTTTTTCTCTACATTTGTATTATTAAATCATCACGAACCATGAAGTTTTTTGCAGTCCGCATCAGAATAGCTTAAATAAGCAAGGGCTTTCACATCAGAAAAACAAATTAACGGTGCTAGCTTTTAGCATCTCATGGTAATTCCTTTTATTAACTTTATATATGACACAACCAGTCGAGGCAAAATCACGTTTGTCTAATTTTTTTAATGTACTCGTTCAAGCTTTTAAGGGCGATGAAATAGATTATACTTCCATCAGTATCAGAAAAGCAATAGTGCTTTTGGCAGTTCCAATGATGTTGGAAATGATGATGGAATCTGTATTTGTATTGGTAGATCTTTACTTTGTTGGTCACTTGCCAAATAGTGCAGAAGCTATCCAAATTGTAGGTTTAACCGAGTCTGTATTAACCATTATCTACTCGTTAGCTATGGGGTTAGGTATGGCTGCAACGGCAGTAGTAGCTCGCAGAATTGGAGAAAAAAACACAGAAGCAGCCTCAAGAGCTGGTATGCAAACTATTGCTATAGCCGTATGCGTTTCCATTTTAATCAGCGTAGCAGGATTGATATTCGCAAAAGACATCCTGTTGTTAATGGGAGCTACAGAAAGCACCGCATCACAAGGCGTTACTTTTGTGAGAATTATGATGGGAACAAGCATTGTCATCATGCTACTGTTTTTAATTAACGGAATTTTTAGAGGTGCTGGTAATGCTGCTATTGCAATGCAGAGTTTAGCCTTAGCGAACACGCTAAATATCATTTTATGTCCAATATTAATCCGTGGTTTTGGACCAATTCCGGCTATGGGATTAACGGGTGCAGCTTTGGCTACAGCTATTGGCAGAGGTACAGGAGTACTTTATCAAATTTATCATTTAGCTAAAGGCAGCGGTAATTTAAAAGTCAAGCTTGCCTACCTAGTGCCTCAAATTGAACAAATTAGGGCTATCGTTAAAATTGCAGCACCTGCGGTTCTTCAGTTCGTTATTGCTTCTTGTAGCTGGATTTTCCTAGCAGAATTAGTAGCAACTACAGGTGGAGATCACGGTTCGGCTGGCTACCAAACTGCGTTAAGGTTAATGATGTTCTTTATGTTGCCTGCTTGGGGATTAAGCAATGCAGCTGCTACTTTAGTTGGGCAGAACATGGGTGCTGGCAGCATGGATAGAGCTGAAAAATCGGTATTCGTTACCATCAAATACTCCATGATTTTTATGGGTATTGTAATGGTGCTTTTCTTAACCTGCGGACATCTATTTGCAGCTTTCTTCACCGAAGATACTCAAGTGATTAAAGTTGCTAGCGAAGCACTGAGAATACTCAGTTTGGGTTTTATTCTCTATGGAATTGGAATGGTGTTGATTAGTGCCTTTAACGGCGCTGGCGATACTTGGACACCAACAAAAATCAATATTATTGCATTTTGGTTGTTCCAAATCCCTTTTGCTTATTTCCTAGCGAAGTATTTGGCGATGGGCCCAACCGGTGTATTTATTGCTATTCCGGTTGCCGAAGTGGGAATTACAATTGCTGCTTATTTGATTTTCAAGAAAGGCAAGTGGAAGACAACAGCAGTTTAATATATTCCCGCAGATATTTATTGATAGAAAAAACGCAGATATTCGCAGATTTAGTCAGCGTGTTCTGCGGAAAAATCTGTGAATATCTGCGGGATATGAGACTTATAGAATTTACTGATGCCTAATTCTTAATACCTAACAACTTACGCCTGTAAACTTAAATCGTTTCTTCTAAAACCTGCGTATAAAAATCTTGCAATTTCATACCCATTGCAGCCACCTGCTGAGGAATAAAGCTCGTTGCAGTTTGTCCAGGGATGGTATTAATTTCGATAAAGTAGAAGTTTCCTGTGTTGTGCTCTAAGAAATAATCTATACGCACAATACCTCGGCAGTTCAACTTTTGATAAACATCAGCAACGATCTGTTCTACCCTGCCCTTTTCTTCTTCAGTCATATCTCCAGGGGTAATTTCTTCGGTAACACCCGGTGTATATTTAGCATCAAAGTCGAAGAACTCATTTTTGGTTTTCACCTCAGTTGTTGGTAGAACTACAATTTTCCCTTTGGTTTTAAAAACACCAATAGAAAACTCTCTACCCTCTACAAACTCTTCTACCAAAACTTGGGTATCTTCGTTAAATGCCTTGTCAAGTGCAGTTTGCAAATCATCAAAGTGTTTAACTTTACTCATACCAATACTACTTCCACCGTTGTTTGGTTTTACAAAAAGTGGCAATTTCAATTGAGTTTTTACATCTTCAATATCATAATCTTCTCTAAAAAGCTGTAAAGACTTCGCCACATTTAGGTTTTTAATTCCATCTACAATTGCCTTTGTGTAACCTTTGTTCATGGTAATTGAACTTGTAAGTGCATTGCAGGTTGTGTAAGGAATACCAATCATGTCAAAATAGCCTTGCAATTTGCCATCTTCTCCGGGCGAGCCGTGTATCACTATAAAAACACCATCAAATACTATTTTCTTGCCTTTAATGTTTAGCGAAAAATCATTTTTATCTACTTCAATCTTAACAGAATCTGCTGGTTCATAAAACCAACCATTTTCGGTAAGCATAATTTTGTAAACGTCGTATTTATTGGTGTCGATATTTTGTGCAATGGTTGCAGCACTTTTTACAGAGACTACCCACTCTCCTGTAGTTCCGCCGGTTAGCAATGCGATGGTTTTCTTCATAATTATTTTGGTTGGCTCAATTGTATTTTTTCTGGTTTCAATTATATTTATCTTCCCAAAAATAGACAGATTTGTTTTTAATTTAAGATAAATATTTTTTTAAGCTAAATTTGGAACTTATTTAAAACTAAAAGCGAATGGGCAACTTTACCGAGTACCTTAAAACCAAATCATTCAGAAGAAATCTTATAGCTGCTATCTGCACCTTTTTTGGTCTGTTACTCATTGCTTTCTTTAGTTTACGTTACTACACTAAGCATGGTGAGGGCTTAAATGTACCTAACCTGAGAGGACTTAAAATAGAAGATGCCATCAGTAAATTAGAAGGGCTTGGCTTACGTTACGAGATCGATTCTGTGTACATTCAAGATCAACCGCCAGGCATTGTTACCGATCAAGATCCTGATCCAGAAACCTTTGTGAAGGATAACAGAACCATCTATCTAACCATAAACACTAATCAGGCACCAAATGTTAGATTTCCAGATATCGAAATGAAATCACTTCGGGAAGCTAAATCTATCATTGAAAGCTACGGGTTAAAGCTCGGAGATACCACTTACAAACCCGATGTGGCAAGAGATGTGGTGTTAGAAGCTTTATTTGGCGGACAGACTATTAAACCTGGCGAAAGTTTGCCAAAAGGTTCTAGAATTAGCTTTGTTTTGGGCGATGGACGAGGTAGTGAAGAAGTAGAATTACCAAATTTGACTGGATTTACCATCGATGAGGCCAGATTTTCACTTAAAGGTGCCATGTTATCTGTTGGCACTATTACTTATGAAGGAACCATTACCGATACTGCTAATGCGGTCATTATTTCACAATTCCCTTTACCAGCCGATAGCATCACTAAAGTACGCATTGGCACACCAATCAATTTAACGCTTGCTAACAAACCATAAATATGAGCACTAGTCAATCTAAAAAGAAAAATTTCAAGATAATCATTATCGTTTTGGCTATTATTTTAGCCGTTGGCGGATATTTTGGCATCAAGTTTTACAACACTTATTTCGCTCCTAACGTAACCGATAAGGAGAAATACTTGTATATAAAAACAGGATACGTTTTTGAAGATTTAGTTACTGATCTTCGTTACAAAGAGATTTTAAATGATATTGGCACATTTTGGCAAGCTGCGGAAAAAATGAACTTACAAGGTGCTTTAAAACCTGGTAAATATCGTTTAAAAGAAGGAATGACAAACCGGGCTTTAATCAACATGCTTAAAGCTGGTAATCAAGAACCTGTTAAACTGAAATTCCAGAACATAAGAAAAATTGAAGGTTTAGCAAGTTTATTAGCTAAAAATTTAGAGCCAGATTCGGTTGCATTTATGCGCTTGTTAGATTCTGCTGATTTTGTAGAGAAATATGGTTTCACCACCGAAACCGTGTACACCATGTTCATTCCAAATACTTACGAAATGTATTGGAGCACATCAAGAGAAGATTTCTTCAAAAAAATGAATGCCGAATACTTAAAATTCTGGAACGATGAACGCAGAAAGAAAGCAGCAGCAATAGGTTTAGATCCTATTAAAGCTACCATTTTAGCTTCAATTGTAGATGCTGAGGCTTTGTACGATAGAGAAATGCCCACTATCGCAGGTCTTTATCTTAACCGTTTAGAAAGAGGCATTTTACTTCAGGCAGATCCAACAGTAATATTTGCCAACAACGATTTCACCGTTAAACGTGTAACTGGTCCGTTATTGAGAGTAGATTCTAGATATAACACCTACAAATATGCAGGTTTGCCTCCAGGGCCAATCAATATGCCGAGCATTAGCGCTATAGATGCGGTTTTAAACAAAGAAGATAACAATTACCTGTATATGTGTGCAAAAGAAGATTTTTCTGGATATCACAATTTTGCAGCAACAGTTCAAGAGCATAATATCAACGCAAAGAAATACAGAGAAGCCTTAAATAAGCGAAATATATTTAGATAATGTTCACCTACGAAACGCAAGTAAAAGTTAGATACGCCGAAACCGATCAAATGGGTGTTGTTTACCACGGTAACTACGCCCAGTATTACGAAATAGCACGTACCGAGTGTTTTGAGGCTTGTTCTGGCATGACCTACGCCTCTATGGAAGCTGATGGTGTAATGCTACCGATACTAGAACTACAATCTAAATATTTAAAACCTGCACTTTACAATCAGGTGCTTACCATAAAATCTATCGTGAAAGAGTTGCCAACGGTACGTTTACATGTAGAATACGAAATTTATAACGAAGCAAAAGAACTGATTAACATTGGTAAAACTACTTTGGTATTTGTAGATAAAGAAACTCGTAGGCCATGTCATCCGCCAGAAAACTTTATGAAAAACGTAAGGCAGTATTTTTGATTTAAGATTGTAGAAGTACGATTTTAGATTTATGGTAAACACCTAACCGATTAAGCAAAAGTCACCAATTTTAACCATTAAATAGTTAACCATCACAGCGTGAATTGGCTACACAAACAACTTTTAAAATTTAGGCCCTACTCTATGTTAATCGAGTGGACTAAAGTTTGTGTGCTTCCAGGTTTTAGTCCGCTGCCAATTTATACTGTTGCTACATTCTTCTTTAGAGAAATTGGCAAAGATACCTTGGTCAACAAAGCCTCTTCCCTAGCCTACAACTTTATGCTGGCTATATTTCCAGGCATTATTTTCTTGTTTACCCTAATACCGTACATTCCAAAAAGAATTGGCTTTCAAGAAGGGTTGATGTCATTGCTAGCACTTGTATTGCCAAACAATGCCTTTCTAGCGTTCGAAGCCACAATAAATGATATCGTTAACATTCAAAATGGTAGCTTGTTGTCTATAGGTTTCTTTCTTTCTTTGTTCTTCGCTACTAACGGCGTACACAATTTAATGATGGCCTTCAACAAATCTTCATTAATTGTAGAAACAAGAACTTTACTAAAACGAAGATTGGTCGCTTTAATCCTTACCATCGTACTGGTAGTTTCTATGATTTTATGCATTACCGCCATGACTTTGGGCGAAATCACTATCAACTACCTTAAAAAAGAAATTGAATACGATGGAAATCTGACCATTTACCTCATCAAGTTTACCCAATTCGCACTTTTAGGGGCACTATACTTCATCAACGTATCTATTCTGTACCGTTACGGGCCCGCACATGCCAAAAAATGGAAATTCTTTAGTGCAGGCTCTTGGTTGGCCACTATTTTGGCTTTCTTAACTATTTGGGGCTTCTCTTTTTACATTAATAACTTCGGTGCCTACAATAAAATTTACGGATCTATCGGTACTTTAATGGTAATGATGATTTGGCTTTACCTCAACTCCTTAATTTTATTGATTGGTTTCGAGCTAAATGCAAGCGTAGATTTATCAAAACGGAGCGTAAAAATCATTAGGCCCAACTTCAATTTGTTTAAGAGTAAAAGCTCTGAAGATAAAAAGTAGTTGAAAAGCAGTATTGTGCTTTCATCTTATATTAGTCCCGTTATCCGCTCATACTCCTCGGCCAACGCTAAAATCCCCACTCGGCCTTAGCCACAAGGCAGGTATCCGCTACTACCTGGTTTAATTAACAACGCCTTTGCAGGTAACTCAAAACTAATAGCCAATAAAGACCTACTATAGTTCTAAAACTTCCCAAGTCTTATATAATCACAACAAAATCGATGCTTTTTGAGCTTCCATTCAATTTTTTCAGCCTGATAACTAACCTATTAAAACAAACTTTAAGAAATACCTATTTTCCAGTTTGCAGAATTGCCCAGAGTTTGTACTTTTGCAGCGGAGAGCTGGCAGAGTGGTCGAATGCGGCAGTCTTGAAAACTGTTGACTGTAACAGGTCCGGGGGTTCGAATCCCTCGCTCTCCGCATCAAAGTAGCTTCGAAAACGAAGCTACTTTTTTTGTTTAAAGACATTTCTTTTTACATTGTTTAGTGCTTTTATTTCGTTTATTGATTTCATAAGCACAATTTTTGGTTATCTTTCTCCCTAACCTCTAATTAGATAGCACATGCTTAATCGTCTCTTACTTCTGCTCATAATTTCTACTTTCTTTTCCCCTTTATTTTCTCAAGAATATAAACATCGTACTGGCTTATTTATCCATACAGATAAAACGATATATCTTAAAAATGAAACTATTTGGTTTAGTGCTTATCTTTTTGTTAACAATGCCAAAGAGCATAGCCAACACAACCTACTAAATCTGGCTGTTGCAAGCGCAGATAGCGGGAAGGTAATTTTAGAAGAGCGATATCCGATGCGACAAGGTTTAAGTATAGGTCAGCTCATACTACCAGACAGTATTAAAAATGGTGTCTATCATCTTATTGGCTATACTAATGTATTTGATACGGCAGCTAAACCAGTTGCAAAGCATATAGCAACCATCAATATTGGTCAAGTATTTAATAAGAATGTTAAAAACACAATTGATGGCAGTACAGTATCAACCTCAAATTCTCAAAAAGCGATAATAACATTAGACAAATCTTTATATGGCAAACGCGATACCGTTAAAGTGAGAATTAAGTTAGAGGATGCAGACCAGCGGGCTGTACAAGGAATATTATCCATTGCGGCAGTTCATCATTCTCGAATTAATGAAAACGCTAAAAACATCAACACCGATATTTCATATACACAGCATCAAAGCAACTTGGAAGAGCGAAAATATACTGCAAGTATTACTTACAAAAACAAGGTACCAAAGAAACCTACTTCTGTAGCTGTTTTAGCTAATGGTGGTTTAAAACTATTAACTACTGACAATAGTGGATTACTAGAAATAGCTAACGAACATCTGATGGTATCTTACGGCAGAAAAGTTTCCATGAAAGTTATTGGTCAAGACAACGACGATTTCGTCATCACATTGCATGATCCTTTTGGTAAAATGGCAGCAGAAATTGCCACCAACTTCCTATCTCTTGATACTTCAGCAAAAAAGATTCATCTCGACAAAAAACCTAATCTAACTATTACTGAGAGTGAGGTGGAACTTAAAACTGTTACTATAAAAACCTCTACCAACGATAACAACCGCGAAAAACTTGAACCAGGAATTAATGATTGCGGTGACTGGGTAGATGAATATGACTACCTAAATTACCCATACTCTCAAAAAAGATTCAAACCAATTATCGGAAAACTTTATAAAAAGAGAACAGATATAGATGAATTTAAAAAATCTTTCAAGGTTGAGCCAATTGTCTATAATGGTTGCAGTACCACAAAACAAGAAACAACTCTCTTCAAAGGTATAAATCTCCCCAATAAGTTTTATGGATTAGACAAAACGTCAAACAGCCTACAATTTCTTACTACCTTATTTTGGGATGCTGGCCTGCTTACTAACATCAACGGTGAAGCAGAATTTTCATTTACAACAGCTGACTTAAGTGGTGAATACAAAATAATTTTGCAAGGAATAACTGTTGACAATACAGTTTACGGCGAGGTTGATATTGCAGTAAAGCCCTAGATAGTATCCCCTAATTTAACTCAATAGCTTAATAATGTACGGAAAGTAGATTACTACTGCACATATAACGGCAAAACCACAAATTGTAAGCACAGCACCCGAAGCTAAATCTTTAACCTTTGCTATCAAAGGATCTTGTTCTGTAGTAATTCTATCTGCTAAAGTTTCAATAGCCGTATTAAAAATCTCGGCAGCCCATGCAAGTCCAATAAGTATTAAGGTGATAAGCCACTCGCTCCTATCAACTTTCAATATAAAGTTCAATACGATAACTACAACGGCAGCAAGAAAATGGAATATCATATTATTTTCATACCTAAATGCCAAATAAATTCCCCTTAGCGCATAGCGATAACTTTTAAAATGTCTATTAAGTTTACTCATAAAATTAAGTTATTTAAAAACGTGAGCTAGATAAACTATACAGTAACTTGCAAAACATATAAGAGATTTAGCATTAGGCGATGAAAGAATATTTTGTTTCTCCACCTTGTCTTCAAAAGTCATTATTCCTAAAATCCAAAATACACCACAAATTATAATATCCATAAAGTCAAATTTTCCATTGGTAATTTGTAATAACTGAAATATTTCCAGTGCTAAACAAAATATCAGCGGTATAAATACACCACTTAAACGCCACTTAAATAGGTTTATATAATGAGATTTTGAGGTAAGTGTTATGCAAAACACCCATAATCCTTCTGGTAAAGAATAAATAATAATAGGATGTAAAGGCAGTGTTTTAAGAACATATTCTTTTAGCATCAAATAGTTATCTAGCGAAATTAACTTGATGAACATTAAGGTGACAAGCGTGTTTTCTGTCCGATAAAACAAGTAAATAAATAAGCTGATAAGCAGAGCTATACAAATGAAAATATATTTCTGTGTCATTTCTTTTGGTAAATTAAAAGCTTAAAATATCCTCCAAAACCAAAATCAACTTGTTTAACCAACTTAAAGTTGTCTATATTTTTTAAATCATTTAAATAAAACACCGATTTAAAATGAAACAACTTAGAGACTAATCCAAATAAACGATCAATATTTCCTAGCCAGTTGTTCGGAGTAAAATGATTCAGGATTAGCACTTTTCCATCTGGTTTTAATACTCTCGCAACTTCTGCAAGTAATTGCCCAGGATTATCTACTACCGCAATTACATGAGAGAGCACAACATAATTGAACTTTTCATCATCAAATAGAAGAGCCTCACCATTCATTTTTAGAACCTCAATGTTTTCAGAACTGTTCTTTCTTGCAATGGCAAGCATACCTTCAGAGGTATCAATGGCAGTGATTTTATGTTTCTCGTAGTATTTAAAATGTGTACCATTCCCTACTCCAATTTCTAGCAGTTTACCTTCATCTAACTGGTTAACCTCCGTAAATAATGCTTTCTTTTGAGGTTTAAGCAATACATCTACCACTGGGTAGAAAAATGAAAATCTGTTATAAAACGAATCTGTTTGTTTATTCATTTAAGTAATTGATGCTAAGCGCAAAGTTATTATTTTACTTTATATTTCAAAGTGCTTTGAGGTGTAATTCATCAATTCTTGAAATATCTTAACATAGAGATATTTCAAGTTATAATAGGCTTTAGTTAACATACTGTAAATAATACCTAAAGAGGTTTTCATAAAATTAATTTAACATTTTTTTAATCAAAGTTTGCAGAATTGATTAGAGTTTGTACTTTTGCGGCGGAGAGCTGGCAGAGTGGTCGAATGCGGCAGTCTTGAAAACTGTTGACTGTAACAGGTCCGGGGGTTCGAATCCCTCGCTCTCCGCCTGAAAACAATCAAAACAAGCCCTTATTTATTTAATGGGCTTTTTTTGTGGATTTTGGTTTCGTTTTTAATATTAAGATGTGAGTATAGAGATCTAGCGCTGACTTTTAACTTTCAATTCTTAACTTTCAACTTTATCAATGGCAAAGAAAAGAGTCAGAACCTTCATCATCCTTCTCACTTTACTTATACAGTTACTTTTTTTGTTCGCCATCTTTATCGAGAAATTTCAAAGCATCTACACCCCTATTATCATCACTGTTTTAAGTTTACTCGTTTTGGTTTCTTATACAAAAGCGCCAATCCATCATAGAACTAACTTGTACGAACATAGGCTCATTGTAATTTGGATACCAGCTGGAGCATTAATTTGTTATTCGCTTAATCATATTTGTCATTTAGGACCCGTAATTTCTGCAGGTATTGTTGGCACAGCCGCTTCATTTATACCTTCCATAAATAAACAATCCACCTATTTAAAGCAACTGCCAGGCATGTTTTACTGTGGCGCTTTTATAGGCATGACCAGCTTATCTATCGCCTATTCTTTTTACTTCGTATTAGCAGCTTCGTTTTTTGCTGGTGTACTCCTGCTGGTTTCTAAAAGTTTGTTCAATGGCTTGGGAGGCAAACTTGGTACCGTAGCTTTTACAGCCGTTACTATCACATCGTTCATCTTCTTTTTACTATTTAAGAAATGACAGCAATTATTATCATCCTCACCGCTGTAATTGCAGCAATGCTTACTTTCTATGTAAATCATCAACTTAAACAGGGCCCAATCAGGTCTTCAGCTTTGCTTTCTCTTTTAGTAGCCTTGCCTTTTTATTTCTTTCCGCACATGGTGGATGTAGACCTTGCAAAAAACATTCCCGTTGCTTTTATTGGAGGTTCTTTCATCGGTATGGCGTCAAAAAAAATCGTTGATAGCTATTTAAAACTGGCGATATCTGGGTTGGTATTTGCTATCATCTACCTCAATACCAGTAGCTTTTTTAATGGTTATGGTGGTGCACTAGGAGCTTCGGCAGGCATCTCACTCCTATCGGTTTTAAGCCTGCCATTTTTTACGCCAAAGAAACATCACCTCACTAATGGCATTTTACAGCTACGAAAAATCATTTTCAAAAGGAATAAACATTAATTCTTAGTAAATTAGCGACATGTTTCATACAAAACGAAAATCAATTCCATTACAGCGCATCGCTTATAAATTTGATTTTCAGCCGACTTTTTCGCTTTCTAAACTAGCTATCTTTAATCATCCACTTGATAAAAACTTTTATGCCTGTAAAGAAAATCTCTAAAAAAGGAAATGTACTCACTATAGATATCGGCGGAACGAATATCAAGGCTTGTATATTAGACCAAAATGGTAAAATAATTACCGACTACGTTTCAGAGTCTACTCCAAAAAATGCTGGTCCAGAGGATGTAATTACTACCATTAAAAAACTGACTGATGGCTTAAAAGATTTCGAAAAAATTTCTGTCGGATTTCCGGGTTATGTAAGAGATGGTGTGGTACAAACCGCACCTAATTTAGGCGAGAACAAATGGGCAAACGTTGATTTGGCGGATCAAATTAGTGATCTTTTTGATAAACCAGTAAGGTTAGTTAACGATGCTGATTTGCAAGGTTTAGGTATTGTAAAAGGTAAGGGACTTGAAATTGTGTTCACTCTGGGAACAGGTTTCGGCACTGCGCTACTATTCGACGGAGACTTGCTTCCACATTTTGAACTTGCACATTTACCTATTAGCAAAGCAGAAAGCTACGATGATTATATTGGCAAACGAGGTTTCGAAAAGGTAGGCAAAGAAGAATGGAATGAACGCCTGAAATATATCATCGAAATTTATAAAACCGTTTTCAACTACGATACATTATATATTGGCGGTGGAAACTCTGCAAATATCAACTTCAAGCTAGAACATAATATCAAAATTGTTTCGAACCAAGATGGCATTAAAGGCGGTGCGAAACTTTGGAAAGCTAAAGAGAAATTCTTGGTATGCACCAACATTCACGATTAACAATAATTATTTAGACACACAAGATAAACTCCATATACATGAGCAATACAAATAACACCTACAGTTTCGGCATGATTGGCTTAGGCACCATGGGCAGAAACCTTCTATTGAATATGGCCGATCACGGTTTTTCTGTAACCGGACATGACAAGAGCGAAAAGATGCTTGCCTTGTTAGAAGAAGAAGGAAAAGCACACAATCTTAAGGGATTTGCCAAGGTGGAAGACTTTATTAATAGCCTGCAGTCGCCAAGAACCATTATTCTGTTGGTGCCGGCTGGTAAAATTGTAGACGATGTAATTGCTGAGATTACGCCTTTATTGAACGAAGGTGATATCATCATCGACAGTGGAAATTCTTACTATACCGACACCACGAGAAGATCTCAAGAGCTGAAGGAAAAAGGTTTTCATTTCTTCGGGATGGGAATTTCAGGTGGTGAAGAAGGTGCTCGTTTTGGTCCTAGTTTAATGCCTGGAGGTGAAAAAACTGCCTATCCTGTAATTAAAGATTTGTTAGAAGCAGTTGCTGCTAAAGTAAATGGCGAACCTTGCGTAGCCTATATTGGTCCAGGTGCCGCTGGTCACTTTGTGAAAATGACGCACAACGGTATTGAATACGCCATTATGCAATTGTTAGCGGAGACTTACGATATACTTAAAAATGGTTTGGGTTACGATAATTCTCAAATTCAACAAGTGTTTGAGAAATGGAATAATGGTCGTTTGAAATCGTTCTTAATGGAAATCACCAAAGATGTCTTCTTATTTAAGGATGAAAAAACTGGGAATTTATTAGTTGATGAAATCAAAGATCAAGCTAAATCTAAAGGTACCGGAAAATGGACTTCGCAAATTGCGATGGATGCAGAAGTTCCTTTAAACACCATTGATGCTTCGGTGGCTGGAAGAAACCTTTCTAAATTGAAAGATCTACGGGTAGAATTAGAAGGCTCTTTCGGTAAAGCGGCTCAAATAGAAAATGTAGCAGGTTTTGAAGATCAATTAGAGGAAGCATTTTACTTTGCGATGGTTTCTGCCTACGCACAAGGAATGCACTTGTTGTATAAAGCTTCCGCAGAATACGGTTACGAACTAAACATGGCAGAAATTGCGAAGATTTGGAGAGGCGGCTGTATCATTCGTGCAGAGTTTTTGCAAGACATTTACGAAGCTTACCAAAAGAATGCTGATTTACAGCACCTGTATCAAGATGCTTCTATTCAGCAAAAATTACAAGCTGGCTTGAAAGATACCAGAAAGGTAATTTCTTCGGCTATTAGCGCTGGTATTGCGATACCTTGTTTTGCAGCGGCAATCACTTACTTCGATACTTTGAAAACCGGTAGAATGCCATCAAACTTAATCCAAGCGCAACGTGATTATTTTGGTGCCCATACTTTTGAGCGTATTGATAGTGAAGGTGTGTTTCACGCAGAATGGAATAAACTAAGTTAAAAGTAGAAAGTTAAAAGTTAAAAAAGTTTCAACCATTAAGAAATGAAGAATAGTTAAGAACTTAATTACACCTTAACTTCTTAATGTTTAAACAACCAACAAATGAAAAAATCAAGCAAACTTAATCCAACCATATTTGTAATATTTGGCGGTACTGGCGATTTAAACAAACGCAAATTAGCACCAGCTTTATACAATCTGTATACCGAAGGCTACATGCCTGCGAAGTTCTCTATCATTGGAACTGGTAGAACGGCATTTACAGACGACAAATACCAAAAGGAACTTCTACACAGCGTTAACGAGTTCTCTAGAAATGGCAAGGTAAAAAAAGATAAATGGGATGTTTTCAGTAAGAATATCCACTATAGTTCTATTGATGTGAAATCTCAAGAAACCTTCGAGAAGCTGAAGATAGAGATTGAAAAATATCAGGCAGATTTTGGAGAGAAAACACAGGTTATTTTTTATTTAGCAGTAGCCCCTAACCTATTCCCTTTAATTGCGCAGTGCTTACAAGAGTTCAAACTTACTGGCAACGAAGACAATTGCAGAATTGTAATCGAAAAGCCGTTTGGACACGATTTAGATACCGCTAAAGAACTGAACTTACTTTTAAGCGGCATCTTCACCGAAAAGCAGATCTACAGAATTGATCACTATTTAGGTAAAGAAACGGTTCAAAACATGATGGCTTTTCGTTTTGCGAACTCCCTTTTTGAGCCATTGTGGAACAGAAATTACATCGAACATATCCAAATTTCGGTAACAGAACAATTAGGTGTTGGCGATAGAGGTGGTTATTACGAAGGTGCAGGTGCATTGCGTGATATGATCCAAAACCACTTGTTGCAATTATTATCTATTGTGGCAATGGAAGCTCCTATTTCATTCAATGCAGATGAAATTAGGGACAGAAAAGTAGAGGTTTTAAGAGCCGTTCGTCCGTTTAAACCAGAAGAAATTAGCGCACATGCAGTGCGGGGTCAATACAGTAAAGGTTGGGTTGAAGGACAAGAAGTACCAGGTTACCGCACTGAAAAAGGAGTTGATGCGCATTCAAACACAGAAACTTTTGCTGCTGTGAAATTCTTTATCGATAATTGGCGTTGGCAAGGAATTCCTTTCTACTTGCGCACTGGTAAAAGGATGAACCAAACTTCGTCGATCATTACGATACAGTTTAAGGATGTTCCTCACCATATTTTCTCAAATAACGTAGCTGAGACTTGGCAACAAAACAGATTGATTATCAGCATCCAACCAGAAGCAAGTATTAGGTTACAAGTACAATCTAAACGCCCGGGATTGGATATGGTACTTAATCCAGTGGATATGGTTTTTAATTACAAAGGCACTTATGAGAATGATTCGCCAGAAGCCTACGAAACTTTGTTGTTAGATGCAATGACTGGTGACCAAACCTTGTTTATGCGTGGTGACCAAGTAGAAGCAGCTTGGGAATTGGTAATGCCAATTATTCATCTTTGGGAAAACAAAACATCATTAGGCTTTCCTAATTATGCTGCAGATAGTTGGGGACCAGAAGATGCCGAAGCATTAATTGCTAAAGATGGTTATCACTGGTTTACGTTGCCGATAAAAGATTAACGAATTGAAAGGTTGTAAAGTTGTAATGTTAGAACGTTGCAACTTTACAACCTTCTAACATTACAACAACCACATGAAACTAAATATATTCAGCAATCAAGAAGAATTAAACGAGCAACTAGCACAATACGCCATTAAAATTGCGAATGACGCTGTTGCCGAAAAAGGTCGTTTTGATTTTGTATTAACTGGCGGAAGTTCGCCGAAAGGATTATACAAACTATTATCTACCACTTATAAAGACCAAATAGATTGGGACAAAACCTATTTCTTTTTTGGTGATGAGAGAACTGTACTTCCTTTTGAAAAGGATTACAACGGCTTAATGGCTAAAGAAAGCTTTTTCGATAATCTAGAATTGAAGGATGGCCATATTTTTTATGTAGATACCAATTTATCTCCAGAGGAAGCAGCGGCAGATTACAAGCAGAAATTAGATGAGCATTTTGCTGGTGCTCCAATAGTTTTTGATCTGATTTTGCTAGGCATGGGTGATGATGCACATACAGCATCAATTTTCCCTCATACCGATTTGGTGAGCAATCAAGAAGCAACTGTTGCCAGTGTTTGGGTAGAGAAATTAAATACCAATCGTGTGAGTTTAACAGCGCCTTTAATTAATCAGGCTAAACATATTGCTTTCATCACCTTTGGTGAAAATAAAGCACAAGCTTTGGCTAAGGTTTTTGGAGAAG
This sequence comes from Pedobacter sp. T50_32, assembly GCF_057652195.1. Taxonomy (NCBI): domain Bacteria; kingdom Pseudomonadati; phylum Bacteroidota; class Sphingobacteriia; order Sphingobacteriales; family Sphingobacteriaceae; genus Pedobacter; species Pedobacter sp. T50_32. Next base: position 101,671 of record NZ_JBYFBY010000003.1, on the reverse strand, counting down.
AGAAAGATTACGCTAACTATCCTTCGCAATTAATTCAGCCTATAAATGGTAACTTGCAATGGTTTGTTGACGAAGCTGCTGCTAGTTTAGTGAAGCAGTAACATTGATATTACGTCATTTCGACCGAAGCATAGCGAAGTGGAGAAATCTTTGAAAATGATTATTAAATCCAAAGATTTCTCCACAAGGCCGAAATGACGAAATTAGGCTTAGTAAACGTTTAATACCACATTTCTTTTCCTAAGAACGTCATCCCAGATTTAGTTCGGGAACTACAAATTCTCTTCCATCAACAGATTGATAATCCCATCTACCATTCCTACTTTGGGTACATAAACCTGCTTAATTCCTGCCCATTTCATTACTGTTAAATAAATTTCGCAAGCGGGAATAATTACATCTGCCCTGTCTGGATTAAGTTTCAGTACCGAGATACGCTCTTTCAAAGAGTAGGCATTCAGCTCGTTATACATATTTTTCAGCTTTAAGAACGACAAAGGCAAATCGTCCTTCTCGCCACTCATACGAAACAGTTTATTGATATTTCCGCCAGTACCAATACCAGCAATTTGTTTTAAATCTTTGGTATTCTGCTTAATCCATTCCTTCATATCGTTCCAAGTTTCTTCCTTATCTTGGTTATCCAAAATACGAATGGTCCCTAAATTAAATGATTTTGAAGCAATAGGCTGTCTGTTTACAAATACCGAAAGTTCTGTACTTCCGCCACCCACATCAATATACAAATAGCTCCTTTTGATATCTAGATTCTCTTCGATATGATTAGAATAAATAATGCTTGCTTCGCGTTGGCCTTCCACAATTTCAATATCGATGTTAGCCAATTCTTTTACCTTTTCGATAACCTGCTTGCCGTTTTTAGCCTCACGCATAGCCGATGTTGCACAGGCCAGGTATTCGCTCACATGGTAAACATCCATCAAATTTCTAAAAGCAACCATGGTTTTCACCAAGTCATCAATCTTTTTATCAGATAACTCCTGATCTAAAAAAGCATCGTCGCCCAAACGTAACGGCACACGCACTAAAGTATTCTTCTTGAAACTATTTAAGCGTTCCCCATTTTGGGTGATATCTGCAATTAGTAATCGTACTGCGTTAGAACCTATATCTATAGCGGCGTATCTGAGCATATTATTGATGTTTATTTTTTAGATAACTGTAAGACTGAAATTGTGATCTTACTTTGGTAGCTAATCTATTTTTATGGTACCTGTTATCGTTTGTTTTATTAATGTTTCGAGCTTTAACGTTGTCTTGCAATTGCAAGTCAATGATATCACGTATTTCTTGCTTTACATCAGGATCTAAGATTGGGAAACCTACTTCTACCCTGTGTTCAAAATTACGCGACATCAAATCTGCAGAAGAAAGATACATCTCCTCCTTGCTAGCATTAGCGAAAATGAAAATCCGAGCATGCTCTAAAAATCTATCGATAATACTAATTACCGTGATGTTTTCGCTAAAATCTTTCACTCCCGGAACTAGGCAGCAAATACCTCTTACAATGAGCTTAATTTGCACACCAGCATTGCTTGCTTCGTATAGTTTTTCTACAATACCTTCATCGGCCAAACTATTTACCTTCAAAATCATGTAAGCAGTTTTACCAGCCTTGGCATTTTTAATTTCTCTATCAATTAAGCTGTAAATCTTATTTCTAGAATCAATTGGAGATACAATTAGATGTTTAAAACCTTTAGCAACAGTACGTTTGTTTAAAGCTGCGAATAACTTAACCAGTTCCGAGGTTATTTCTGTCTTAGCTGTAAAAATACTGTGATCGCAATAAATACGGGCAGTTTTTTCGTTAAAATTTCCAGTTGCTAAATTAGCGTAGTAAGTTGTTTTTCTTTTGTCGATGCGCTTAACGAGACAAATTTTAGAGTGAACTTTAAAATCGGTTAAACCGTAATTTACATTCACACCTTCTTCCATTAAACGGTTAGTCCAGAATATATTGGCACTTTCATCAAAACGAGCCTTCAATTCTACCAAGCAGTTCACTACTTTACCATTTTTAGCTGCATTAATCAAAGCGTTAACAACTTTCGAGTTTTCTGCTAATCGGTACAGAGTGATATTTATTTCTGTAACCTTCGGATCAATAGCGGCTTCTCGTAAGAACAATATGATATAATCGTACGACTGATATGGCAAGTGAACCACAAAGTCCTTTTCCGCAATTTTTTTGAACAGACTTTCAGTTCTGTGAAGGTTGTTTAGCTTTAGCGGTGTCATTGGTGGATATTCCAATTCCTTACCACCCACATTCGGAAAGGCGATAAAATCTCCAAAGCGATGGTATTTATTACCTGGAATTAAACCATCTGCACCAACCTTTAATTTACTTACTAAAAAACTCAGCATATCAAAAGGCATATCACTATCGTAAAGCAAACGCATTGGCTTACCTTTCTTCCTTTTATCTATACTTTTACGTAGTTCTTCGATAAATTTATCGCTCACGTTTTTATCAATATCCAATTCGGCATCTCTCGTTAATTGAATTGAGAAGGCCTGAATTTCTTTATAATTAAAAACATAGAAAATATCGTCCAAACAATACTTTATAATGTCTTCTAAAAGGATGATAAATTTTAAATCGTTAGTTTCTGGAAGTACCAAAAATCTAGATATACTATCTGGAAGTTCTAAAATGGCGTATTTTCTGTTCTTTCCAGAATTATTAGATAGCTGAACGAAGAAGTACAGAGCCCTGTCCTTTAATTCGGGGAAAGGCTTGTTTACATCAATCATTATCGGCACCAGATTAGAAAGAATCTTATCTCTAAAATGCTGACGAACAAACTCTCCTCTAGCTACGTTAAGCTGGGTATGATTAAGAATGAAAATACGTTTTTGAGCCAGTTCGGTAATTAAAATATCCTGAAAAAGCGTTTCAAATCGACGCTCGAGCTTTACTACAATGTTTTTTATCTCATCGAGTACTTTCTTAGGATTAAACCCCAATAAAGCTTTTGCCTTCTCGTTTAAATTTACCAATCGGTTTAACGAAGCCACCCTTACACGGTAAAACTCATCGAGGTTAGAAGAAAAAATAGAAAGGAATTTAATCCGCTCAATTAACGGCACATTTTCATCTGCCGCCTCCTGCAACACACGTTCGTTAAAATACAACCAACTTATTTCTCTATTTAAAAAAGGAAGCTTCTTTTTAGCCATTAGGTAAATCAAAAAAAATCCTTAAAAGCGGTTTATTATAACCACAATGAAACATAACTTTTAAAACTATAGATTAAATCTTCTTACCAAAAATTTAATGCTAATTAATAATCTTATGTGTCTATGCAGTTTAGTTTTTAGCCAGCCTTAAAAGGATTTCCAAATTGAAAAAAATAATGTTAAGTTATGATTAATTAAAAGTTAACAAAAATCAATTATTTAACATTGGTCTTTTTAGCAGCAGGGGTTCTTGTAGTTTTGGTTCCAGTTGCCCCAGCTTTTGCAGGTTCTTTTTGAAGAACAGCTTTTGTTGGCGTAGCTTTTTTAACAATCTCTTTAGCTTCCAAAGCTTTATCAGCCACTTTATTAGCAGCTGTTTTTGCTCTTGCAACTACTGGTTTAGCAACGGCTTTCTTAACCGTTGTTGCTTTTGCTACCGGAGCTTTTACAGCTTTGGCTACTTTTTCTTCGGTTTCTAACGCAGCCACTTTTACACTACTTACTATTGGCTTAGTTTTTTTAACTGCTTTTTTAACAATCTTAGTAGCGGCTTTATCTGCCTTGCCAATTAGTTTTGGTGTTTCTTTCTTTATCGCTTTTGTCTTTTTAACTACTGCATTTTTTTTCGATGCTGTAATATCTTCTATCTTGTGCTCAACCACTTCCTTTACCTCTGTAAAGGTTTTGGCTATCTTTTTCGCTACTGTTTTGCTTGCTTTGGCTACATCGGCACCCAAAGCTTCTGCATTGTGTCCCAAGCCTTTTATTGCCTCTAAAAATTTTTCAGTTATACTTTGCTCCAATTGCTTTTTAGCAGCTTTTTTTACCGCCTTTTTAGAAACTTTTTTCGGTGCTTTCGATTTATTGGTTTTCATGCGTTTAGGGTTTTAGAAGGTTAATATAAATCATCCTTAATTTACTACAGATGATGATGGTTTGCTATTTTTTGTGTTTTTTTGTGTTGAAATAAAATTATCAATTCTTTTTATAATTAAAGCACAACAATATGCCAAGTTTCGATATCGTAAGCAAAATAGATGCACAAACACTAGACAATGCAATAAATAATGCTAAGAAAGAGATTTTGAACAGATACGATTTTAATACGTCTAAAAGCACGATCGAATTAGATAAAAAAACAAATCTAATTACTATTGTAACTGAAGATGACATGCGCTTAAAGGCAATTATCGATTCTATTATCTCTCGAATGATGAAACAAAATTTAGACGCAAATAGTTTGGATTTTGGTAAGGAAACCATCGCTTCTGGCAATATGATTAGAAAAGAAATTACCGTAAAAGAAGGAATTGACAGAGAAACTGCAAAGAAAATTGTTGCTAAAATTAAAGATAGCAAACTTAAAGTTCAACCTTCTATGATGGATGACCAGGTACGTGTGCAAAGCAAAAATATAGATGATTTACAAAAGGTAATTCAGTTGTGTAGAGGCGAAGATTTTGGCCAGCCTTTGCAATATATCAATATGAGAAATTAGGTAAATTGCTAAATTGTTTTTTTGTGCAAGCCTGAAAAACTGAACACCGATAACTGCAAACTGAAAAATGGAAATCAAAGAAAACGGATTTATCTTCTCAGACGATCGCAATTTAGTGGATGTTAAAGCAGTGCACCACTATTTAAGTATACAATCTTATTGGGCCAAAGATATTCCTTTAGCCTTGGTGCAACGTTCTTTAGAAAACTCGCTTTGTTTCGGTATCTATAAAGAACAGCAACAAGTTGGTTTTGCCCGTTGGATTACAGATAAAGCTACTTTTGCTTACTTATGCGATGTTTACGTAGAAGAAGATTTTCGCGGTTTGGGTTTATCTAAAAAACTAATGTCATTAATGTTGTTTCATCCAGATTTGCAGGGATTACGCCGTTATCATTTGGCAACATTAGATGCTCATGGCTTGTACGAACAGTTCGGTTTTAAGCCAATCGAAAATCCCGAAAGGCACATGGGTATCGTTTTTAAAGATTTGTACAGCAATCTTTAAGAGCAAAAACAGCCTACAGTTTATTCTTGCTTACACCTTCGTCGGTAATTTTAACGGGATTGATCAACCCTTTTTCATCAAAAGTCATCAAATCGATACAAGTTACCCGATGATTACCATCTTTATCACCTAAAGGTCTACGATGATAAACGATATACCAAGTATCCTTTTTAGCGTTGTGAATTATAGAGTGGTGCCCCGCTCCTGTAGCTACTGCAGGATCTTGCTTTAAAATTTTGCCAATTCTTTTGAACGGACCTAAAGGTGAATCGGAAATTGCATAGGCAACCGAATAATCTGGACCGGTCCATCCGCCCTCGCTCCACATAAAGTAGTACTTTCCATCTTTAATAAACATGAAAGAACCTTCTACATAACCTTCTGGCGTAATTTCCTTAAACGTTGTTCCGTCTTCAAAAGGTACGAAACCTGTAAAATCATCATTTAATTTAGCAATGTTGCAATGTCTCCAACCTCCGTAAATTAAATAATACTGACCATCCTTATCCTTAAACACAAACTGATCAATAGGTTGTGCCTTATTATAAAATTTATCTATTAGCGGCTTGCCCAACAGATCTTTGAAAGGTCCTTCAGGCTTATCTGCTACTGCTACACCAATACCGCCAACTTCATTATCACTTTGGATATCATTCGCTCCAAAAAACAAATAATATTTCCCGCCCTTTTTAGTGATAGACGGAGCCCATATTGCTTTCTTTGCCCATTTTACAGCTGAAGTATCAATAATTCGATCATGCTTCTTCCAAGTAACTAGATCTTTTGATGAAAAAGCATCCATAAAAACCTGCTCTTTATATTTAGCAGAGTAAGTTGGATAAACCCAATACGTTTTACCAAAGATTATTGCCTCCGGATCTGCGTACCAACCTTTAAAAATTGGATTGCCCGATGATTGAGCTTGCGACACCATCGGAATTGCCATTAACAAGTAAATAAATCGTTTTAGTTTCATAGCTGTAAGATAAACAAAAATATTTTGTTTTGCTATTCACTAAACTGTTTTTACTTCTCCTTCCGCATAATCCTTAATATCGGTAATGTAACCATTCATTATTAAGAAATCGAATAAAGGCTTTGCCTCTGGCGACACAGGCATATTTTCGGTTGTAATTACTGTATTACTTTTCTTATCTAAGAATGGATAAGCGAATAACCTCACATTTCTGCTAAACATATCATTAACGTAGCTCAACAAATGGCCAGTGTAGTTTTCGCCGAAATTAGCCGAGTTAAATACAAACTTCAAGTTGTTGATATTGGTAGACATTCCAACACTTTTCGGTCTGCATCTATCCAAATACTTCGCCAATCTATTTTTACGAGTAAAATTAGATACAATCACAAAGTTACCCGTTTTGCACATCTCTTCTGCTCTTTTTGCAACAGCCTCTAAATCAATATCATCTGGCGTCTCTTGTGCAGCAGTTAACACGTTGGTAATTAAAACCTCAATCATTACAATTAAGTTGCTGTCATCAACTTTATTAACTAACTTGAACTGATCTGCAGCTTTGTTAAATAAACTAAAGTTCGGATTAGATTTCTGACCGTACTTGGTACGTAAAATCATTACATCCTTTTTGTAAAGCAAATCTTTAGCTTGTCGAGGGTGCGAATCTGAATCGAAAATAGCGGCAGTAGAAAAATCCTTCACTATAAGGTAAAGGTTAAGCAAAAGGTTGTTAACCTCACCAAAAACCGGACCTTGCACCGAGATCAAGTCAATCTCAACAGAACCAACATTTAGGTTATCAACCAACGATTCGATCATCTTTTTCGGATCGTTTGCGTAGTAAAATGCAGCATAAACCAAGTTCACACCAATCATTCCCAATACACGTTGTTGCATCTGCACATCGGTATCCAACAAACGTACGTGAAAATAAATCTCATTCGGCAAACCGCCTGGTTCGCTCTGAAAGCGCAAACCAACCCAACCATGCGGATCATTTGTACGAGCAAAGTTTAAGGTAGTTACCGTATTAGCAAAGGCGAAAAAGGTTTTATCACTGTGCTTTTCACCTTTCAAACGCTCAATCAACAGCGTGTATTCGTGGTCAAGCATTTTCAACAAACGCGTTTGACTTACATATCTTCCCGAATCTTCGGCGCCGTAAATCTCGTCACTGAAAGTCATATCATAGGCAGATATGGTTTTTGCAACCGTTCCCGAAGCCGCACCAACGTTAAAAAAAGCCCGCGAAACTTCTTGTCCGGCGCCTATTTCTGCAAAAGTGCCGTAAATTTTCGGGTTCAAATTAATCTTAAGTGCCTTACGCTTTATGTCGATGATTTCTTGTTGCATACTGCAAAATTACTAAAAACGATTAAATGGCAAATTTAGGGTTGCAATTTGGTTTGTTTCTAAACTAAACGACTAATTTTATTTGAAAAGCAAAATCCTTAGTGCTGTTATCGGCAGTCGGGCTATTCGTTTCTAGTCCTCGTTTCGCTGCGCTACACTGCGGGCTTTACACTGCTATCCCGTTTAAAACGCATTGCCTTTGCTATTGTTAAATGGTTGCTTGCCTATCTGCAAAGCTGTAGCAAGCTAAACCCGGTAGCAGCGGAAATACTTTTGGTGCAATCGAAAACCTAAAACCAGCGACGTTCACAAAAGATTGGAGCGAATAACGGGACTTGCGGCAAATCGGAATGCAGCTATTGCTTTTCGTAAATTAGATAAAGTGCTAAACAAAACAAGGGCAACATTTTCATGCACCCTTGTAACCTTAAACCAAACCCAATAATGGGCCAATCAAACCATTGTATTATGAAACTACAATTTCTTTATGCTCATCTTTAGCCTGTTCTTTTTTGCCGATGGTGATATTTAAAATACCATTTAAATACTCCGCATTAATTTTCTCTGCATCAATACCTTCTGGCAATACAAATGATCTGGCAAACGATAAATACTCGAACTCTCTACGAGTGTAATTTTTTTGTTCTTCAGTTTGCTCTGCTTTTTTTTCTGCCCAAACAGAAAGGTTATCTTTTTTTAATTCAATTTTAAAATCTTCTTTGTTTAAACCAGGTGCAGCCAACTCAATTTTAAAATGTGTAGGTGTTTCTAAAATATTTACGTGCGGCACTTTATTTACCCCGTAGTTTTTATTTAAGGCATCACTAAACAAAGAATCGAATACGTTGTTAAAGTATGGTGCTGTGTTTCTGGTTCTGTTGTTGAATTTTACTAAGCTCATTTTATATATCTCCTTATTACTTTTTAAATTTTTATTTGATACAAACCTTTATTCAAACAGTATTCCAAACCAAAAAAATATGATTTTCAAGACACTTTGGCGCAAAAAAGAAAAACAAGAAGACAAAAAGTCAGTTTTAGAGATAAAAACCGACGTATTCAAATATAGAACGGAATTAGAGATGCGCTTTACTGATCTAGATATGATGGGACATGTAAACAACGCTATGTACTTTACCTACATGGAAATTGGACGCACCAAATATTGGCAACAAGCTATACAGTGGGATTGGAAAAAAACAGGTGTGGTTATTGGAAAAGCCAGCAACACTTATATTAAACCGCTACATTTAGGTGATAAAGTAAGCATGTACGTTCGTACGTCTCGAATTGGCAACACTAGTTTCGATTTAGAATATATATTGGTTAAAACTAAGAATGGCGAAGAAATCATCTGTAGCAAAGGCAAAACCGTTTGTGTAGTTTATGATTATGAAACAAAAAGTCCGGTTCCAATTCCCGATAGAGAAAGGAACAAAATGATTGCTTTTGAACAACTGGAAAGTTGATTTATGATGTGCAATTTTGTAGAAATAAACAAAATTTAGAATGGCACAAAACAAACTTTTAAGAATGGACAATATTGGCATTGTGGTAGAATCTCTAGACAATGCCATTGCTTTTTTCTCTGAAATTGGTTTAAAATTAGAAGGAAAGGCAATGATAGAAGGCAAATGGGCTGGACAGGTTACTGGTCTAGGTAATCAATCAGTTGAAATTGCGATGATGATTACTCCAGATGGCCACAGCAGAATTGAACTTTCTAGATTCATTACTCCTACCACTGTGTCAGATCATACTACTGCGCCAGTTAATGCGCTAGGATATTTACGTGCTATGTTCACTGTAGAAGATGTTGAAGAACTGGTTGATAGATTAATTGGTCTTGGCGCCTTCCTAGTTGGCGAAATAGTACTTTACGAAAGTTCTTACAAATTATGTTACATCAGATCGGCAGATGGATTATTAGTTGGCTTAGCCCAAGAAATTGGAAAGACTGAAGTTTAATCAGCCTTATAGCTCAATTCTACAAAAGAATGTCCAATTTGACCAGGCATAGGCGGGTTCATCTTCCTAATGCTAACTTTTGCCGTTAGAATAAACGGATAAGCTGTTCTAATCTGCTCCAAGATATTTTTAACTACTGTTTCTAATAACTTTTGTGTTTGCTGCATTTCCTTAAGGATAAAATCATTAAGCACTTCGTAGTTAACCGTTTTGTCAAGGTTTTCTGTATCTTCGTTTTCTGTGCTGAAAGTCACCTCTGCATCTACCATAAACACACATCCTATCAAATTTTCTTCTGGATAAAAGCCGTGGAGTGCATGGCATCTTACATCTTTTAAAGCAATGGTTTGCGTGTACATAATTGTTCTATTTATATCGCAATAATACCTAATTTTTATTTAGGGATTGAGGTATTTTACTAACTTTGAGCATAACCAATTGTAAATCTAAAACCAAAATTTGAAATGAGTAAATCTGCAAGAAAAGACCTTTACGAAGCACCTGATTACTATCTGGTGGACGAACTATTATCTGAAGAGCATCTATTAATACGTGCCTCTGTTAGAGATTGGGTTAAAAAAGAAGTAAGTCCGATTATTGAAGATTATGCACAAAGAGCAGAATTTCCTAGACATCTAATTAAAGGCTTGGGAGAAATTGGTGCCTTTGGACCTACTATCCCCGTAGAATACGGTGGCGCAGGCTTAGATTACACTGCTTACGGTATCATTATGCAGGAAATTGAGCGTGGCGATTCTGGCATTCGTTCTACTGCTTCGGTACAGGGATCACTGGTAATGTATCCTATTTATGCATACGGAACTGAAGAGCAACGTAAAAAATACCTTCCGAAATTGGCTACAGGCGAGTTGATGGGTTGTTTCGGGTTAACGGAGCCAGACCATGGTTCTAATCCAGGCGGTATGGTAAGCAATATCAAAGACATGGGCGATCACTATGTGCTGAATGGTGCAAAAATGTGGATTTCTAATGCTCCGTTTGCTGATATTGCTGTAGTTTGGGCTAAAGATGAGGAAGGCAAAATTAGGGGAATGGTATTGGAACGTGGCATGGAAGGTTTCAGCACCCCAGAAACACATAATAAATGGAGTTTACGTGCATCTGCTACGGGCGAGCTGGTATTCGATAACGTAAAAGTTCCTAAAGAGAACGTATTTCCTGATATCAAAGGTTTGAAAGGTCCTTTGGGATGCTTGAACCAAGCTCGTTACGGCATTGCCTGGGGTGCGCTAGGTGCTGCTATGGATTGTTACGATACTGCCCTGCGTTACTCAAAAGAACGCGAACAATTTGGCAAGCCTATTGGCGGTTTTCAGCTACAACAAAAGAAACTAGCAGAAATGATTACTGAAATTACAAAAGGTCAGTTGTTGGTTTGGCGTTTGGGAGTGCTAAAAAGTGAGAACAGAGCTTCATCAGAACAAATATCAATGGCAAAGCGCAACAGCGTAGAAATTGCTTTGGATATTGCTAGAAATGCCCGTCAGATGTTGGGCGGCATGGGAATTACCGGCGAGTACTCGATTATGCGCCACATGATGAACTTAGAATCTGTAGTAACTTACGAAGGAACACATGATGTACATTTGTTAATTACAGGTATGGATGTTACTGGGATAAATGCCTTCAAATAGCAAAATATCTGTATCAGGATTTTAGGATGAAATGATTTTCATGATAATATTTTATAACAGCCTATCTTAAATCATGAAATAGGCAATTAAATCCAAATCCTATTTATCTAAAAATCTTGTAAATCCTGATGCAGACAATTAATAACCCAAAATCGAATAAATCTTGAAATCCTGATACTGACTATGACTATTGATGAAATTACATACAAGGTAAATGGCTGCGCAATGAAAGTGCATAACACCTTGGGTAGTGTATTTCAAGAAGTAATTTATCAAAGATGCTTGGCTATTGAGCTAAATAAAGCTGGATTAATATATGCTAGAGAAGTTGAACAAACAATTTATTATGAAGATATCGAAGTCGGAATTAGAAGAGCCGACTTTATCATCGAAAATCAAGTAGTGGTTGAACTGAAAGCCGTAACAAATTTGGAAGATGTGCATTTGGCACAAGCAAAAAATTACGTAACTGCTTATAAATTCCCAATAGGTTTATTAATTAATTTTGGAAGTACTAGTTTACAGTTTAAGAAAATCTACAACTCGAATACGAAATATAAGCCTAATCCATAGATATCGGGATTAATTTGATTAAAGGATTTTCATGATTGTTTTTTATAAAAATTATAACAATAAGCATCAAAAAATCCTGTCAATCCCAAAATCTTGTAAATCCTGATACAGACAATTAAATATCCAGATGAAGACATTTAAAAAATACATACTCCTACCCGCTCCTCCCGAGGAAGTTTATTTAGCTTTAACCAAAGCGCAAAGTATCCAGTTATGGACCGGTGCGGAAGTTGAATTTCAAGAAGAGCCAGAAACAGAGTTTTCCCTTTGGGACGGAGATATTGTAGGTAAAAACTTAGAGTTTGAGCCCGACAAAAAAATTGTGCAGCAATGGTACTTTGGCGAAGATAATGAGCCATCAATTGTAACTATCAAACTTCATCCAGATAAGAAAGGTACCTCATTAGAGTTTGTGCAAACCAATATACCCGAAGAAGATTACGAAGAATTTACTGATGGCATTACCGAGTATTATCTTGGTGGATTAATTGATTTCTTCGAAGAAGTAGACTTTTAAAATGCTAAGCGACCTAGATCAGTTCTACTTAAAGCAACAAGAACCTATGCGTAGTTGCATGTTAGGATTGAGAGATATCATTTTAAATGTCGACGAACAGATCACAGCCGAGTGGAAGTATAAATTACCATTTTTCTACCATAAAGGAAAAATGCTTTGTTATTTATGGGTACATAAAAAATATAAACAGCCCTATATCGGTTTTGTAAATGGAGATTTATTAACTGATGAAGATTTATTGGTAGAGAAGCGGGCTAAGATGAAAATTTTGTTGATTGATCCTAAAGAGGATTTACCAATGGAGAAAATTAACACGTTGTTAACGAATGTTTTGCATCTTAGAAATCGTTGATAAATCTCTTTTTAATGAAACGCTCACATATCTTTATTCTTATTTCTAGTTTGTTATTATTAACCACCTCATGCACGAGGTATGTTGTCCCATCAATGCTTGGAAATAATGTACCTTATAAGCAAAAGCCAATGGTGGCAGATAGTATCGCATCTATTATAAGTATAGAGGCTGGCATAGCAAATTCTGCTGGAAAGCTATTTAATGAAGGTACAACAACGTTAGGATATTTGAACGTTAATAGAGGCCATACGTATAAAAATATTAATTTCTCTTATGGCTTATATAGTTATTTGGGAAAGGTTGTTAAGAAGGATTATCGGTCGCCTGTTAACGATAAATATGTTTATCTAGACAACTTCAGTAAAGCCACATCAGCTATTGGCATGCACTCGTCTATAGGTTTTCATACTACCTCCAAAAGAGGAAATACTGATTTTAGAATAATTAATTGGGAAAATACCATAAGCAGAGAGTTTGGCGATTTTTTAAATTTTAGAAAACAGCTATATGGTGATTTAACCTATCGATATCTTTTAATTTCTAATAGTGAAGTTTTATGGACGACAGGTGTTTCTTCCGAAATCATATTTCATCCAAGAAACAACAAAGATTTTAAGCATGCCTTTAAACTTTTTGTTGGGGGCTCACCTCATCTTTCGAAAAGCTTTGATACCGCCTTAAAAAATGGCAGCTCTAGCGACCAAGATAGAACTGAAGATTATGTCGTTAATCTACAATTTAAGTATTTCTTAAAATTCAAAAACTTCAATTTAACTTACCAAACTGATTTAGGAAGTTTTTCAATGGGCTTTGGATTAGGTTACTCATTTTAAGTAATTGGTATAATCTCACTTTTCTTAATAAATTATCATCATAAGGAAAAACGTTAGATGTGCTAATATTTGGTTGAAGCTGAAGAGGATTTACCAATGGAAAAAATTAACATACTGTTAAAGAATGTTTTGTATCTTAGAAAAACTTAACATTAATGAAACGCTTTCAAACTCTTTACGTAGCTGTTATTATTTTTGCTTTACAATCTTGTAACACACCTTCGTATTTTCTTCCGGCTGTTACCGGGAACGACGTTAGTTACCTGCCTAAACCAATGGAAGCCGATTCTGTTAAAAGTAAAATCTATATTAGCGGTAGCTTAGCAGGCATGACATTACCTCATAATTCTGGCAACTTAGATATGGGTTTTCTTAATGTTAGTCGTGGACATACCTTCAAAAATCTAAACTTCGCCTATGGCGCTTATGGCTTTGCTGGAAAAACTTCGGACACCCATACAAACAAAGGTGAAGATCAAATTGCAGAATTCGACGATAAAAACTTTTACGGCGGTGGACTTAGAACGTCCCTAGGATTTTACGACACTTCTGGAAACGCAGAATTTAGACTGCTGAGCTGGGAAAACAGCTTGAGCTTCGAAAATGGATCTTATGCAGATTTCAGAAAGAAATACAGCTCAATCGGCACTCCAGATGTAATAAGCGCCTCAAAAACAGTGATGTACACTACTGGAGCCGCTACAGAAATCATTTGGCACTCCAAAAATAGGCCAGTTAACCAATTTGCATTTAGAATTTTTTACGGTTTTACCGCCGATTTAAATAGTAATTTAAGGCAATCTAATCCAAATCGAGAAATTAATGGAAAAGCGATTGATTTTGCCTTTTTCGTTAAACTCAACAAGTTTTATGGTATTCTTAATGCGGGCGGTAACAAGGGTACAGGGGGCAAATTTAGCTTAGGCTACGCCTTTTAAAACAATTCTAGTTTAAAAAATGTTCCCTAATAAAATCTTTATTATGGGAAAATCATTAGGTGTATTGTTAATAGTAATTGGTTTAATTATGGTGGTATGGAGTGGATTTACCTATACCAAGAAAGAAAAAATTATTGATGCCGGCCCAATAGAAATAAGCGCAGATAGGGAAAAATCGGTAAATTGGCCTCCTTATGTTGGCGGCGTAGCAATGCTTGTAGGCGTTATCGTATATGTTGCCTCAAGAAGAAAACAGTAAATTATGAAAACATTAAGGAATTAAAACTTAAAATTCTTAACTCCTTAATGTTTCAAAACTAATAATCTTCGCTAGTTACAGTTACAATAGCATCACGCAAGTTATAGTTAGATGCCATTACTTCGCCATAAGCTCCTGTACTTCTGATGGCAATTAGATCATTTCTAAAAGCCTCTTGCATAAGCACTTCTTTTCCAAAGCAGTCTGTACTTTCACAAATTGGACCAACAACATCATACTTTACAGCTTCAGCCTTAGCTTTCTGACTTAAATTCTCAATTTGATGATAAGCTTGGTACAAAGCTGGGCGCATTAATTCAGTCATACCAGCATCTAGAACAATAAAATTCTTTTTCTTACCATTCTTTACGTAAAGCACACGACTAATCAATGATGATGATTGACCAACTAATGCCCTACCCAACTCAAAATGCACTTCTTGATGAGGTTTGATTTCCAGAAAATCAGCGAATATTTTAAAGTAAGCCTCAAAGTTTGGAATTTGAGCATTTGGATTGTGATAATCAATTCCTAAACCACCACCAACATTTAGCACCTTAACACTTAAACCCCTGTCTTCAAACCAAGCTGCAAACTCATTTACACGTACACAAAGGTTTTTGTAAACATCCAAATTGGTTATTTGCGAACCGATATGAAAGTGGATACCCACAAATTCCAAATTAGCAGAAACATTTAAAATATCGGCACAAGCTGGCATATCCCACGAGTTGATACCGAACTTATTTTCATCCAAACCTGTAGTAATGTTAGCGTGTGTATGTGCGTCTACGTTAGGATTAATACGAATAGCTACTTTCGCAACCTTACCTTTTTTCTCCGCCAGTTCGTTAATTACCTGCAGTTCTTGCAACGACTCTACGTTAAAGCAGAAAATATCTTGGTCTAGGGCGTAGTTAATTTCTTTGTCAGATTTACCAACGCCAGCAAAAACTACCTTATTATTTGCAAAACCACTTTCAATGGCTTTTCTCACTTCACCGCCACTAACGGCATCAGCGCCAAAACCAACCTGCTTAATCTGTGCCAAAACTTTGTCGTTAAAGTTGGCTTTCATGGCATAATGCACATGAAAACTGTAAACATTAGCAGCCTCGCTACAAACCTTCAATGTTTCTCTCAACAAATTCAGGTCGTAATAATAAAACGGCGTTTCTAAATTCGAAAAATGTGCTATATCTTTATCCGAAAACATAATCTTGAAATTTATACTCCTCTTCTTCCTCATTCTTTTGGCTATCATCTACGTTGGTAATTACATTGATTACCGTCGTGGTAACATTAGCCGCAGAGATTTTGAAAGAAGAATTCGTATCTCAATTGTATTGATATTAATCGTTGTTTTTATTTTTTTCTATTATCGGTAAACTCCTAAATGCCCTAAAGGGGACTTTTTAGACTAAATGTCATCCCCCTTCAGGGGGTTAGGGAGTTACTCAAAAATCCTGTTGTGCAAGCTTCTCAATGCCTCTACCTTATCATCAGTATTAATTAAAAGCGAGATATTGTAAGCACTACCGCCGTAAGAAATCATCCTTACAGGTAAGTGTTTAATCGCATCTAATACTTTAGACGCAAAACCGTGCTTCTCCGCTCCAAAATCGCCAACTACACAAACAATGGTTTGGTTTCTATCCAATTCTACGCTTCCAAAAGAGTTTAGCTCTTCCACAATTTTATCCAAATTATCGGTAAAATCAACAGTTAAAGAAACAGCAACCTCAGAAGTGGTAATCATATCAATTGGTGTTTTGTAACGCTCGAAAACTTCGAATACCTTACGCAAGAAACCATAAGCTAACAACATTCGGCTCGACTGTATTTTGATTGCCGTAATGCCATCTTTAGCAGCAATAGATTTGATTTTGCCTTTCTCGCTCTCTGTGCTAATTACCGTACCAAAAGCTTGGGGTTCCATCGTGTTTAACAAACGAACTGGAATTTTATACTTCTGCGCTGGAAAAACCGATTGTGGGTGTAAAATCTTCGCACCAAAGTATGCTAACTCTGCAGCCTCATCAAACGATAAGTTAGCAATTGGCTTGGTTCCTTTTACAATACGAGGATCATTATTGTGCATTCCATCAATATCAGTCCAAATTTGAACTTCTTCTGCTGAAATAGCAGCACCTAACAACGAAGCAGTGTAATCGCTACCACCACGACGTAAATTATCTATTTCACCAAAGCTATTTCTGCAAATAAAACCTTGGGTAATAAATAAATTATTATCAGGATTTGCTTCCAAAATAGGTGTTAAATTCTCTGTTGTGTACGGAATAACTGGCTCGTTATCCTCATCAATCTTCATAAAATCTAAAGCCGGCAACAATACCGATGGCACACCAATAGATTTCAGATAAACGTGATATAAAGTGGTAGACAATAATTCACCCTGTGCTAAAACTACTTTATCTTCAATAGCTGTAAATACATTGTTCGCTAAAGAAAGTAGGAAGTTGAAATGGTAATCTACAACCTCTTGACCTTGCGCTCTAAAATCGCCATCAACGTTCTCTGGCAATAATTCGGCTACCACTACATCATATTTATCCTTTAAAGTATTAATTAATTCGATGCCCTTCTTCTTATCTTCCTTCAGTAACGCGTTAGAAATTTCTACTAAACTATTTGTAGTACCAGACATTGCCGATAACACTACAATTTGTCTTTCTGCCGGATTAATGATATCCAACAGCGCTTTCATACGTTCTGGGCTACCCACCGAGGTGCCACCGAATTTTAAAATTTTCATTGGTTGTTTTAAGTTTACTTATTCATCCTGAGTTTTATCAGAATGTTTTCATTTTTAAATTATAGGATATAGATTTTTGTTATTATTGTAACGGGTCGTGAAAATAAATAAAAGACTGTTAATTTCAGCTAAATCAATGAAATAAATATCGATTTGTTTACTTTTAACAAACCCATTCGGGAAAAATTTGTATTAATATCGACATTAACCTTATATAACAATATGCAATTAGATCAAACCACCAACGCTACCATACAACAATGGCTTAGCGGCAACTATGATGATATTACCAAATCAGATATTCAGAAATTGATAGATCAAGAAGCTTATACTGAACTCACAGATGCTTTTTATAGGAATTTGGAGTTTGGAACGGGCGGATTGCGTGGAATTATGGGATCTGGCTCTAACCGAGTAAATAAATATACCATTGGTACTGCTACGCAAGGTTTATCTAACTATTTGTTAAAAAAATATCCAGGCGAGAAGATTTGTGTAGCCATTGCCCACGATAGCAGAAATAATTCTGATGTTTTCGCCAAAATTACTGCTGATGTTTTTTCTGCAAATGGAATTAAGGTGTATTTCTTTTCCGCTTTGCGTCCAACACCAGAACTTTCTTTTGCTATCCGCGAATTAGGTTGTAAAAGTGGTGTAATGTTAACTGCATCGCATAATCCGAAGGAGTACAATGGCTATAAAGCTTACGGCGCAGATGGCGGTCAGTTTACCGCTCCTGATGATAAAATGGTGATGGAAGAGGTTGCTGCAATTAAAAGCATTGACGAAGTTAAATTCGAAAGAGTTGAAGCTAATATTGAATTGATTGCTGAAGAAATTGACCGAAAGTATTTAGATAAAATCACGGAACTTTCTGTTTCTCCGGATGCCATTGAGCGTCAAAAAAACTTAAAAATTGTATTCTCTCCTATACACGGCACTGGAATTACTTTGGTACCACCTGCTTTAGCACAATTTGGTTTTACTAACGTGACAATTGTTGAAGAGCAAAGTAAACCAGATGGTAATTTTCCAACGGTAGTTTATCCAAATCCTGAAGAAAAAGAAGCGCTTACCCTTGCTTTGAAAAAAGCTGAAGAAATTGATGCTGATTTAGTTTTGGCAACCGATCCTGATGCCGACCGTGTAGGAATTGCCGTGAAAAATACCGATGGCGAGTTTGTTTTATTGAACGGTAACCAAACCGGAAGCTTGTTAGTTAACTATATGCTAACAGCGTGGCAAGAAAAGGGCAAGTTAACCGGAAATGAATATATTGTAAGTACAATTGTAACTACTCCCTTAATTAAAGCTATTGCTGATGAGAAAGGTGTAGAATATTTCAATACACTTACGGGTTTCAAATGGATTGGCAAAATCATGACGGAACTTTTGGGCAAAAAACAGTTTATTGTTGGTGGCGAAGAAAGCTATGGCTACCTAGTTGGAGATTTGGTACGTGATAAAGATGCGGTGATCTCTTGTGCATTTATTGCAGAAATGACTGCTTTCTACAAAGATAAAGGCAGTAGTTTATACGAAGCGATGATTGAAATGTACGTAAAATACGGCATGTATAAGGAAGATTTAGTGTCTATCACTAAAAAAGGGAAAACTGGTGCGGAAGAAATTAAGGCGATGATGGAGCAATTTAGGAACAACCCTCCTGCTACTTTGGGTGGTTCACCAGTAGTGACTTTGAAAGATTACGAGTTAAATAAAGTAACTGACATTAAATCTGGTTTTAGCGAAGAATTGGGCTTTCCTAAATCGGATGTGTTGCAGTTCATTACCGAAGATGGCAGTATCATTTCTGCTCGTCCGAGTGGTACAGAGCCTAAAATCAAGTTTTATTGCAGCGTAAATGAACCCTTAGCAAGTACTGCAGAGTTTAAAGCTACGGAGCAAAAACTAAACGAGAAGATAAAAACTATTATGAGCGATTTACAAGCTTAAAAATCACTAAAAGACTTACGAAGTTTCAAAACTTCGTAAGTCTAAAATTACACCGCCTTATAAATTTAGTCCAGTTTGAGATAAAAATTATAAGGCTTTTTTATTTATAAACACAATGAACAATACAAAATTAGGTTGGATAGGTTTAGGTAACATGGGCAATCCGATGGCGAAAAACCTTTTGAAAGCAGGTTATGATTTATCGGTATATAATCGCTCTGCCGAAAAAACAGAAGATTTCAAAGCAAGTACCAAAGTTTGCCAGAGCATCGGCGAATTAGTTCAAAATAGTGATGTCATTTTCACCATGCTAACCAATGATGCTGCTGTAAATCAAGTTTATCAGGAAATATCAAAAGAAGAGCTTAACGGAAAGTTACTTATAGATTGCAGTACCATTTCCCAAGAATGTTCCCTTGCAAATGCTCAACTCATAAAAGCTAAAAATGCGGGTTTTATAGACGCTCCTGTTGCTGGAAGTACAATGCCTGCAAAAGAAGGAACGCTTATTATCATGGCAGGTGGTGATGAGAAAGATATCCAAAGAGCTCAGCCTTACTTCGATAGGTTAGGGAAATTAACAAAGCACTTGGGTGCAAATGGAAGTGGTATCGCTGCAAAGCTTTCCATCAACTATTTCTTATCTTTAATTTACCAAGGACTGGCGGAAACGGTTTTATTTTCAGAGAAATTGGGATTGGAGCGCAAAGATATGCTCGAAATCATAAATGAAAGTGCTTGCGGAAATGGCGCTACTAAAGTTAAAACATCGTTGCTGATTAATGACAGTTACCCTGCAGCTTTTGCTTTAGACTTAATGCTGAAAGATATTTTATTAGCACAAAAAGCTGGAGCCAATTTCCCTTTATCGCAAGTAATGATTGATACTTATCAAGATGCGCATAATAAAGGATTAGGGAAAAATGATGTGATTGGGATTATAGAGGCGTTGAAATAAGGATTTTTGTCATTCTGAACGTAGTGAAGAATCTGTTTTTAGTCAGGATTTATAGATTCTTCGCTAAGCTCAGAATGACAAGTAGTTTATTAACCAGCTACCATTTCTGGCACATCATCATCTGCATACAACTTACCCGCAGTAGCTTTTCTAATTTCATCTACACTTACGCCAGGTGCTCTTTCCAAAAGTTTAAATCCACCTTCTGGTAAAACATCAAATACACCCAGTTCAGTTACAATTTTCTTAATACACTTTACTCCTGTTAACGGCAGAGTACAAGATGGCAACAACTTGCTCTCTCCTGCTTTGTTCACATGCTGCATAGCAACTATGATATTCTTTGCAGAAGCTACCAAATCCATTGCACCACCCATTCCCTTCACCATTTTTCCTGGAATTTTCCAATTGGCGATATCTCCATTTTCAGAAACTTCCATGGCTCCTAAAATCGTCAAATCAATTTTTTGAGCTCTTATCATCCCAAAGCTCATAGCTGAGTCGAAAATAGACGAGCCTGGCAACGTAGTGATGGTTTGCTTACCCGCATTAATCAAATCAGGATCTTCTTCTCCCTCAAAAGGAAAAGGTCCCATCCCTAATAAACCATTTTCAGATTGCAGTACCACGTTAACTCCTTCTGGAATGTAATTGGCCACCAAAGTAGGGATACCAATACCTAAGTTAACGTAATAACCGTCTTTTATTTCTTTAGCGATACGTTTCGCAATACCATTTTTGTCAAGCATTCTATTGTTTTTTGACCACAAAGGCTCGGAGAACACAAAGTGGATTTAGATAGTCTTTGTTCTTTTGTTCTTATTCTTTGCTCCTCACCGTGCGTTGCTCAATACGTTTCTCGTAATCCTTACCCTGAAAAATTCGGTGGACGTAAACGCCAGGCGTATGAACATGATCAGGATCTAATTGTCCAACTTCTACTAGTTCCTCTACTTCTGCAATGGTTACCTTGCCAGCCATAGCCATTACCGGATTGAAATTTCTACTGGTAGAACGGAAAATCAAATTCCCTGCGGTATCACCTTTCCAAGCTTTCACAATGGCAAAATCAGCATCAAATGCGTATTCCATCAGGTAATCTTTACCATTAAAGTTCCTAATTTCTTTACCTTCGGCAACTTCAGTACCTACGCCTGCGGGCGTAAAAATAGCTGGCATACCGTAACCAGCAGCCAAACAGCGAGTAGCTAAAGTTCCTTGAGGAATTAACTCCACCTCTAGCTCTCCACTTAGCAACTGGCGTTCAAATTCTGCATTCTCGCCGACATAAGAAGAAATCATTTTCTTTACTTGACGTTGCTTTAACATCAAGCCTATACCGAAATCATCTACGCCTGCATTATTAGAAATACAAGTTAAATCCTTCGATCCTTTTTTTACCAAGGCAGAAATACAGTTTTCTGGAATACCGCATAGGCCAAATCCGCCTAGCATTAAAGTTTTCCCGTCGGTAATATCAGCTATTGCCTCATCGGCATTTGCTACAACTTTATTGATCATATTTGGTCTGTTTCCCGAATGTTCGGGACTAGTTTGGGCTAAAATAGGATTTCTTTACTGCTTTACAAAAGCAAAATCGCAGCTATAGTGATGTAAAAAATACACTAAGAAGAAGCCATAAATACATAGATTTATTTGGTTAACAGAAATTTGTGCATCCGTGGGCTGTTCTATTTCGATATTTCTATTATCTGATCTTTACCACTACCATTACTTGTACAGATGTAAATTTTCCCTTCGGGCGATTGGGTAACCGCTCTAATTCTTTGAAAATCTCCGACGAAAAAATCTTTAGTTTCTGCAATCGCAGTTTGGGAATCATTTAATTTCAGCTGCATTAAACGACTTCCTTTTAGCAAGCACAACAATAATGAATTTTTAAATTGTGGAATGTAATTCGAATTATAATAAATCATTCCGCTTGGGGCAATGGTCGGTGTCCATTCTATGATAGATTCTGCAACATTATTCTGGTTACAGAAAGATGTTTCACTGCTTTCATTACATTTTCCTCTAACGGTTGGCCAACCATAATTTCTGCCTTTTTCGATGATATTGATTTCATCGTCTGTTGACGGACCATGTTCTGACGAAAATAACCGATTGCCTACCATGGCCAAACCTTGCGCATTACGATGTCCATAAGACCAAACGGGATTATTCGGGAAGGGATTATCTGTAGGAATAGTACCATCTAAATTTAACCTCAGTACTTTTCCTGCTACAGAGTTTACGTTTTGCGGTGTACTCAAGTCTTCGGCATCACCTGTGGTTACAAAAAGTTTATCGCCAACAATTAATAGACGAGAACCATTATGATTAGTTGATGCAGGAATGTTATCTAGCATGGTTTGTGGACTACCTAAAGTATTATTGGTATAAGTAAATCTTACCAATTTGTTCCTATAAGGTGTACCATAACCGTAAAATACGTAAACATACGGATTAGTGCTAAAATTAGGGTGTAATGCCATCCCCAACAAACCACCCTCACCTTGTACCCGAACTTCTGAAATAGTGTGCAAAGCTGTTACTTCACTATTGGTCGGATTTATTCTACTGATTTTTCCCGATTTTTCGGTAAACCAAATTAAGTTATCTGGCCCGTAAACGAGTTCCCAAGGCAAGGTTAAGTTAGAAACCAGCACCTTTGTCTTTAATTCGACAGGTGTG
This sequence comes from Pedobacter sp. T50_32, assembly GCF_057652195.1. NCBI lineage: Bacteria > Pseudomonadati > Bacteroidota > Sphingobacteriia > Sphingobacteriales > Sphingobacteriaceae > Pedobacter > Pedobacter sp. T50_32. Next base: position 78,644 of record NZ_JBYFBY010000003.1, on the reverse strand, counting down.
AGGTCTTCGTTATTTCTATCTTTTTTACACGCAATGCTGAATAATAAAACTCCGGCAATAAATAGTAACTTTCTCATACACTCAAAATTTTATAAAAAACAACCTACCAACCATTTAGTTCTTAAAAATGACGTATTTTCGAAATGTTGAATCTATATTTGGAAAAATAACGCTTATGAAAACTTCAAAAACCATCAAAACAGTATCTCTATTATTGGCTTTGGCAGTATCTGTATTAAATGGGTTTGCACAATCGGAGCATAAAAAAGCTGCTACAGGTCAAAATCAAGTTTTGCCTATCAATCTTTTAAGTATTAGCTTAACAAGCAATGAGCCAAATAAACTTGTTTTAAATTGGAGTACATCTGCAGAAGCGAATAATTCTCATTTCATCATTTATATTGCAGAAAAGGATACCAAGAAATTTGTAAAAATAGGACAAGTAAATGGTGCTGGAAATAGCTCGGTTAAAATAGATTATCAATTTGTAATTAACAATGTAGTTCCAAAAGCTTTGACTGGTTCGTTGCCATTTCTTTTTCTTCTACTTATACCGTCGGTTCGTAATAGAAAATTAAGACTTGCCATTTTTGCCGCTTTTGCAATATTAGCGATATCATGTGCTAAAAAAGAAATAACGTCATCTTCTGAACTCAAATCTTTTTATGTTAAATTAGAACAAGTGGACTACGATGGAAAAGTGATCACCTTTTATACTCGGAATATGACTATTGAAGTACCAAAACGATAGCTATTACTTCATATAAACATAAGTAATTCCGTCTCCACCTCTATCTAAATGCTCATCTTCCATTCTATCCACCTGTTTGTATGACTTTAAATGAGTTCTGATTAGCTTACGTAAAATACCATCGCCTTTGCCATGAATGATTTTGATAGAGGGAAAGCCCAACATAATTGCTTTATCCATATAGTTTTCCAACTCTTGCAATGCAACTTCACCACGCATGCCACGCAAATCTAACTCTGCTCTAAAATTACTTACGGCATCGCTCAAACTACTGGTATAAGAACTCCGTTGCACCAACTTTTTAACCTGTCGGTTACTAATTTTCTGTACTCGGTTCTTTTTCACTACCGAACGTAAATCGCCAAAGGCTACCACCAAATTATTTTTGTTAATCTCCATCACTTGTCCAGTACTTTCCGTACCGATCAATTGGATAAAATCTCCTACTTCTATGGCTGTATCATCAAATTCGACTACAGGTTTTGGTTCTTCTGCCTTCACTTCGTTTCTCGCCAAACCTTTCTGCAGGTTTTGCCTTATTTCGCGGGTTGCTTCTTTATCAGCCTGTTTCTTTTTGATTTGGGCAATCGTATTTTCTACCAGCTTATTAGCATCTTTAATGATATTTTGGGCTTGTACCTTTGCGTCTTTAATTAAAGTCCGCTTATTTTCTTCTAAGAATGATTTTTGTTTTTCATTTTCAGCCAACAGCTGGTTTAATCTATTCTGCTGATTAGATAATTTTACTTTAGTTTCGTGAACCTGACGTTTCTCCTTCTCCAAATTCACCAGCAAACTATCAATGCTGTTTTGATTGGTTCCAATTTTCTGCTTGGCTAATTCCAAAACTTCCTTCTGTAAACCGATATTCTGCGCAATTTCAAAAGCATAAGAACTACCCGGCTTACCAATATCCAAAATGTAGAGTGGCTTCATTTTGCTGTTATCAAACAACATCGAGGCATTTTCCAAGCCTTCGGTATCACCAGCAAACAATTTCAAATTAGAATAGTGAGTTGTAATTACACCACGTACTTTTTTGTTATTCAGCACTTCTAACACAGCTTCTGCCATTGGACCACCAAATTGAGGATCGGTTCCCGTACCAAATTCATCAATAAGTACCAATGTTTTCGGATTGGCGTGTGCCAAGAAATAACGCATTTTATTTAAATGAGCACTGTAGGTACTCAAATCAGATTCAATAGATTGGTCATCGCCAATATCAGCGAAAATCTGGTTAAAAACGCACATTTCACTATGTTCATCAACAGGAACCAACAAGCCCGTCTGCAACATCATTTGCAACAAACCAACCGTTTTCATACACACCGATTTTCCTCCAGCATTTGGTCCAGAAACCAACACAATACGCATTCCATTATTGATATGAATGTTTAGAGGAACCACGCTTTTTCCACTCTGCTCGTTTGCGAACGAAAGCTGTAACAGCGGATGACGAGCGTTGATCAACTTTGTTTTAGGTTCTTTGAGCAAAACTGGCATTTCTGCACCAACTTGTATCGCAAAAAGTGCTTTTGCTCTTACAAAATCCAACTTTGTTAAGAAACCGTGGTACGATAACAAAATTGGTGTATAAGGTCTTAGTTCATTGGTAGTTTCAATGAGTATGCGAATAATCTCTCTACGTCTATCAAATTCTAAATCTCGAAGCTTATTATTCAGTGTAAAAACTTCTTCTGGTTCCAGATATACTGTTTGTCCGCTAGCAGATTCATCATGGATAAAACCTTTGATTTTACGCTTATTCTCAGCCAAAATTGGAATACAAATCCTTCCATCACGCACTGTTAAACTACCATCGGCTACCCAATTGCTGGCCACAGCATTTTTGTAGATGGCATCCATTTTTAGACGCACCTCTTGCTCACCTTTCGCAATCGCTGTGGTAATATCTAGTAATTCGTTTGATGCATTAGGCTTAATTTTCCCTTTTGCATCAAGCACACGTTCTATCTTTTTAAGGATATCCCTTTCTATTGGCAAATGCTCAAACAAAGCCTCTAAGCTAGGATAGATTTCTTTTCTCTCGTCAAAAAAACGAATTACAGAAAATACGGTTTGTAGCGAAGTATAAATTTTAAAGAGCTCCTCCTCTACCAAATAACTTCCTTCTACTCTAATTTTATCAGCCAATACTTTTATATCAAAAAAAGTACTAATCTGTAGAGGCTCTTGATTTTCTAAGATGCTTTTAAATTCTTTGGTCTGCCGTAGAAATTTTTCTATTTGATCGTGCTTAGACATCACCTGCATCTTGTCGACCAGGTTTTGCCCCATAGTACTTAAGCAATGCTGACGCACCAATTGCCTAACTTCGTTAAATCCTAATCTCTCTTCGCAATTTTCGGGGTACAGCATATTAATTTATTGTAGATTTTGGAGCGCTTTTAATTCTTCGTTTTATCAATTTCGCTTTTTGTGGTGTATCAATCGGTTTAACTTCCTTTGCTGTAGGAACTGTATCTACCGACTTTGCCTCAACTGGTTCTTCTAATGTTTTTACCTTTTTAGCCTTTGATTTAGCTTCTTTTTCTTGCTTTTTGAGTTCTACGTCTTTTTCCTTATTAATTCTATCGCTTATTCTATCATACATTTTAGATAGCAAATCTGGGCGTTTGTAATAATAAGCCATGCTATGGGCATGTGCAGCAGAATCAATACCGTACTTCTTAAAAATGCCTTTGTAAAGTGGAGCCGATGTTTTCCTAGCGCTATCAGGTGTAGGTATGGTACCCACGTATCCATCCAACACATGTATATCATATAGTATACTTTCCATTTCTGTAGGCTGTATGATATCTTTTGGAATACCAGGTTTACAGGCTAACAGCACAGCACACATCACGAATAAAAAAAGTCTCGTCATTTTTATCATTAAAATATTATAAACATAATGAACATCAATTTACCTAAAAATCTATAAGTTGAAAACGTAATATAGATAACATAAAATAAGATGTGCCTATGTGGTTTCGTTCGTAATAATTAATTTTACCCCCAAAAATAACGATAAATGAGCATTGCTGATAACTTATTGAAATATAAAAGCGAAATTGAAAGCGACGGAGTTAAACTTGTAGCTGTTTCTAAAAACCATCCTGCAGAAGCTGTTAAAGAAGCTTATGATGCTGGACAAAGGGTTTTTGGCGAAAATTTGGTGCAAGAGATGGTAGATAAGCAAGCACAATTGCCTGCAGATATCGAATGGCATTTAATTGGACACTTACAAACCAATAAGGTAAAGTATATCGCTTCTTTCGTAAAACTGATAGAGTCTGTTGATAGCTTAAAATTGCTGAAAGAAATTGATAAACAGGCTGCAAAACACAATCGTGTGATAGATTGCCTCCTACAGATTTACATTGCAGATGAAGATACCAAATTTGGATTGGGCTTTGACGAAGCTATAGAATTACTACGATCTGAAGAATTTGCAGCATTAAAAAATGTGAGAATAGTTGGTTTAATGGGGATTGCGACAAACACAGCAAGCGATGAACAAACCAGTGCAGAATTTAATGAATTGAAGGTGCTATTCGACGGCATTAAGTTAAGTTATTTTAGGAAAGACGATTTTTTTAAGGAAATTTCGATGGGAATGTCGGCCGATTACGAATTAGCAATTGAAGAAGGGAGTACCATTGTTAGAATTGGAAGTAATATTTTTGGTAAGAGAGTGATTAAGCACTGGAAAAATATTGAATAAATAGCCAATTGACCAGTAATCAATTCTCAAAAAATAAAAAACGAAACCACCTAAAATGAATATTGAACTGAGAACAGCAACCGCCGAAGATTGTCCTCGCTTATTGGAACTAATTACAGAATTAGCCGTTTACGAAAATGCTCCAGACGAAGTTACCGTAACTGTGGAAGAGTTTATAGAAGCTGGTTTCGGTACAAATCCAGTTTGGAAATCTTTTGTAGCCGTAGATGGTAAAACCATTGTTGGCTTAGCATTGTTCTATATCAGATACTCAACTTGGAAAGGTTGTCGTTTATATTTAGAAGATTTTTTGGTTACCGAAAACTACCGAGGGAAAGGAATTGGCAAGCTCTTATTTGATCGTGTAGTGCAAGAAGCCAAAGAAAGAAACTTTAATGGAATGAGCTGGCAAGTGTTAGATTGGAATACGCCAGCCATTAATTTTTATGATAAATATGGCGCAAGCTACGAGAGTGAATGGTTAAATGCATCCTTTACCAAGGAACAGTTAAGTAAACTTTAATACAATCTATTATGAAAAAAATCATCTTCCCTTTATTAGCAATAAGCTTAGTTTGGGCTTGCACCAGCGATAATAAAGAAAAAAAAGTTGCCCATGTTATAACTGCAGAAAACGATACGCTAACCTACCATTACGATTCGATTAAAGTAGTAAGTAATAATGCTGTAAAACCAGAAGTAAATAGAGAAGCTGATACGGCTAATGCACTAGTAAAATATCCAGTATTTGAAAACGATAGCCTAAACAATTACATCAAAAGTCAAGTGTTTCACTATTTCGGAGATGAAGAAGTTCCAACAGCGTTTGATGATATTGCAGCTAGTTTCATTAGAGGTTATAACGATTTTTATGTAGAAAATCCTGGAACTGCACAATGGTGGTATCTATTAATCGACATTAAGGTTATTAGGCAATTGCACAATTACGTAGCAATGAAATACGTTCATTCAGACTATGCAGGCGGTGCACATGGCAACACCATCATTTCTTATATCAATTTCAATCCAAAAACAAACAAGGCAGTCACTTTAGACTCGTTAATATTACCTGAAAAGAAAGCTGAACTATTAAAAATAGGTGAACGTATCTTTAGAAGTGATGAAAAAATTAGCGCTACAGAGCCGTTAGATAAAAAATACTTTTTCACTAATGGTAAGTTCTCGTTACCAAAAAGCTATTATGTAAGCGATAAAGGACTAGTATTTCTTTACAATCCTTACGAAATAAAATCTTACGCAGAAGGAACTACCGAATTAGTGATCCCTTTTTCAGAGCTTAGCGGTATCGCTAAACCTCAAACCATCTTAACTTTAAACGAATAAATGCAAGTATACAAATTTGGTGGTGCATCCATCAAAAACATCGAAGGAATAAAAAACGTTACTCAAATTATACAATCTTTTGGCACTAAAAACCTGCTTGTAGTAGTTTCTGCCATGGATAAAACCACCGATAGATTACAGGAAATAGCCTTCGCACACATCAACGGTGATGATAAAAAACATCAACTATTAGAAACAGTAAAGGATTTTCATTTCGATATCATCAGCAAGTTGTTTCCCGATGCAAAAAATCCAGTTTATAATGATGTTGCGAATACTTTTGTAGAAATTGAGTGGCTGTTGGAGGAAGAAGCTGAAGATACTCCAGATTATCTTTACGATCAAATTGTTTCCGTTGGTGAATTGGTATCCTCAAAAATTATTGCTGCTTATTTAAATCAACAAGGCAGTTTTTGCATCTGGCAAGATGCCCGGAATTATATCCAAACCGATAATACCTATCGCGAAGCAAATGTGCAGTGGGATAAAACTACCAGCGAAATACAAAAGCATTTACCAAGTTACTTAGAGCAAGGCGTAGTTTTAACACAGGGATTTATTGGTACTACTAGCGAAAATTTCACCGCAACTTTAGGTCGTGAGGGTTCTGACTACTCTGCTGCAATATTCAGCGCAGCTTTGGATGCCGAGAAAATGACCATTTGGAAAGATGTACCTGGTGTGCTGAATGCCGATCCGAAGTGGTTTGACGTAACGGAAAAAATCCCTCAACTCTCTTACCGAGATGCAATTGAACTTACCTATTACGGAGCAACGGTCATCCATCCTAAAACCATAAAACCAATACAGAATAAGAGCATTCCTCTGTTTGTAAGATCTTTTATTCATCCGGAAGAAGCAGGCACCGAAATTAGCACTGAAGCTACCACCCTTCCAGTTCCTTCGTTTATTTTTAAGGTAAATCAGGTGTTGTTGTCTATTTCTCCAAAGGATTTCTCGTTTATTATTGAAGAAAATTTGAGCGATATTTTCGCCATTTTCCATAAAAATCGGGTGAAGGTGAATACGATGTTGAATTCCGCAATCAGTTTTTCGGTGAGTATAGATAACGACGAAAAAAAGATTGAAAGCTTGATCAATGATCTTTCTGCAGATTTCAAAGTGAAATATAATAAGGATATGGAATTGGTGACTATCCGTTATTACAACCAAGAAACCATTGATCGGGTTACCGTAAATAAAAAGGTTTGGCTAGAAGTAAAAAGTAGAAACACTTGCCAAATGGTGATGAAGAACACATAAGTTCATTAGTTCACTCGCCATTATTCAACTTGGCAAACCCAATGAACCAACGAAGGAATAAACCAGAAAAATGAACAAAAACCTCTTACAAAAGGAAGTGCAAACCTACATTAACAGTAATTTAAATGCTACTGACGTAAGTAGGATTGCACTATCAAAATCTCCTTTTGCTGGGGTAAGTTCGGCCGAGCTGGCCAATCAAATAGTAGCCAAAAAGAAAGCTGAAAAGAAATTACCTACTTGGTTTAAGCGGGAAAACATCATTTTTCCGAGTACCTTGTCTGTGGAACAAACTTCGTCAGAAGATACAGCAACTTATAAACAGCGGTTGGCAAAAGGCAAATCGTTAATAGACATTACAGCTGGTTTTGGTGTAGATAGCTTTTACTTTTCACACAAAGTGGATGAAGTTTACAGTTGCGAAATCAACGCAGAGTTGTCTGAAATATCTGCCCATAATGCAAAGCTTTTAGCTGCTAATAACATCCAATGTTTAGCAGTAGATGGACTAGAATACTTAGAAACTTCGGAAAAGTCTTTCGGAACTATTTATATAGACCCAGCAAGAAGAAGTACCAGCGGCAAAGTGTTTAAGCTAGCCGAGTGCACGCCTAACGTGGTAGACCATTTGGATTTGTTATTGAGCAAAGCTGAAAGAATAATCATCAAAACCTCTCCTCTTTTAGATCTCCAAGCGGGATTAACCGAATTGAAACATGTTTCCGAAATTCATATCGTAAGTGTAAAAAACGAATGTAAAGAGCTACTTTGGGTAATCGATAAGGATTTTGCTGGTGAAGTAAAAGTAATTTGCGTAACACTCAACGATGAGATTAAAGAAATTGAGCTTCCTTTGATTGATGATAGTACCACAGTTTATGTTGAAGAACTTATAACTCAGGGCTATCTCTACGAACCGGACACAGCTTTGATGAAAAGCGGTGCCTTTAATGCTATCGCCAATCAATTTAACTTGCAAAAATTAGATAGGCAAAGTCACCTCTACTTCTCGTTAGATTTGCAACCATCGTTCATTGGCCGCATTTTCGAAATCATCGAGACTTTTTCGCCAAATGAACTTAAAAAGCAAAAAGACTTACAAGGAAATGTGATCGTGAGAAATTTCCCAGAGCGGGCAGACAACTTGGTTAAAAAACTAAAGATTAAGCCAAACAAAGAAACATTTTACATTTTCACCGAAGTACAACAGAAATACCTTGTGTTTAAAACTCGGATAGTTCAGTATTACTAATATTTCTTGTAATCTTCGTTTCTTTAACGGGGACACCAACAAGAGAAATAGAACTTTAATTAGTGATAGTCTTCAAATCTCGGATCAAGAATTTAAGAATTAGGCTTACTCACAAATTTATTCCCTCTTACATAAAACCTAAACGGCCATAAAGCATGTTCCTGAGCATAAGCAACGCCAATTCTCGTGGTTGCTACAATTTGATCGTCGGTGTAACCGTCAAAATCCTCAATCCAAATTTCATCAGAAGAAAGGTCCTTAGCATTTAATTGCTTATCGATACCTAATGCCTGCGACAACGCTCCAGGTCCAGCGGTAATGCGTGATGCAACTTTATCCATCTTTCTACGTTGCAACATCGTTTCTACACCTAAAATTGGCTCTATAGCCCTAATTAACACAGCTTGTGGATTGTCTTCCTTTCCGCTAACTACATTTAATAAATGATGAATACCGTAGCAAAGGTAAACGTAGGTAACACCCCCACCTAAAAACATTGTAGCTGTGCGATTGGTATGCTTACGTCCGTAGGCGTGACAAGCCTTATCTATCGCTCCATCGTAAGCTTCAGTTTCTGTAATGATGCCACCGCTAATCACGCCGTTAATGTTAGTGAACAGTTTCTTACCTAGTAATTGCTTAGCAACACTCACTACATCTTCTTGTCGATAAAAAGCTAACGGTAATTTAGGCATCAATTAACTTCAAAATTTTATTTAGATACAAGCTATCAACTTCATCGAAATGAGATAGATATTCACTATCAACATCTAACACTCCAATAATCTTACCATCCATATAAAATGGCAACACAATCTCAGACTTCGAGGCCGAAGCACAGGCAATATGCCCAGGAAATTCATCAACATTCGGCACAATTAACGTTTGCTCCTGCTGCCACGAAGCGCCGCAAACTCCCTTACCTTTCTTAATTCTAGTACAAGCAACAGGCCCTTGAAATGGTCCTAAAACCAACTCTTCATCCTTCACTAGATAAAATCCCACCCAAAACCAATTGAATTGCTCTTTCAGTGCCGCACAAACGTTCGCTAACTTGGCAATCAAATCATTCTCGCCCTCTAGCAAAGCGCTAATCTGGGGAATAATAGACGTATATTTCTCTTCTTTCGAAGCCTCTCTTAAAATGGTTAAATCTTCTGCCATAGCACAAAGGTAAGGATTAATCCCCTAAAGGGGACTTTCGAAAATCGAGGCGACTTTATCTTTAGTAATGTGGTATTTACATTCAACTCCCCTTTAAGGGTTGGGGGTTAAAGCATATTTCCTTAGCTTTGACCTGTTAGAAACTTAATTAACAACACAATGAACAAGAAAATCTTATCAATTACTTTACTATTTACGCTTTCTATAGCCACATTAGGGCTTTTAGGATATACGTTTCGTGATGAAGGCATGTTCCCTTTAAGCGAAATACACAAAATAGATTTGAAAAAGGCAGGCTTAAAAATTGAGCCTAATGAAGTATATAATCCTAACGGAATTAGCTTAGTAGACGCTTTAGTTAACGTAGGTGGCTGTACTGGCTCTTTCGTCTCTGACGAAGGATTGATCATCACCAATCATCATTGTGCATTTAGCGCTGTTCAGTTGGCGAGCACCCCCCAGAACGATTATTTAAATAATGGTTTTGTAGCCAGAAAACGTGAACAAGAAATTGAGGCAAAAGGCTTAACTTGCCGTATTACAGAAAGCTATGAAGATGTATCAGATAGAATTCTCGGTTCTGTGGCCAACATCGAAAACCCAGCAACACGCCTGCAAATGATTAACAACCAAATGAAAAACATTGCGGCAGAAGCAGAACAAAAAGACCCTAGCATTAAGGCAGAGGTATCTGAAATGTTTATTGGCAAAACCTATGTGTTATTCAGGTACAAAACCATCCAAGATGTAAGATTGGTTTACGTACCTAACCGTCAAATCGGTGAATTTGGTGGTGAAACCGACAATTGGGTTTGGCCGCGTCATACCGGCGATTATGCGTTCATGAGAGCTTACGTGGGTAAAGACGGTAAGCCTGCGAAATACAGCAAAGACAACGTACCATTTAAACCAAAAAAATCGCTTAAAGTTAACGCTAGCGGCACCAACGAAGAAGATTTTGTATTCATTTTAGGTTATCCAGGTAGAACTTTCCGTCATCGCCCTGCGCAATTTGTAGATTACCAAGCGCAGTATGTTTTGCCTTACACCTCAGAACTATACGATTTCCAAAACACAACGATGGAAAATATAGGAAAGAAAGACAAAGCAACTGAGATTAAATTAGCTACCCGTATTAAACGCAATGCCAATGTGATGAAAAATTACCGTGGCAAATTAGCTGGTATCAAAGGAATTGACCTAGTTTCTAAAAAACAGGAAGAAGATGCAGCACTAGCCGCATTTATCAATGAAAATGTTGAAGTTAAGGCACAATACGGCAATTTAATGGCCAATATCGACCAGCTTTATAAGCAAATTAACGGTGATGCAAATAGAGATTTATGGCTGTCACAAATATATAATTCCACTAGCTTAATCAACATTGCTAGAAACATCAACATCTTTAAAAACAATCTTAATCAGCAGCCAACTGCACAAAAACAAGCGTATTTCGAAACTAATGTTGGTAGATTGAAACAAGTATTATCGAACATTTATGATGCTTACCATATCGATGCCGATAGACGTATTTTTAAAAGAATGATGTTAGATGCAGTTGCTTTTACGCCAAACCAACGTGTAGCTGCAGTTGATAAAATCATCAATCGCGGCAGTAATAACGAAGCAATGATCGACGATTACATCAACGATACTTTTGGCCTAACCAAATTAAAAGATCAAAACTTTGTTTTCAGCAGCCTTTTAAAGTCACCAAAATCGATTAGCGACTACAATGATGGTCTTTTATTACTAGAGAACGATGTTGCTCGTCAGATAGCAGAATTAAAGCCAGAAAAAGACCGTAGAGACGGCATACTAAACAAGTTAATGGGTGATTACGTAAACGTTAAGGAGAAGTTCTTAAATAAAGGATTTGTACCAGACGCTAACAGCACATTAAGACTAACTTACGGTTATGTTCGTGGCTACTCTCCTGCTGATGCCACCTACATGTCGCCTTACACTACTATCAAAGGCATCATTGAAAAAGCTGCTTCAGGCAATCCAGATTTCTTTTATCCTAACATCATTAAGGAACTTTGGAACAAAAAAGACTTCGGCTCTTTTGCTAAAAAGGATTTAAACGATGTACCTGTTGCTTTTCTTTACAACATGGATACTACCGGCGGAAATTCGGGCTCACCAATAATGAATGCTAATGGCGAATTGATTGGTGTTAATTTCGACAGAGCTTACGGCGCAACTATTAACGATTATGCTTGGAACGAAAGCTACAGTCGTTCAATTGGTGTAGACATTAGATACGTACTTTGGGCAGCCTCAAAAATTGATAAAGCTGATTTCTTACTGAAAGAAATGGGCGTTAATCCATAATAGAAAAATAAAAGCGGCGCATGGCAATTAAAATATTGCATGCGCCGCTTTTTTAATATCCTATAATTTAAACACAACCAGAAATACAGATGAGAATAATAGCCGAATTACCACACCCACAATGCAAGATCAGCATCTTTAGTATGAACCAAAAATTCATTGTAAAATTTGAACAAGGACCATACGAACAGAGCTACAAAATTTCTGAGTTAGACCTCACGGGAGGAGGTGTTAACGAGGTGTTTCAAATCATTGACGAAGCATTCATCGAAACTGTTATTGAGCGTTTCAAAACTATGCGAACCGATTTTATTGAAGCTTACCAGCGACAGCAATAAAACCTACAAAACAAAAAACATAAGTAACTGATATACAAACATATTAATGTGTAAACAAAATTTTATTTTGATTTTGGTTCCATTTTTCCACCTTAAAAACATATTTATAAAAACTAAAACTTTAACTTATCATATTTATATATACTGATTTATAGTAATTTAACATATTTAACAAAATATTATTCTGATCGATAATTATGCCAAATAAATAGGAACTTAGCATTGATTTCTAAATAAACTGGTATAAATCGAATAACTCAGAAAAATGAAAACAAGACCTGTTCAAATAAATTTTAAGATGTGGAATTGGTAATTATATTACCTTTGCATTTCTAAAAAACCAACATGGCAAGCAACAAAAATGCTGGTGTGTTTTTCATACTAGTTACTATCCTATTCGACTGCATTGGCTTTGGCATTATCATTCCAATCATGCCAGATTTAATACAAGAATTAACCGGAGCTAGTTTAAGTAAAGCATCAGAATATGGCGGAGTAATGCTCACCGTTTATTCTTTAATGATGTTCGTTTGCTCTCCTATCTTGGGATCATTAAGCGATAAGATTGGTCGCCGACCAGTGCTCTTAATTTCGTTGTTAGGTATGGCTATTGATTACTTCTTTTTGTCGTTTGCCCACACCATAACTTTACTATTTATCGGCCGTATTATTGCTGGGCTTTGTGGCGCAAGCATCACTACCGCGTCAGCCTATATTGCTGATGTAAGTACTCCAGAAAAGCGTTCTCAAAACTTTGGACTAATTGGCGCAGCTTTTGGACTTGGTTTCATCATTGGCCCTGTTATAGGTGGTATTTTTGGTGAGATAGGAACTCGAGTTCCTTTCATGGTTGCCGGAGGATTATCGCTGCTCAATTTCATGTATGGTTATTTCATCTTACCAGAATCATTAAAAAAAGAAAACAGAAGAGCATTTAATTGGAAAAGAGCTAATCCTGTGGGTGCTTTTTTACAACTCAAACGTTACCCTTCTTTAATTGGTTTATTGGCAGCACTGCTTATTTTATACATTGCCGCACAATCTACGCAAACAGTGTGGGCTTACTACACCAAAGAGAAATTTGAATGGAACAAAACCTGGGTAGGTTATTCTTTAGGTTTTGTTGGCTTAACGGTAGCCATTGTTCAGGGATGGCTCATTCGTTTGGTTATTCCTAAATTCGGAAATAAAAAAGCAATTATGTTTGGCCTATGTCTATATGTACTAGGCTTCGTTTTGTTCGCATTTGCCAACAAGGGATGGATGATGTTCGCGTTTATGGTGCCTTATGCCCTAGCGGGGATTACAGGACCAGCAATGCAGGGTATTATTTCTACCAAAGTTAAGCCCGATGAACAAGGCGAGTTGCAAGGAATTATGACTGGCTTCATGAGTTTGGCAAGTATTATCGGACCAACGTTGATGTCGTATTTATTTGCGTATTTCACGAATGCGAAAAATCATATTTATTTTCCCGGTGCACCATTTATAATGGGCGCTTTACTCACTTGTGTTTCTATTGGAATTTGTTACCGAACACTGAAGAAGCATCATTAGTTTTCGAACCACTAAGACAAAAAGAGCACGAAGACAACTTTAAAACTTAATGATTCAAAAAAAAATCCCGATGGTTTCACATCGGGATTTATAATTTTAAGAAAGTTCAAACTTGTATCCAACACCTTTTACGGTCGATACATAATTCTCTCCTAGCTTCTCTCTCAATTTTCTAATGTGAACATCGATAGTTCTGTTAGTTACCACAACAGAATCTTCCCAAATGTTTTTCAATATCGCTTCGCGGGTATAAACTTTACCAGGTTTCGAAGCCAACAAGTAAAGTAATTCAAACTCTTTCTTAGCTAAAACTACCTTCTCGCCACTCTGATAAACCAAATAAGATTCGCGGTCAATTACTAAATCGCCAATCTCCAATTTATTTTCAGAAACTTCATCACTGCTTACATTACGACGCAAAATGGCATTAATACGGCTTACCAAAGCTCTAGGCTTAATTGGCTTTGCAATATAATCGTCTGCGCCTACGTTAAAACCAGCAATTTCCGAATACTCTTCGCTTCTAGCAGTTAAAAAAACCATAAAGGTATTTTTAAACTCTGGGATAGCTCTCATTAAACGGCAAGCTTCAATACCATCCATCTTAGGCATCATAATATCTAAGATGATCAAATCTGGTTGAACCTTTTTAGCTACGTTAATTCCATCTTGACCATTACTAGCCAAAAATACCTGATAGCCCTCTTTTTTAAGGTTATACTCTATTAATTCGAGAATATCCGGTTCGTCATCAACAATTAAAATCTTCTGTTTAGCTGTGCTCATTGCTATTTTATTTGTTACGAAAGTAAGTATACAATTGCAACATTTAGTTAAACCTAAGTTAACAAATTGTTAAGACTACTCAATATATTAACATAGAATTAGAGTTGAGGTAAGGTTTTGTTTAAGAACTCATCCAATTGTTCCCCTCTCAAATCTCTTGCAATGATTTTACCTTGCGGATCTAACAAAAACGAACTAGGAATAGCCTCAACCTGATATAGCCTCACAACATCTCCTTCGAAATCCTTTAATTCTCCCACTTGGTCCCAAGTTAAATTGTCTTGCTTAATGGCTTGCATCCAAGCATTTTTATCCTTGTCTAACGAGATCCCTAAAACTGTAAAATTTCTGTTTCTAAACGTTTGATATGCTTTTACTACGTTCGGATTTTCCTGTCTACATGGCCCACACCACGACGCCCAAAAATCTAACAATACATATTTACCACGATAATCGCTTAGCTTAACCTGCTTACCATCGATACTAGGAATAGTAAACTCTGGCGCAACTTGCCCTACTTGTACAGCCTTTAATCTTTGTACCTTCTCTACAAAATTCTTTACGGCAGCGTGGTTTCTCAAGCTCGCATCTACTTTCTCAGCATAATCAACCATTGCTTTTTCATTCCCTACCGGATTTACCAAGCTAATGGCATAAAAACTAACCAGCGATTTGTTGTTATCCATCGCAAACTTGATGATGGCTTGGTTCAATTCGTTAAGTGCATTATTATAAACAGGCGTTAGTTTTTGTAGAAGATCATCTCTCTGATCTGGTTGCGCCGACACCTGCTCTTCGAACTGTTTGCTCACTTCAAATATTTTTTGCTGATGTTTTACCTTAAGCGCATTGAACTCTGCAAGTTTAGCGACATCATCTGCCCCGTCTATCGTATAGTTCTGGTTTTTATCATTTACGTCCGCGGTAATCTCTACTTCATCACCATTTTTAGCAATTACGATATACTCGTTAGCCAAATAATTAACCCTAAAGAAATCCGCTTCGGGCTTAGTGTTCGTGAATTTAAATTCGCCATTGGCCGATAAATTTGTAGAATCTAACAACACCATTGTGTTACTAGCCATTCCGTACAAGTAAACTTTATTTTTTACTTCGGCGTTAGTTAATTTCCCACTGATGGTAAACCTAGATTTATCTTTACAAGCTGTTAATGCACTGATGGTGACTAATATAATTACTGCTATTTTTTTCATTTTTTAGAATTTTGATATTGGGATTGGCGAGAAACTTTAGTTCTCCAACCTTTTTAAGATCAATTCGTTTATTTTTTTTGCGTCAGCTTTGCCCTTGGCTAGCTTCATTACATCGCCAACAAACAAACCTAAAACGCCTTTCTTTCCTTTTTTGTATGCTTCTACCTGCGGTTGATATTTAGCCAACACTTCGTCTATAAAACCAGTAATAGTATCTACATCTTCTACTATTAATAGGTTAAGTTGCATTGCTAGCTCTTCTGCTTTAACATTTTGATTAGTTTCTAAAGCTGGCAACAACGTTTGTATTGCGATTTGCTGCGAAACTTTCTTTTCATCTACCAAATTGATGGTTTGCGCCAATTGCAGCGGACTTACAGTATACTTACCAATTTCAATTTGCTTTTCGTTCAAGATGGCTCTAATACTACCTAGCAGCCAGTTGACCAAGCTTTTTTTGTTGTTTATTTGAACTACGGCATCATTATAATATTGGTATAAATCCTTATCATCAGCTAACACAGCTGCTTCAGATTGGTTGATACCTAGCTCATCCATCAAGTTTTGGGCAATCTCCTTAGGCAGCACTGGCATAGCCGATTTTACTTGAGCCAACCATTCATCAGAAATTACCACAGGTGGCAAATCTGGATCCGGAAAATAACGATAATCATTCGCTTCTTCTTTGCTACGCATTGGCGATGTTGTGCCTTTATCCGCATCAAAGTTTAAGGTACTTTGGATAATATCACCTCCGCTAGTAACTACTTCTACCTGTCTGCCAAATTCAAAATCCATCGCTCTGCGCACATTACGGATAGAATTTACGTTTTTCACTTCGCAACGAGTTCCGTAAGCAGTAGTTCCTTTTTCCCGAATAGAAATATTCGCATCGCAACGCAAAGAACCTTCTTCCATGTTACCATCGCTCACGTTTAAGAAACGCACCAATTGCCTAATTTCGGTTAGCAAAGCAGCTGCTTCTTCAGAACTACGGATATCTGGTTCGGTCACAATTTCAATTAAGGGTACACCAGCACGGTTTAAATCTACAAACGAATAGTTATCGTCCTGATCGTGCATGCTTTTACCGGCATCTTCTTCTAGGTGGATACGGTTAATGCCAATTCTCTTTTCTGTGCCATCAGATAATTGCACATTGATGAAACCGTTTTTGCAGATCGGACTGTTGTCTTGTGTAATTTGATATCCCTTTGGCAAATCTGCATAGAAGTAATTCTTCCTATCAAAGAAGTTGTATTGATTGATTTCGCAGTTTAATGCCAAACCAATGCGCATAGCTTTTTCAATTACCTCTTTATTTAGCTTAGGCAAAGCTCCTGGCAAACCTAAAGAAACGGTAGAAATATGCTCATTTGGCCCAGCACCGAATGCGGCACTGTCTGAACAGAATATTTTAGATTGTGTGTTTAACTGAACATGTATCTCTAAACCTGAAACAAGCTCGAAACTGCTGGTATCTTTTGCGATAGTCGTTGTACTCATTAATCGAATTTACTATTCTGAATGCCTTTTTAGCTTTCCAAATATAGGTATAATATGTATACTGTTAATGGTTTTAGCCACAGATGCACTGATTTAAAAAAAATATTTCAACAAATAAAAATCTGTGTATCTGGGGCTAATAATGTATCAATTATATAGCAGACAAAATGCTAAATCATCAGTGGCATGGTATTCGTATAGGTTTTAACACACACAAAACACTTAAATTATGAAACGATTAATCCTGATGTTTACGGTTGCTATAGTAGCAGCGACATTGCAAACAGCCAACGCTCAAGTTAGTTTAAATATCAATATTGGTGCGCAACCCAATTGGGGGCCTCGGGGTTACGACTATGTAGAGTATTACTACATGCCAGATATCCGCACTTACTACCATGTACCCTCTAGACGATATGTGTATTATGAAGGAAGCAGATGGGTGCACAGAACTTCTTTACCGAGAGCCTACCGTGGATACAACTTACACAAGGGCAGAAAAGTAGTAATTAATGAAACTCGCCCGTATTTAAGGCACAACGTTTACCAAACTAGATACGTAGAAAAGCATAGACACGATAATGGCAAACATAAAGGATGGCACAAAGGCAAAGGCCACCATAAAGGAAAAGATAGAGGTAGACATTAAAAGAAATCCCCCAGCTAAAAACTGGGGGATTTCTTTTTAATTTATCTTTAAATGAGTAATTTAAATTATAAATGTATAAGAGGTATAGAAAAAGGAGATACAATAAGACGTTTGGCATAATCATTATTTTATTAGGTTTAATTGTATTTAACTTATTAGAAAAAGGCATATTCAAACAAGAAGAATACCACAAAACGACAACCGGGTTGAATGTTAGGACTGGAATTGGAAAGAAACATCCTATTTCATTTACGCTAAAACAGGGTGACGAAGTTAAACTGTTGTCAAAAAATGGGAATTGGCACGAAATATCATACGAGGGAAAAACTGGTTATGCACATTCCGAGTATATTGTTAAGAGCCAAAGAAGTTTATTTGATAAACATCTCTTCACACCACAGCTTCAGAGAAACATTTTTGTTTTTATTGTTCTAATACTTCTATTTACTGTCTTCCTTCCGATAGGCTTAAAAATATACAGACGAGAGAAGAATAAAAAATTTCTGAAGAGTGTTACCGAACTAAACAGAGGGACTGCGACGGAGCGTGATTTGGTATTGGTTTTACTAAAAAATGGAAAATCGGTTGAAGATGTTTATCATGACGTGTATCTTAACACTAACGATGGCAAATTCTCTCAGATAGACCTTGTGTTAATCACTCAAGTAGGAATTATTCTTTTTGAAGTAAAGGACTATAATGGTTGGTTATATGGAAAAGGTAGACAAGAACAGTGGACAATGATTTCCGGCAAAAGTAAGTACAGGATTTATAGTCCGATAATCCAGAATGAGGTTCATGTCAAAAATTTAAGAAATATAATCAGCGAAAATCAAGATATTCCGATTTTCTCAGCAATCGTATTTTACGGAAACTGCAATTTTAAAAATATCAATTTTGTACCCCAACAGACTTTCTTGACAACCTCAGACAAAGTTCTTGAAGTTATACGAACAATAGAAGCGATCAATCCTATTTATGTATATAACAACTTAGCAAAAATAAGACGTATTTTACAAGAGGCAAAAGTGAATGGAGGAATTATTGAAAATCAAGAACTACATATAGCTAATATAAGAGATATGCTCGGCACTGATAGAAAATTCGATAGATCTATCTACTTGTACAAAGTTTGAATTCCATCCATCCAAAGCTCAAAAATCACTATACTTTCAATTTTAAAACTGACCCTGAAATAAATTCAGGGTGACGCTAAATTTATACTCCGTCATGCTGAATTTATTTCAGCATCAGCTTTTAGGTATCAATAAAGTAAGTAAATTTAGATTATTAAACTTCTCTTCGTATAAATGTTTATCCTATCAAAACCTTTTACCGATGGTGATACCTACCCTTGGGTACGCTTCGAGACCATCGTTATTTCTATTAAAAAATCTGCCTACGCCGAAAGAAAGCTCGCCAATAAATCCATTTTTAGTTAAAAACTTACCACCAGCAGCAGCCCCCATACCAACATTCCATCTCGTATTATCATGTAACCTCACCCCGCCAAAACCGTCGTCATAGTAATGCCAGTAGTTATTTTCTTTAGTTTGCATTAATGCAGCGTTTGCTTCAATAAAAAAGCCAGATGATTTTTTCGAGTTTCCAAAATATATCCTATAATATGGTGTGAAACCAAATTTGTATTCTACATCATTATCTAAACCAATTGAAACAGACAAACCAAGACCAGTATTATTTTCAAAAATTCTTTCGTAAGAAATTTCGGGTATAGCCAATATTCCCATCAAAAGATTTACTTTAATCTCATTTTTGCCATTAATGGCTGCAGCTGTACTATCTGTTTTACTTTCAGTTTTCTCTTGTGCAGAGGCAATACTAATTAAACACAGCAGCATTAGCGTTAATAGATTTTTCTTCATTGTTTTAGTTATTGTGATTTAATTAATTTAAAAGCAGAAGGTAAAACTCACAATATCGTAAATATTACTTCTGCTGTTATATTATGAATACGATATGAAAGAACGAAACGCTACATTTAACCCGCTTCTACTTTAAAAATGATTTCGCCTTTTCAATCGCTCTTTCCATACCACTTGCATCTTTACCGCCAGCTGTTGCATAAAAAGGTTGGCCACCGCCACCGCCTTGAATTTCCTTAGCTAGCTCTCTCACAATCTGTCCGGCATTGTAGCCTTTTTCTTTTACCAATTCATCATCAATTGCTACGGTAAGTTGCGGTTTACCGTCAATTACAACGCCCAATACAAGGAACAAATTCTGTACAGCACCTTTAACTGCATAAGCAAGAGTTTTCACTGCATCAGCATTTGGCAAATCTACTGTGGTAGCAATAAAATTCACACCATCAATATTTTGAATTTGCTTTTCTAAATCAGTTCTTAAAGCTACTGCTCTTTCGGTAATGCTCTTTTCAATCTCTTTTTTTAACGCACTGTTATCGTCAATGATTTTTCCTAAAGCAGAAACGAAATCTTTCGGATTGTTCAACAACGCAGTTAAGTTCTTCACTAACTCGAAGTGTTCGCGAATTACAGCAGCTGAACGTTCGCCAGTAATTGCTTCAATCCTACGTACTCCAGCAGCAACCGCACTTTCAGAAGTCAGTTTAAAGAAACCAATCTGACCTGTAGCTTTTACGTGAGTACCGCCGCAAAGTTCTTTCGAGAAATGGTCGTCAAAAGTAATTACACGAACAAAATCACCATATTTTTCACCAAATAAAGCAGTTACGCCACTATCAATTGCTTCTTGGTAAGCTACGTTTCTCTGTTCTTTTAAAGGAATATTCTCTCTGATTTTTGCATTAACAATATCTTCAATTTGGTTCAGTTCCTCATCAGTTACTTTAGCAAAGTGCGAAAAATCAAAACGTAGGTAATCTGAATTCACCAAACTACCTTTTTGGTTCACGTGAGTACCTAAAACCTGCTTCATTGCAGCATGCAACAAGTGCGTAGCCGAGTGATTGTTCTCCGAAGATTTGCGCTTTTCCTCATCAATTACTGCCCAGAATTTACCATCTAAATCAACAGGTAAAGTATCGGTAAAGTGTACAATTACACCGTTTTCTTTTTTGGTATCCGTAATCTCAACCCAAAATTGTCTGCTGTGGTCTTCTAACCTGCCTGTATCACCTACTTGACCACCACTTTCTGCATAGAAAGGTGTTTGAGCCAACACAATTTGATATTGCTCTTTACCTTTGGAAGTTACTTTTCTGTATTTAACGATTTCAGTTTCAATCTCAGACAAATCGTAACCTACAAATTCAGTTTCTCTATCTTCATTAACAATTACCCAATCTCCAGTATCAATTGCGGTAGCCGCACGAGAACGGTTTTTTTGTTCTTCTAATGCTTGGTTGAAACCTTCCATATCAACTGACAGACCTTTTTCACGAGCCATTAAATCAGTTAAATCTATCGGAAAACCGAAAGTATCATATAATTCGAAAGCAAAATTACCATCTATAATTTTACCACCATCGTATTTCTCAAAACGCTGAATGCCTGTCGCTAAAGTCCTCAAGAAGGAAACTTCTTCCTCTAAAACTACCTTTTGAACAAAATCTTTCTGCAAATACAATTCATCAAAAACGCCATTAAACTGCTCTACCAAAACAGTAACCAATTGATTTAAAAATGGTTCTTTCAAGTTTAAAAAAGTATAAGCATAACGTACCGCTCTACGCAGAATACGACGGATTACATAACCAGCTTTATTGTTAGAAGGCAATTGACCATCTGCAATTACAAACGAAATAGCACGAATATGATCTGCCATTACACGCATTGCCACAGCTTCGTTCCAGCCTTTTTCGCCTGGTTCGGCACTGCCTACATATTCAAATCCAGATTTTTCTGCAATAAAGTTGATGAGTGGTGTAAAAACATCAGTATCATAGTTAGAAGTTTTACCTTGTAACACACGTACCAAACGCTCAAAACCCATTCCTGTATCTACGTGTTTGTTTGGAAGCGGCTTTAACGAACCATCTTTCAAACGGTTAAACTGCATAAATACGTTGTTCCAAATCTCAATTACCTGAGGATGGTCGGCATTTACCAAAGATTTTCCTTTGCCATCTGCACGCTCTTCAGCTGTACGGCAATCTACGTGAATTTCCGAGCACGGACCACAGGGACCCGTATCTCCCATTTCCCAAAAATTATCTTTCTTATTACCTAAAACAATACGGTCTTCTGGTACAAATTGTTTCCAAAGCTCAAATGCCTCGGTATCCATTGGCAAGCCTTCTTTTTCATCGCCCTCAAAAACCGAAACATACAATTGGTCTTTAGGAATTTTATAAACCTCTGTTAGCAATTCCCAACTCCAAGCAATGGCTTCTTTCTTGAAATAATCGCCAAAGCTCCAATTGCCCAGCATTTCGAACATAGTATGATGATAGGTATCGATACCTACTTCCTCCAAATCATTATGCTTACCTGAAACACGCAAACAACGTTGTGTATCTACCACACGAGGATATTTTACAGCAGCTTCTCCTAAAAACAAGTCTTTAAATTGGTTCATTCCTGCGTTAGTAAACATCAAAGTTGGGTCATTTTTAACCACAATTGGTGCCGACGGCACAATATGATGTTGCTTGCTTTTGAAAAACTCTAAAAAGGTCTGTCTTATTTCTTTCGCTGTCATTTTCGTATAGGTTTTAGGAATTAGGTACAAGTATTAGGGAACTAAAAAAATCCCATCATCTTAACTAAAATCCCTTTGTGTTCTTTGTGTCTTAGTGGTATTTTATAATGAGGAACAAAATTATAATTTTATTGTGGTTTTCTGCTAAAATCGGTTTACATTTGAACACTTTAAGTAAATTCTATAATCGTTTAATAGTCAGTATCAAACATGCCGTACAAAGAAAGAGAAATCAATAAAATGTATTATACCATGGGCGAAGTAACCGAAATGTTCGAAGTAAATGCTTCGCAAATTAGGTTTTACGAGAAGGAATTTGAAGTACTTAAACCGAAGAAAAACAAAAAGGGAAATCGCCTTTTCACTCCTGAAGATATCGAAAACCTGAAAATTATTTTTCACTTGGTTGATGATAAAGGATTTACTTTGAAAGGTGCTAAAGAGCACATGAAGAGCAATAGCGGCGAGGTAAAAGAAAATCAGAAAATTATTGATTCGCTGGAGCGTTTAAAAGGATTTCTTTTGAAGCTTAATGATGAAATCTAGATTAATAGTTCGCTATTTAGTCAGTTGAAATGCATCGATTAAACTTATTTACTCATTTTAGCTATTTTCTTTCTTACCCATTTATCATTCAAACATTATTTCCTAAATTGGCATTACCAAACAGCCTATGCGCAAAATTTTACTATTTTCTATATTTTCTTTGTTTATTAGCGAAGCCACTGCCCAATATAATCAAGGCGCTAGGCTAACCGCTATGGGCAATGCCAGTGCCGCCGTATTTGATACGTGGAGCTTAAATGCTAATCCAGCTGGAATTACTGGTCAGAAATCACCGACGGCAGCTTTAACTTATGCCCGTTACCTATTTGGCGATGAACTGGCAGAGCAGAGCTTTGCTTTTGTGCTTCCATTTAACAACAATTTTGCAGGTGTGAGCATTAACCGCTATGGTATTAGCGAATTTAGTGAGATTAAAGCTGGATTTGGCTTGGCGAAGAAGTTTGGCGATGAATTGTCTATTGGGGTTAAAGCTAACGTTCATCAGATTAAAATTACCAATTATGGAAATGCCACTACATTTTCTGTAGATGCTGGCGTAAACTATGCGCTGAACAAACAAATTGGCTTAGGCTTGTACGTCAACAACCCATCTTCACAAACATATAAATCTACCAATGTAGAAACTTATATTCCTACCGCTGTGCATTTCGGCGCTACTTACATCCCATCTAATAAACTTATTATAGCCACTACTATTTCTAAAGATTTTGAAAGAAAATTTGATGTACGTATAGGCGCAGATTATAAATTTCACGAAATGCTGAGTTTCCGAGGTGGAATGAGTGCCAAACCATTCAAACAATACGTAGGCATGGGCCTAAACTATCAAAAATTAATAATGGATGTTGCTGTCGAAAGTCATCCTCAAACTGGTTATACCCCTCAAATTGGTCTCTCTTATGCGTTTTAAACTATTCATATTAGCAGCTTTTTTGCTGATTGGTTTTGCGGCTAAGGCTCAAACACAAGAAGATCAATTAATTAAAGATTTGATTGAAAGCATTGCAGAAAATTTGCCAGAAGATTATGATCTTTCTGAGTTGCAAGATCGATTGACTTACTACCGAAAGCATCCAATTAATCTTAATAAAACTAACGCAGAGGAGCTAAAAACCTTGGTTTTTCTATCTCCATTGCAAATCAGTAATTTATTTGAGCACATTAGAAAAAATGGAAAGCTTTTAGATCTCTTAGAATTACAGAGCATCCCTGAGTTTGATTTAACGAGTATACAACGGTTAATGCCTTTTGTTACTTTAGACCAAAGTTCTGGTGTAGATAAAATAACTGCTGCCAACTTAGCAAAATATGGCAATAACGATTTGATATTACGTTACGGAAGGGTAATTGAAAAAACTAGAGGTTACACCGATTTACCTGGAAGCAGGTATTTGGGTACGCCAGACAGGTATCTTTTAAGGTATCGTTACACCTATTCCAACCGTGTATCGGCTTCTTTGGTAATGGAGAAAGATGCTGGCGAATATCTATTTAAAAACCCAAAACCTGCATCTCACTTCTTTCCATCTAACTATACCGATTTTATGTCGGGACACGTAGCAATATTAAACACTGGAAGATTTAAGAAAATTGTATTGGGTGATTATACCATGCAGTTTGGGCAGGCGTTAACACTTTGGTCGGGCTTTGCATTTGGCAAATCTCCAGACGTTACGGGTGTAGCTAAACGTGATGTTGGTTTAAGGCCATATACTTCTGCCAATGAGTTCGCATTTTTACGAGGTGCTGCTGCAACTGTTGAGATTGCCAAGAACTTAGATTTCTCACCCTTCTTTTCGCACCGAAAACTTGATGCTTCGTTGGGTATTAACGCTAACGGCGAGAGAACAGTGACCACTATTAACGAAACTGGCCTGCACAGAACCCAAAACGAGATGAACAATAAAAACAGTACCGAACAAATAGTTTATGGTGGTGTTTTGCAATATCGAGTTACAGGTTTAAGTATTGGTGCTGTGGCTTACCACACGTCGTTTAATAGGTTATTTGTTCCTGGCTCGAGCTTGTACCAACAGTTCAACTTTGCAGGAAAGGAGCTGACTAATGTTGGGACGCACTACAGTTATACCTACAAAAACTTCTATTTCTTTGGTGAGTTCGGAAAATCACTAGATGCAGGACTGGCCTATGTAAATGGAGCTTTAGTAAGTTTATCTTCTACTGTTTCGGCAGTTGTGTTGCACAGAAATTATCAAAAAAACTATCATAACTTTTTTAATCAGGCGACAGCCGAAGCCAGCGAAGCATTCAACGAAAAAGGCTTTTATGCAGGTTTAAACATCAATCCTTCTAAAGTTTGGAGTATTCAATTATATGGCGATTACTTCAAATACCCTTGGTTGCGTTTTAGGGTAGATGCCCCATCTGATGGCTACGAGTTTTTAGGTCAGGTGACTTACTCTCCTACCAAAACGTTCAGGGCAATTCTACGTTTCAAATCGGAAGTAAAACAACAAAATACGGCTGAAGTTGTTCCTTTTAACTACTTAGATGATGTAAAACGAGAAAATTACCGTGCAGAAGTAAAATGGGCATTGGGTAAAGCATTAGGCTTTCAAAATCGTGTAGAAGTGGTTCAGTTTAAAAAAGGCAGAGGTAATTCTGAATTTGGTTACTTAGCTTATCAGGATGTGAGCTACAGTCCACTTTCATCTCGATTAACGGGTAACATTAGGGTTGCTTATTTCAATACGGCTTCTTACGATAGTAGAATTTATGCCTATGAAGATGACGTATTATATAATTTCACCTTTGGTTTGTACAACGGAAAAGGTTTAAGAGGTTATGCCAACTTAAAATACAGATTAGCTAAACGATTGGATGTTTGGGGCCGATATGCACTTTACAACTATGAAAATGTAGAAACTGTAGGGTCTGGTTTAGATCAGATTGATGGCAGAATGAAATCGGAAATGAGGGTGCAGTTGCGATATCAGTTTTAGCTTTAAGGGATGAGGCTTTAGAGCGTAAACGATTATCAATTGGCGGTTAACAAATGAACCATTGACTAATGAACTAATGAGCCAGTAATTTTGATATTCAAAGCGGAAATAGTATTTGTAAAGATACTTTTGCCGTTAATCTTCGGCATAGTATTAGGTTACTACTTTCAAAACGAACAACTTTTAAGAGTACTCTATTTCGTTTTAATTTCGCTTCTCTTAACCGTTGCCCTAGTCAATACTTTTTATAAACAGTTAAAAGCTTGGAACTATAAAAAGTTAATTGGCACAACCTATTATGTCCTTTATTTCACTGTCGGGATTTTCATCAGCCTATTTCACACCGACTTTTTGAATGGCAGTTACTTTGCGAAGAAGCAGTATGACCAGCTAAAGGTTTACATAAATGACGAGCCGCAACAAACCAATGACATCTTAAGGTTCGAAGTAGTTGTCACCAATGGTTATTTAAAGCAAAAGCCAGAAAATTGCTCAGGCAAATTAATGATTGCTTTAAAGGTAGACAGTCTATCCCCCATTAAACTTAATTACGGCGACCAGCTACTTATTGCAGCAGAATACCTTCCTGTAGAACCGCCTTACAACCCTGCAGAGTTTGATTTTAAAGCTTGGTTAGCTGCCAAAAATATTTACCATCAAACTTTTATTAGACAAGAGCAATTGATCAAACTTGGTGACGACGAGGGAAATCCAATCATCAAATATGCATTGGAAGTTCGGAAACGTCAGGTTGATATTTATAGAGAACTCATTAAAAATGATGAAGCTTTTGCTGTTGCCTCTACCCTAATTTTAGGTTACCGAGCCGATTTAAGCAAGGAAACTCTTGCCGCCTACAGTAAAACTGGAACTATCCATGCTTTATCAGTTTCTGGAATGCATGTTGGTATTATTTACATCATGCTTAACTGGCTGTTAGCGTTTCTTGACAGAAAAAGAGTTGGGCGAGTTTTCAAAGTGGCACTAATTTGTGGGTTAATTTGGTACTATTCCCTCCTTACAGGTTTTTCACCATCGGTATTGCGTTCAGCGATTATGCTTACTGCCTTTATTTTAGCAAAGCAACTTAAACGCAGTAACAATAGCTACAATGTTTTGGCTTTTACAGCATTCGCATTGCTTATTTACGATCCATTTTTGGTTTGGGATGTTGGTTTTCAACTTTCTTTTTTAGCAGTTTTTGGCTTGGTGTATTATCAACCTAAAATCTACAGATGGTGGTATTTCAAAAATAAATGGGCCGATAAGTTATGGTCGGCAATAGCTATGAGTTTAGCGGCACAACTGGCCACATTGCCATTGAGCATCTATTATTTTCATCAGTTTCCTGTATATTTTATCATTAGTAACCTTTTTATTCTCATTCCAATTACGGTACTAATGTACGTTGGCATCGCAATTTTGTTGCTAAGAATATATTTCCTTGCGCCAGCTTTTGAATGGTTAATTACTTTTACGAACACTGGTTTAAAATGGATTTCGGAACTACCTTATGCCGGAATTACCGAAATATGGTTGAACAAGTGGCAGCTTCTACTCTTCTGCTTATTCATGATCTTGATAACTTTTGGTTTGGTTCATTTTAAGAAAAAGTATATCTACATTGGTTTAGCAATTTTATTAGCTATCCAACTTTCCTTTGCTTATCAAAAGATAGCGGCCAGTAAACAAGAGGAATTTGTGTTATTTAGCTTAAGAAAAAACTTTGCTGCTGCATTTATTAACGGAAATGAAACCGTCCTTTTTACAGACTTAAACACAAATGATCGAAATTTCGAGTTTTTTGTTAAACCAGCATTAGACCAAAAACAAGTAAAAAACATCCACTTTATGAATTGGAAAGATGATTTTCAATCTAAAAATCTGTTAAAAAGTAACCATCAAATCAATTATAAAGGGAAACAATTCTTATTAATGGATGAAAGTTTCAATTATAAAAAATTAAGCAACAATCATAAGTTTGATTTCATTTGGATACATCAAAGTCCGAAACAAAGACTTCCACAATTGAGAAATGAGATCCAATTTTCTAATTTAATTATAGATGCAAGTAATAAAGATTATTTAATTGCTAAGTTTGGGCAACAGGCAGATAGTTTAAAACTCAATACCTATATATTGAAAAAGCAGAAAGCCGTAACACTGAAACTTAATTAAAAATGGAACCATTAGTTATTTATCAAGTTGAAAATCGCATTGCGGAAATTATTATTAATAGACCCGATAAAAGAAATGCCCTAGATCCCATTTTAATTGAGCTGCTAACTGCCAATTTATTAAGAGCAGAAGGTGATGAAAATGTTAAAACGATAGTATTAAAAGCCAATGGCGATGTTTTTAGTGCCGGCGCAGATTTGGCTTATATGCAACAGTTGCAGCATTTCTCTTACGAAGAGAACTTGAAAGATTCTGGCGCATTAAAAGACCTTTTCGAAACCATCCGTACCTTAAACAAAATTGTTATTGCACAGGTAGAAGGTCATGCCATAGCTGGAGGATGCGGTTTGGCAACTATTTGCGATATCATATTTGCGGTACCCGAAGCCAAATTTGGATATACAGAAGTGAAATTAGGTTTTGTTCCCGCAATTGTAAGTTGCTATTTGGTACAAAAAGTGGGTGAAACACTCGCTAAAAAACTGTTAATCAGTGGTGATCTATTTTCTGCAGATGAAGCTTTGAAATATAACCTTATTACTTATGTAACAAAAGCTGAAGAAATTAATCAAATTGTACGTGAATTTGCATTAAATTTGAACAACAACGCTTCTGGCAATTCGCTGGCGTTGACTAAGCAACTCATTAACGAAACTAACAATAGTTGGCTCGATAGTTGTTTGACCAACGCGATTAAAGTAAATGCTAGAACTAGGGAAAGTGAGGATTTCAAAAAAGGAATAGCATCTTTCTTAGCGAAGGAAAAAATTAATTGGTAAAAAACTATAAACTAAAAAATATGATGTTTAAATCAGTAAAAACAGGCTTTTTAGCGGCTTTGTTAGTGGGATCGGCAGTGATTGCTAACGCTCAAAAGAAAATTTCTCAAGGAACAGTAACTTACGGAGTTGAATACTCTTTACCTCCAGAAGCAGCAGCAATGGCTTCTCAATTGCCTAAAGAGCAAAAAGTTAAATTTGCTGGTAATATCTTGCGTATCGATATGCAACAAGGCCCTGCAACTATCGGTATTCTACAAAATTTCGTAGACAGAAATGGTTTAATGTTGATTGATGTACCAATGGCTCAAATGCAGTATGCGGTTAAAATGAGTAAAGAAGATACGGAAAAGGCTGAAGCTGCATCTCCAAAATTAAGCGACTTTAAAGCTACAGGCGAGAAGCAAAAAGTAGGCAATTATAATGCTGAAAAATATACTTACAAAGATGACAAAGGTGGTACTTACGAATTGTGGGCTACTAACGAAATCGAATTTCCTTCAAACTTTTCGGGAGAGCAATTCAGTAGCGTAAAAGGTGCTTTAGTGAAATATACTACTTTCCAAAATGGCACTAAAGTAACTTTAACCCTTAAAAATGTTTCTGAAGACAAAGTTGGTCCATTCTCTTTAGAAGTTCCAAGTGGCTACGAATTGAAAACCATGCAAGAAATCATGGCAATGCAAGGAGGTGGCGAGTAATTGTCATCAACAATAAAATTGAAAGCCTACGATTTAAATCGTGGGCTTTTTTAGTATTTTAGCAGCCCATGTTTAAAAGCCTGACTTTTTTTGCTAGATACTTTCTATTCTGGCTGCTCTATTTCGCTGTAGATAGATTCATTTTCATGTTCATCTTTCATATCAAACTGCGAAACATACCTCTATCACAGAAGTTTTCAGCTTATTATCATGCACTTAGACTGGATTTGTCGACAACTGCATATCTCACCATCATTCCCTTACTAGTTTACACCTTTTGGTATTTTACCAACAAAGCAAAAATTAATTTTAACTGGATTAGGTATTATAACGCGGTACTGATTGTACTTTTTAGCATCATTTCTGTAATCAACTTTAATATTTACAGAGAATGGGGTAGCAAGGTAAACTCTAGAGCCGTAGAATTTGCCATTCTTACTCCGGGTGAGTCTTTAGCTTCAAGCGCCTCCTCACCTATCTTTCTAACTTTATTGGTACTATCAGTATTACTTGCTGTAGGTTTCTATCTCAACTTTGTGCTCATCAAAAGAGAAATTATTTTTTCAAAAACACCAATTGCAATAAAGTTCATCATTATCATTGCTGTTTTAATAGGTAATTTTTTACTGATAAGAGGCGGTACAGGTAGCGCACCGAATACGCAAAGCATGGCTTATTTCTCCAATCATCAAATTTTAAACCACGCAGCTTTAAACACAGAGTGGAATTTGATGTCAAGTATTTTGGCCAGCAATAAATCGAGAAAAAATCTTTATAAATATTTTGACCAAAAAGAAGCTGACGTACATGTAGAAAATCTGTTTAAAGTTGAAAAAGACACCACAATTTCCATATTGAAAACCGAAAGTCCAAATGTGGTCGTTTTCATATTAGAAAGCTTCACTGCAGATTTGATAAAATCTTTAGATGGAGAAAATGGCATTACTCCTAACCTAGATAGCTTGGCAAAAAACGGTGTACTGTTCAGCCAGATTTATGCTACAGGCAATCGTACAGATAAAGGTTTAATAGGTTCTTTAACTGGCTTTCCAACGTTAGCCGTAGGCAGCATTGTAAAATGGCCAGAAAAAATGCAGAAAATTCCGGCTATTAGCCAAAAGCTTTACGAAAATGGATACAATACTTCATTTTATTATGGCGGTAAATCAGAATTCGATAACTACAAGGCATTTATACTCGGTCATCAATATAAAAAATTGATTGACAGAAAAAACTTTGAAGAAAAAGAAGCTAGTGCTTGGGGTGCTTACGATGGTCCAGTTTTTAACAGGCAGTTAAAAGATGCCCAGCAAACTAAACAACCATTCTTTTCCACTATACTAAGTTTAAGCAACCACGAACCTTATGAGTTACCTATTAAGCATAAGTTTGGCAATGCAGATAATATTCAGAAGTTTAAAAGCACTGCATTCTACACCGATTCGTGTATTGGCAGCTATATAAACAAGGCTAGAAAGCAAGCTTGGTACAAAAACACCCTGTTTGTTTTTATCGCTGATCATGGTCACCCACTTCCAAAAAACAAATACGAGATTTATGAACCCCAACGTTACCATATTCCTTTGATATTTTATGGTGATGTTATTAAGGATGAATTTAGAGGTAAAATATACAACAGAACTGGGAGCCAACAAGATTTACCAGCAACGCTGCTGGCACAGCTCAACATTCATGCTACAAATTTTAAGTGGAGCAAAAACTTGCTTAATCCATACACTAAAAATTTTGCTTACTTTAGTTGGGATGATGGATTTGGATTTATAGAAAATGGACATACCGTTACATTTGATAATGTGGGTAAAAGCGTACTTTATAACAGCAAAGCAGAAGATGCAACACAAACCAATGAGAATATCATCAACGGAAAGTCTTACCTTCAATCCGTATATCAACAATTTGTAAACCTATAAACAGACATGAGTACCAAGAAATTAATTTGGGGCCTGGCCATTGCATTCGGTTTTTCGACTACTGCAATAGCGCAAAGTGTAAATTGGGCCAAAGATGGCAACAGCTACTATCAAAATGTGAGTGGCGAAATCGTTAAAATCACCTTACCAAAAGGCGATCGTGCTACCGTTATCGGTTCTGATTTGTTAAGCAATAGTGGCAAAGCCATTAGAGTTAGAAGTTTTCAATTGAGCGATGACGGTACAAAAGCACTGATTTTTACAAATAGCAAAAAAGTATGGCGCTACGATACCCGTGGAGATTACTGGGTAGCTGATATGACTACAAAAAAAGTAACTCAAATTGGAAAAGATAAGCCAGAATCTTCGCTGATGTTTGCTAAGTTTTCTCCAGATGCTTCGAAAGTTGCGTATGTAAGTGGTCACAACATTTATGTAGAAGATATTAACTCTGGTAATGTAAAAGCATTAACCACAGACGGTACTGCAAGATTAATCAACGGTACTTTTGATTGGGTTTACGAAGAAGAGTTTGATTGTAGAGATGGTTTTAGATGGAGCCCAGATGGAAAAACTATTGCTTATTGGCAAATAGATGCAAGAAAAATCCGTAACTTCTTAATGATTAACAACACCGATTCGATCTATTCTTATAACATTCCAGTAGAATATCCGAAGGTAGGTCAAGATCCTTCTGCTTGTAAAATTGGTTTGGTAGATGTTGCTACGGCACAAACAAAATGGTTAG
This sequence comes from Pedobacter sp. T50_32, assembly GCF_057652195.1. NCBI lineage: Bacteria > Pseudomonadati > Bacteroidota > Sphingobacteriia > Sphingobacteriales > Sphingobacteriaceae > Pedobacter > Pedobacter sp. T50_32. Next base: position 46,239 of record NZ_JBYFBY010000003.1, on the reverse strand, counting down.
ATGTTCCAGGCAGTCAGGTGCAAAACTATATCCCAAGAATGGATTGGGTACCTAATTCAAACAACGTTATTTTGCAGCAATTAAACCGCGAACAAAACGTGAGCACGGTTTATCTAGCAAATGCAAGCACTAATGCAATTAAAGAGATTTACAAAGAAACCGATAAAGTTTGGATTGATGCCATTGACAAATTTCACTGGATCAACAACAACAAAGAGTTTGTAATTCTTACTGAAAAAGATAATTGGGCACATCTTTATCGTATCAATATCGAGAACAAAAAAGCAACACTAATTACCAATAGTAATGCTGATGTAATGAGCTTAGATTTGATTGATGAGGCAAATAACACCGTTTACTTTAGCGCTTCGCCAACAAATGCAAAACAGAAATATCTATTTAAAACTAGGCTAGATGGCAAAGGTAAAATAGAACAAGTAACGCCATCAGTTTTACCAGGTCGCCATACTTATAACATTTCGCCTAGTGGTGCTTTTGCGCTTCACAGTTACCAAAGCTCTACCATTAGACCAGTTACCGAGTGGATGAACTTTAAGACTAACAATCCACTAACTATGGCAGGTAGCATTACAAGCCAAGTAGGCAACCAACCAGCAAGCAAAAACAAAGTTGAGTTTTTTAAGGTAACTACCGAAGACGGTATTGAGTTAGATGGTTGGATGAAAAAACCAGAAAACTTTGATCGTACTAAAAAATATCCCGTTGTGTTTTATGTTTATGGAGAGCCCGCTTCTGCAACTGCCTTAGATAGCTACGGCGCTGGTATGAACAGACTTTATGCTGGCGATATGGCAAAAGACGGTTACATCTATATTTCCATGGATAACCGTGGTGCACCCGTACCAAAAGGCAAAGCTTGGCGCAAGGCAATCTATAAAAATATTGGTCAGCTGAATATTCGCGACCAAGCTTTGGGAGCCAAAAAACTATTGGCTACCCACACTTTTATGGATAAAGACAGAGTTGCTGTTTGGGGATGGAGCGGTGGTGGTTCTTCTACCTTAAACCTACTATTCCAATATCCAGAAATTTATAAAACTGGTATTTCTATTGCGCCAGTGGCAAATCAGCTTACTTACGACAATATTTACCAAGAGCGTTACATGGGTACACCATTTCCAACTACAGATGCTTATGTAGCTGGTTCGCCTGTTACTCATGCCAAAAACTTGAAAGGAAACCTATTGTTGGTACACGGCACAGGAGACGACAATGTACATTATCAAAATGCAGAGATGTTGATTAACGAATTGGTGAAGCACAGAAAGACTTTCCAGTTGATGAGCTACCCGAACAGAACGCACAGTATTAGCGAGGGCGAAGGTACAAGCGAGCATTTAGCCTTAACCTTCACTAAATTTTTAAAAGAAAATTGCCCTCCAGGGGGAAGATAATTGGAAATCAAAGTCCATAAAAAAGCTCTAGGAACAACCTAGAGCTTTTTTATTTTAAGGCGTCCGCGTTATTTCGACCGCGGGGAGAAATCTATAAGCTTATCATATCCAACCTCCAGATTTCTCCTCGTTCCTCGTCGAAATGACGGAGACCAACTACACCCAATCAATTCCTTTTTTAAGGAAATCAATAGTTTTTTCTTCTTCTGAGCCAGCTTGCGCTTTAGCATTGTAATTCCACTTGGCTGTTGGTGGCAAGCTCATTAAAATACTTTCTATGCGTCCATTGGTTTCTAAGCCAAACTTAGTTCCAGAATCGTAAACCAAATTAAACTCTGCATACCTACTACGGCGTAAATACTGCCATTCCTTATTAAAATCGGTATATTCTGTATTTCTATTTCTATCAATAAGTTCAGTGTAGATCGGTAAAAACGAATTGCCCACAGCTAGAGAAAAATCTAAGATCTGCTCATAACTTAAATCTGTATTTTCAGGCTTTAAACGATCGTAGAAAATACCGCCAACTCCCCTAGTTTCATCACGATGCTTGATAAAGAAATAATCATCGGCCAAAGCTTTAAACTTAGGGTAAAATTCTGCTTTGAACTCATCGCAAGCCTGCTTTAAATGATAGTGAAAAAACCTCACATCAGTTGGTATAACGTAGTGAGGAGTTAAATCTATACCGCCGCCAAACCAACGCGTTTGTTCATCCATTTCAAAATAGCGAATGTTCATGTGTATAATAGGCACAAACGGATTTTCTGGATGCAAAACGATAGAAACTCCAGTCGCAAAAAACTCATCATTTTCTACTTTGAAAGCTTTTTTAACCGCATCAGGCAACTTACCATAAACCGCAGAAAAGTTTACGCCCCCCTTTTCAATCACATTGCCGTGCTGTATAACCCGAGTACGACCGCCACCACCGCCTTCCCTTTCCCACAATTCTTCTACGAAAAGACCTTTCCCATCGGCAATTTCCAAACCCGCACAAATACTATCCTGTATTTGCTTATACGCCTCTGCCACTTTTTCCTTAAAAACGCTCTCCTTAAACATGATTTTTCTCCTTTGTAGCCTCAAATTTAAGCTTAATGCCACGCTAAGTGAAACCTAATGTGATATAGTACATTGGATTGACACTTCACGGTTTACGTTTTTTTATTTGAAAGGCAATGTCAGTTTTTCAATTTAGGGAAAGCCCCGCTTTACGCTTTACTCGCTGCACTCGTGTCCGCTTCAATCGGAGCTTAGTTTGGTTAAACCCATGCACAGTACTTGCAAACTAAACCCAATAGCGTGGAAATACTTTTTGTTGAAGCATCTTTTTAAACTTCAGTAACATTTGCAAAAAGATTGGAACAATAGCGGGACTACAGATTGATAGTAGCAAATCAGTAACTTTTCAAAAAAAATCAGAAAAACTACGTTAAAATATTAATGCTCTACATAATCCAAATCTTTACTGAAAGTTTCTTTCAACTGACTTAAAGCAAATAATGAGATAACAATGCAGATTGCTCCTACTACAGCTGCGCCCTCTAAAATGCCGAACTTATCCTTAAAAAATTGAAAGCCTGTGGTGATCGCAATTAACGAACCTCGTATAAAATTGGGTACGGTAGTAGTTACTGTTGCACGCAAATTGGTACCAAATTGCTCTGCCGCAATGGTTACAAAGGTAGCCCAATAACCCGAAGCAAAGCCCAATAACAGACTTAGCAAGATAAAGCCTTCGGGAGTTAAACCGAAAGCATACAAGTAAACAGCCACCGAAACTGTCGTTAACAACAAGAAAATCAGCATTACTTTTCGTCGAGATTTAAGCAATTGCGACAGTAAACCAGCAACTACATCGCCAATAGAAATACCGATGTAGCAATACATTATTCCTTTGCCAGCATCTAAAACTCCGGTAGCATTTAAAGCACGGCCAAATTCTGGAGAAAAAGTGATCAGTACGCCAACTACGTACCATAATGGCAAGCCAATTAGAATACAGCATAGATATTTTTTTAACCTCGACCACTTGTTAAATAACATAAAGAAATTGCCTCTTTGTACATTTTGGTTTTCGGTAGTTTCTTTAAACATACCCGATTCTACCAAACCAATGCGTAGCGAAAGCAGCAATAACCCCATGCCACCGCCAATAAAATAGCTGGTTTGCCAGGTGTAACGGGCACTGATTAAAGCTGCCATTACAGCTCCGAGTAAACCTACACAAGCAACAATCATGGTGCCGTAGCCCCTGTTTTTTTTGCTCATGGTTTCGGCTACCAAAGTGATACCCGCACCAAGTTCGCCAGCTAAACCAACGCCTGCAATGAAACGAATTACGGTATACTGATCTACCGTTGTAACAAAACCATTGGCAATATTGGCTAAGGAGTAAGTAATGATAGATCCGAATAAAACGCTTAATCTTCCTCTTTTGTCTCCTAAAACACCCCAAAGAATACCACCTACCAGCATTCCGAACATTTGGCTATTGATAATCGTTGCACCGATACTTAACATATCTTCTTCGGCAACACCCAAATCTTTCAAGCTTTGTACGCGTACTACAGAAAATAAAATGAGATCGTAGATATCTACAAAGTAGCCTAAAGAGGCTACAAGAATAATTAAAGCAATGTTTTTGCTTTTAGTTTTTTCGTTCATTTATAGTTTAGTTTGATAAATTGAAACTACAAAAAATTCGAAAAAATATGTCCGCTATTTTTAGCCGAAAATGATATTATTTAAACCAGCCTTTTCGCCAAAAAAAGATAATTTGAACCAGTGCTATAAATGCCATTACCAATAATGTATACTCGTAACCGTTCTCTACGTAAAGCTCTGGCATATTGTTCGGCATTATTTTGCCTGTGATAGGGTCTTGTTTGGCAAAATTCATCCCGTAAATACCGGCAATAAATGTGAGTGGAATGAAAATAGACGAGATAATGGTAAGTACTTTCATAATCTCATTCATTCGGTTGCTAATAATTGATAGATACATATCTATATTACTAGATGCAATTTCCTTCATACTTTCCACCATATCCATCAGCTGAATGGTGTGGTCATAAGCATCTTTAATGAACATTTTAGTTTGTTCGCTAATTAACCCGCTGTCAGTGCGTAAAATATCATTCATTTTATCTCGCTCTGGCCACACTACCCTTCTCAATGCTATTAAGTTGCGCTTCACAAGTTGCGTGTCGTACATCACAGACTTATCAGGTCTTGCTAAAAGTCTGTCTTCAATTTCGTCCATTTCCTCATTCCAAATACTTAGTATAGAGAAATAGGAATCGATAATCATGTCCATTAAGGCGTACATCAAATAGCCGGTTCCACCAGTTCTAATGTTTCCCTTACCTTCTTTTAGTCTATTGCGAACTGCATCTAAACAATCTTCATAATCTTCTTGGAAAGTATAAAGCACATTTTTGGTTTGGATGAAAGACACCTGTTCATTTTCTAAACCGCCATCTTCACCTACATTCAACATTCTACTAATTGCAAAATTGTAATTGTCGTACTCTTCAAATTTTGGTCGGTGGTAGGTTCTAGTAATGTCTTCTAGTACCAACTTGTGTATTTTAAGTTCATCGCTAAACACATTGAAGAGTTCAACAGAATTCAAACCTCTAATATCAACCCAATAGTAAGTTTCTTTATCATTTGTCTTTTCTTTGATATTACGAAGACTATTGAGTTCTACAACGTTAAAAATACCTGCATTATAACTGTAAAGGTTGATTTTCGGTTTTAAAGAATTACCATCTATGTAAACAAAGCCAGGTGTTGTGCCTGGTTCTGGCAAATCGTATTTTTTCTTCTTATGCTTACGTAGTGGTTTCGACATTTCGGTTTATCAGTTGACAGTTTTAAGGATCAATTAACCATTTCTCGCATCTAAAAATAATTCTTTGCCTGTGGCCCTTGGTTAAACAATAAATCTACAATGCTAAGGTTGGGAATAAATTCATTCCTATCGCTAAACACTTGAAAATAAGGCTTTGTTTGGGTAACAGGTATCTCCTTCTTAGTCATCGCACTTCTATAATCTTTAGCTGAGTTTTCTTCGTAGCTTTCTGTTGTTACTAAATCTGATGAAATCTTCAATTGTTTAAATAGCCAGTTCAGCATTTCATAGTTGTAGTCGAATAGAAAATCGTACTTCTTCTCATAAAATGGAGCCAGCCCGTCCTCGTAAAACTCAAAATAAGCCGAACTGCGGTAGCAAGTTTGCAGACTTAACCAATGTAAACGCTGCCATCTTTCGTCGTAACTTATTTTAACATCTTTATATGGCGTATGCACTTTTGCACCTTTAACTACAGGAACAACCAAATCTAAGCTTCCATTTGGGGATGCTATTGTAGCTCTGTTTCTATAAGTTTGCTTTGGTAGGTGCTCAAATTTCTCTAAAAGGAATTCGAAATTATTTTCTTTTAAAAGTGTAAAATAACTAACTGGCGGAAGATAAAATAATGGAAATATAGCTAGATTTTGCATCTGATATTTTAAGTTTGCAATTCAGTCGGCAAATTAATGATTAAAAAAGGTTTTTTGCACATAGGGATATTTTTTTTACACCTCCTTTCGTTTCTACCCTTGAGGTTGCTTTACGGAATTTCTAATGTTTTATACTACATCCTATACTACATAGCTAAGTACAGACGAAATGTAGTGCGTACTAATCTTACCAAATCATTTCCAGAAAAATCTACAGCAGAAATTATTGCCACAGAGAAAAAATTCTATCGCTATCTGGGCGATTTGATGGTAGAGATCGTTAAAATGAGTTCTATTAGCAAAGCTGAAGTAATGCGAAGAGTAAAGGTTACTAATTTTGAACTTGCAGAAGCTTACTTTAAACGTGGCGAAAGCGTTTTAGCTTGTACTGGTCATTACGGAAATTGGGAACTTTGCATGCTAGCTACTGGCCTAAATTTATCTGGAACCTGTAACGTAATTTACAAGCCGATTAACAATGAAGTGTTTGGAAATTGGTTTGATGGATTAAGAACGAAATTTGGAAATGTTTTTATACCGATGAAGCAAACACTGAGACAAGTTATTGCTACTAAAAACGATGTCACCATGTTTTGTTTTGCGAGTGATCAAACACCAAGGAAATCTGATGTGCAATACAGACTTAACTTTATGAACCAATCTACGCCTGCCTTTTTAGGCTTAGAAAAAATTGCATTTCAAACTAACAGACCGATCTTTTATTTCAATGTTAAAAGACCTAAGCGTGGTTATTACGAAATAGATTGTGTGCCAATGTGTCTTGATCCAAAAAGCACGAATGAACACGAAATTACAGATACGTTTTTCAGTCACTTAACCCATACCATTTTACAAGAACCTGCTTATTGGTTGTGGAGCCATAAGCGATGGAAAGCGAATGACTAAATTCGAAATAACAATAACCAAATTTCAATAATCAAAAAACCTTAACTGCAAAAAATGGAGCCTAGTGTAGCTGTCGTAATTTTAAACTGGAACGGGCAAACATTTTTGGAACGTTTTCTTCCTAGTGTAGTAAAAACTGATTATACAAATCTGCAGATTGTTGTGGCGGATAATGCTTCTACGGATAATTCAGTCTTGTTTACCCAGCAAAACTTCCCCCAAGTTCATGTTATTGTTAACGATAAAAATTACGGTTTCGCAGAAGGCTATAACCAAGCGCTAGCAAAATTAGAAGCAGATTATTTTGTATTGCTTAATTCGGATGTTGAAGTTCCCAAAAATTGGATCAAACCGGTGATTGATTTGATGGAGAGCGATGAAAGCATTGCTGCAGCTCAACCGAAAATTAAGTGGCAACAGAATAAAACGATGTTTGAATACGCAGGCGCTGCTGGTGGTTTTATAGATGGCTTCGGATTTCCCTTCTGCAGAGGCAGAATTTTTGATCATGTAGAAGAAGATCAAAACCAATACAATGATAGCATTCCTGTTTTTTGGGCCAGTGGTGCAGCTTTCTTCATTAAAAGCAAAGCATGGGATGAGATTAGAGGATTAGACGGTGACCTTTTTGCACACATGGAAGAAATTGACTTGTGTTGGCGCTTGAAGAACAAAGGTTATCAAGTAATGTGTTGTACAGCAGCAGAAGTTTATCATGTTGGTGGTGGCACTTTAAACGCTGGAAGTCCTTTTAAAAGCTACCTCAATTTCCGTAACAACCTCATCATCATGCAAAAAAACCTCCCTTTTGGAGAGGCTGTAGTTAAAGTATTTGCCCGTTTATGGATAGATCTTGCAGCTTGGTTTCAATTTGCGTTCAAAGGGCAGTTTAAATTCGCTTTCTCTATTAATAAAGCTCATGCTCATTTTTTTGGAGCTTTTTTTAAAACGGCAGCCAAACGTACAAACAAGCAATTACCATTACGCAAACATCAAGGTGTGTTAAATGGAAGTATCGTTTGGAAGTACTTTATCGGCAAAAAGAAAAAATTCAGCGATTTAAATTTATAGTTGCTCCTTAATTGTCTTCTCTACCCAATAAACAGTGTTAGTGGCTAAACCAATGGTACTAAACTTAATCAAACCATCTTTACCTACCACCACATGTGTTGGATATGATTTTACGCCATGTTTATTAGCATAAAACCTGCCATCGCCAACAATGCTGTAATTAAATGGCATTAATTTTAAGAAATTCCTTAAAGCGTATTCATCATCTAAGGCAATACCTATAAATACTACGTCTTTGTTATCTTTGTATTTGGCAACTAGCTCATTCAATTCAGGAATTTCTTGCTTACAAGGCGGACAATTGATAAACCAAAAATTAAACACCACTACCTTGCCTGTGTCTTTCTTGAAATCATATTTTACACCATTCAAATCTGTCATTTTATCAAATCTGAACTTACTTCCTTCCAAAAAGGCATCGCTTACTCGTGGCTTTGCAAGTGTGGCTGCCGTTTCTAATTTCTTTTTCTTCTTGGCTTCTTTCTCCTCTTCCGTCATTCGGTAAATTAGAAACTCGACTTTTTCAGCCTTTAGATCACCCGTTGGTTTTATATTATACTCTCCTGTTTGAAGCAATTTTTGCCAAATTGCGTATGGGTAAGCGCTCCCATCAGCATCTTTCACCACAGAACTGGCGTCTAACTTTAAAGGTCTTGTTTGACCTTGAGCATAAATTAAATTGGTACTTAACCAAAGTACAAGTAAAAGCGTTATTTTCTTCATAATTTGTTGTTTGTGTTATGAGCGATGGTCGTGTTAACCATCAACCTAAAAGCTATTTTAAAAAACTTTCTAGCGCCAAACGGTAGCCCTCTAAACCAAAGCCAGTAAGTACGCCTTTACAATTTTTACCAGTTAAGGATACATGACGATATTCTTCTCTGGCATAAATATTTGAGATATGAACTTCAACTACTGGGGTTTTTATTGCTGCAATAGCATCTGCAATAGCTACAGAAGTGTGCGTATAACCGCCTGCGTTAATGATAATTCCATCGTACGAAAAGCCAACTTCATGCAGCTTGTTAATCAACTCACCTTCTACATTACTTTGGTAGTAATCAATTTCTATAATGCTGTATTTTTCTCTAAGCGTTTCAATGTAACCTTCAATAGGTTCTGCACCGTAAATAGACGGTTCTCTCAAGCCAAGAAGGTTTAAATTAGGTCCGTTGATGATTTGTATCTTCATTTATTCTTTAGTTAGCGATATCTACTAATCATCAAATACTGACGATAAATAAATATCAGTGCATGTATGGCTACGAAAACAACTTACTATTATTTTTGTAGCTAAATTGCCCTACGCAATGTTATAAAAAAGAACTCAAATAATGAACACTCAATCTTACATAAAGGGATTTTCCGCTTATCTTAAACTAGAGCGTTCATTAGCTGAAAATAGTATTGATGCCTATACTAAAGATGTTGAAAAGCTTTTTCAATATTTTGATGCTGTTGATGAGAGCATTTCAATTTCTAAAATTACCCTTAAGGATTTAAGAAACTTTTTGATTTGGTTACATGAACTTGGCGCAGAAGCGAGTACACAAGCCAGAATAATATCGGGCATCAAATCGTTTTTTTCTTACTTATTACAAGAAGATCTGATAACGAATGATCCTTCGGCATTGTTAGAAACTCCCAAAATTGCCCGTAAACTTCCAGATACGCTAAACATTCATGAAATTGATTTACTGATAGGTGCAATTGATGCCTCTAAGCCTGAAGGAATGCGTAATAAAGCTATTTTAGAAATACTTTACGGCTGTGGTTTAAGGGTAAGTGAGTTAACGGAACTCAAAATATCAAACATTTTTGAAGAAACAGAATTTATTAAGGTAACTGGAAAAGGCAACAAAGAGAGAATTGTACCCATTGGTGTCACCGCTTTAAAGTTGGTAAAAATCTATATAGAGGAAGTTAGGGTTCATCATCAAATTAAAAAAGGCAATGAAGATTTCATTTTCCTTAACAGATTTGGTGCAAAGTTGTCCCGAATATCCATCTTTAACCTTATCAAATCTTTAGCGGTAGCTGCCGGAATACAGAAAAGTATTAGTCCGCATACCTTGAGACACTCCTTTGCAACCCATTTAATAGAAGGTGGCGCCGACTTAAGAGCTGTACAAGACATGTTGGGACATGCAAGCATTACAACCACAGAAATTTATACGCATTTAGATAGGGATTACTTGAAGACGGTGATTACCGAGTTTCATCCAAGAGCATAGTTTAAGCCACAGATGCACAGATTTCATTATAATAGTCGTAGCTATCTGTGCATCTGTGGCTCTAAAAAACTCAATTAGACTTCACGAATTTGCTTGACCAAGTTCCATCACTTGCGGTTATTCTGATAGTATAAAAACCATTGTTCAGCTTTGCTATATCTATTTCAGTTTCCGAATTTTGATGTTGCTTAGTGTAAACCAAGCTACCTGTAGCACTAAAAATCTGTATTTTAAACAGCTTTGCATCGGTAGGTAAATTCACTTTAATCTTATTCTTCGCCGGATTCGGATAAACCAACAAGTTTGGCTCATTTAAGCCGTTCCATATTGCGCTAACATCACTGCAAACGCTTTGTACAGTTCCATCTAAATCAGTCTGTTTTAAGCGGTAATAGTAAGTAATACCAGGTTTTACTTTATCCGTGTGAGTATAGCTTGAACCATTGATTTTATTATCAGAATTCATCGTTTTCACCAAACTAAAATCAACACCGTTTGAGCTTCTATAAAGTTGATATGCTTTACTATTCACTTCAGATTTTGTTTTCCAATTGAGCGCAATGCCCTCTTTTGTAGTATTAGCTGTGAAAACATCACATGCTACTGGTAAAACATCTACAGCTGGTACATTCATCAAAAAGAAACCAGAAAAATCGGGTGTAATACCTTCAATATAGTAAATATCTGAAGCTACTTTTCCGGCAGCCACTATGTTATAATTTACTGATGAAGTCCCTACAGAAACGTTACAACTAGCATTAGCAAAACGGGCTATCTTTAAATCGTGGATATTACCTACTTCACTCCCAGCAGCTCCAATCAAATTATTCAACTCTGTTTCACTCAAATACAAACGGAAACGAACGTTGTTATTTAGGTTGTTATTTTGTGCTGATATTTCAAAGTTTCTGTCCAAATAAGGTTTCGAAGCTGCATCTGTTCTAACAGCTCCGGTATTGGTATAAAATGATGCTGTGATGTTCCCTCGTGGTGCGAATATTTGTCCTGAATTTGCTGGCCCATCGAATACTGACAGCACCAATTTGCTGTTTTTGGTAAAGTGCAACCAAGATTTGCTTCCATTAGAAACCAAGGTTTGGTCAGTAGTTTCGCAAGCAGCTACATTATCAGCAATGGCTACACTAGGATATCCCGAAACACAAATTTCAAAGTTTCCTTGGTGCGCTCCTTCAGGATTATTATCGGTTTTATAAACTCTGATGTAATAGGTTTGCCGAATAGTTAAACCTGCGGCATTAATCGTAGAAGTGCCATTGATACCAGCAGTTCCAGTTGGCGTACCCTCATATACAGCCATTTTTACATTTGCAGATGTGTTTTTAAGTTCGATTTTTGGATTGGTAGAAACAGCGATAAACTTGTACCAAACATCCATTTTAGGAAAGATGGAAATATCTTCTGCCGGATTTGTACTTATTGTGGCGTTAAAAAAAGTTCCACTTACGGTGTTACAATTTAAATCTTGCACTAAATTTATCGCACCAGCAAATTCGTCATTTGTAGGCGTGTTGGTTAAACGAAATGCGATATCAAAATTAAACCAACCTGGCGAATTTGGGGTTTCAATAATTCTGATATAATATTCTGTTGGGTCATTATCTAACTTTTCGATAATTGGCAATGCTTGATTTTTATATGAACTTCTACATAAAATTATTGAGCCACCACAGTTTTTAAGCACCTGCACTTGCACATCTGCCACTGGCACAGGAAGTTCATTTCTGCTAATTAGATTTTTGATATCGATAACATAGTTGCCGGCTGTAGTAACGGTCGTTTTAAACCAAACATCTTTTGCATAGGGCTGTTCGAAATCGAAGCAATCTGGAGCACCTGCAGTAACCGTTGCTTCTCGAGTATGTGCGCTTACATAACCTGTACTTGCCGTACTGCTAATATCGATAGCTCCAGCACAGTTATCATTTGTAAGTGCTACTGGAATTTTTATTACTGAAATATCGTAAGACACTGCACCTAAGCCATAAGCTCTTAAATAATAGGTAACACCTGCGGTTAAAGCTGGTAAATCTGGATTGGCGGAATTACCACACCATCCAGCAACCTGACTTAAAGTGCCACAGTTACCGGTGTACAACGCATAATTAAAATTCTGATGACTTTTTACACTCAGCACCCCATTGGTCAACTGGCTTGTGGTCGGTGTAAATTTAAACCAAACATCATTTGCTATAGTTCCAGCACAGGTATTTGAAGTTACAGAACTAGTTGCAGCATTGGTAGTTCCCGCTAAAAAAGCTGTTGCCACAGGCGATGTATTGATAGGCAAAGTTAGCGCTGCTGCACAATCATCATTTATTGGTGGCGCAGGAACGTTGGCACAAAGGGTAAAACTAGAAGCACTATTCACATCTTTGTTGAACACGCGAATATAATAGGTCTCTCCCGATGTAAGTGCAGTATAATTTAACGGTGCCAAATCATCTCCGCAAGCTAATTGAGAGCCATTACAAAGACCATTACTCGCATCAGGATTAACAGAACTCAATTGCATTGCTAAATTTGAAGAAGTACCTTCTGACAAAGCAACATTACTTAAAGCAATACTAATGTTATTGCTAGTGGCTACAAATTTGTACCAAACATCTTTAGCAGACAGGGCAGAAACATGGCAAAATGCAAGATTTGATGTGCCAGAAGAAGCATTTAAAGTAGTGCCGTTTACATTATTGGTACAACTAGCACCGCTCGATAAAGTTAGTGTTTGTGCATTCCAACAGGCATTATTTGGAGGAATTACAGGCAACACTAGGTTCTCGGCACAAATTTTAAAATTTCCCCTAACGGATGAATTACTACCATAAACACGTACATAGTAAGTAGCTCCAAGGCTTAGCGCATTTGTTAGATAGCTGTAGTTGAAAACTGCATTATTTCCAGCAATTGCTGCTAGAAACAAGTCATTCGTATTTACATTATCTGGTTTATAGTAGCTTGAGCCTTCACTTGGTGCATCGCTCCAGAGCTCTACCCTACCTTGCCATGTAGACGCTCCTGTAGAGGTAACTTCTTGTAGGCTAATTCTTATGCCCGTAGTAGAGGCAACAAACTTAAACCATACATCATCCACGCCTCCAGCACCGTAAGCTGCATTAATTACACTTTGCGTGGCTTCTTGCGTGGTGTAAAATGTAGCACTCGGTGTACAAGTGGCGCTAGGTGTTAAACTGATAGCGCCGGCAGCCGTATTATTCTCTGGAGGCTGTCCAAAAGCTATTGCCGAAATCAAAAATAGCGTTGTAAAGAGCGTGGTAAAAATTGAGTAGAGTTTTACATTCATAGTTCATTGTTTAGTGAACCTAAATATAGTTGAGCGCAAGCGGATAGTATTGTAAAAAAGCGTCAGGGCTATTAAACAAAAAAGCCTCCCGATTATATCGAAAGGCTTTAAGATTTAACAAATATTAGTTTAGTTTTGAGGCTTTTCAGCCGATTTACCAATCAAATCCATAAACTGGTCTAACTTAGGCGTAATGATAATTTGGGTACGTCTGTTTTTAGCTTTGCCGGCAGCGGTATCATTTCCTGCAACAGGATTATACTCTCCTCTACCCCCGGCAGTTAAACGTTTGGCATCCACACCATAGTTATTCTGCAAACTTTGCACAACAGAAGAAGCTCTCAAAGCACTTAAATCCCAGTTGTTTCTGATGTTAGCCATTTTAATAGGCACATTATCAGTATTACCTTCTACTAACACTTCGTAATCTTTGTAATCGGTAATGATTTTTGCGATTTTGCTTAAAGTTGCTCCTGCTTTGTCAGATATTTCATAACTACCAGATTTATATAACATATTATCTGATAATGAAATATAAACAACTCCCTTCAGGACTTGTACATCTACGTCGCTCATTTCTTCACGACTTAACGAACGAGTTAAATTGTTTGTCAAGACCATATTAAGCGAGTCACTTTTATTTTTAGCTGCAATTAGCTCTTTAATGTACTTATTAGAGCTATTGATCTCATCTACCAATTTTGAGATGTTTACATTTCCTTGGCTACTCGCACTCAAACATTTATTTAAAGCAGTTTGCAATTCTGCCGCATTTGCTCTTTCTCTTGCAATTGCTTCGTCTAAGCTTGTAATTCTCGTTTTAGCGTTTGATAGCTCAGATTCTGTTCTAACTAGCTTTCCATTAAGATCATTATAACGCTGCTGAACTTCGTTAAAATTACCTTGTAGTTCGGCATACTTTTTCTTACTCACTCCGCAACTTGCAAGAAGTACAACTCCTAAAATTGCTGATATTGATTTTAGTTGATTCATAACAATTGTGTTAAATTTATTAAAACAATCTATCAACAAACATCAACTCAAAAAAGTTTTAACAAGGCTTAATTGTTGAAGTAAGCTAGCTTTTTTTCGCTTTTGGTATCTCTTCCTTTACATGTTGCGCAATATTCAAACTACTCCTGAACAACTGATTGGGACTATATCCAAACTTTATTTTAAACTCTTTGATAAAATGTGATTGGTCGAAATAATGGTTAGCAAAAACCACTTCCGACCAACTTCCAAATTGTCCGCTTTTTACCAATTCATAAGCTCTATTGAAACGAACATGGTTAAGGTATTCTTTCGGGGTATAACCCAGCACTTCCCTAAAATTTCTTTCTAAGGTTGATTTCGAAGTATTAAAATGTTTGTAAATAGTAGATAAAGACAATTTCTCACTTGCGTTTTGAATATAGTCGCTCACTTCTTTCACGTGTAATAACTTCTTTTCAGAAAAAGGGATTTGAAGTAGCGACAACAACCAAGCATCTACTGTTTTGATAAACATTGGAATATTGTCTCGATGGCTTTCAAGCTGTTTCTGTAATTCTTGATAGCCAATCAAATTCAAACTATTTAACGAACTAAATTTTCCCTGCAATAGATATTGATTATGCTGTAAAAGTCTATAGCTGCCCAATGGCGTAAACATTACATACACAAGCTCCGTAATATTATTTACCCGCATCCTATAATGGTGCAGCAGTTGCCCAGTTAGATTATTTTTATCAGTAACTGTTTGTCCATCTATTTGTATAAGGCTTCCTTCGTCGAGCGTAAATGAAATTACACAATAGCCTACTGGAAACAGGTCTACAAAAAAATCGTCGGTATTACCTTCCACTTTGGTGTGGATATAACATTGTACCCAGGGAGCCAATTCAGCTGTTGGCATAGTGATGGCTGATACAAATTGTATGGTTTCAGAAGTTGACATAAGTAGGTTTGGTTTACCTAAAGATAAATACCAAAACCAACATTATCAAGGCTTTTGAGCGCTCACCATTCTCTCCTTGCCTTGCATATCTAATTTTAATCTAATATCGATGAAGCCTTTTGCAGCCAACATTTGAATAGTTTCTTTTCCGAGGTTTGCATTGATTTCGAAGAAAAGATGCCCGTCAGCTTTTAAGTGCTTTAACGCAAAATTGGCGATGGCTTCGTAGAAAATTAAAGGTCTATCATTGCTTACAAACAAAGCTGTATGAGGTTCGTTAGCTAATACATTTTCATGCATTTCCAGCTTTTCATCTTCCTTAATATAAGGCGGATTACTCACAATAATATCTAGTTTGATGTGTGGAAACTCCAACTTTGAGTTTAGGATATCGTCTTCTATGAAAGTTACGCCAGCATCATTCAACAATGCATTTTCCTTGGCAGTAGCTAAGGCTTCAGAGGAAATATCAACGGCAGAAACATTTGCTTTAGGTAAGTTCTTTTTTAACGCAATGACGATACAACCACTTCCAGTACCGATGTCAAGTATATTTACCATTGAGTTCTCAACCATGGGTTTATCATTTTGAACCGACAAAATCCATTCTACCAATTCTTCAGTTTCTGGTCTAGGAATTAAAACCGATGGGTTAACCTTGAAATTAAGTCCGTAAAACTGTGTATGACCAATCACATATTGAATTGGTTTTCCAAAAGTTAGCTCAATTAGTATACTATTTAGCTTTAACAAGCCGGTATCAGGAACAGGTTCTTGCTTTTTAAGGATATAATCAGTTTTTGTATAACCGAGCACTTCGTCCAAAGCGATTAAAAACAGCGAGTGCACTTCGTCCTCATCGTACAAAGCGGTTAATTTTTCTTGATATAAAACAGCTAATTCGGCTAACTTCATCATTACAAAAGTAGTTATTTTGACATTTATATTTTGCTGCTTGTATTTTTAAAAAGACAGCCACAGATACACAGATAAAATGAGTATTAATCATCATGAACTTAATTATTGAATGACAATATTTTCGTTTAAAAATCTGTGCATCTGTGGCTAATTACAGAATAATAACTTTACCAATTTAAATGCTGAAATAAAGCTATTTTTGCAGAGATGGAACACGAGTTTTACATGCGACGCTGCCTAGAATTAGCCCAATTGGGTGCTGGTAACGTAAGTCCTAACCCTATGGTTGGTTGCGTAATTGTTCATGAAAATGAAATTATTGGCGAAGGTTACCATCAGAAATTTGGGGAAGCACACGCAGAAGTAGATGCCGTAAATAACGTATTCGAACGCTTTGGAAATGAAGCCACTATCCTACTTAAAAACGCAACGGCTTATGTGACTTTAGAGCCTTGTTCGCATTTTGGCAAAACTCCTCCCTGTGCAGATTTACTGGTAAAGCATCAATTAAAAAGAGTTGTAATTGGCAACACCGACCCATTCGATGGCGTAAATGGCAAAGGAATTGAAAAGCTAGAAAATGCAGGAATTGAAGTGACTTCTGGTATTTTAGACGAGGAATGCAAACAAGTTAATCGTAGGTTTTTCACCAGAATAAAAGAACACAGACCATACTTCATCCTTAAATGGGCACAAACTAGCGACGGCTTTTTTGCTCCAGTAGACCAATCACAAAAATGGATTTCGGGTGTCGAAGCTAAAACACTTACCCACCAATGGCGGACTGAAGAAGATGCTATATTAGTTGGAAAAAATACGGTGTTAGCAGACGACCCTCAATTGAACACCAGAGAGGTAATTGGAAAAAATCCAGTCCGTTTGGTAATTGATAAAAACCTCGAAATTCCATCTCATTATAATATTTACAACAACGTAGCTAAAACCATTATATTTAACGAGATAAAGACTGATGTGATAGATAATATCCACTTTGTGCAAATGGAAGACATGCACTTTTATTTGTCGCAAAAAATAGCCTATCAGTTATATTTAATGGATATTCAATCAGTAATTATTGAAGGTGGAGCTAACATTTTAAATCAGTTTATAACAGCTAATTTATGGGACGAAGCCCGTATATTTACCGCCAACGCAACATGGGAGAACGGTATTAAAGCGCCACAAATTACTGGAGAAAAGCTAGACGAAACTATGATTGGCAACGACATATTACAAATAATTAAACGAATAAAAGCATGATATACTTGGTACTCAGTATCATTTGTAGTGTTACTGTTGGTGTGTTGCTAAAATTAGCGAAACGCTATCATATCAACATTACCCAAGCCATTACTTGGAATTATCTTTTTGCTATTTGTTTAAGTTTGATGTGCTTCAAGCCAGATTTTTCTAACATTAGCATTAGCAACATCTCTCCTATTTATTGGACTTTGGGCATTCTGCTACCAAGCATTTTCATATTTTTAGGTTTATCTGTACGGAATGCCGGTTTAGCAAGAACAGATATCGCTCAACGTTTATCGCTTTTTATCTCTTTAGGCGCTGCATTTTTTCTATTCAAAGAAAACTTCGACCGATACAAAGAAGTAGCTATCGTTTTTGGCTTTGCGGCTATCATATTTACAATGTATCGCAAAGGCGACCGCTTATCTAGCAAAAGAAGCTGGTTTTATTTACTACTAGTTTTCTTAGGTTTTGGAGCTGTAGATGTACTTTTTAAGATGGTAAGCCAAATTTCGGCTATCCCCTACACCACATCGCTTTTCCTTATTTATTGTATTGCTTTTACTTTGTCGTTAGTGTATTTACTTTATTTGGTTGCACGCAAGAAAACCAAATTGCAGCTCATCAATTTCTTTTGCGGGTGTATTTTAGGCATTTTCAACTTTGGCAACATCTTGTTCTACCTAAGAGCGCACAAAGAGATGTCAGAAAATCCATCTACTGTATTTGCGGCGATGAATATGGGCGTTATTATTGCCGGAACTTTAATCGGCGTGTTCATCTTTAGGGAGCGACTTAGTAAATGGAATTATCTAGGCTTGGCTTTGGCACTTGTTTCAATTATACTCATTACACTATCAAAAATTTATGCTGTTTAGCGATACCTACCAAACCATTACACAAGCAAGCGAAGGCATTTTCAGGGATAAAGGCAGCAAATTTATTGGTTATGCTTTTCCCATTAGAAGCGAAGCTGAGGTGAAGGAAATTATTACTAAACTAAGAAGTGAGCACAGTAAAGCCAGACACTTCTGTTGGGCAATACGCTTAACTCCAGACAGAAACATTCATAAGTTTAACGACGATGGCGAACCCTCTGGAACCGCCGGAAGACCAATTCTAAATGCTTTGCTTTCGGCTGATATAACCAATATTTTAGTGGTCGTTGTCCGTTATTTCGGAGGTACTTTGCTAGGTGTTCCTGGTTTGATAAACGCTTACAAAACAGCTACAGTAGAAGCTTTAAATGCAGCAGAAATTATAACCAAAACCGTAAATGATGTGTACGAGTTGGAATTTGATTATTTGATGATGAACGATGTAATGCGTGTAGTTAAAGAAGAGCAATTAAATATCTTAAGCCAAAATTTTGACACACATTGCAAGCTAAGTTTCGAGGTAAGAAAAGCAAATCTCAACATCGTTTTATCTAAATTAGAAAAAATTGAAGGACTGAAAACTGTATATTTAGAGACAGTTTAGTGTATGGCGTGTGGCGTTTAAATTGAAATCGCCAATCGCTTATCGCCGAACTCGTTCCGTTAACCCAATCAACCAGTGAACTAATGAACCAATCAACCAAACTATCAGAAGCTGATTTAATCATCAATCCAGACGGAAGTATTTACCATTTAAACCTACTGCCCGAAGATATTGCAGATACTGTAATTACCGTAGGCGATTTGGACCGTGTGCCGGAAGTAAGCAAACATTTCGATAGCATTGAATTGAAGAAAGGCAAACGTGAGTTCATTACGCATACTGGATTTATTGGCAAAAAACGTGTAACAGTTATTTCTACAGGTATTGGCACAGATAATATCGACATTGTTTTTAACGAACTAGATGCTTTGGTTAACATCGATTTTGATAGTAGAATGATAAAAGAGGAACTTAAATCTTTAAATATCATCAGAATAGGCACTTCAGGTGCTGTACAGCCAGATATCCCAATGGGAACAATTTTAGCATCTTCTTACGGTGTAGGTTTTGATGCTTTAATGCATTATTATGAGCAAAATCTCTCCGCAAACGAACAAGCTTTGTTAGGCGACATCAACAAACATTTCACAGGAATTGAAGGTATTAAGCCATACCTTACACAAGCGGATGAAAGTTTATTGCAGCAATTCGCTCATGATATGCCGACGGGAATTACCGCTACAGCACCAGGTTTTTACGCACCACAAGGCCGACAGGTGAGAGCTAAAAATACAGTTGCTAATTTTATTGGGCAGTTGAATAGCTTCAAAAGTGGAGATGCTAGAATTACCAATTTGGAAATGGAAACAGCTGGAATTTACGCACTGGCGAAAACCTTAGGACATAAAGCATTATCCATCAATGCAATCTTGGCTAGTCGCGTTAAATTTGAATTTAGCAGTAACCCAAATGCAATTGTAGAAAAAGCGATTACTACAATATTAGAAAGAATTTAGTTTTCATAACCACAAGACCAACCTTAAATGAACTTATATGCCTTATATGGTCAATAAATCATCAACCATATAAGAAATATAAGTTTTAGGATTTAAAAGCCTATGTGCCTTATGTGGTAAAAATTTTTAAATATCCACTTTGTAAATGGTAGTTTGGTGGTAAATCTCTTCTGATTGTAACACCGTAGACGGAAACTCAGGGATGTTAATCGAATTAGGCGCATGTTGGGTTTCTACACAAAAAGCACTAAACTCTCCATAGTTTTTACCGCCTTTGCCATTTTTCACGTCAGTATATTTTGCAGTATATAAATGCGCTACAGGTTCTGTGGTATAAACTGATAAGGTCAAACCACTTTCCTTATCTGAAGTCTTACTGGCTAAAGTTAAATCACCATAATTTTTATCTAAAACATAAGTTTGGTCGTAACCGTTTACTTCATCCCAACCTTCGCTAATCACCTTCCCCTTTCTAAAATCGTGGTGCGTACCCTCTACTGGAATAAGCTTACCCGTCACCACATAATTATCATCTTGCTCTAACCAATTAGAAGCATTCATTTGATGGTGATGCGACCTGATATCAGTTGCTGTGTCCGATAAATTGAAATAACTATGGTGCGTTAAATTAATTGCCGTTGCTTCGTCTGTATCTGCCTGATAAGTTAAAATCAGTTCGTTGTTTTCGGTTAACGTAAATCTTAACTGCACTGCCAAATCTCCTGGGAAACCTTCTTCCCCATCTTCGCTGTAATAATGAAAAGTAACCGACGGATTTGGCTCTTGCGTTAGCTCAATAACATCCCAAACTTTCTTATCAAAACCATTGATACCACCATGTAAACAATCCTTTCCTGCGTTTTGTGGCAACTGATAACTTACACCATCCACCTCAAACTCACCGTTTTTAATTCTATTGGCGTACCTACCTACAATAGTACCGAAGTACGGATAATTTGCTAAGTAATCCTCGCTGATATATCCTTCAAAATCATCAAAACCTAAAACAATATCTTGGGCATCTCCTTTGGCATTTTTAACTATAAATTTATTGATGATGGTACCATAGTTAAACAACTTTACATAAGTGCCTTTGCTATTGCTCAGTTCAACTGCAATCACTTCTTTTTGGTCTACAATTATGCCTGTAGGTATTTGGTTTGCTTTCATTATTCTTATCTTAGGCCTTCTTTTTAACAGCATACAATAATAGTAAATATCAGCATTCATCTTACATGGAAAACCAAATAAGCGAATTATTTCAACAAAAATATGGCAGAGCGCACCAAGTGAGTTACTTTGCACCAGGACGCGTGAACTTGATTGGTGAGCATATTGATTACAACGGTGGTTTAGTGATGCCTTGTGCTATAACTTCGGGCACTTGGCTATACTTTGCACCTAATAATGACGGCGTAATTCGGTTTGCAAGTGCAAATTTTAACGATTATGCAGAAATCCCTGTTCAACATCAATTTGAAAAAACAGGAAAAGAATGGTACAATTATCCATTAGGAGTGATTAATGAGTTACAAAATGATGATTGGCAATGCACAGGGCTCGATTTATTTTACTATGGAAATATCCCGATAGGTTCAGGCTTATCTTCGTCTGCTTCAATTGAAGTACTTACTGCTTTTGCTTTAAATGATTATTTCCAATTAGGGCTTGATAAACTTTCGTTAGTTAAGCTCTCTAAACGAGTTGAGAATAATTTTATTGGCGTAAACTCTGGTATTATGGACCAATTTGCTATTGCTTTTGGAGAAAAAGGCAAAGCGATTATCCTGAATTGTGGCACTTTAAAGCACAAAATGGTGGATTGTAATTTAGGTGATTATTCGCTGGCCATCATCAATACCAACAAACACCGCGAGCTTGCAGACTCTAAGTATAATGAACGTGTAGAAGAATGTCAGCAGGCAGTTTCTGCATTGCAACAGGAAATCAACATTAATTATTTATGTGATTTAAATGCTCAAAAGTTTGCGTTGCACAGCCATTTAATTACTGATGAAACTGTGCTGAAACGTGCAACTCACGTGGTAAAAGAAAATGACCGAGTACATGCGGCTGCGAAGGTTTTAAATGATGGAAATTTAGAAGAATTTGGTAGGCTGATGTATGCATCGCACCAATCGTTGAGGGAATTATATGAAGTGAGTGGCGTTGAACTGGATACTATCGTAGATTTTTGTGCGACATACCCTAACGTAATTGGTGCCCGTATGACTGGCGCTGGCTTTGGCGGTTGTGCAATCGCTTTGCTTAAAAAGGGATATGAAGAAGATTTTGCAAAGCATTTATCAGAAGATTATTTTAACAAAATTGGTTACCACGCTACTATTTATGTACAAGATATTGGCGATGGACCTAGAGCAGTTGGCAGTTAAAAGTAAACAGTTGGCACAACATTTCAACGTTCCAACCTTACAAATTTTGAACATTAAATATGAAAAAATTAAAATTAGACGAACTCAACAGAGTTGATATAGAGGGTTTCAAAGCGCAGGAAAAACTTCCGATTGTGATTATGCTAGATAATGTACGTAGCATGCACAATGTTGGTTCTGTATTTAGAACTGCTGATGGTTTTTCTGTCGAAAAAGTGGTTCTTTGTGGCATTACGGCACAACCGCCACACCGTGAAATTGAAAAAACTGCTTTAGGTGCTACGCAGTCTGTAGAATGGGAACACATTGATGATACTTTGATTGCTATTGAAAAGTACCGCAAGTTGGGTTATCAAATTATTGCGATAGAGCAAGCGCAAAACAGTGTAATGCTGAATGTAAACAAGCCAACTTTAGACGAGAAGTACGTTTTGATATTTGGCAACGAAGTAAATGGTGTAAGTGATGAGGCGATGGAAAAGATTGATAAATGCATTGAAATTCCGCAGTTTGGCACTAAGCATTCTTTTAATATTGTGATATCCGCAGGTATTGTTTTGTGGGATTTCTTTGCTAAATTGAAGTTATAGACCTTAGCCACAGATGCACAGATAAAATATTCAAATAGCGTATTTATTAAATATCTGTGCATCTGTGGCAAACAAAAAAAGCAAATGGAAAATCAATTTTTAAAGAAACTGCAGATTAAACATGGCTTTAAAGTAAGTGTGGTTAATGCACCAGAAAATGCAGCTGCGATATTTGGAGAAATTCCTTCGGATGTAAATTTTAGCTATCAAACCGAAAAGAATAGCGATACTTACTTGGTTTTCGCTATTACAAAAGCTGATATGTTTGCTGCTTTGGAAGCTATCCACAAATCTATTGGTGATAAAACCATTGCTTGGATTTTCTACCCCAAAGCAAAAACTCCCTTAGCTGCTGATTTGAACTTAATGCAATCTTGGAGTGATTTAGCTAAATACAACCTCGCTCCTTGCGGCTCTGCTGCTGTAAACGAAATATGGACGGGACTACGAATTAAAACAGCAAGCAGTCAGAAGAAATCTGGTGTAGGCAATGCCGAAATCGCTAACAATGAATACGGTAAATACATTGATGTAGCTAATAAAATCGTAAACCTTCCGGAAGATTTAAAAGAAACATTATCGAAAAACCCTACTGCTTTAGCCTTTTATGAGCAATTGGCCTATTCGCACCGTAAAGAATATGTCTTGTGGATTGTAACTGCTAAACAAGAAAAAACCAGAACAGACAGAATTGCCAAAATGATTGAGAAGTTATTGGCCAGCAAAAAAAATCCGTCAGAAAAATAGCTCAAAACAAATGGTGTAAGCTGCTGTTTGTTAGTTATGAGCAGACACTTCACCTTTATCATCGCAATCCTACTAATTAGTTTTTCAGTTGCTAAAGCGCAGACCCGCACAGATAAACTTTATACCGTAAGTGGTGTGGGTACCTCTATTCCAGTTGGCGATGCAGCAGATATATTCGGTCCGAAAATATCTACAACTTTAGGTTTAAACTTAGGATTAGGCAACGGAGGTTTGTTCTTGTATCCCAAATTTAGCTTGCATGCCTTTACCTATAATGCTGCCCGACCAGATGAAGATTTTACCTACACGGCCCAAAACGGCAGAGCTACAACCTATTTACTTAACGTAGCTTTAGGTTACCGAAAAATGGTGGGTAATTTTGCTTTTTATGGCTTTGCTGGTGGTGGCGGTGGTTATATTCTTACACCAAAGGCTAATGTAAATAATACCACATTACAAGTTAACCTAAGTAACGAAAGTCATTTTATGCCAATGTTAGAAGGTGGCGCTGGCGTTGAATATAGCTTAGGTGGACTGTCAATCTTTACAGAGGTAAGTTACATGAATGGCTTTCAAAAAATACAAGATAGAAACTTTACTACTATGCCGCTAACGTTTGGTATTAAGCCAAATTTAAGCAAGTTGTTTAATAAATAACGTCAAAGCACAAAGCTTGTCACACTGAGTTTATCGAAGTGTTTGCAATACTAATTAAGGCTTCGACAAGCTCAGTCTGACACAATTGTATAGGTCAATTCAAAAGTAAACTTAATTCCTTCAATCCTGCTGTTGCACTTTGCTCAATCTTAATCACATTTGCTAACCCAGCAACTGGTGGTATTTTAGGGTCGATGATATATTTGGGAACTTGGTGAGGTACGTAATCAATCAAACCTGCGGCTGGATAAACTGCTAACGAAGTTCCGATGAGCACAAAAATATCTGCCTGTGCACAAATTTCAGCAGCTTTTTCAATCATTGGTACTGCTTCGCCAAACCATACCACATGTGGACGCAGTTGCGAACCCAAATCGCACAACTCGCCCATCTTAATTTCGTCCCCCTTGATGGGGTAAACTAAGGAAGCTTTTTTGGAAGATTGTGCATAAGTGATTACACCGTGTAAGTGCGTAACATTTGTAGAACCTGCTCGTTCGTGCAAATCATCAATGTTTTGTGTAATGATGGAAACATCATACTGTTGCTCCAATTCGGCTAATGCGATGTGCGCTGCATTAGGTTGCGCTGCGTTTACCTGCACTCTTCGTTCGTTGTAAAACTGCTGCACTAAGGCTGGGTCTCGATACCAAGCTTCCGGAGTAGCCACATCCATTACGTTATAGCCTTCCCATAAACCATCGGCATCTCTAAATGTTTTCAAGCCACTTTCTGCGCTAATGCCCGCTCCCGTTAAAACCACAATTTTCTTCTTCATTAAATAAAACTAATAAAAAAAGCCCTTTTGCATTGCTACAAAAGGGCTTCAATTTATATTTTATAATTACGCTATCGCTGAACTATATTTTAGCGATGGGAATTTAGATTTTAATGCTTCGAAACCTACGAACATGATCACACCATAAATTAGGGTGCCATAAAGGAATTTAAGCTCGAAAGGAATTGCTGCAACTAAACAAGCCCAGAAACCTCCAAGGGTTTGAGGATAGAATGTTGAGCCATACCAAACACCGAAATCAGAAATTATCCAGTGGATAAAAACGCCAACCAAACTCGCTGCAAACACATTACCAATGGTTACTTTCTTTACTAAAAGCTGCCCTACCAATACCATTAAAGCAAATGCGATGTAAGTATAGTACCAGCCTGTATAAAACGCCCAACTTTTACCCATTACCACAGCCAAACCTAAATCGCTTAATAGCAATACCAACATTGGCAAAAGGTAAGCTGCAAATTTGTTCCTGAAATAACTACCGCTAAAAATAGCTACTGCACCAATTCCTGTAAAATTTGCAAGCATGCTAAAATCTGACGAAAGTGGCGCTACCATTCTTAAAGCTATTACAACAGCAATAAATGTTAGTAATACTAAAAGTCTAGCGTTTGATTTTCTTTCCATTTTTCTACTAATTGAGATACAAAGTTAGTAAAAACTACTTAGGAAACACAACATCTACAATCTGATAACCTGCCTTTGCAATTTTCTTCCTCAGCTTTTTATCTTTACCATAGATATATAAATCACTAAAAGCATCGCCCAAGCCAAATAACCCAGGACTGTCGGCCAGGAATAACTCGCCTGTTTTAGGGCTTACCTTCCAAGCAGTTGCAAAAACTAACCCATCTACCGAAGGGCTCACAAATTTTTCTGCTGCTTTTGTTGTGGTATTAAATCGACAAAAATCTCCAGTCGATGTTTCTTGCCAGTAAATAAATTCATCGGCACCAGAAGCAGTTAGAATTCCATTTGGAGGCAACAAAAAAGTATTGCCTAAATCTACAGTTTCCTGCACAACAAAGTTCTCATCTAATCTTATCAACTTAGCGTTTGGACTAGCCCCCTTTGCCACTCCTACCCAAACTTGTTTGTTTGAGGTTTTTACTACACCAGCAACATTCTCGGCATAAGTAAACAAAGTTTGAGCTGCACCGTTCTCTACCTTCACCAAAGTTTTTAATGAGGGTGTTAAATACTTCCCATTAACAGTTGTGATAGGTAACAAAGTAGCATCTGTTGTGCCAGTAAGCGCTGTGGAACTTATAGTTTTCGCTGTTAAATCTACAGCATAAAAACCAAGCTTCCTTCTGGTGCCGCTGTTTACAAAACCTGTTTTTCCATCAACTGTAGCAAAGTAAGTAACACCAGTAATACCCGATGTTGTAATTGTACTATTCAATTTTAGCGTTTCATCACTAACAGACTGAATAAATGGACTACTCGTAGAACTTAGAAATAGTTCATTGCCATATCTAAATGACCCCATTACAGATGAAGACAGTTTTACACCATTGTTTTCTTTTGAAAAAACGTCTAGTTTTAAATTTTCATTTTCATCTAAGAACGATATGTTACCGCCTCCAGTTCCATTCAAATCTGTACCATTTATTAAGAGAATTCCATTAGTGTATTTGCCTACCACCTTAATTTTATAAGTAATAGAATTTGTGCTAGACGAATTACTTACATTTAAGTTAATTACATAATCACCGGGTGTATCCCTTTGGAAAACATAAGCCGCAGTTGTGCTAACCACCTTGTCATTTTCTTTCCACTCATAAGCGGCCGAAGGTCCAATTACTTTCGGGTTTAAAATAATAGTTTCATCGGTTTTTATGGTCGATGTAGCATTGTTAATTTCGGCAAAGACGAGCTTGTCCGCATTTTCAATATTATTTTTCTTACATGCTCCAAGACTTAGCGCAACTAAGCCAAGTAACATCAACTGTCTTTTCAATCTTTGTGTGTTTAACATTTATAATTTTAATTTAACCTCTTTTTGAAACTACTTTATACCTAAATCTACAGCACCTCTAATATCTGTTGAGATTTCACCTAGAATACCTGCATTAATATTCTGTGCAGTATAAACTTTAATGAAGTCTACTGTCTTCAACGTCACTTTTTTACCGTCTTTATCTACTGCCCAAGAGATATCAAAACTGTTGTAGCCATTTTTAGCGAAATCATCTCCTGTAGAGTAACTATCAGTATATCCCCATTCAAAAGGTCTATTAATAATTAATCCTGTGGTGCTTAAACTGGTAGATGGCAACAAAGTACCTTTCAACGTAATTCTATCTTGGTTAGCTGCGAACAAAGGATAATAGTTTCTAGCACCTCTCGAGATGTTGATTACTTCCCCAGACTGGCCTTGATTATCAGTCCAAGCTACATTTGTTGAAGCTTTAGGGTTGGTGTAAGTAATTTCGTAATTTTTAATGGTAGTTGCCTTACTATATTCGCTACCTGCTAATTCATACCATTCATCATCTGGTAAACCGTTACCATTTTTATCTTGACTAACCATTACAATACCATGTTCTGCAGAAGCGTTACTTGGTCCGGTTGGGTTACCATAAATACCTAAATCGTAACCTTCTTGGTTTTTCACAGAGTGATCGAAACCGAAGATAATGTAACCACCAAAACCACCTAAAGAAACAGAGTTTGATGTACCACCAACCAATTTTTGAGCTTGCTCTGGCGAACCAACTGTAGGTTGATTGATATGCTGTCCTGGTGCTGGCAAGTATTCGAAAACTCTGCTGATATATTTACTACTATTTGCTCCTGGCTCATTTACTGGCACAGGCACATTGATTTGATAAGTGTATGAGAAACTACCTAAATCGTTACTGCCTTTGTAAACTAAAGTGTAATCGCCTGCAAGCGTAGGTTTAAAAGTGTAGCTCGTTTCTTTGCTCACTACAGCGTTATCTAAAGTCCACTCGTTGTTTAAAGTTTTTCCATTGGGGATATTTACCGCAAATTTCTTTTCGGTATTCACTGCAACGGTTAAAGCTTTATCGGTCACTTCCATCTTCAAATCTGGAAACAGTTCTTGCTTATCTTTACCACAAGAAAATAATAGGGTTACGAGTAATAACGGAAGTAAAAGGTACTTTTTCATTTATGTAATATTGGATTGTTAATATATTTATTGATGGATATTTGAATAGCTATTTACTGACTAATCATTTGAGATAAATCTGGTGCGATAAGTAAAAGCCGCCGCCTTTGGAAAAGCACCTGTTGCGAAGCTATACTTAACTTTCCCGTCCTTACCAAATACAAAAGCTTTACTTGTTTTGCTATCTGCAACTGCTACACTCTGATCAAGTGAATTGATGCTTATACCATAAGGAGTTCCGATCGAAGTGCCATCGGTAACAAGTGCAGCGCCCATTTTTCCAGTAGCAATATTGATAGCTGTTACTTTTGGTTTATCACTATATACATCTTGTGTAGCCCAAGCCTGATCGCCAACAATCTTAAATGTTCCCAGATCAGCACTTTCAGTTTGTGCAACTACATCAGTTGTACTGTTAATTTTCTGTAAAGCAGGTAAAATATTGACGTAATTACCCCAAGAGTTCACGAACAGTTCGCCAGTTGCTGTAACAGCAATTTGCTGAGGATTGTAATTAACCGTAATATCTTTAGTTTTAGTGAATGTTGCCAAATCAATTACTACAACTTTGTCTTTCAAACTGTGACTAGACAAATAATAATCTGAACCAGCAACATATAATTTACCATTGGCTACGCCTAAACCTTCTAACCCGGCAGCATTATCGTTCCCATTTTTTAATTGTAAATCTGCATCTATTGTTAAACTAGCAGTATCAATACGACTAATTACTCCGTCATATCTAGACACGTATGCTTTATTTCTATAAAATGCAATATGACGTGGCAAGAAACCATCATTTGCGGTATTAAAAGGTATTCTTTTGATAGATTTTCCAGTATTTACATCCATTACATCTACAAAAGATTGAGCCTTTCCGCCTATACCTGCCACAACGCAATACAATTTACTGCCATAAACTTGCAGGTCGTTTGCTGTTTCTCCTAACCTACTGCCATTTACTTGTTGATAAAAATCTGCCACTACTGTCTTTTTATCAATATCATAATAAGTGATACTGCTATTGTTATTTCCCATAGTACCTTCGTTTAGCATGTAGATACCTTTCGTTACAACTTCCTTTTCGTAATCCCTCTCCGTTCTATCTTTTTTACAAGCACCAAGCGTTACAGCAAAAGTTAATAATGCGAAGAAATTAAGCTTCAAGTAATTCATCTTATTCATATTCATCTATTTTTTATTCTACTTATTTAACAAAAACCATGTGTCCAGGTATATCTCCCGTAGTAACCGACCATTTTAACTTTCCAGAAGACGAATAGCAATGCAATTTCCCTGGGGTTACATAATCTTTGGCATCGGTTACGTAGATATCTTCAGACGCTGGATCTACAGCTATCGCGTAAGGCATCATGATACTAGTTTGTGTGCCATCAGTAATGAAACTTCCTGGCAGTACAACTTCATCTTTTACATTAATTTTGTTGTAGGTAATAACATAACTACCTGTGCTATTACTCCACTCGGCACTGTATACGTAGGCAATATCTTTATGAATTGCAAAGTTGCTAGCAGCTATATCAAACTTCTTTTTAACGGCATCTGTTTTGGTATCTATCACGTATAGGTTAGAACCAATTTTATCATAATCTCCACGAGAACTCACATACAAATCACCATAGTTATCTGCTTTTAAACGATGCAGGTTAATAGCCACATCTATATCTTTGGTTTTAGTACCAGTATTTAAATCAATTACCGAAACCGTTCTATCATAATTTGTTGATGTATAGCCACCCGAGTTAGCTACATATAGCTTTTCTCCAACTACTACCAATTCTTCTGGTTGCCTGCCTACGTTTATTTGTGTACCTATAGTTAAGGCAGCTGTGTCAATTACCGCTACATAACCATTATAAGAAGTAACATAAGCTTTGTTCTTGTAGAAAGCGATATTTCTACAATTCGGAATATCTACCTGCCCAATTCTCTTTGCAGTTTTTACGTTTACTACTTCTAACTTATTAGAGCCATTTACTACGATGTACAAACGAGATCCGTAAGCTTTTACGTCGTTACCAGTATCGCCTAAACCTAAAGTTACCTCTGGGTTAGCAGCCTTATAAATATCTCTTTTATAGATACCACTGCTAAAATCATAAAAGTCTAAATCGCACTTGTTCGATCCCCAATTGCCTTCGTTAAGTACAAAAAGCCCACTAACTGCCGCTATTTCCTCTGGCTCTGGCGCTACCTTATCTTTTCTACAAGAGAAAAGCGAAGCCGCCAACAAAACCAAAATACCCGTTTTACGTAAAGTTCTATTCATTGTATGTGTATTTTAAAAATTTGCATATATCGAAAATCTATAGTTTCTGCCCGGCATCGGGTAATTCAACACCACATCGTAATACTGATTAAGCACATTATTTATTTCTGCCGATGCACGATAATTCACCTTTTTATTGCCGAAAGTTTTATGAAAAGCAATATCGTGCGTATACCAAGGCTCTACATAATTAGCTGGTGTATTTGCTCTTTGGTTATATCGCTCGCCAGTATAGATAAAACTATAATTAGCTCCCCAAGTTTTATAATTCGCATTTGCCGTAGCCGAGCCACTATGTAGCGGTATGTACGGAATTTGTTGACGATAAGCAGTTCCGCCTTGGGTTGCATCTAAAGCTTGTTCATACGCATAGTTCATTTTTAATGCTGCCGAAACTTGGTTAAACGTCCAGAATGTCTGCAAGTTAACCTCCAATCCTTTAATTTCAACTTCATCTAAGTTTGTCATGCTCCATCTAAACAAATTTCGTGACGGTATCGCTACAATTTTATCAGTTACTTGGTTATAATAAACATCGCTTTGCAAAGCAATTCCTTTTAAATAGGTGCCGCTAAAGTTTTTGCTGTAGGTAAAACCGATATCGTATTGTTTTGTGTATTCTGGTACTAAAAAGGCATTGCCAATTAAGGTGTAGTACAGGTCGTTAAAAGTTGGCATCCTAAATATGGATTTATAAAAAGCCCTTAAACGCAGTTCTGATGTAGCTAAAGGCTGCCAAGAAACCAATACCGTTGGCGTATATTCAGTTTTTTTACCCGCCGGAATATTCGTTTGCACCCTGTCATTTACATAAGTGCGCAACACATTTGCCTGTAGTTTAAAACGCTGCCAATGCCATTCACTCGCTAATGCCACCAGCCAAGTGTCTCTTGTCGGATAAGAAAATCCGTCCAAATTGGCATCTAAATCTTGTCTGGCATAATCGCTCGACAAAGAAGCTTGCCAGAATGAGTTAATATGGTATTGATTAGCTAGCGAGAAGTAAAGTTCTTGGTTTGCATAGCGATTATCTAAACCTACAGGAATATTAAATTCTGGATCTATGTATCTGGTGTAATCGTATGCATATTTGGCATTTAACAAAAGCTGATATCTTTTATTGGCGGCTGTCTGATAGCTGGTTTGTACAAAGAAATTATCATCCCACTGGCGTTGATTAAACCTAAATTTGTTGGCAACAATTGCCCCTGGGATACCTCTGTTACTGTTATAGTTGTACAAATTAACTTGCATTTTTGCACTATCCCTAAACAAATGATGTACACTAGCTTCTGCTCTTTTTGCAAAAATATCGGCATCATGTCTCACTACTGTGGTGTCGTAAACTTGGTTTGTATAGCGATATTTGTATTTGCCGTTGGAGTTAAGCAACTCTCCATTTATATTTAGAAAAGTTCGTTCCGCAATGCGATAATTATAGTTTAAAACGGGGTTGATGAAAGCAAACGAGCCACCTTTTAAACCAACCTTAAACTGATGTTTTTCATCGCCTTCAAATTTGGGTGCCATGGTTTTTAGGTAAAGTAAACTTGCCGATGCATAAGCTCTCGCAGGTTGCAATAAATTGCTATTTTGACCACTATAGAGTGAAATCTCCTCCATATTTTCTAACGAGAATCTTCCTAAATCTACCTGTCCATTTTGTGCATTTGCCAACTGTACGCCGTTGTAAAATACAGCAGTATGGTTGCTACCCATACCACGTACGTTGATGGTTTTTAATCCGCCAACACCTCCATAATCTTTTAATTGTACCCCAGAAAAATAACGCACTGCATCGGCAACTGACAAGCTATTGATACGTTTTAACTCCTCGCCAGCAACAATTTGTACTGGTGTAGGTGAATTTAAAATGAAGTTGTTTTTTTTAGCGTTGATACGTACTTCGTTTAGCTGTTGCGTATTGGTCGTATCTACCTGCGCATAGCTCCAAATTGGACAAAAGCAGGCAAACATTGCCATAAAGCAACAAACATAAACAAGGCGCCTCTCGGCTATTTTGTCTTTTACCATTTTGTGAGTTAGTACCCACAGCAAGCAGAAATTAAGGAGCAAGTAAAATACTGGCATCACTCCTAGCTTCAATCCCCGAAAGCTATGAATTTTAATATGCTAAGGCAGGTCTTCTGACTTACTCCCTGTTTGCCGCCTTCCCTTCTGAGTTAGAAAGTGGCTTAGAATAGCGAAACAGTTATAGAGCTTACAGCTGCGGGACAGTTACAGATTTACACTGTATTCCCTTTTAATCTTGAAGCGTAACCAACAAGAACCAAAAGCGATGCAAAGGTAGTGTTTTTTGGTTAATTGTTTAACTGTTTAATTGGTTGATGTTAAATTAGAAATTTTCTCAAAACAAATCATTTTTTTAACTTCGATAACCTGTTATATAAATAGCTAGATTATGCGTTATCTCTTTTTTGTCATTTTATTGCTTTGCAATATTTTATCAATCGCTCAGATACCAGATATAGACCCAACAAAATTATTAGGTACATGGGTTAAAACTAATGTAACCTATCTAAATGGCGAAGAGCTTTCCGATAAAGAAATAGTAAAATATACTTATTCAAAATATACTTTTAAAGAAAACTCTGCTCTATTTACGTCTGGTTACTATGAAAGTGAAGGAACTGAAACCGTCGCCAATCTGGTAGGCAACATGCTGTACATCCGTACAAAAGCTGACTATCCAGTTAATAAGTTCAAAATACAGGAATTAACTCCCAACAGATTAATCATGCATGAAAGTAATGAATCGTATAATGAAAATCCGAACGCTTTAAAATATACATTTGTTCCTGAAAGCAAATTTATGGATAGTATTCCCTTAAGGAAAAAAGATATCCATCTTATCAACAATAACGACACCATTTATAACACTAGTAAAAAGCTATATCCAAAGTTTGCAGGAACAGATTTAAATACTTTCTTTTCTTATGAACTTGCCAACAAAAAGAAACCGAAAGAGGGTTATCATCTTGTTAGCTTTATAATCAATAAACAAGGTAAAATTGATAGCATAAAAACATTAAAAAGTTTGGGACCTAAGTTTGAAGAGATTTTTGAAAAAGCATTCAAAAAAACCGAAAACATGTGGTCACCGGCTTATTTAAATGGCAAACCAGTAAGTGTAATAAGACATTGCAAATTAAGTTACTTTGGTGATATTGGGGATTTTTTCTTACTACAACAGGCAAATACAGCCTATATAAATAACGATTATAAATTGGCTCTTAGCCTATTAGACAAAGCTCTAGAAAAAGTTGACACAAATACGGAATCGTTATACAAGAGAGGGATTTGTAAATATGTATTAGATGATAAAGCTGGTGCATGTTCAGATTGGGCTAAAGCTGAAGAACTTGGAAGTACTGCCGTTATTCCATTGATCGAGAAATACTGTAAGCCTTAAGCCTAATTGTGAAAATGATATGTTTCCAAAATGTGTATTGATTATTCGCAATTTAGAAATTAGTTCATAATCGGAAAATCCTCATCGTTCATTAGTATTTATATTGATGGTCATTGTCAAATTTGGATATTGATTATTGTTTCATTGATAATTCTAACCCTATCTTTACTCATCAACCCAACCATCATGCAAAA
The DNA here is from genome assembly GCF_057652195.1 of Pedobacter sp. T50_32. Classification (NCBI taxonomy): domain Bacteria; kingdom Pseudomonadati; phylum Bacteroidota; class Sphingobacteriia; order Sphingobacteriales; family Sphingobacteriaceae; genus Pedobacter; species Pedobacter sp. T50_32. The sequence continues at coordinate 12,000 of NZ_JBYFBY010000003.1, read as the reverse complement.
AACTTTACTTTGTTTATTACTACTAATTAGCTCAAAAACAATGGCTCAACAAACCGACACCACTTTTATTAAGCAGTTATTAGAAAGCAAACCCGAACTCTTTGCTGGCGTCCTTAACCATCCCAACAAGAACGAGATACAAGTGATGTATACGCAGGTCAATCGTGATAAAAATAACAAGCCAAGTTTTAAAACTTTTAGTTATCGCATTAATCCTACACATTACTTCTATCCTGCCAGCACAGTAAAATTGGCTGCAGTGATATTTGCGTTAGAGAAAGTGAATGAACTGAAAGTACCTGGATTAACGGCGCAAAGCACAATGATTACTGATACTGCTTTTAAAGGACAAACCGCAGTAAACAAAGATGAAAGCTCGGCAGATGGCAAACCAACCTTAGCCCATTATATTAAAAAAGTACTGCTTACCAGTGATAATGATGCCTACAACCGTTTATTTGAGTTTATTGGCAGAGCAGAAATCAATGCGAAGCTGAAAAAATATAGCATGACTGAAAGTCGTATCCTTAACCGATTGGCCATAGGCGATAGCGGCGAACGTGAAAAGAACACTAACCCTATCCGTTTCTACGATGGCGAGAAGTTAGTTTACAGCAAACCGGCACAATACGATGCCAACAATTATCCGCTAGCATTGAGTAACCTTATTGTAGGTGTAGGTTATATGGATAGCAAAGACCAATTGGTAAACAAACCCTACAGCTTCGAAAACAAGAATGTTTTCACTATTAAAGATCAACAATCTTTAATGAAGCGTCTAATGATGCCTGAGGCGTATGCTGCAAAAGAGCGTTTCAACCTAACATCTGAAGATTACAAACTCATTTATACCTTTATGAGCAAGTTACCTACAGAGAGCGATTACCCAAAATATGATGCGAAAGAATTTTGGCCAACTTATGCAAAGATGTTGTTCTACGGCAGGGACAAGAATGCAGTGATAGATCCAAGCATTCGCAGTTTCAATAAATACGGAGATAGTTACGGCTTCATTATCGATAATGCCTACATCGTAGATTTTAAAAACAACGTTGAGTTTTTCCTTACTGCAGTAGTACAAAGTAATGAAGACGGTATTTACAACGATGGTAAATACGAATACGAAACCGTTTGTTATCCTTTCATGAAAAACCTAGGGCAAAGCATTTATGAACATGAATTGCAACGTAAAAAGTCGCATCAAGCGGATTTGAGTAAGTATGTGATGGGTTACAAATAAGGCGCTGATTGTTGGTTAACTGTTAGCTGCGATATAGGAAAGTAAAGCGGATTAACATAGACAATCTTAAATTCCTCCCCCTTGAATCCCCCTCCAAAGGGGGACATAACATGGTGCACAGCCTATGATCTTCAACCAGTATCACTCCAAAAGCAGCCGGATCGGTAAAACGTCCTTTTCTTGCGCTATCGGGATATTGGTACCTTTATAAAGCTCAAAGATCCCTCCGCAAGGTCGGGATGACGACGTAGTAAAGAAACTGCAAAACTAATAAGACCATTCCCAAAAACGACGACCGGCCTAGCAGGTTTTCGTAGGGGAAAGCACCAAAATATCTGTAGCACAAACTAAAAGCTAGCACAACCAAGCAAGAAAGCAGCGTGAGCGGGGACAGTGTGAATGGCAAACGCCTTTTTCTTGCGCTTTCGGGATATTGGTAGCTTTATCCGAGAAAAGATGCACGCCTTGAACTTTTGTTACTTTTGGTTCAAGCCAAACTGCGCAGCATTCTTGAATTCAACTAAAGACATAAACATCAAATGAAAAAAGTAAGATTAAGAAATAGCATACTTTCGCTGAAGCTCAGGTTTATCAACTTTTGTATCAAGACAAAAGTAAAACTACGGTGCAACAGTTTCAATGCTATCCCTGATATCCCCTTCTCCATCATCATCACCTTTTTGTTCGTCTTCAGTGAGTTCTTTTTCGTCTCCCGCTGCATCATCCTCCCCGCTCTCCTTTTTATCATCTTCTACAACCTCTTCATCAACATCGGCTGCATGTTTCTCATTAAAAACCTCTTTAACTTCCTTATTCTCATTCGCACCTTCCATTTTCTCTTCAATCTTCCCGCTATCTACAGGTGTTTCCGGAACCGATTGATGTGTATCGGGTGTAACGGTTTCTATCGTTAATTGCACCTCATCAGTAGGTTTTGGTGCTGCTTCTGCTGATTTCGCTTTATTGTCTTGTTCCTGATTTTCCATGATTGTATCTCGTTAAAATGTACCTATACAATAAGAAAAACAGTTAAATTGTTTGGGATTGTTAAATTATTAGGAACTAGCAATTCCAATTGAAAATTGTTAACTGAAAACTGTTAATTAGAAAGCATCTTCTTTATTAACACAATCTGTCCTAAATGATAATAGCTGTGTTCTATCATCGAATCTACATTACGTAAATAAGTACTGTATTTTTCTTCTACAAAGTATTCGCTCAACCGAGCTTCCGAAAAATCAGCCACTAAATCAGCAAATGTTTCGGCGTCTCTCCAAAAGGTAGTTAAAAATTTACCCCACTGTTCTTGAGAAGTAATAGGAGGAAAATAAAAACTTAAATAATCCTTTATCGTCAATTCACCTCCTTCAAACACCTCTTTCACTCCTTTAATATAATAATGGATATGCTGGGCCAGCACGGCAATAGTATTGAGATTCTGCACAGGTTTTACTGCAATTTGCCAATCTAAACCGTCTAATTGATCTTTGTAATTGGTATTGGCTATCCAAGTTCCGTTTAAAATAACTTCCCTAAATCTTTCGGCTAGTTGTGTAGCGTGGTTCATGTTTAAAGTTAGCTATAATTATTTATTAGTTCATTGGTTCAATTGTTCATTAGTCCACAAGCCGTAAAGTTATCAGCGTAAAAAGGTCGGATGACGATGCAATAAAGGAAATGTGTAGTAACAAAAACCATCCCCAAGTACGACGACCGGCCTAGCAGGTTTTCGCAGGAGAAAGCACCAAAATATCCATTGCACTAATTAAGAGCTAGCACCACCAAGCAAGAAAGTAGCGTGAGGGAAGAACGTGTGAATGGCAAACGCCTTTTTCTTGCGCTTTCAGGATATTTGGTAGCTTTATCCAAGAAAAGGTGCAAGCCTAGATTTTTGCTTCTTTTCATCAATGGAAAAGAAGAATAAATAAAATAAATCGCCAAAAAAAAACCCCTACTATTCAAAACAAAAGCTGCTGAACCTCTGCTAATGAATAATAAGGGCATAATAGGAGTTTGGTATTAAAGCACTACAATTTAAATCCTGTTCTAAGGAATAAATTAGCAATAGTCACTACCTCTGCTTTGCTTAAAAACTCATCAAAAGACTCTGCAGCATTGGCTTTACTCACGGCAGTTCCATTAATACCTGTAATTTCGTGAGTGGCCTGTATCGTCGTGTTTTCACGAGCATACACTGGATCAACCGCTGCAATACCCGTATCATTAGAAACACCACCTGCTCCTAAACTTACCCAAGGCTTCAAGGAAGGCGCACCATTAGCAGCCAACATCTGACGGATGTGCGAAGCATGGCGAGCTTCCACCGAGTGGATCTGCAATGCAGTAGTCAACACCGCGTTTCCCTTCAATACTGGCGCCTGACCTTTATACGCCCTCACTCCTGTATCTTCAAAAGCGGTAGCAACTTTTAAGAAAGTACTATAATCGCTATATACCGTACCGAAAGTACCACCAGCGGTAAAATCGAAGTTCGCAAACTCAAGCGGTGTTCTTGCTGCAGTACCCAAAGCACCTTTCAATAAATCCACGTGTGCTTTTTCATGATCTCTGATAGTTGTTATAGCTGTTTTAGGCGCTCCCGCAGGAATTAAATTAGGAGTAGATACCAAGGCATAGTTATAGAAATGATATTCTAGATACTCTAATGTCAATGCAAAATTTAACACCTCGTTTACGGCGGTTGGTGTAGCCTGACCGTAAGCTTTATTGAATAACGAACCTAAGGCAAGCGGCATGGCAGCTAAAGAGATTTTCTTTCCGATATTAAAAAAATCCTGCATGGCTCTTCTTCTCGGACTGATACGCTCATAAATCTCGCCATCTACTTTTTCAATTTCATCTAATATATTGATAATATTCATGATTTCTAGGTTTTAAGGTTAAAGGTTGATCACATTGATTTTGGTCTTGATGTACTTGCTAGCAGCGTTCAGCACCTTATCAGGCGTTAAAGCTGCATCCAATCCGCCAGCTACATTTGCACCTAAGCCAGTTAAGCTAGATAGATCAGCAAAACTACCATTGCTAATTTGGTCTCTCACCCATGCTGCATGTCGAGCTTCCACAGAAACAATCTGACCAGCTGCTACCAAATAAGCATCTGTTTTAAGTCTTACACCGGCACCGTTGTAGGCCGCAACCCCCAAATCTTCGAAGGTTTTAGCAGCTGCCAACACACTAGGACCATCACTAAAATTGATAGAAGAAAAATCTACTTCCAGGTTTCCGATAGAGGCAGTACCCAATACTTTTTTCAAAAATTCGCGATGCGCAATTTCATGAAACTGTACATCTTTAAAATAGTTCACCTGGGCTTGGGTAAAGGTAGATGGAGGGGCAGAAGCTACCTTTACATAAAATGCGGCTTCCAGTTGCTCTAGCGCATAGGCATAGTTAAGCACACCGAAATCGTCTTTAAAATCAAGGGTGGCACCAAAAGACATAACAGGGTTTCGATCTTTCTTGCAGCCAGCTGCCACTAAAGCCATCACAGCTGCGCCAGCACCAGCATATTGTAAAAATGCCCTACGTTGTAACTTGGCATCCATCATATCGGTAGATTGAGGTGATGTGGTTTGGTTCTCATTTAAGTTATCCATAACACGGGTTTTAAGGTTTGAAATAAACGGTTGATTAAGAGCACTTACGAGAACCGTATGGATTTGGATTTTGAAAAGAGAAAAATATTGTTGGATTATTTTTTGGTTATTGTTGAATTGTTAGATTGCTCTGTTGTTCGATTGTTTTTAGTTCCCACAAGTTTTGGATTTTTTTGCTCGCATTGGCGTCCTCGCCAACGTGTAGTTAAGCTATTGAACAGTTTACATTCGCTGTGGAACCTATATCTGTACCTCACGCCTAGGTTGGCGTCCCCGCCAACGTGTAAATTATCCTCTTTTATTATCTTGAGTTCAATTCCTATTGTACCGAGCTAAATAAACACCCCGGTCTTCGACCACCCCTTTACAAGATTGGAATTAAGTCGGCCATTCCTACAGATAATCTGCCTTGTGGACACATTTTTATAGCACATTTGCAAGATATCGTCGGTAATCACTGTTTTTTGCTCTAAGGACGACGGTCAATCTCCAGTGCCAGCAAAATCAAAAAAACAGGAGCACAAAGTAGCAAGTTGTAATACCAAACCTAAAACGCAGCGGTTTTGTGTCAAAATTACTCAAGCTTTCAGTTAGAACTTTCGAACAAACCCCGAAGGGCTCAATCAAACAAAAAAATAAAACAAAAACTGTGATTAAACGAAGTGCCGCTGTTTTTTTGATGTGCAATAGCCCGTGAGAAGGCACATAGCGGGATTGACAAGCATTTTTGTAAACTTTTGATGCTTCAAAAGTTGAATATTCACAGCATAGAGACAGAACTATCTTAATATTTTTGTCCACACGATTGAATATATCGGGAAGTGCCCAACGGGCGGGGTGTTTTAAGCTATTGACAAATCGAAGTCACTTTGTGCCTACGTTGGCGTCCCCGCCAATGTGTATGGTATGCACGTATCTCATTCCTCCCCCTTGAATCCCCCTTTAAAAGGGGACACTCGCTATAATTCACAAAACGCAAAAAAGCCCCGAAATCGGGGCTCTTGACTATAACAATTAAAACGAAAACTATGGCATTAATACAGCGTCTATCACGTGGATTACCCCGTTAGATTGGTTCACATCGGCGATGGTTACTTTAGCATCCTTACCTTTGGCATCTCTCACATAAAGGTCATTACCTTTAGTCCAGAAAGTTAAATTCTCTCCCTGCACGGTTTTCATGGTAGCTTTTCCAGCACCTTTTTTCACCGCAGCCCAGATCTCTTTTGCACTATAGTTACCTGCCAACACGTGATAAGTCAATATTTTGGTTAACATAGCCTTGTTTTCTGGTTTCACCAAGTTATCTACTGTTCCTTTAGGTAATTTATTAAAAGCCGCATTAGTTGGCGCCAAAACGGTGAATGGTCCTTTACCAGATAAGGTTTCTACCAAGCCAGCTGCCTTTACTGCCGCCACCAAAGTAGTATGATCTTTAGAATTTACCGCATTCTCTACAATGTTCTTAGTTGGGTACATAGCTGCTCCACCAACCATTACTGTTTTTGTTTTGCTAGTGCTTTGCGCCATTACGCCATTTGCAAATAACATACTTACCGAGCATAAGCCAAGCATGGCAATTTTTGTTAACTTTTTCATGATGTTTAATTTTTAGGATTTAAAATTTGTTTTATGCTTACACTTACGGAAAGTTGCTAGTATTCGGTTTTCATTGCCAATTATTTTTTTCAAAATCAATAAACCAAGACTAGAAAAGCTACAACATCACTTATGGTACTACCCTTCAATATCTAATTAACATAAGTTCAAGAAGAAAATTAAGGTTTTCGCTGGCGATAGCCTCTCAATCTATCGGAGCTAAAAGAACTTCAAATCAGCATCTTCTAACTATTTCTTTACCAAAACCAAACAAAAAGACATTCCCGTTGGTTGTGCTATATAATTTTCTATATTTGTTAAAGACACCGACATCCTTGAACAACCAGATTAAGCTATCCGAACAAGAAATCGTATTACTGTTAATGCAACAGAACGAGAAAGGATTTAATTATCTCTACGATAATTATGCGGCTGCAATCTACGGGATTATTAACAAGGTGGTGGCTGAAACGGAATATGCCAATGAGGTGTTGCAAGATGTTTTTGTAAAAATTTGGAGGAACATCAAACAATTTGATCCCGAAAAGGGGCGATTGTACACCTGGATGATTAATTTAGCACGAAATACGGCAATTGACTTCATCCGGTCCAAAGGTTTCCAGAATGAACAAAAAAACCAAAGTATTCCAGAATTCGTAAGTGATAGCGAACAGTATGCAACTACGCCTAAAGTAGACCATATTGGGATGAAGGAAGTGTTGTTACAATTAAAGCAAGAGTGGCGGGAACTGATCGAACTGGCTTATTTTAAAGGCTACACCCAGCAGGAAATTGCCGAAAGGCTCGATATTCCTATTGGAACGGTGAAAACCAGAACGCGGAATGCTTTGATTGAACTTAAGGGTTTATTAAAAGATTACAGTTAAAAATTGGATATTAAGGAATACATATCGTCGGGAATTATAGAAGCCTATGTAATGGGATTAGCTTCTGAGGAAGAAGTGCGCATTTTGGATTGTATCCAAAAGCACAGCCCAGAAGTACAGCAGGCCATCTTAGATGCACAAAAAACCCTAGAGGATTTTGCATCGAGGGAAGCTATTGCCCCACCCCCGACATTAAAACAAACGATATGGGCTAAAATACAGGAAGAGCCTGGCGAACTTAACGCTAACACTAGCGGAACGGTAGCACAGGCAGACCACACTACACCAGCCTTGGAAGAAGTAGAATCTACCCCATTATATCCGTCAATACCTGCAGAAAGTAATAAATCGCCATTAAAGTGGTACGCCATTGCTGCTAGTTTATTGTTGATTGCCAGTATAGGTTTGAACCTTTACTTCAACAATGCGCAAAACGATTTCAAGGCAGAACTAGCCACATTAAGCACTACCCAAAAAACCAACGAAATTGCTCTTAACAATTTAAGGAGTAAATGGGAAATGGTGAATAACCCTGCCATTAAAACCATTCCGCTAGCAGGTGTAGAAAAACATCCTGACATGAAGGCAATGGTGTATTTCGAGCAGAAATCTAATGAGGTGTACCTTACGCTAGAAAACTTGCCAAAAGCACCACAAGACCAACAATATCAATTATGGGCCATTGTAGATGGAAAGCCCGTAAGTTTAGGTGTGTTCGATCAAGATTCTACTACAGCAGTGCAAAAGATGTCTGCAGTTAATGCTGCACAGGCCTTTGCCATTACGCTAGAGAAACGTGGCGGCAGCCCGACTCCTACCATGGAGAATATGTATGTGATGGGCGCTATTTAACTTTTGTCTTGATACAAAAGTTGACAAAAAATCAAGGCTGCACCGTCTCTCCTAAAAATTCAAACGATACGCTAAACAAAAAGAACTCACTTCGTTCAAACAGCTTTTTGTTTTATACGCTACTCTTATTGAATTTTCTTAACGTCGATACGCTGAGGCCGTTCTGTCGTACTTAGCAATTGTTGCTTTAAGCTGTGATACTTCCCATGCCCCCGTCATGTCGAGTTTCGAGACATCTATTAAACTCATTGATTATTGGAATTGAAACCTGGTCATTCTCTCCTTCCTCGTCATATCGACTAAGCATGAGGAGATATCTCAAAGTTCATCAACCTTAACCTCAGTCTCAACCTCAACTACTCTAACATCACTTATTTTGGAACGTACGTATTTTGATTATTGGAATTTGATACTTGGTCATTTCCCTCCTCCCTGTGATGTCGATTACCGATATATCGGGAGGAAACTTGATACTTACTCATTGGTCACTAACCTTTAACCATTGCCACTCCTACAACGTCATCCCAGATTTAGTCTGGGATCTTAATGCAACATAAAGGAACGACCTTCCATTCATCCACTGAACCATTCCCAAGTACGCTAATCCGGCCTAGCAGATTTTCGCAGCAGAAAGCACCGAAATATCCGTTGTAAATCCATAAACATAGCACTACCAAGCAAAAAAGCAGCGTGAGCCAAGACAAGTGAAGGAGACGACGCCTCTTTATTGCGCTATCAGGATATTGGTAGCTTTATTCAAGAAAAGATGCAAGCCTTGAACTTTTGCTTCTTTTGGTTCAAGCCAAAAGAAGATAAAAAAGCATTTGAGACCCACAGCCATTCCCAAGCACGCCAATCCGGCCTAGCAGGTTATCGCAGAAGAAAGCACCAAAATATCCAATGCACCAACTTAAGCTAAGCACCACCAAGCAAAAAAGCAGCGTGAGCCAAGACAAGTGAAGGAGACCACACCTCTTTATTGCGCTATCAGGATATTGGTAGCTTTATTCAAGAAATGCTACAATTATTTGCTATTTCGATTTTGATTATTGGAACTTGCTTATTGGTACTTGGTTATTAGTTAATTGATTATTGTTTTACTGTCTTTTCACTACTATACGTCACTTTCCCATCCAAATCTACTTGAGCCAATCTAACATAGATGGTCTGGCCTGTCTTTAGTGGCTTATCTAAACTAGCAGATTGATCTACCTTAGCGCATGCTGCAAATCCAGCAATCACTAATAACACCACAGCAAACCTCAAAAATCTGCTCCTCACTTTTGGCAGAAATAATAAACCCAGTAAGCCAAAACCAGCCAAACTTAAGGTCTCTAATGGATAGCTTACACTATAATTCAACATTGCAGACGAATTTCCTTTTTCGGCCTTAGACGGTACAGTAGCTACGTCAGTCCAGCGGCTACCATTAATAGAGGTTTGCACAATGAAATGACTGTTGTTGGCTTCAGTAGCCGTTTGCCAATCAACAATCAATTGGTTTCCCTTAGTTTGCGCATTAAACGACAGTAAAGAAACAGGCAAAACGGTGATATTTAGCATCGTCTTAATCTTCGACTGAGGTTGACCACCTGTATTATTACCGTGCTGATCTTGAAAAACAATATCTATTTTCCCGTCGTTATTAAAATCTGCAGCTAGAATATCTTCAGATTTTACTCCAGTATGATGATCTATTCTAGGCATAAATGTACCATTTCCATTACCTACGAAAACGGAAATGCTCTTACCAGGAAACAAATCTCCCTCATTAGCAGTAGCCAAATCTAGTTTACCATCGCCATTAAAATCTGCAATAGCTAAAGCCCTCGCTTCGCTTAGCGTGTCATAATCCACCTTAGCTGCAAAGGTCCCGTTTCCATTACCTAAAAATACCGAAACTTTTAAATCTTGATAATTCGCAGTTACAAAATCCATTTTCCCATCGCCATTTAAATCCGCAGTATAAACATTTCTAGCGTCGGTGCCCACCATTTGTGTTGCCGATACTGTAAAAGCCCCAAGTCCGTTCCCCAACAATATCGATGCCGTACCGTTATTATTTGCGGTAACTAAGTCTAGCTTGCCGTCGGCATTAAAATCAGCACAAGCCATACCGTAAGGGATTTCACTGCTAGCCAATTGCGCATCTATTCTTTCAGCAAATGTACCATCGCCATTGCCTAAGCGTACAGCCACAGTTCTGGCAGAATTGTTAGTAGCTGCAAAATCTTGCTTTCCATCATTGTTAAAATCAGCAACAACTATCCCTCTAATTGATCCATTTGCATTAACGTACGATATTGGTGTACCAAAAGTACCATTGCCATTTCCTAAATAAACGCTAATACGGTTTGAATTCACTACCATGAAATCAATTTTTCCATCTCCATTAAAATCTCCTTTGGCCAAATGAATAGTGAACGTGTTGGCAGCTATAGTAATATTGGGTTGAAATGTACCATCACCATTCCCTAATAATAACGACATATTGTTTGTTGTAAAGCTGGTAGCTAACACATCTAATTTTCCATCGTTATTAAAGTCGGCAGTGATCATCCCTACAGGATAAAAGTTGACATTATAATTTACAAATGGAGCCCAGCTAAGTTGAGCAAAAGCTAAATTGGTAACAAACAATAAAAATGTAGAAACAATAGCAACTGAGATTTTTTTAGTATGCATAAGCTTTAAGAGTAATTTGATAAGTCGTAAAACTATAGCTACATATCAATTCTACAAAGAAAAACGGCGGACAAAAAGCGGACAAACGTATATGGTTCATTAGTTCATTGGCTCATTGGTGATTAACCCTTAACCATTTACAATTAACCATTATCCTCCCCGCAATGGGGACACCTTTGAAAATCCCCTTAACATCATGCTACATTGATTATTGAATATTTTGAACGAAGTGAAATCCCGATACGTCGGGAGGTTATTGGTCATTGATTATTGAATTAAGCTTTTTGTAATTTACAAACAATTCATTGTTCGCCTTTAAACACACTTTTACTTCTTTAAGCTGATTAGTATCTAAGTTGCGCTAAATAGCATTTCTTTCGGAACCTGCGTAAGTCGATCATGTGTTGTTCTGGTGTTGTTTATGTGTTGTTCTTGTGTGGTTCTTGTGCCGACCATATGTGTAGGTGGTGTGTAGCATGTGTTAGACTTCACTTCTCTCTCCTTTTCAAGGAGATATGCCGAAGGCAGAGAGGTTTTTACTATTACCCTTTGTTTTTAACTCATATGAATGAATTTTTCATTTGATGTAATTTCTTTAATTGTGTTTATCTTTTCAATGGTTTTCAAGAACTCAGCTTTCAGCTTCGGTTTAAGAATACTTCGCAGTTTGTCTTGATACAAAAGTTGACAAAACCTGAGCGCTAGCGAAACATGCCGCCTATAAAAACAATTAACTATCAGGCATAAAATAAGGCTTTTAATCATTTTTCTTTTCCATTGATGAAAAGAAGCAAAAATCTAGGCTGCATAAAATCTCCTAAAAACAAGTCGCAACAGCTAAATAAAAAGAACTCGCTACGCTCAAACAGCTTTTTATTTTAAACGCTGTAAGCAACTAGTTTTCTTAACGTCGATTTAATGAGGCCATCCTTCGTTCTTAGCAAAGCCAATGCTATTTGCACTGCCTTTTCAACTCGGCGTCATTGCGAGAAGCGTAGCGACGTGGCGATCTCTAAGTTAATTAGCAATTCTGCTCCTATTCTGTATATTTCGGAGAAACTGACCATGGGATTCCGTGTCAAACTGACCACCCAAACTGCTGGCGAACCTGTGCAAC